>NZ_JBVHWN010000007.1:322047-354221 GCF_055564335.1 Streptomyces sp. NPDC029139 | reverse complement strand
GCCGGACGAACTCCCACTCGGCATCGGACAGTTCATGGCGACGAATCACACCACTATGATCCACCAGCGATGATCATTTGAAGACACTGCCTAGGGGCCGGACCGACCCCTTCGGGGGAACACCGGCCCCCTTTCGGGCGAGTCAGGTCGTCCCGCGCGGGGCCTCAGTCGTCGAGGACCGAGAGGTCCTGCCGGGCCGCGGGGACCTGGACCGTGCCCCGGTCGTCCGCCAGGGTCTGGACGGTGAACATGGAAACGCCGTTCTGCGGGACCGCCAGGGTGCGTCCGGCGTGGACAGGGCCGCCCGAGACAGGTTCCACCGTCAGCGCGTAGGAGCCCTTCAGGCCGGCGGGGACCAGCTCGGTCACCTTCATCGTCGTGCCCGCCTTGACGGTGAGGGTCTTGGAGACCGGTGTGCCGCCCTCCGTACCCGCCGAGGCGGTGACCTTGACCTGGGCCGAGGCGCCCGGGGCGGTGAGCGTGAGGGTCGACCCGGAGGCGCGGTTGTCGGTGACGGTGGCGCGGGCGGTGATCGCGGCGGTCGCCGGGACGAAGGCGATCTCCTGCTTGTCGCCCTTGCCGCGTACGACGCGCAGCGCGGCCACGAAGGGGGTGGTCTTCTTCGGGTCCGACGGGGTGAGCAGCAGGGCGCCGGCCTCGCCGCGGGTGAGGTCCGGCAGCTCGACGGCGGCGGTCATGCCCGACTTCACGTGCAGGGACTGCGCGCTCGCGGGGACGATGGTGCCGTTCTCGCCGACCAGCTGGATCTTCAGCTCCGCGTCGTCCTCGCCCGGTGCGTACGCCACGAGGCGCACCGAGGTCGCGTCGGCCGGGATGCCGGGCAGCACGGCCGTGCCGGCCGGGTCGGCGGAGGCGGACAGCCAGTCGCTGCCGAGCTTGTCGTCGGCGGACCCGATGACCGCGCCGACGCGTCCGCTGCGGGTCGTCACATGGACGGTCACATCGGCCGCGGGTGCCTCGCCGGTGAGCGTGGAGAGCAGGACGGGGACGCTGGAGCGGGCCGGGACGGGGATGCCCTCGGTCAGCTGCGACTTGAGCGCGCCCTCGGGGCCGTACAGCTCGATGTCGGCGACGGCGGCGGAGTCGTCGGGGTTGGTGAGGTGGACGTAGTCCTGGCGCTCCTTGGCCGTGGAGGCGGCCGGGAACCAGAAGTCCGTGTCGGGGGCGGAGCAGGTGACGCCGAGCAGTCCGCGCGCACCGCCCGCCGGGACCACGGTCGTCTGCTGGACCGTCCAGCCGGGGGCGAGGGCGCCGGTCGCCGCGCCGGTCAGGGCGGGTGCGGCGCCGCCGTTCGCCTCGGCGGAGACGGGCTTGCCCGGTTCGGTGACGGTCGCCGGGGCCTTGGCGGCCGCGGACTTCTTCGCCGGCGTGCCGCCGGGGATGGCGGCGAGGGGGGCGGCCTTCAGCTCGGCCTTGGCCGCGGTGTCGGCCTTGCCCGCCGCGGACTTTCCGCCCGGGGTGTACGAGGTGTAGTCCGTCTCGGCCACCTCGGACGTGCTCGGCGCCGGACACAGCAGGCTGGAGCGCTCCACGGGCATCGGCTCCGCCGCGATCGTCGCGACCGGGACGCTGCCGTCGGGCGCGGTCAGGGCGGCGACGCCGGTGACGGCGGCGAGGGCGGTGACGACCGCGATCAGGGAGAGGGTGGTGCGCTTCACTGGTTGCTGCTCCCGTCGGGACGCTGCTCGGTCTCGTAGCCGTAGGCGTACGGGTCGTACTGCTGCTGCTCCTCGTACGGCTGCTGCGGCGGCGGCTGCTGCCCCTCGTACGGCTGCTGCTGCTCGTACCCCTGCTGGTCGTACCCCTGCTGCTGATACGGGTCGTACTGCTGGGCGTACCCCTGCTGCCCGTACTGCTGCTGGTCGTACTGCTGCTGGTACGGCTGTTCGTAGCCCTGCTGGTAGGGATCGGCGGCGTACTCCGTGTACTGCTGCGGATATCCCTGCTGGGCGTACTGCTCCTGGGCCTGCTGGGGCTGCTGCTGCCAGTCCTCGGCGGCGTACGACTGCTGCTCGGGGACGGCGGCGGGCTCGGGGGCCCGCTGCTCCTCCGGCGCGGCCCCGGTCGCGGCAGCGGCTTCCGCCTCCGCCTCCGCCGCGGCGCGCAGGCGGCGGGCCCGTCGCCCGTCGCCCTCCATCGCCTGGGCGGGGATCGCGATCTCCTCCTCGGGCAGGTCGTCGTCGATCTCGCGACGGCGCCCCGGCAGGGCGAGGACGAGCAGGACGACGGCGAGGCCGACCTGGGTCCAGATCCACAGGGTGTGGGTGAGCGGCTGGTCGTACGTGAGGTCGAGGCGGCCGCCCGCGGCCGGCAGCTCGAAGCCCTGGGCCCAGCCGTCGACGGTGGTCTTCTTCAGCTCCTTGCCGTCGAGGGTGGCCGTCCAGCCCTCGGCGGCGCGGTCGGCGATGCGCAGCACACGGCCCGCGGGGCCGGCCGGGACCGTGGTGTGCGCCTCGACGGGCCCGGCTGCGACGGTGACCGGCCTGACCGTCCCGTCGGCGGGCTTGGCCCCGGGGAGGACGATCGTGGCGCGGGCGACCTCGCGGTCGACGCGCCACAGCGCGCTGCCGTCGAGCTGGCTGAGCCGGCTGAGGCCGGGGGTGGCGTCGAGGACGCGGCTCATCTGGCGCGGCGCTCCGTCCCGTACGAGGACGTAGCGGATCGCGAACCCGCTGAGCTCCTCGGTCTGGTCGGCGCCGGAGCCGGCCACCAGGTGGGCCACGACCTTGTCCAGGCCCGTGTCGCTGCCGGCGGCCTCGGCCAGTTCGGCGTCTCCGAGGCGGGCGCCGGAGCCGCGCACCAGGGTGTACGCGACCTCGTCGGGCGAGGTGCCGCCGAGGACGAGGGTGCGGGGCTGGTCGCGGGTGTCGCTCTCCTCGGCGACGAACGCCGGGACCTGGACCGGGTCGCGCCGGGTCAGCGGGCCGTCGGCGCCGCCGATCATCCAGGTGGCGGCGGCCACGACCGGGCCGAGCGCGGCGGCGAGGGCGATGAGCGCGGCGACGGGCTGACGCCAGCCGAATCCGTGCGCGGCGACGCGGGTGCGTCCGCCCTCGGCGCCGATCATGCCGGCGGCGAGGAGGGCCGCGCCGTGGACGAGGGTGGCGGGGCCGGCCCAGCCGGTGCCGCCGGCGCCGTTGGAGAGCACGGCGAAGAGGAGTCCGGCGAGGGCGGCGGCCCAGGCCGCTCGGACGGCGAACTGGCGCTCCTCGCGCAGCAGCGCGGCCAGGGCGGCGAGCACGATGCCGATGAGGAGGAGGCCGCCGGTGGTGCCCGGGCCGCCGGGACTGGTCCCGAGCAGGTCGAGGGCGGAGGCCGTGCCCGTACGGATGTCCAGGCCGGCCTCGCGCAGGAAGGCGGAGGGGCTGGTCAGCAGGGAGAGCGACCAGGGGGCCAGGACGAGGAGCGGGGTGCCGACGGCGGCGAGGAAGCGCAGTCCGTACGCCGTGATGTCGCCGCGGCGCAGAACGAGCACCCCGATGCCGAGGACGACGGCGAGCGGCCAGACGATCGGCGTGAACGCCATCGCGAAGGTCAGCAGGAAGGTGTACGCCCAGGTGGCGCGCCAGCTGCCGCGGTTCTGCGCCGGTCCTGCACCGGTCGGCTCGGCGCCGCTGCCGGTCGGCCCGTGCGCGGTCAGTCCGTGGGCGGCGACGGCGGCGCGGGCGATGAGCGGGAGCAGGATCGCGAGGACGGCGGTGCCGAGGCGTCCGGCGGCGAGCGCTCCGGTGGCGGCGGGCAGGAAGGCGTAGGCGATGGCGCCCCAGGCACGCAGTAGCCGGGACTCGACGATCGGGCGGGCGGCGAAGTAGGCGGTGAAGCCGGCCAGCGGGACCGAGCAGACGAGCAGCACGGTGAGCGCGAAGGAGGTGGAGCCGAGGAAGAGCGCGGAGAGCCCGGCGAGGACGGCGAGATAGGGCGGCGCGGTCTGGGTGCCGCCGGTGCCGAGGGCGTGCCAGCTGTCCGCGTACCGCGCCCACAGCTCGGAGACCGAGTCGGGGGCGGGCAGCAGGGCGCCGCCGGCGAGTGAGCCGCCGCCGAAGAGGCCGCGGCAGGCCACCAGGGAGACGAGCAGGAGCAGGGCGAAGAGGACCGGTCCCGGCTTGCCGGCGATCTTCTTCAGCCGGGCGAACTGCTCGACCTCCAGGAAGTCGGCGTCGTCACCGCCCGGTCCGGACTCGACGACGCCGTGGCGGGAGCCACCGGAATCGGCGTCGGAGCCGCCGAAGTCGGCGACGACCTGTTCGACGGCGGCGCGGACGGTGGCGCCGGGCGGCGGGAAGAGCGGGCGCAGTTCGCTCGCGGCGACGGCGGGGTTCTTGCGGCGCTTGCGTGCGGCGAGGATCTTCTCGGGGCGCAGGAGGGTCGCGAAGAGGCCCATGACCTCGTCGACGGCCTGGCCGGGGACCTTGCCGACGAGGTAGGCGAGGGTGCGCAGCAGGGTGCCGAGGACGAGCCGGATCAGTACGTAGGGCAGGGTGGCGCCGCGAGTGTTGGCGAGCAGGGTGTAGACGGCGCCGGCCTTGTCGACGCGGTGCGGGCTGGCGACGGAGCGGCCCGCGCAGTCGACGGTGCGCCGTTCGCGGGCGGAGGCCTCGGCGTGGCGCAGGACGGCGCCGGGGGCGACGAGGACGCGGTGGCCGGCGGAGTGGACGCGCCAGCACAGGTCGACGTCGTCGCGCATCAGCGGCAGGCGGCGGTCGAAGCCGCCGAGCTCCTCGAAGACGTCGCGGCGGATGAGCATGCCGGCGCTGGAGACGGAGAGGACGGAGCGGACCTGGTCGTGCTGGCCCTGGTCCTGTTCGCGGCGGTCGAGGCCAGTCCAGCGGCGGCCGCTGCGGGCGATGGAGACGCCGGTCTCGAGCAGCTGCTTGCGGTCGTACCAGCCGCGGAGCTTGGGTCCGACGACGGCGGCGTACGTGTCCGAGTCGGCGACGCGCAGGAGTTCGGCGAGGGCGTCCGGTTCGGGCGCGCAGTCGTCGTGGAGCAGCCAGAGCCACTGCACGGGCTCGCCGTGCGGAAGTTCGGGCAGGTCGTAGGCGTCGTCGCTCCAGGTCCTGCTGACCGGGTCCCAGCCGCTGGGGCGCTTCAGATAGGTGAGTTCCTCGGGTCCGAGCACGGGGGCGGTGCGGGCGGCCTCCTCGACGGCGGCACCGAATCCGGTGCGGCGGGCGAGGTGCAGGACGCGGTCGGCGCCGATCGCGGAGGTCAGCAGCTGCGCGGAGTCGTCGGCGCTGCCGGTGTCGGCGGCCACGACGTTCTGCACGGGGCGTTCCTGGGCGAGCAGCCCGGCGAGGGCGTCCGGCAGCCAGCGGGCGCCGTCGTGGGCGACGAGCACGGCGGTGACGACGTGTCGCGGGAACTCAGGAGTTGAGGACATCGAGGTACGGGCCCTCCGGCCGGGGGTCGCCCGCGGGGGGCGTGGGTACGTCTCGGACGGGGCCCCACACTAACGGCAGACAAGGAGGGGTTGGCGCCCAGCGCCTCGATGAGGGGTGGTGGTGGCCGGGCGACGGGAAGGCAAACGGTCCGCCGCCTGTGGACAATGCACAGGGTGCGGACCGTTCTTCGTGTTCGGGTGTGCGCGGTGTGGCGGGCGGGCGCGGATCGCGGCGCCGGTCAGACCGCGGCCTTCTTCAGGCGGCGGCGTTCCCGCTCCGACAGGCCGCCCCAGATGCCGAATCTCTCGTCGTTCTGCAGGGCGTACTCGAGGCATTCGGAGCGGACCTCGCAGGCGAGGCAGACCTTCTTGGCCTCGCGGGTCGAGCCGCCCTTCTCGGGGAAGAAGGACTCGGGATCGGTCTGGGCGCAGAGAGCGCGCTCCTGCCAGCCGAGTTCCTCGTCCGCGTCCTCGACCAGCAGTTCCTGGAACAACTCGGTCATGTGCGCCCCTCGTCTGTCTTTACGTCCCCGTGATGTTGCCGTTACCGATTTCGGCCGAACGACACGAGTGAAATTACAAGTTTGTGCTCTGCGCGAGTCAAGCCGGAATCTGCTATTGGGTCCGGTATTCACTCTGCGGAACCAAGGCTATGCGGAAAGTGTTCAAATCACCAAAAACGAGACACATGCCACCGACTTGGCCGCACCGCTCCCTCGGGAAGAGAGACGCCCGAGACGTGGATCTTGTTGCGATCCAGCCATGGAAGCGATCCGGATCACAGTCCGATCACGGGACCTCGGTCGCGTTTACGGGCACGGATGTTGCGCCATCTCTCCCGCTCAGCGGCTGCACAAACCTTTCTCCGGGCTCCGTAACCGGATGAGGTGAAACATTGCCGCCAAAACGGGCATTGAGTTGACAGTCGGGTGGTTCTCCCGTCACCTTTGGTGCCATGCCAGCGATCTCAGCGCCCTCCGCGACCCACGCCCGTGGGTTCCGCCGCGCTGTCCAGGCACGCTGTTGCTGTTGTTGTTCCAGCTGTTGATGCCGTAGAGCTCCAGCTTCTTCATTTCTCCCGCGTCACCTCGCTCGCGTCGCCCCGTTGGCGACACCCGCTTTCCCCGTGAATCCCGCTTCATGCGACACCCCCCGCACCTGCACTCCCTGCTTCTGCCGAGGAACCCCGCACCCATGAACAGCGACAGCGACCTTCAGATCGCCGGCGACATCCTCGAGGTCCAGCACCTCCTGCAGCCCGCCCGCGAGCACCCCGCCACCGTGGCCGAGTTCGCCGGGCTCGCCCGCTCCATCGCCGCCGACCGCGCCCAGTGGGCCCCCCATGTCGAGTACGACGCCACCACCCGCTGGTACCACCGGCTGCGCACCGGCCCCGGCTACGAGGTCTGGCTGCTCTCCTGGGTGCCCGGGCAGGGCAGCGGGCTCCACGACCACGGCCCCTCCTCCGGCGTACTGACCGTCCTCCAGGGAGAGCTGACGGAGCGTACGGAGCGGGGCGCGCGGACGCTCACAGGGGGCGCGCAGCGAGTGTTCGCGCCGGGTTACGTCCACGAGGTCACCAACGACTCCCTCGAACCGGCGATCAGCCTGCACGTGTACTTCCCCGGCCTCACCGAGATGCCCATGCACGAATCGGTGCGGGCGCAGTGCGCCCCGGCCGCCCCCGGTGTCGTCTCCGCCTGACAGACTGATCCACATGCGCATTGTGGTTCTGGCCGGTGGCATCGGTGGTGCCCGCTTCCTTCGCGGCCTCAAGCAGGCCGCGCCCGACGCGGAGATCACGGTCGTCGGCAACACCGGTGACGACATCCATCTTTTCGGGCTGAAGGTCTGCCCGGACCTCGACACGGTGATGTACACCCTCGGCGGCGGCATCAACGAGGAGCAGGGCTGGGGCCGTGAGGACGAGTCCTTCACGGTGAAGGAGGAGCTCGCGGCGTACGGGGTGGGCCCCGAGTGGTTCGGTCTCGGGGACCGGGATTTCGCGACGCACATCGTCCGTACGCAGATGCTGGCCGCCGGATACCCCCTCAGCGCCGTCACCGAGGCGCTGTGCGCCCGCTGGCAGCCGGGCGTGCGCCTGCTGCCGATGTCGGACGACCGCGTGGAGACCCATGTCGCCATCGAGGTGGACGGGGAGTCCAGGGCGGTGCACTTCCAGGAGTATTGGGTGCGGCTGCGGGCGTCCGTGGACGCCCAGGCCGTCGTGGCGGTCGGCGCGGAGGCCGCGAAGCCGGCGCCCGGCGTACTGGAGGCGATCGCGGAAGCGGACGTCATCCTCTTCCCGCCGTCCAACCCCGTGGTGTCGGTCGGCACGATCCTGGCCGTGCCGGGCATCCGCGAGGCGATCGCCGAGGCGGACGTGCCGGTGGTCGGCCTCTCCCCCATCGTCGGCGACGCGCCCGTGCGCGGTATGGCCGACAAGGTGCTCGCGGCGGTGGGCGTGGAGTCCACGGCCTCGGCGGTGGCGCGGCACTACGGCTCCGGGCTGCTCGACGGCTGGCTGGTCGACACCGTCGACGCGGGCACGGTCGAGGACGTCGAGGCGGCGGGCATCCGCTGCCGGGCGGTGCCGCTGATGATGACGGACGTGGACGCGACGGCCACGATGGCGCGCGAGGCGCTGACGCTCGCGGAAGAGATCCGCGGATGACGACTCCTGCGGACGTCGGTGCTCCGGACGGCACGGCACCGGACCGTACGGGCCCGGAGGGCGGGACTCCGGACGGCACTGCACCGGACCGTACGGGCCCGGAGGGCGGGGCACCGGAGGGCGCGGGTCTCGAAGGCGGGGCTGCGGGCGGCGGGGCTCCGGGTTATCGGGTCTGGGCGCTCGGCGGACTGCCGGAGGTCAGGCCCGGGGACGATCTCGCCAAGCTCATCGCGTCCGTCTCCCCCGGCCTCCAGGACGGGGACGTCCTGCTCGTCACCTCCAAGATAGTGAGCAAGGCCGAGGGGCGGGTGATCGCCGCCGACGACCGGGAGGAGGCGATCGACGCCGAGACGGTACGGGTGGTGGCGCGGCGCGGCGCCCTGCGCATCGTCGAGAACCGGCAGGGTCTGGTCATGGCCGCGGCCGGGGTCGACGCCTCCAACACTCCCGCCGGCACGGTCCTGTTGCTGCCCGTCGACCCGGACGCCTCGGCCCGTGCCCTGCGGGACGGTCTGCGCGACGCCCTCGGCGTCGACGTCGGTGTCGTCGTCACGGACACCTTCGGGCGGCCCTGGCGCAGCGGCCTGACCGACGTGGCCATCGGCGCGGCCGGCGTACGCGTGCTCGACGACCTGCGCGGAGGCACGGACGCGTACGGCAATCCGCTCAGCGCGACCGTCGTCGCCACCGCCGACGAACTGGCCGCCGCGGGCGACCTGGTGAAGGGCAAGGCGAGCGGTCTTCCGGTGGCCGCCGTGCGCGGTCTGCCGCATCTGGTGGACGCCTCCGGCGGGGACGGCGCTCGGGCGCTGGTGCGCGGAGCCGCCGACGACATGTTCCGGCTCGGGACCTCGGAGGCCGTACGGGAGGCGGTGACTCTGCGGCGCACCGTACGGGAGTTCACCGACGAGCCGGTCGACCCGGGTGCGGTACGGCGTGCCGTCGCGGCGGCCGTCACGGCACCGGCGCCCCACCACACCACGCCGTGGCGCTTCGTTCTGCTGGAGTCACCGGAGTCGCGGCTGCGTCTGCTCGACGCGATGCGGGACGCGTGGATCGCGGACCTGCGCCGGGACGGCAAGTCGGAGGAGTCGATCGCGAAGCGGGTGCGGCGCGGCGACGTGCTGCGCAACGCGCCCTACCTGGTGGTGCCGTGCCTCGTGATGGACGGCTCGCACCACTACGGGGACGCGCGCCGCGACGCCGCCGAGCGGGAGATGTTCGTGGTGGCGGCGGGCGCGGGCGTGCAGAACTTCCTGGTGGCGCTGGCGGGTGAGCGGCTCGGCTCGGCGTGGGTGTCCTCGACGATGTTCTGCCGTGAGGTCGTACGCGAGGTGCTCGCGCTGCCGGAGGACTGGGACCCGATGGGCGCGGTGGCGGTCGGGCACGCGGCGGCACCGCCGAAGGACCGGCCGGAGCGGCAGGCGGGGCAGTTCATCCAGGTGCGGTGAGGCCCCTCCCGCACAGGGGCGGGGAACGGACGCGGGCGCGGGGCGCGGGACGGACGTGGGACGGCCGCGGGCACGGGCACGGGCACGGGATGGACGCGGACGCGACCTAGAGCGGTGCGATGTTCCGGGGGGTCATCCGGGGCGCGCGGCGCGGGGGGACACGGCCGCTGAGGAGGATCAGGCGAGCCGCGCGATGGCGCTGACCGGCGTAGGGGGCGAGGAGTTCCAGCATGGCCGCGTCGTCGGTCGTGCGGTCGCCCGCGAGGGCGTAGCCGACGATGCCGGGCAGGTGGAGGTCGCCGACGGTGACCGCGTCCGGGGCGCCGTTGCTGCGCTGGATCGTCTCGGCGGAGGTCCAGGGTCCGATGCCGGGAACCAACTCCAGCCGCTGCCGGGCCCGTTCGGGCTCCATCCCGGCGGCTTCCTCCAGTCGGCGGGCGACCCGCGCGGCGCGCAGGACCGTGGCGGCGCGCTTGTCGTCGACGCCGGCGCGGTGCCACTCCCAGGACGGGATCCGGGCCCAGGTGGAGGCGTCGGGCATGACGTGCATCCCGTCGGGGGCGGGGCCCGGGGCGGGCTCGCCGTACTTCCGTACGAGCAGACGCCACGCGCGGTACGCCTCGACGGTCGTGACCTTCTGCTCCAGGATCGACGGGATCAGCGACTCCATGACCAGGCCGGTGCGGGTCAGGCGCAGGCCGGGCCGGCGGCGGTGGGTCGCGGCGAGGAGGCGGTGACGGGGGACGAAGGCGGCCGGGTCGTCGTCGGCGCCGAGGAGCCGGGGCAGGCCGCCCAGGAGCCAGGCACCGCCCGGGCCCCACGCCTCCGCCTCCACGGCTCCGGCGCGGACGGCGACCCTGAGCGTGCCGGGGCCCGCGGGCGTACGGCTGGCCCGCCAGACGGAGCCGTCGGGGGTGGTACGGAACGTGGGGTCCCCGGGGCCGCGACGCAGGGGGCCGAGCGTGAGGCCGAGGTCGGGCGCACAAGGGGCGGGGGCCTCGGGGGCGGGGGCCTCGCCGGCCTGGGCGGGTACGGGGACGTGGCCGCCGCGCACGGTCGTGCGGGTCGTGGGAGTGGGGGGTCTGAAGCGGCCGGCCATGTGTATGAGCGTAACGGGGCGGGTGGCGCCCGGTGGGACGTGCGGAACCGCCCGACCTGCGGCCGGCCCGGTTCCCCCACCCGTACACCGGCGGCCGAGGGACACGGGGTCCCTCGGCGGACAGGCGTGGGAGCGGGTGCTACTGGTCCGAGGAGAAGCGGACCGATCCCGGGGGGAGCACCGCGTCGCACCAGACGCGGATGCCGTCGCGGAGCTCGTTGTCCGGGCCCACCTGGGCGCCGTCGCCGATGACCGCGCCCGTCAGGATCGTGCGCGCGCCGATCCGGGCGCCCGCGCCGATCAGGGAGTCCGTGATCACCGCGCCCTGTTCGACCACCGCTCCCGCGTGGACCGTCGAGCCCGTGATGCGGGCGCCCTCGCCGACCACGGCCCCCGCGCCCACCACCGTGCCGCCCGTGAGCTTGGCGTCCGGCGCGACCCGTGCCGTCGGCAGGACCAGGCGGTCACCGCAGCGGCCCGGCACCGCCGGGGAGGGGGCACGGCCGAGGACCAGGTCGGCGGAGCCGCGGACGAACGCCTGCGGGGTGCCGAGGTCGAGCCAGTACGTGGAGTCGACCAGGCCCTGCAGGTGCGCGCCGGCGGCGAGGAGCTCGGGGAAGGTCTCCCGTTCGACCGAGACCGGGCGGCCCGCCGGGATCGTGTCGATGACCGAGCGGCGGAAGACGTAGGCCCCCGCGTTGATCTGGTCGGTGACGATCTCCTCCGGAGTCTGCGGCTTCTCCAGGAAGGCCGTGACCCGGCCGGTCGGGTCCGTCGGGACCAGGCCGAAGGCCCTCGGGTCCTCGACCCGGGTGAGGTGCAGCGAGACGTCCGCGCCCGAGTCGGCGTGCGTGGCGACCAGGGCCCGGATGTCCAGCCCCGTCAGGATGTCGCCGTTGAAGACGAGCACCGGATCGTCGGCTCCCGAGTGGAGGCGCGAGGCGACGTTCCGGATCGCGCCGCCCGTACCGAGCGGCTCCTCCTCGGTGACGTACTCCAGGCTGAGCCCCAGCGCCGAGCCGTCCCCGAAGTGCGGCTCGAAGACCTCGGCCAGGTACGACGTGGCGAGCACCACGTGCTCGACGCCCGCGGCCTTGGCCCTGGCCAGCTGGTGCGTCAGGAACGGGACACCGCCCGCCGGGACCATCGGCTTCGGCGTGTTGACCGTCAGGGGCCGCAACCGCGTGCCCTTGCCACCGACCAGGAGGATCGCTTCTGTCACCTGTCGTCTCTGCTTCCTGTCCGGGTCCGGTCTCGTCGCTCGTCCGCTCGCCCGCTCGTCCGTGCGATATGACCGGTCAGTCTAAGCAGACCCTCCGACCGGCGCCCCCATCACCGTCGTCCCTGGTACTTCGCCGACGCGCTCCTCGCGGTGCCGAGCTTGCCGTAGAGGCGTGCGCCGGGGCAGGCCGTGGCGAAGCCGTCACGGTGCCCCGCGATGGCGTTGAACTTGACCTTCTTGCCCTTCTTGTAGAGGTTTCCGCCTCCCGACGTCAGCGTCACCTTGCCCTTGGGGTTCACCCCGTGCAGCCCCAGCTTCCACGCCGTCAGACGGGCGACGGCGGTCACCACGGCGGCCGGCGGGGTGGTCTTGGCGTAGCTGCCGAGGACCGCGATGCCCATGCTGTTGGTGTTGAAGCCCAGGGTGTGCGCGCCGAGTACCGGCTTTGCCACGCCGCCCGCGCGGCCTTCGTAGATGGTTCCGCACTTGTCGACGGCGAAGTTGTAGCCGAAGTCACGCCAGCCGCTGCTCTTGACGTGGTAGCGGTAGATACTGCGCAGGACGGAGGGCGCCTGGCGGCAGGTGTAGTTGTTGCCGGTGGCGCTGTGATGGACGAAGGCCGCCTTGACCGCCTTGGTGTAGACGAAACCTTTCTCCCGCAGCTTCTCGTCGGCCCCCCAGCCCTTGCGCGTGACGATCTTCGGACGGGGTCCGATGTACGGCTTCGCGGCGGCCGCGGCCGGGATCGCGGCCGTACCGACGGGGGCCAGATGAGCGTTCACGGAGGTCGCGGCAGCCTCTTCGACGGTCGGCGCACGCAGCGCGCGGGGCGTGGCGGTCCGCGTCTCGGTCGTGGCGGTACGCGACTCGGTCGGGGCCGTACGAGACTCGGCGAGCGCCCGGGTCGCGGGCGGGGCTCCGGCACCGGGGTCGAAGCCGGGCTCGGGTCCGGAGGCCGGGTCGAAGCCGGGGCCGGAGGCCGGGTCGAAGCCGGGGCCGGAGGCCGGGTCGAAGCCGGGGCCGGAGGCCGGGTCGGATGCCGCGTCGGGACCGGGGCTGGAGCCGGGGTCGGACGCGGCGTCGGGACCGGGGTCGGAGGTCGGCTCGGGGCCGGGGTCGACGAGTTCGAGGCGCAACCCGCCGGGGAGCCCGTGGCCCGCCCCGCCCTGTTCCGGCAGGACGCGGATCTCGACGCCGTCGGAGTCGCCGACCCACAGGGGCGCGGTGGCGCCGCGGACCCCGCCCGCCGTGGCCTCGGGGGTGCCGGGGTCGGCCGCGTGGTCCTCGTTGTGGATCTCCACCTCCTGCCAGCCCGACCAGTTCCCGCTTCCGGCGGCCCGGGTCCTGACCTGGACCGTGCCGTGCAGTTCGGCCCGCGCGTCGTCCCAGACGACCCCCACGAGCGAGAAGGGCCTGACGTCCCGTCGGGTCAGGCCCTGCGCCGCCGCGGCGGCGCCGAGGGCGCGGCGCGCGGATCCGATGGGGCCCAGCGGCAGGGACTGGGTGGCCCCCGCGACGTCCGTCTCGGCACGGGTGGAGGTGGAGGTGGAGGCGGAGGCAGAGGCGGAGGCGGAGGCGGGGCCGGAGGACGCGGGTGGGTCCTCGGGCGGGGCCGCTGGGTCGGAGGCGGACGCGGGGTCGGTGTCCGAGGTGAACTGCGCGGCCGGGTCCCCGGCGGTCGGTGCGACCGGTGGGAGCGACGCCGCCGGCGTCGCGAGGGACAGCGGCAGGGCGAGCGCTGCCGCGCAGGTCACGGCGATCGAGGAAACAAGGTTGGCACGCATGAGGCGATCGTCCGCATCCCCGGACCGTTCCGCACGGCGGGATTCCACCCGGAAACTGACGGAGCGTCGGGCCGACCGGTGGACGGTGTCACCGGTACGGCGGGGTCCCGTGCACCTCCCCGCGTACCCTTGCCCGCGTGAACGCCAGCGACCGCACCCCCGCCGACCTGCTGCGATCCGCGCTCGCCGCGGACCCCGCCCGCCCCTTGGTCACCTTCTACGACGACGCCACCGGTGAGCGCGTCGAATTGTCCGTCGCCACCTTCGCCAATTGGGTGGCCAAGACCGCCAATCTGCTGCAGGGCGAGCTCTCCGCCTCCCCCGGCGACCGGCTCGCGCTGCTGCTGCCCGCGCACTGGCAGACGGCGGTCTGGTTGCTGGCCTGCTCGTCGGTCGGCGTGACCGCCGAGGTCGGCGGCGACCCGGCGGACGCCGACTACGTCGTCGCGGGGCCCGACTCCCTGGAGGCGGGCCTGACCTGCTCGGGAGACCGGATCGCGCTCTCCCTCGCCCCGATGGGCCGCCGCTTCCCCGCCCCGCCCGCCGGTTACGCGGACTACGCGGTGGAAGTACCGAGTCAAGGCGACCGGTTCGCCCCCTTCGTCCCGGTCGACGCGGACGCTCCGGCCCTCCTGGTCGACGGTACGGAACTCACGGGCGCCCAACTCGTCGAGCGGGCCCGCGCGGACGCCGACGCCCTCGGTCTCGCGCCCGGGGCGCGGCTGCTGTCCGGCCGTTCGTACGACACCTGGGACGGGCTGTCCGCCGGGCTGTACGCGCCCCTGGCGGCCGGGGCCTCCGTCGTGCTGTGCCGGAACCTCGAACAACTGGCGCCCGAAGCCCTCGAGAAGCGGGTGGAGAGCGAGCGGGTCACGGTGACCGCGGCCTGACGTCCCGGTGATCCACCCGTATGGCGCACCGACTCGCCGAGTCCCCGGGTCTGTGCGTCAACTCCGGTACATGATCGGCGGGTACGTACTCACCCTGCCCGCACAACCAGGCGTCAGGTTCGGCCGTCCAACCATGTGAGCGGCGGACCAGGCTCGCCGCCGACGCCATGAAGGACGGACTCAGACGTGACGGACAGCGCCGGCCCGCCCGCCGAACCGGACCCCCCGGCCGGGGACAGGACGCCCAGCCAGGAGGCGCCGGCCGGCAAGGAGGACGCGGCCGGCGCTCGCCCCGGCGTCGGGTCCGGCGGCCGCGCCCGTGCCGGTACGGGACCGCGCGCCGGGACCGGTCGCGGAAGCGGGACCGGTCGCGGAAGCGAGACTGGTGGCAAAAGGGGAGCCGGTGGCGAAGGCGGGACCGCCCGTCGTGACGGGTCCTCCGACGACGCCGGCGCCGGTCACGGCGCCGAGGGGAACACCCCGCGCGTCCGGCGCTGGTTGCGTTGGACGGCTCTCGGATGCTCGGTCGTCGTCCTCGGCGCGGCGGGCGCCGGCTGGTGGTTCTACCGCAAGCTCGACAGCAACATCACCACCGACACCAGCGCGGCCGCCGAACTGCTCGAGTACGAGAAGGAGCGCCCGAGCGCCATCGTCTCGTCCGCGCGGAACATCCTGCTCATCGGCTCCGACACGCGGACCGGCCCCGGCAACTCCCGCTACGGGAGGGACAAGGGGACCCAGCGCTCCGACACCACGATCCTGCTGCACCTCTCGGCGGGGAAATCGCACGCGACGGCGGTCTCCGTGCCGCGCGACCTGATGGTGAAGGTCCCCACTTGCCGCAAACCGGACGGAACGCGCACGAGCGAACAGAACACCCAGTTCAACATGGCCTTCGAGATCGGCGGCACGGCCTGCACGATCCGCACGATCGAGCGGCTGACCGGCATCAGGATGGACCACCACATGGTGATCGACTTCCAGGGCTTCAAGAAGATGGTCGACGCCGTGAACGGGGTGGAGATCTGCCTCAAGGAGCCGATCGACGACGACGGCGCCCACCTGAAACTGCCGGCCGGGCGCCTGACGCTCCACGGCGAACAGGCGCTGGGTTTCGTACGGGCCCGCAAGTCGCTCGGCGACGGGAGCGACACGGAACGCATGGACCGCCAGCAGCAGTTTCTGGGGGCTCTGGTCAACAAGGTGCAGAGCAACGGCGTCCTGCTGAATCCGACACGGCTGTACCCGGTCCTGGACGCGGCGACGAAGTCCATCACGACCGACCACGGGCTCGACTCGCTTCGCGACCTGTACGACCTGGCGCGCTCCATGCGGGCCATCCCCACGGAGAAGGTGCAGTTCCTGACGGTGCCGCGGCGACCGTACTCGTACGACGCGAACCGTGACGAACTCGTACAACCCGAAGCGAGTCAGCTCTTCCGGCAGCTCCGTGAGGACAGGCCCGTCACGGTGGCGCCGGGCGGAACGTCCCCGAAGACGGAGAACCCCGGGAGCACCGAGGGCCCGGGAACCCCGGAGAGCACGCAGAGCACGGGCGAGGGCACAGGCGGCGACAGAAAGCCGGACGACGCGGGCTCGCCGAGTCCGGTGCCGACCCCCACGTTCTCGGGGCGCAGCGCGGCCGAGGGAGCGTGTACCTAGGGGGCCCCTAGAGGCGGGTGAGTAAAGGGGAGTCCAAGGGGAGGGCTGGGGTGGATGAGGTTTGAGCAAATTGCCCGGTTGTAAGGGGCGTGGAATTTGTCACGGACGTCGCCCCACGCTGAACTGGGCGGATAGTGTGACGCGATCCGGTGCACCCGACCGCGTGGTCGCGCACTCAGACGGATCGAACGACCGAGCGCCCGACGGGGAAGGCGCCTCGCGTGGCACCGACGGAGGATTCAAGTAACCGTGGACGCGCACAGCCGTGGACAGGCGGACGAGATCGACCCCGCCGACCAGTGGGTACTCAACCCGCAGACCGGCAACTACGAACTGCGACTGAATCACTCCGCTGAGCAGTCGACGCAGCAGTCCTACTCCCGCGGCGTCACCACTCCGGCTCCGAGATCCGCCGAGCGTTCCGCCACCGGCGACCGTTCTCGCGGCGCGGACCGTTCGCGCACCGGGGAGCGTTCCCGCACGGCGACCGAGGCGCCCGTTCCCGGGCAGCGACGCCGCCGCGCCCCCGAGGGCCCCGGTGGCGCCCAGCCGTCGGCCGGGCGCCGCAAGCGCAAGCCGGAGAAGTCCCGTAAGAAGAAGGTGCTGATCTGGACGGGCGGGACGATGGCCGTCGTGCTCGTGGCCGGCGCGGCGGGCGCGTACGCGCTGTACGACCACTTCAACGGCAACCTCAACACCATCGACGTCGGTGACGCCGCCTCGGGGGGCGAGACGATGGAGGGGCCGCTGAACATCCTGATCATCGGCAACGACGTCCGCACCGGCGAGGGCAACACGAGCTACGGGAACAAGGACAACGTCACCGGCCACGCCGACACGACGTTCCTCTTCCACGTCTCGGAGGACCGCACCAACGCGACGGCCATCAGCATCCCCCGGGACCTCAAGATCAAGATTCCGGACTGCCCCACGAAGCAGCCCGACGGTTCGACCAAGGTGATCCCGGGCTCGGTCGGCACCACGAAGTTCAACGAGTCGTTCGGCGTCAACGGCCGCGACCCGGGCTGCACGATGCGCACCGTCAAGGAGCTCTCGGGCGGGCTGGAGATCAACCACTTCATGATGGTCGACTTCAACGCCGTCAAGACGCTGTCGACGGCGGTCGGCGGCGTGAAGGTCTGCCTGAACAAGCCCATCCACGACAAGTCGTACTCCAAGCTCAACCTCCCGAAGGGCGAGCACAGGATCATGGGCGAGGACGCGCTCGCGTTCCTCCGCAACCGCCATGGTCTCGGCAACGAGAGCGACCTGGACCGGATCAAGATGCAGCAGCAGTTCCTCGCGTCGATGATCCGGCAGCTGAAGGAAGAGACGCTCGACAGCCCGACGAAGCTGTACTCCGTCGCGGACGCGGCCACCAAGGCCCTCACCGTGGACCGGGGGATAGGCACCGCGATGAAGCTGACCACCCTGGCCAAGGAGCTCGGGAAGGTCGACCTCAAGAACATCACCTTCATGACCGTTCCGGTCAAGGACAACCCGGACGAGCCGCCGACCAGGCGGGCGACCGTCGTCCTCGACAACACCAAGGCGCCGCAGGTCTTCGGCATGGTGCAGAACGACATCTCCTTCACCGAGGTGAAGAAGAAGGAGAAGGACGCCAAGAACGCGCAGGCCCAGGCCGAGGCGAAGCTGCTCCAGGGACCTCGCGCCGAGGCCGTCGCCGTGCGTGTCAACGTCTACAACGGCAGCGGCATCCAGGGCGCGGCGCAGGCGACGATCAACTGGCTGCAGAACGATCAGGGCGTGACGAGGTCCACGAACAAGGCCAACGCCCCCGAGAAGGCGGCGAAGACCACGCTCACGTACGCACCGAACCAGGCCGATCAGGCCCGCAAGCTCGCGGACATGATGGGCCTGCCCGCCACGGCGCTGAAGCCCGGCACCACGGACGCCGGGGAGCGCGAGCCCATGACGCTCGTCCTCGGATCCGACTTCAAGGGCGCGGGGGTGCCGATCACCGGTCCGGTAAAGGCGCCGGACGTGGGTCAGGTAGAAGCGGACAAGAAGGTGTGTGCCCAGTGACCCGGAAACACCGGGTCGCGGTACGCGCCTGACAAAAACGAGGGGACCAGGGGTGGGACAGAGCAGCGTGCGCGGGGAGGGGACGCGGGGGCGCGTTCCGCACGCCCGCGATTTGGGCTGGGACGAAAGTCTCTACGGGGACGGGGACGGGGACGGGGACGGGCGTACGGCTGGTGCGGGTGGCGGGGGCGGCAGCCGCACGGCCGACGGAGCGGACGGGAGTGCCGGAGACGGTACGGGCGACGGCGGCGGGCCCGGTGGGGAACGCCGTACGAGTCACCGGCGCAAGGGGCCGCGCAGGCGGGCCAGGAAGAGCGGAAAACGCAAGATATTCCGCTGGGTCGCCGCGACGCTGTCGCTCCTGATACTCGCGACGGCCGGCGCCGGATACCTGTACTACCAGCACCTGAACGACAACATCCGCGGCGGCAACCGCGCGGGCGGCGACAGCGGCGTGAAGAAGGCCGCTCCCAACGCGCTCGGCGACACCCCGCTCAACATCCTGCTGATCGGCTCCGACAGCCGCGCCGACGCCAAGAACGTGGCGCTCGGCGGCGGCAAGAACGACCGGGACCGCAAGCCGCTCGCCGATGTGCAGATGTTGCTGCACATCTCGGCGGACCGCAAGAACGCCAACATCATCTCCATCCCGCGTGACACCGTCGTCCCGATCCCGAAGTGTCAGGGCGAGGACGGCACGCCGTACGCGGCCACGAACAACAGGCCCATCAACGAGACGCTGAGCCGCGGTGGTCCCGGCTGCACCCTGACCACCTGGGAAAGCCTCACCGGGGTCTACATCGACCACTGGATCATGGTCGATTTCGCCGGTGTGGTGGCGATGGCGGACGAGGTGGGTGGCGTTCCGGTCTGTGTGACGACCGGTGTGTGGGACAGGTCGACCCCGACGGTGAAGGGCGGCTCGGGCCTGCAGTTGCCCAAGGGCACCACCGAGGTCAAGGGCGAGCAGGCGCTCCAGTGGCTGCGGACGCGGCACGCGTTCGGCAACGACCAGAACCGCGCCAAGGCCCAGCACATGTACATGAACGGCATGATGGACAAGCTCCAGAAGCAGAACGCCTGGACCGACACCGGACGGCTGATGGGCCTGGCGGAGACCGCCACGAAGGCGCTTCAGGTCTCGGACGAGATCCGTTCGGTGGCGAAGCTCTTCGATCTGTCCATGCAGCTGAAGAACGTGAGGCTCGACCGCCTGACGACGACGACGGTCCCGACGAGGGCGTATCCGCCGAAGCCCAACCAGTGGCTCGAGATGGTCCCGGCCTCCGCCGACAAGATGTGGACGATGCTCCGCGGCGACGTCGCCTTCGACAAGAACGGCGACCCGGCCGACGCCAAGCCCTCCGCGTCAGCGTCCGCGAAGCCGACGGGCCCGACGGCCGGCGCGCCGAGCACCCTGGGCATCACGGTGATCAACGGCACGGGCGTCGACGGTCAGATGTCCGTGGACGGTCGGGCGAGCGGTATGGCCAAGAGCCTCCAGGACAAGGGCTTCACGCAGGCGGCCGCCTCGCGGAGCACCGAGCCCCGGAAGGACACGGTCGTCAAGTACCCGAAGGGGGACGGCGACCAGGCCAAGGCCGACGCCCTGTCGGTGGCCAGGTCGCTGGGCCTGCCCGACTCGGCCGTCCGGGCCGACGCCACGGCGGAGAGCATCACTCTTGTGATCGGCGGCGACTGGCGCGAGGGCGACACGTACAAGAAGCCGAAGGCCGAGGCGGGCGACCTCCCTGAGGGCGCGGACGACAAGGTGGACTGCATGGAGGTCTACTCCGTCTACAAGTGGGACGGCAAGAGCACGAGCTGAGCTCGCTTCCCACGGTGAGTGAACGGCCGGGCACGACATGCGCCCGCGGCAAGGAGCCCCGACGTGTTCGTCGGGGCTCCTTCCGTGGTGACCGCGGGAGCCGATTCTCGTCAGCCGCGGTGGTCGTCGTGGTTCAGCCGCGTGTAATCGCCGGCGGCCGAGCCGCCCCCCCATGAACGAAAAAGTCAACCGCCCCCGAAGCGAGGGCGGTTGACCTGGATTCAGGGCGAAGTGTCAGACCTTCGCGGCCTTCACCGCCGGGCGGCGGCTCGCGATGACCTTCTTGGCGAGGGACCGCGGGCTGGTCAGGAAGCCGTAGCCCCAGGACATATGCATCGTCGCGAGCGCCACCGGGATCTGGAGGCGGGCCTTCAGGGAAAGGCCCTTGCCCGCCGGGACCGAGCCCGCCGTGATCGCGGCGAGGTAGCCGGCCGGGATCAGGAGACCGAGCGGGGTGAGCGTCACGCCCACGACCAGGCCGGCCACGATCGCGCAGACGGCGGTCGGCGGGGCGAGGTAGCGCAGATTGATGGAGCCCGGGTGGTAGCGGGCGACGACATGGCGCCACCTGCCGTAGTCCTTGTACTGCTTCGCCAGCGCGCGGACGCTCGGACGGGGCCGGTACCGGACGCGCAGCTCGGGCGAGAACCAGATCAGGCCGCCCGCCTCACGGATACGGAAGTTCAGCTCCCAGTCCTGGGCGCGGATGAACTCCACGTTGTAGCCGTCCTGCTGCTCCAGCGCCTCGCGGCGGAAGACACCCAGGTACACGGTGTCGGCCGGACCCGCCTCGCCCCCGGTGTGGAAGGAGGCGTTGCCGACACCGATCTTGGAGGTCATCGCGGCGGCGACCGCCCGCTCCCAGTCGTTCTCGCCCTCGGCGTGCATGATCCCGCCGACGTTCTGCGCGCCGGTCTCCTCCAGGAGGCGGACCGCGGTAGCGATGTAATCGGGCGACAGCATGCCGTGACCGTCGACCCGTACCACGATCGGATGGCTGGACGCCTTGATCGCCGCGTTGAGGGCGGCGGGGGTCCGGCCCGTCGGGTTCGGCACGGTACGGACGCGCGCGCGGGGGTCGGCCGCGGTCTCGCGTACCAGTTCGGCGGCGATCTCGTCGGTACGGTCCGTGGACGGGCCGAGGGCGATCACCACCTCCATCTCGCCGTCGTACTCCTGCTCGAGGATGTGACGAACCGAGTTGCGCAGGTGCCGTTCCTCATTGAGAACCGGCATGATCACGGAGACGGGGGGCTGCATGGGTTCCTCGGGGGTCCGGGGTCGGCCCCCGGGAGACAGCAGATTCGCGCGCCACGTTACCGCGAACGGGGGACACGAAGCGCGTCACAGGGGCCGGCGCACCCTTGCGCTGATCGTATGGGCCTACCGTGCTCACGGTCCCCTCGTCCCACCAGCGGAGGTGTCCCCCGGTGCCCACACCGTCCCGCACGCCCCGTTCCCGGCCGGCCGCCCGACCTGTACCGGCCCGCCGCGTCAGACGGGTCCGGCGGCCACGGTGGGGGATGCGGATGGCGACGACGCTCTCGGTGCTCGTCCTGGGCGCGGGCGGGATCGGCCACGCGGTGGTGACCAGCCTGGACACCGGGATCTCCCGGGTCGACCCGTTCAAGGACATGAAGAACCGCCCCCAGGCCGGGAACGGCATGAACGTGCTGGTCGTGGGCACGGACGGGCGGGACCGGATCACGGAGGAGCAGCGCAAGGAGTACCGGCTCGGCGGTGAGCCCTGCCACTGCACCGACACCGTGATGCTCGTCCACATCTCCGAGGACCGGGAGCGGGCGAGCGTGGTGAGCCTGCCCCGTGACTCGTACGCCGAGATGCCCGAGCACGTCGACGTGACCACCGGGAAGGTGCACCAGGCCCACCCGGTGAAGCTGAACGCCGCGTACGCCGAGGGCGGGCCGGGCCTGACGGTGCGGACCGTCGAGAGCATGACGGGCGTCAAGATCGACCACTATCTGGAGGTCGACTTCACCAGCTTCATCAAGACGGTGGACGCGGTCGGCGGGGTGCAGATCTGTACGGTGCGGCCGATGAAGGACTCGTACACCGGGCTCGACCTGGCGGCCGGGCCGCACCGGCTGACCGGCGGGCAGGCGTTGCAGTACGTGCGCGCGCGCCATGTCGACGGGGCGTCCGACATCGGCCGCATGCAGCGCCAGCAGCGCTTCCTCGCGGCGATGATCGACCGGGTGACCAGCGGCGGGGTGCTGTTCAACCCGGTGCGGTTCCGCCAGGTCGCCACGACGATGCTGAGCTCGGTGCGGGCGGACCGCGGTTTCGGTACGGAGCAGATGCTTGCGCTCTCGAAGGCGATGCGGGGCTTCTCCCCGGCGTCCTCGGAGTTCGTCTCGGTGCCGATCGGGGAGATGAGCTTCCCGGTGAAGGGCATCGGATCGACGGTGAAGTGGGACGCGCCCAAGGCGCAGAAGCTCTTCCAGGCCCTGCGCGACGACCAGCCGCTCGCCCCGCACAAGGCGGCGCCGCAGGGCGGCCCGAAGGCGGCGGCGAGCGGTCCGAAGCCCGTGGTGGTGGACGTGGCGCCGAAGACGATCCGGGTGCAGGTCTACAACGGGACCCGGACGGACGGGCTGGGCCGCAAGGTCGACGACGCGCTGCGGGCCACGGGCTTCGACACGACCCGCGCGCCGCGCACCGGGGACGGCGCCGAGCGCGCGCGCACGCTGGTGGAGTACGACCCCGGCTGGGACCGCTCGGCGAAGTCCCTGGCGGCGGCGCTGCCGGGGGCGGAGCTGCGGGCGGTGAAGGGGCAGGGCGGGACGCTGCGGGTGACGGCGGGGCTGGACTACAAGGGGGTGACCCCGGTCCGGCCCGAGGAGACCCAGACCGGGCCGTTCGAGGCGGTCACAGGGGACCAGGTGGTCTGCCCGTAGAGCCCGAATCGCCCGGGAATCGGGCGGCCCATGGCGACCTTGACGCGCCCTCGGCAGCCGTGTTCGAATCTCCGGCGGCACCACCGATCGGCGGTCAAGTCCCGTATCAGTGTGGCGGGTTGACGGCCAGGTCGGCGCCGCGGTCACGGTACTGCCGAGCGAGTGCGTGCTCGGCGGACGCACTGCAACGGGGGATGGGCACGTGCCGACTGACGTGGACGGAAGCGGGCTGTCGAAACGCCGACGGGTCGTCGTGAGCGTGGCGCTCGGCGCCGCCCTGCTCTCGGTCGGTGGTCTGACGGCGACCACGTTCGTGAAGTCGCCGGCCCAGGCGGCGGCCGAGGCGCAGGCGCCCGCGCCGGATGTGCTCAGCGCTCCGGTGGAGCGCCGCGTACTCGCCGACACGCTCATCGCCCGAGGCATCGTCTCGGCGTCGCAGACGGTCGATGTCGCTCCGGCCGGTTCCTCGGCGGAGGGCGGCGCCCGCCCGGTGATCACCAAGGTGATGCTCCAGCCCGGCGCGACCTTCAAGGCCGGCCGCGTACTCCTTGAGATCTCCGGACGCCCCGTCTTCGCGCTGCCCGGCACGCTCCCCGTCTACCGGGACCTGAAGCCCGGCGCGCACGGTGACGACGTACGGCAGCTCCAGAGCGCCCTGCGCTCGCTGGGCCATGGCACGGGCTCCGACGACGAGGGCGAGTACGGCGCGGGAACGAAGTCCGCCGTCGGCGCCTTCTACGAGTCCATCGGATACGACGCCGTGCCGGCCGGCGGCACGGAGGACACCGTGCTCGCGGCGGCCCGCGGCAGGGTCAAGACGGCCCGGCGCGCTCTCGCCGAACTGCTCGCCGAGAAGAAGGCCCCGGACACCGTCCGGATCGGCTACGCCCGTGAGGACCTCAAGGACGCCCAGGACGAGCTGGCCAAGGCCGAAGCCGTCTCGGGCCCGATGGTCCCGGCGTCCGAGATGATCTTCCTTTCCGGCTTCCCCGCCCGTGTCGACTCCCTGCAGGCGAAGGTCGGCGGCACGGCCGGGGAGAAGCTCATGTCCGTCTCGGCGGGCGATCTCGTCGTCAAGGCGTCCCTCGCCGCCAACGAGAAGGGACTCGTCCGGCCCGGCCAGAAGGTGGAGATCCTCGCCGAGACGACGGGCCACAGCGCCACGGCCGAGGTCGTCTCCGTGGCCGACGCGCCGTCGGCCGCCCAGGGCCAGGACGGCGAGGGCGACGAGTCGGGAGGCCAGGGCTACGCCACCGTCGTCAAGCCGGACAAGCCGCTGCCCTCCGCACTGGTCGGACAGGACGTCCGGCTGACCGTCGAGGCGGCCTCCTCCGGCGGGAAGGTGCTCGTCGTACCGGTCTCGGCCGTGTCCGCGGGCGCGGACGCGAAGACCACCGTGACCGTCCTCACGGACATCGGCGCGCGCCGCCGCGTCGAGGTACTCCCCGGCATCTCCGGTGACGGATACGTCCAGGTCACCCCGGTCGCCGGCGGCCGGCTGGCCGAGGGCGAGCGGGTCGTGGTCGGCGTCAGGTCCGCCGCTGCCGCCGCCGGGACGGGCGAGGCCGGCTGATGGCCCCCTTGTCCCGTGGCCGGACCCGCTCCGGGGCCGGTCGGCGGAGCCGTGTCGCCGTCCTCACGCGACTGACACCGCGCGACCTGATCACCGAGGCGGTGGCGGGCATGCTGCAGCGTCCGGCCCGCTCGGCCCTCACGACGCTCGGCACGGTCCTGGGGGTGGGGACCTTCGTGGCGATCCTCGGCCTGACGGCGACCACCTCCTCGCAGATCGACTCCCGCTTCAACACGCTGACGGCGACCGAGGTGACGGTCGAGGACACCGGGGGTGAGCAGCCGGAGTTCGTCGGGAACGCCTTCCTGCCCGATGCCGACCAGCGTGTCCAGCGGTTGAACGGTGTCCGGCACGCCGGGGTGTTCTGGCAGGTACGGCTCCCCTCCGACGCACTGGTCAGTTCCACCCCGGTGGGGAACGCCGGCAGCGGTGAGCAGACCCAGGTGGTCGCGGCGTCGCCCGGGGTCCTGGCGGCCGCCGGTCCGCGCCTGGAGCAGGGCCGCGTCTTCGACGCCTTCCACGACAAGCGCCGTGAGCAGGTCGCCGTACTGGGATCGGCCACGGCCGCCCGGCTGGGCATCGTCACCCTGGAGACGGCCCCGGCCGTCTTCATCGACGGTCAGCCGTTCACGGTCATCGGGATCGTCGGCGACGTGGAACGCAAGCCCGACCTGCTGCTGTCGGTGGTGGTGCCCCGGAAGACGGCCGAGGCGCTGTGGGGCTCCCCTGATCCGGGAATGCGGGCCGGCATGCTCATCTCCACCGACCTGGGCGCGGCGCGGCAGATCGCCGACGTGGTCGCCCTGGCGCTCGATCCGGCGCACCCCGAGTACTTCAAGGCCATCCCGCCGCCGGACCCCCGGACGCTGCGCGGAAACGTCACCTCGGACCTCAACGAGCTCTTCCTGTTGCTGGCCGCGATCTGTCTGGTCATCGGAGCGGTCGGCATCGCCAACACCACCTTGGTCGCGGTCCTGGAGCGGACCGGTGAGATCGGGCTGCGCCGGGCGCTGGGCGCCCGCGCCGGGCACATCACCGCCCAGTTCCTGGCCGAGTCCGGAGTCCTCGGAACCCTCGGCGGACTCGTCGGGACCAGCATCGGAACGATGGTCGTGGTCGGCACGGCCGTCATCAAGGACTGGACGCCGGTCATCCATCCGTACACGGTCGCCGCCGCGCCGCTCATCGGACTGGCGACGGGTGTTCTGGCGGGCCTGTACCCCGCGTGGCGAGCCAGTCGCATCCAACCCGCAGAAGCCCTACGCCGTTGATGGCCCAGATCGGAAGAGCCGTGAAAGAGATGCCCCTGCATGTCGCGGAGTCGCGCGGTCGGCGCGCGCTGCCCGCCGTCGGCGCGTTCGTAGCCCTGCTCGTGACCGTTTCGGGCTGCGGCGGCGAGTCCGGCGGCGACCGGACGAAGAACACGTCGCCGGACTCACCCATCGCCCCGGCGTCCGCCAGCCTGACGGCGGGAATGGCGCTGCCCGCCGAGGCATACCTGTACTCGCCGTCGGACATCGCACTGCTGACCCGCGCCCTGAACACCCTGACCTCCGACTGCATGAAGCAGGCCGGGTTCACCTACAAGGCCGACTACAAGCAGCCGCCCCCGATCAACTTCATGGATCGCCGCTACGGGATCGCCAACTCCCACACGGCGGCGGCCTACGGTTACCACTTCCCGATGCCCGAGGTGGAGAAGTCCAAGGCCTCCACCCTGTCGGCGGCGGGACGACTGGCGCTCACCGGCGGGCCGGGGGGCGACGGGGCGCAGGAGGGCGGCTGCGTCGGGAAGTCGAAGGCCAAGCTCGCGCAGGGCGGCACGTTCGGCCCCGAGGAGCCGGCCCGCAAGCTCAATCTCGAGAGCTTCGGAAAGAGCCAGAAGGACCCACGCGTGCTCGCCGCCTTCCGTCAGTGGTCGGCCTGCATGGCGGGTCGGGGATACCGCTACGCGTCTCCCATGGACGCCATCGACGACACGAAGTTCTCCAAGGCGTCGAACAGGACGGCCGAGGTGTCGACCGCACAGGCCGACGTCGAATGCAAGAAGAAGACCGGACTCGTCCGGGCGTGGTTCGACGTGGAGACCGAGATGCAGAAGGCCGTCATCAACCAGAGCCCCGAGCGATTCGCGCAGCTCCAGGAGCGGAAGAAGGCGCAGCTGGAGCGGGCCGCTGCCGCGGTCGGCGAATCCCGGTGAACGTCACGACCGGTTCCACCCGAGAGAAAGGGAAGGTACGCGTGAAGATCCGTACCGCTGCCGCGTCCGCGGGAGTTCTCGTCGCCACGGCCTTCGGCATGGTCGCCACGGCCGCCCCGGCCCAGGCCTACGTCCCCGACGACAAGTGCGGCGGCGTCATCGATATCCACTACTGCCTCTGGTACGACGCGTACCAGCAGGGCGGCTGGACCGGCACCACCTCCAACGTCTCCGACTGGGGCGGTACCTACCCGCACTGGTTCACCGACGGCGGTGACGGCACGGCGGGAGTCGGCACGCGCGTGAAGAACAACGCCGCCTCGTACGCGAACAGCCACACCAGCCGCTGGGGCGTCTCCTACTACAACGAGAACTACTCCGGCGCCTCCGACTGGGCCGCCCCCCAGACCATGGGCCAGCTCAACCACACCTGGAACGACAACGCCTCCTTCGCCTGGGGCTGATCCCGCCCCGCGACCGAAAAGACCGGCTCCACGAGAGAAACGGGAAGAGCGCACATGAAGACTCGTATCGCTGCCGCGACCGCGGGAGTTCTCGCCGCCACGGCATTCGGCATGGTCGCCACGGCCGCCCCGGCCCAGGCCTACGTCCCCGACAACAAGTGCGGCGGCGTCATCGACGTCGACTACTGCCTCTGGTACGACGCGTACCAGCAGGGCGGCTGGACCGCCACCTACCGCAACATCGCCGACTGGGGCAACGACGGTGGCTACCCGTGGTGGTTCAGCGACGGCGGTGACGGCACGGCCGGAGTCGGCACGCGCGTGAAGAACAACGCCGCCTCGTACGCGAACAGCCACACCAGCCGCTGGGGCGTCTCCTACTACAACGAGAACTACTCCGGCGCCTCCGACTGGGCCGCCCCCCAGACCATGGGCCAGCTCAACCACACCTGGAACGACAACGCCTCCTTCGCCTGGGGCTGATGCCGGCCGGTGCCCCGCCCCCGCCTTGCGGTCGGGGGTGGGGCACCTCCAGGTCCGCTACGCCTGCGCCGTGACCGGACCCGTCTCGCTGACCCGGCCGTCCCGGATGGTCACCGTGCGCGTGCCGCGTGCCGCCACGTTCGGGTCATGGGTGATCACCATGACCGTCAGCCCCTCGTCGTGGAGCTCGTCGAGCAGCCGGAGAACGTCCCGCGCGGTCTTGGAGTCCAGGTTGCCGGTCGGCTCGTCGCACAGCAGCAGCGAGGGCCGGTTGACCAGCGCGCGGGCGATCGCCACCCGCTGGCGCTCACCGCCCGACAGCTGCGTCGGCAGAGCGTGGGCCCGGTGGGACAGACCCACCTGCTCCAGGGCGCGCAGGGCGGTCGTGTGCCGCTCGGAGCGCGGTACGGCGTTGTAGAGCTGGGCGACGGTCACGTTCTCGAGCGCACTGCGGTGCGGCATGAGGTGGAACGCCTGGAAGACGAAGCCGATGCGGCGGCCCCGGATCGCCGTGCGCTCCGCCTCGCGCAGGGTGGCGACGTCGATCCCGTCGAAGGCGTACACGCCCTCGGAGGGCTGGTCCAGCAGTCCGATGATGTTGAGGAACGTCGACTTGCCCGACCCGGACGGGCCGACCACGGTCACGTACTCGCCGCGGGCCACCGTGAGGTCGACGGGGTGGAGCGCCTCCACCGGCGGCGGCCCGGGGTAGGTCATCGCGACGCCGCGCAGTGAGATCACCGGCACATCGCCGGCCTGTTCCGCCGCCGGAGCAAACGAGGTCACCGATCCGCCCTCCCCCTGATCCTGGGGCGATCATCCCAGACGCGCCGGCGTACGGCGAGGCTCAATCCCTCATCGCCGGTGCTCGGCGAGGCTCGGTCCTCGTAGCGGTCTTCGGCGAGGCTCAGTCCTTGTAGCGGTCTGCGGGCAGGCTCAGTCCTCGTAGCCCTCCGCCGCGCGGCGCTCCCGCAGCTCCTTGATCGCGCGGCGGCGGGCCAGTCGGTGGGTGCGGCGGATCTGGGCCTCCTGGTAGCGGCGCTTGTCCCGCTCGGTCTCGGGGACCACCGGCGGGACCGGGCGGGGCTTGCCGTCGCCGTCGACCGCCGCGAAGACCAGATAGGCCGAGCCGACCTGCTGGGCGGGAGTGGACTCGTTCCACCGCTCGGCCAGGACCCGGACGCCGACCTCCATCGAGGAGCGGCCGGTCCAGTTGACCTGGGCCTTCACATGGACCAGGTCGCCGACCCGTACCGGCTCCAGGAACACCATCTCGTCCATGGAGGCGGTCACGGCCGGTCCGCCCGAGTGACGGCCCGCGACGGCGCCCGCCGCGTCGTCCACCAGCTTCATGATCACGCCGCCGTGCACCGTCCCCAGGAGGTTGGTGTCGTGGCTGGTCATGATGTGGCTGAGGGTGGTCCGGGACGCGGAGGTGGGCTTGCCCGGAATATCGCCCTCCGGGCGGTCCGTGCGCGGGGCCTGATCTGTCATGCCCTCCACCTTATGCCGGGTCCCCGGCTCGTCCCCTTTGCATCAGCTTGGCAACAGCGCCGCCCCGATTCCCCACCCGCCCTGTCGGCCGCGGGCAGGCGGCCTGCACACTGGTCCGCATGAATGACTGGCCCGAAGACGGCGGATACGGCCGTGGCAGCGCGAGCTCGCAGCCCGAGGGAGCTCGCCGGATGCGCCATGTGCAGCGTCCGCAGGTCCCGCAGCAGCCGCCTCGGTACGACCAGGGGTACGGACAGCAGCCGGGCTACGACTCCGGGTACAACACCGGCCAGGTCTACGGCGCCCCCCAGGGCGGCGGAGGCCGTGGCACCGTGCCGCCTCAGTACGCCCCGCCGCAGCCCGGGCACCCCGCGCCCGACTGGCGACGCCGGATCAAGATCGGCTCGATCGTCCTGGTCGTCGCCCTGCTGGGCTGGAGCGTCGGCACCTACGCCTGGGCCAGCTCCCGGATGCGCAACGAGGTCGATCTGTCCAAGGTCATCGAGCGGCCGGCCGAGGGCGACTGCACGACGTATCTGATCGTCGGCTCCGACAGCCGTGAGGGCATGTCGGCCGAGGAGAAGAAGAAGCTCCACACCGGTTCCGCCGCCGGCAAGCGGACCGACTCGATGATGATCCTCGCGGCCTGCTCCAGCGGGAACACGATGATCTCGCTGCCCCGTGACTCCTGGGTCACGATCCCCTCCTTCGTCGGTTCCGAGTCCGGGAAGAAGTTCGCGGCCCGCGGCGGCTCGAAGCTCAACGCGGCGTACGCGATGGACGGGCCGGAGCTCCTGGTCCGCACGGTCGAGTTCAACACCGGGCTGCGCATCGACCACTACGCGGAGATCGGCTTCGCCGGCTTCGCGAACATCGTGGACGCGCTCGGCGGTGTCGAGATGAACATCGAGAAGGGCTTCAAGGACAAGAAGTCCGGCGCCGACTTCCAGGCGGGCGAGCAGACCCTCAACGGTGAGCAGGCCCTCGCCTTCGTCCGTACCCGCTACGCGTTCGCCGAGTCCGACCTCGCGCGGACGAAGAACCAGCAGAAGTTCCTGTCCGCCCTGGCCAACCAGGCGGCGACGCCGGGCACGATCCTCAACCCGTTCACGCTGTACCCGACGCTGGGTGCCGGCCTGGACACGCTGATCGTCGACAAGGACATGTCGCTGTACGACCTCGGCAAGATGTTCTTCGCGATGAAGGGCATCAGCGGCGGCGACGGGAAGTCCATGAACATCCCGATCTCGGGCAGCGCGCCGCAGGGTTCGCTCAAGTGGGACATGCCGAAGGTGAAGCAGCTGGTGCAGCAGATCCAGAACGACGAGAAGGTCACCGTCACCTCGGACCGGTGACCGGTGGTGAGCGCCATGAGGGGTTCGGGGTGATCCGCGAGGGTCATCCCGAACCACCGGCGTCCCCGGCGCACCGACGGACTGCCGGGGCATCTCGTGCTCCCGGCCCGACTATGCTCGGGCAGGCATTCCGCCCGACGTCACTGGAGACCCCGTATGGCCCTCAAGATCACCGTGATCGGCACCGGATATCTCGGCGCCACGCACGCAGCGGCCATGGCGGAGCTCGGGTTCGAGGTCCTGGGCCTCGATGTCGTGCCCGCGAAGGTCGAGATGCTGGCCACCGGGCGCGTACCGATGTACGAGCCCGGCCTGGAGGAGCTTCTGGCCCGGCACGTCGCCGGGATCGAGGGGTCGACGGGCCGGCTGCGCTTCACCACCTCCTGGGAGGAGGTCGGCGCCTTCGGTGACGTCCACTTCGTCTGCGTGAACACTCCGCAGAAGCACGGCGAGTACGCGTGTGACATGAGCTACGTCGACGCGGCGTTCGCCTCGCTCGCGGGTGTGGTCCGCTCGGGCGCGCTGGTCGTCGGCAAGTCGACCGTGCCGGTCGGCTCGGCCGAGCGGCTGGCGGCGCTGCTGCCGGAGGGCGTCGAGCTGGCGTGGAATCCGGAGTTCCTGCGGGAGGGCTTCGCGGTGCGGGACACCCTGCACCCCGACCGCGTGGTGGTCGGGGTGACCAGCGAGCGGGCGGAGAAGCTGCTGCGGGAGGTGTACGCGGGGCCGATCGCCGAGGGCTCGCCCTTCGTGGTGACGGACTTCCCCACGGCGGAGCTGGTGAAGACCGCGGCGAACTCCTTCCTGGCGACCAAGATCTCCTTCATCAACGCGATGGCGGAGGTCTGCGAGGCCGCGGGCGGCGACGTGGCGAAGCTGGCGGAGGCGATCGGCTACGACGAGCGGATCGGGTCCAAGTTCCTGCGGGCCGGCATCGGCTTCGGCGGCGGCTGTCTGCCCAAGGACATCCGCGCCTTCATGGCGCGGGCGGGCGAGCTGGGCGCGGACCAGGCGCTGACCTTCCTGCGGGAGATCGACTCGATCAACATGCGGCGCCGCGGCCAGATGGTCGAGATGGCGCGTGAGGCGCTCGGCGGCGGATCGTTCCTGGGCAAGCGGGTGGCGGTGCTCGGCGCCACGTTCAAGCCGGACTCGGACGACGTCCGGGACTCACCGGCGCTGAACGTGGCCGGACAGATCCACCTCCAGGGCGGACAGGTCACGGTCTACGACCCCAAGGGCATGGACAACGCGCGGCGGCTCTTCCCGACGCTGGGGTACGCGGACTCGGCGCTGGAGGCCGGGCGGGGGGCGGACGTGGTGCTGCATCTGACGGAGTGGCGCGAGTTCCGCGACGAGCTCGACCCGGCGGAGCTGGGCGATGCGGTGACCGCGCGGGTGATCCTGGACGGCCGGAACGCGCTGGACTCGACGCGCTGGCGCGAGGCGGGCTGGGTCTACCGCGCGATGGGCCGCCCGCGCGCCTAGAGAACTCGCCGGGGCCGACACGACGGCGCCCCGCCCGCTCCCGGTCGACCGGGAGCGGGCGGGGGGACGTCGTTGTTGGGAGGCCTGTGTCGGGGACAGGGGGGGGTGTCCAGGCCGAGGGGGGAGGGGTGTGCCAGGGAAGGAA
>NZ_JBVHWN010000007.1:69625-322037 GCF_055564335.1 Streptomyces sp. NPDC029139 | reverse complement strand
GGGAGGGGACCTCCAGACTACCGAAAAACTTAGAGGGGACAACAACACGGCCCCCCCGCCCGCTCCCGGTCGACCGGGAGCGGGCGGGGCGCTGTCGTGTCGGGCCGTCCGGCGCGGGCACGGGGAGGCGTCGTCAGGCCGGGCGGGGCCGGGCCGTACGGGCGAGGAACTCGGTGTCCCGCAGGACCCTGGTCGCGTTCGCGCGGGCCAGGGCGACCAGGTCCGGGGCCGGCCACTCGCGGCGGAGGAGCTCGGCGAAGAGCGGGGCGTAGCCGCTCGCCGGGTCCACGGTGTGGGAGATGCCGACGCCGTGCGGGCCCGCCACGGCCCGGAGGCGGTCCAGGACGTCGGCGGTCGCCGCCGGGTCCCCGGTCACCGGGACCATGCAGACCCCGCCGTTCTCCCCGAGCAGGCGCAGGACGTCGTCCGGCAGCTCCTCCGGGTCCGCGCGGGTCAGCAGGACCGGGGCCTTGGTGAGCGCGAGGGTGCGGCGCACCGATTCGGGGTCGGCGCCGGAGAGGTCCACGACGAGGCCCAGGCGGTTCATCTCCCGTACGGCCTCGCGGGCGAATCCGTCGAAGCGGGGCAGGTTGACCGCGCGGGCGCCGAGCCTCTGGTACGCCCGGAGCGTGGCGAGCGAGCCGCCGACCGCCGCCCAGCTCACCGGGCCGAGGAGCGCGGCGACCCGTCCGCAGTTGACGGCGTCGGCCATCTCCGCGGTGGTGTGCGCGAGGCGCAGGTCCTCGGGGCAGGACGCGACGAGCGCGCGGATCGCGTCGATCCGCCGCAGCGTGCCGACCACGCCCTCCTCCGGCTCGACGTGCAGGGACCAGAGCTGGGCTCCGGTCTCCGCCGCCCGCACCGGCGGAAGGTCCTCCGGGTCGAACACCCGGGGCGGTTCCGTGTGCCCCTCGACGACGGGGTCCGCCGCGAGCAGGGACCGCGCCGGGGCCAAGTCGTCGGGCGCCCGCTGTTGTTCGGGTGGGTCGGGCTCTCCGGCGGGGCCGAGGGGCGCGACGGTGACAGGCTGGTGATCATCGAGATCTGCCATGGGTGACTCCCTGGACGAGGCAGTACCGCCCACCGTGACAGTCGCGCCCTCCTCCGGCGCGGCAGAGAGCTCCGTTCGGGTGATCACGCTGCCCGGACGCGCGAAGGGCCCCGCCGAAGCGGGGCCCAGGACGACGCGCCGTCAGGCGGACGGGGCGTCGAGCACGTCGATCGTCGCGTTCGACGGCCCGCGGGTCTCCCGCAGCTCGCGCGAGACCGCCTCCGCGTCCCGCAGCGCGCGGACCGCGTTGGACCAGGTCAGCTTGGCGAGGTCGGTGTGCGACCAGCCGCGGTGCAGCAGCTCGGCGATCAGGTTCGGATAGCCGGCGACATCGTCGAGGCCGGCCGGGGTGAACGCCGTACCGTCGTAGTCGCCGCCGATGCCGATGTGATCGATGCCGGCGACCTCGCGCATGTGGTCGAGGTGGTCGGCGACGGTCGCCGCGGTGGCGATCGGCCGCGGGTTCTCCGCCTCGAAGGCGCGGTGGATCCTCATCGCCGCCGGTGTGGTGTCGAGGTGGTGCAGTCCGTGCGCCCGCAGGTTCTCGTCCGCCCGGGCCGTCCACTCCACGGCCTCGGGAAGGATGAACTTCGGTACGAACGTCGCCATCGCCACTCCCCCGTTGCCGGGCAGCCGCTCCAGCACGTCGTCGGGGATGTTCCGCGGGTGGTCGCAGACCGCGAGCGACGAGGAGTGCGAGAAGATCACCGGCGCGGCGGAGGTGGTGAGGGCGTCCCGCATCGTCGTGGCCGCGACGTGCGAGAGGTCGACCAGCATGCCGATCCGGTTCATCTCCCGGACGACCTCGTGGCCGAAGGCGGAGAGCCCGCCGACGCCGGGCTCGTCGGTCGCCGAGTCGGCCCACGCCGTGTTGTCGTTGTGGGTGAGCGTCATGTACCGCACGCCGAGGGTGTGGAGCGCGCGCAGCGTGGCGAGGGAGTTGTTGATGGAGTGGCCGCCCTCGGCCCCCTTCAGGGAGGCGATACGGCCCTCCCGCCGCGCCGACTCCATGTCGTCCGCGGTCAGCGCGGGGGCGAGCTCCCCCGCGTACCGCGCGAGCAGCTGGTCGACGATGTCGATCTGCTCCAGGGTGGCGCTGACCGCGTCGTCGCCCGTCAGGCGGCAGGGGACGTACACCGACCAGAACTGGGCGCCGACGCCGCCGGCCCGCAGCCGGGCCAGGTCGGTGTGGAGCGCCCCGGTCTGGTCGGCCGCGATGTCGAGCCGGTCCAGGTCGTAGCGGACGTGTTCGCGCAGCGCCCACGGCAGGTCGTTGTGGCCGTCGACGACGGGCGCGGAGGCGAGCAGCTCCCGCGCCTCGGCCAACCGGTCCGCCGCACTCACTTGGCGAAGCCGAACGACTCCGAGCCCTCGACCTTGGCGCGCAGCCGCTTGCCCTTCTCGGTCGCCTGCTCGTTCAGTTCCTGCTGGAAGTCCTGCATGCGGCCGAGGAGTTCGGCGTCGTGGGCGGCGAGAATCCGGGCCGCGAGCAGACCGGCGTTGCGCGCGCCGCCGACGGAGACCGTGGCCACGGGCACACCGGCCGGCATCTGCACGATCGACAGCAGCGAGTCCATGCCGTCGAGGTACTTCAGCGGCACGGGCACGCCGATGACCGGGAGCGGGGTGACCGAGGCGAGCATGCCGGGCAGGTGGGCGGCGCCGCCCGCGCCGGCGATGAGCACCTTGATCCCGCGGTCGGCGGCGGCCTCGCCGTACGCGACCATCTCGCGCGGCATCCGGTGGGCGGAGAGGACGTTCACCTCGTACGGGATCTCGAACTCGTCCAGGGCCTGCGCGGCGGCCTCCATGACGGTCCAGTCGGAGTCGGATCCCATGGCGATGCCGACGACGGGGGCGGTGGCGGTGCTCATGCTGCTCACTCGGTGATCGTTCCTCGCAGATAGCCGGCGGCGTGACGCGCGCGCTCCAGCACGTCGTCCAGGTCGTCGCCGTAGGTGTTGACGTGCCCCACCTTGCGGCCGGGCTTCACGTCCTTGCCATACATATGGATCTTCAGCTGCGGATCCCGGGCCATGCAATGCAGGTACGCGTAGTACATGTCGGGGTAGTCCCCGCCCAGCACGTTGCACATGACCGTCCACTTCGCGCGCGGGCGCGGGTCGCCCAGCGGAAGGTCGAGGACGGCCCGGACGTGGTTGGCGAACTGCGAGGTGATCGCGCCGTCCTGGGTCCAGTGGCCGGAGTTGTGCGGACGCATGGCGAGCTCGTTGACAAGGATGCGGCCGTCGGTGGTCTCGAAGAGCTCCACCGCCAGATGGCCGACGACACCGAGCTCCTTGGCGATCCGCAGCGCCAGCTCCTGCGCCTGGCCGGCCAGCTCGTCCGACAGGTCCGGCGCGGGCGCGATGACGGTGTCGCAGACGCCGTCGACCTGCTGGGACTCGACGACCGGGTAGGCGACGGCCTGGCCGTGCGGGGAGCGGACGATGTTCGCCGCGAGCTCGCGCGCGAAGTCGACCTTCTCCTCCGCGAGCACCGGGACGCCCGCGCGGAACGGGTCCTCCGCGTCGGCCCGCGTGCGCACGAACCAGACGCCCTTGCCGTCGTAGCCGCCGCGCACGGTCTTGAGGATGATCGGGAAGCCCCCCACCTCGTCCGCGAAGGCCGCCGCGTCCGCCGGATCGGCGACGATGCGATGGCGGGGGCTCGGCACGCCGATCTCGTCGAGCTTGGCGCGCATCACCCCCTTGTCCTGGGCGTGCACCAGCGCGGCGAGCCCGGGGCGGATGACGACGCCGTCGTCCTCCAGGGCTCGCAGATGCTCGGCGGGGACGTGCTCGTGATCGAAGGTGATCACGTCACAGCCGCGCGCGAAGTCACGCAGCGTAGCCAGGTCGCGATAGTCGCCGAGGACGACATCGCTCACCACCTGGGCCGCCGAGTCCTGCGGGGTGTCACTGAGCAGCTTGAACTTGATGCCGAGGGGGATGCCCGCCTCGTGGGTCATACGGGCGAGCTGACCGCCACCGACCATGCCGACTACCGGGAACGTCACCCTCTTAGGGTATCCGCACGATGCGCGGACCCTCCGCCGCCTGTGGTTTATGACAGTGGGGCGGGGTTTTTCCATGGTTTGCAATGTCCCCGGGCAGGTGCCAGGTGGGCTGGTTAGCATGGTTTGGTTGACGAAACCGAACGGACGGGGCTGAGCAATCACCATGAGTGAACCCAGCGCACTGCGTGTGCGGCTTGATCGGCTCACGCGCGAGTTCGCGAAGTTCGGTGCGGTCGGTGGTGTCGGCCTCCTGGTGGACCTCGGGGTCTTCAACCTCGTACGCCACTTCACGGAGGTCCCCGTCGTCCGGGCGAGCGTCATCGCCACCGTCGTCGCGATCGGATTCAACTACCTGGGCTTCCGGTACTTCACCTACCGGGACCGGGACAAGAGCAGCCGGACGAAGGAGCTGACGCTCTTCCTGCTGTTCAGCGTCGCCGGCCTGGTGATCCAGAACGGCATCCTGTACGCGGCGACGTACGGGTTCGGCTGGGACAGCCCGCTGCAGAGCAACTTCTTCAAGTTCTTCGGGATCGGCGTCGCGACGCTGTTCCGCTTCTGGTCCTACCGGACGTGGGTGTTCAAGACGCTGCCGGCGCGGGAGGCGGTGCAGACCGCCGAATCGTTCCTGGAGCAGGCGCCCGTCCAGACGCCCGCGCAGGCGGTCGCACAGGCCCCGGCCGCGCAGGCTCCGATCGCGCAGACCCCCGCGCAGGCCACCAGGAAGCAGCCGGACCGGGTGCTCTAGGCCGGACACGGCCCGGCGACCGCGGCGAGCGTCGGCGCGGCTACCGGACCGGGCGGTCCTGGTCCTTGCGGCCCTTGACCTCGCGGCCCAGGAAGAGCGCGAACACCGGAGGCTGCTGCTGGAGCAGTTCCAGCCGGCCTCCGTCCGCCTCCGCCAGGTCCCGGGCGACGGCGAGTCCGATCCCGGTGGAGTTGCGGCCGCTGATGGTCCGCTCGAAGATCCGCGCGCCGAGGTCGGCGGGGACGCCCGGCCCCTCGTCGGTGACCTCGATCACGGACTGGTTGCCGGTGACCCGGGTGCGCAGGGCGACGGTGCCGCCGCCGTGCATGAGCGAGTTCTCGATGAGCGCGGCGAGGACCTGCGCCACGGCCCCCGGCGTGCCGACCGCGCGCATGCCCTGCTTGCCCGAGCGGACGATGGCACGGCCGGCGCTGCGGTAGGCGGGGCGCCACTCCTCGATCTGCTGCTTGACGACCTCGTCGAGGTCGAAGGTGATGGCGGAGCCCGTGCGGGGGTCGCGCGAGTTGGTGAGCAGCCGCTCCACGACGTCCGTGAGCCGCTCGACCTGCGTGAGCGCGATCGTCGCCTCCTCCTTGACCGTCTCCAGGTCGTCGGCGACGGCTACCTCCTCCAGGCGCATGGAGAGCGCCGTGAGGGGTGTACGGAGCTGGTGGGAGGCGTCGGCGGCGAGCCGGCGCTCGGCGGTGAGCATCCGGGCGATCCGCTCGGCCGACGCGTCCAGCACGTCGGCGACCCGGTCCAGCTCCGGCACCCCGTACCGCTTGTGGCGCGGGCGGGGGTCGCCGGAGCCGAGGCGTTCGGCGGTCTCGGCGAGGTCGGTGAGCGGGGAGGTGAGCTTGTTCGCCTGCCGTACGGCGAGCAGGACGGCGGCCACGACGGCGAGCAGGGCCACGGCGCCGATGATCAGCAGGGTGCGGCCGACCTCCGCGGTGACCGTGGAGCGGGACTCCTCGACGGTCACGGTCTCGCCGCGCTCGCCCTCGGCCGTGCCCCGGATGACGCTGCCCTCGGGTCGGGTGCCGATCTCGATGGGGGCGCGGCCGGGGAGCTCGATCAGGGCGTACCGCTTGGCGCCGCTCTGCTCGGCGAGGATGTCGGGGTTGACGGGCTCACCGCCGATGAGCCGGCTGTCGACGATGGAGACCAGCCGTACGGCCTCGGAGTCCACGCTCTCCTGGGCGCTGCTGGAGATGGTCCGCGTCTCCACGATGACGAGGGACACGCCGAACACGGCGATGACGACGAGGACGACGGCGAGTGTGGAGTTGATGAGGCGGCGGCGCACGGTGCTCTCCGCCCGTCAGCTCTTCTCGAAGCGGAAACCGACGCCCCGCACCGTGGCGATGTAGCGCGGGTTCGCCGCGTCGTCGCCGAGCTTCTTGCGGAGCCAGGAGATGTGCATGTCGAGGGTCTTGGTCGACGACCACCAGGTGGTGTCCCAGACCTCGCGCATCAGCTGGTCGCGGGTGACGACCCGGCCCGCGTCGCGGACGAGGACCCGGAGCAGGTCGAACTCCTTCGCCGTGAGCTGCAGCTCCTCGTCGCCCATCCAGGCGCGGTGCGACTCGACGTCGATCCGGACCCCGTGCGTCGCGGGGGCGACGGCCGGCTCGGTGGCGCCGCGCCGGAGCAGGGCCCGGACGCGGGCGAGGAGCTCGGCGAGGCGGAAGGGCTTGGTGACGTAGTCGTCGGCGCCCGCATCGAGCCCGACGACGGTGTCGACCTCGTCGGCGCGGGCGGTCAGGACCAGGATCGGAACCGTGTGGCCCTCGGAGCGCAGCCGCCGGGCGACCTCCAGGCCGTCCATGCCCGGCAGCCCCAGATCGAGCACGACGAGGTCGACCCCGCCCTTGAGTCCGGCGTCGAGAGCGGTCGGTCCGTCCTCCCGCACCTCGACCTCGTATCCCTCTCTCCGCAGCGCACGGGCCAGCGGTTCCGAGATGGATGCGTCGTCCTCGGCGAGCAGTACACGGGTCATGGGGTGATGGTAGTCCGCACGGGGGACGGCCCGGGGCATGATCCACAGGGTCCCGGGCTACCCTGGGGATCACGGTGGCCAACCTGCACATGACCTTGGAATGAGTCGTGTTGGTTCCTATGTCACCTGTGATCCATCTCTCAAGTCCTTCCATATCCGGCACTGTCGTGTCGTATGGTGGCGAGACGTCTGTTGCGGTAAACGGGGACCTTTGGCGGGCTTTGAGCGCCAAGGTCCTCTTTTCTGCGCGAGGTCGGCTCCGCCGGCCTCGAGGACGGCGAACGACCTGTGGGCCGGGTTCCGTGGCGCGATACAGCGCCCCGGGGCGTGGATCCCGGCGGGGTGCGACCACTCCCACCGGTGCCGGCCTCCCCCACCGGGCGCACCACGCTCACAAGGCGCGCGTCCCGACAGAGCAAGGATCGACATGGCGTCCAGCCTGACGACGGCTTCGGCCGGAACCCCGGGTTCCGAGAAGACGTTCTTCGGCCACCCCCGCGGCCTGGCCACTCTCTTCATGACCGAGATGTGGGAGCGCTTCTCCTACTACGGCATGCGGGCCCTTCTGGTGCTGTACCTGGTCTCCGGCGGCGTGGACGCCGCTACGGGCAGCCAGGGCGGCGGTCTCGCGATGACCGCGGCGACGGCGACGGCGATCTACTCCGTCTACGTCTCGATGGTCTACCTCATGGCCATGCCCGGCGGCTGGTTCGGCGACCGTGTCTGGGGCGCCCGCAAGACGGTCACGATAGCGGCCTCCGTGATCATGCTCGGCCACGTCTCGCTGGCCCTCCCGGGCCAGGCGATGTTCTTCGTCGGCCTCGCGCTCGTCGCGGTCGGCTCCGGCCTGCTCAAGGCCAACATCTCGACCATGGTCGGCCACCTCTACAAGGACGCGGACGACCCGCGTCGTGACGGTGGCTTCACGATCTTCTACATCGGCATCAACCTGGGCGCGTTCCTCGCGCCCCTGGTGATCGGCACCGTCGGTGAGAAGGTCAACTGGCACCTCGGCTTCGCCCTCGCCGCCGTCGGCATGGGCTTGGGCCTCGCCGTCTTCCTGGCCTTCGGCAAGACGCTGAACCCGAAGAGCAACGAGGTCCCGAACCCGCTGTCCGCCGAGGAGCGCAACGCCGTCATCACCAAGGCCGCCGTCGTCACCGTCGCGATCGCCGCGTTCTACGGTGTCGTCGTCGCCCTGGGCATGTACACCCTGAACTGGGCGATGGTCCCCATCACCCTCGCCGGCCTGATCATCCCGGTCGCCGTCCTCGCCCGCATCAAGCGTGACAAGGACCTGAGCGCCGGCGAGAAGTCCCGGGTGACCGGCTACATCTGGTTCTTCGTCGCCGCCGCCATCTTCTGGATGATCTACGACCAGGGTGGCTCGACCCTCTCCCTGTTCGCCGACGACAAGACGGCCGACACCATCTTCGGCCTGGGCTTCCCCGCCACCTGGTACCAGTCGCTGAACCCGCTGTACGTCATGGCGCTGGCCCCGGTCTTCGCCTGGCTGTGGCTGTGGCTGGCCCGCAAGAACCAGGAGCCGAACACCATCGTGAAGTTCGCGATGGGTCTGGTCCTCGTCGGTGCTTCCTTCTTCGTCTTCATCGTCCCGATGAACATGGCGGGTGACGGCACCCTGGTCTCCCCGATGTGGCTCGTCTCGATCTACATGATCCAGACCATCGGTGAGCTGTGCCTCTCCCCCGTGGGCCTCTCCGTCACGACGAAGATGGCGCCGCAGAAGTACGCGTCCCAGATGATGGGTGTCTGGTTCCTCGCGGTCACCGCCGGTGACTGCACCACGGGTCTGCTCTCGCTGGCCGGGGTGGATCTCAACGGCACGGGCATCATCGCGCTGCAGGCCGCCCTGGCGGTCGCCGCCGGATTCGCGATCTACATGTACCGCAAGAAGGTCCAGGGCCTCATGGGCAGCGTCCACTGACGCCTGGCTCCGTACATGCCTGAGGGCCGCCGCACCGGTTTCGGTGCGGCGGCCCTCAGCCGTTTCGCGGGGGTACGGACACGCCGGGTCAGCGCCGCAGCCGCGCCCACGGCGTGAAGGTGAACACCGCGCCGCCGAGGAGGATCACCGTGCCGGCGACCAGGGCGAGCGCGCGCAGGGCGCCGTCGTCCTCGGCGCCGGTCTCGGCGAGGCCGCCGCCGGAGCCGGCCGAACCGCCCGAGCCGCCCGCGCCGCCGCCGGATGTCGAGCCGCCGCCGCTCGCACCGCCCTCCTGCTTGGTCGTGTCGAGCTCCAGGGACGCCTGAACCGCGCCCTTGACCTGGCAGGGGATCACGATCGGCGAGCCGCCGAGCGAGACGTTGATGGTCAGGGCGCCGGGGCTGAGCGTGGCCTTGCCGCTCGCGCCGGGCTTGTACGTGCCCTTCATGTCCGGCAGGTCGACCGGCTTGCCCTGCTCCAGCGGGGCGGCGTTCGCCGGGCCCTCGACCTTGACCGTCCCGCTGTCGGCGCCGCCGAGCCTGACCGCCATGGAGGGCTTGAGCGCTCCGGCGGGAAGCGGGGCGGGGCTGTCCATGACGCCCTTGGCGGTCTTGACCGTGAGGTCGTAGCTGCCGCCGTTCCTCTTGGCGTTGATGGTGACCTTCGAGGTGATGTTCGCCGGGCCGGGCGACTGGCAGGAGAACTGGACCGCGACCTCCTTGCCCGCGAAGTCCGTCTGCCCGCCACCGCCTCCGGACGTGCCGCCGGAGGTGCCGCCGCCCGAGGTGCTCGTCGAGCCTCCCGACGTACTCGTACCGCCGGACGAGCCACCGGACGAGCTGCCGCCCCCGCCCGCCGAGACCTTGATCGTCGCGCCGACCGCCGGCGCCTCCTTCGGCGAGCACTTCGTGTCCGTCGACATCGGCTTCGAGACGTTGATGGTGTACTTGTCCGGCGTCAGCGTGATCTCGCCCGCCTTCTCCAGCTTCAGCTTGCCCTTCATGTCGGGCAGCACCATCGGGCTGTTCTTCGGGATCGGCGGGTTCTGCCGCGGCCCCTCCATGGTGAGGGTGCCGCTCGCCGCTCCGCCGAGCTTGACGACGCCGGTCGGCTTCACCGTGTCCTTCTCCAGGTCGAGGACGTCGGGGTTCTTCGACGCGGCCTCCACGGTCTTCCAGACGACCTCGATCTCGTCACCGACCTTCGCCTCCGCGGGAGCCGTGATCCGCACCTTGGTGGTCCCCTGCACCGGTGGCATACCGGAGATGGACGGCGGAATGCACTCGGTCCTGTACGAGACGTCGGCGGCCTGAGCGGGGCTGGCGGCCAGCATGATCCCCGCGCCGCCGAGCATCAGCGCGACTCCTGCCGCGCTCATCCTCCGTTGCGTGCTCACTGGTGTCCCTTCGTCGTCGGGCTGATCTCTGACGGTGCGGACGGTGCGGAGTCCGGGGTGAACCACGGCAGGACCGTGGTCGTGGTGGTGCTTTCGTCCCGCTCGGGGGCGGGCCGGGGTTGGGGTGTACGTACGAGAGCGCGGCGGCGGTGACCGGGGCGGGACCGGGCGGCGCCGCCCGGCCGGACGCGGTCCACCACCGCCATGCCGATCCGGAACAGCGCGGCGGGGACGACCACGGCGAGCAACAGCCAGAACAGCGTCACGCCCCAGGGCCGGCCGACGCCCCACGGCTGGTCGACCAGGACCTTGCCGGCGTACTTCACCGACACCTCGTAGTCGCCGTGCGCGCCCGCAGTCAGCTCGACGGGCAGCCTGACCTGCGCCTTTCTGCCGGGCTCGATCGTGCCCCGCCACTGGCGCTCCTCGTACCGCGGCGAGAAGACGCCGTGGCTCGTGCCCACCTGGAAGACCGGGTCCTTGACGGGCGTCTGGCCGAGGTTGCCGACGGTGAGGACGATCTCGCGCCGGGCGGGTGCGCCGAACCAGACCAGGACGCCGCTGGAGCCGTCGAGGCGTACGGAGGCGAGGACGGCGAGCCTGCCCTCGCCGGTGGCCTCGGGCAGCGGGGCGGTCGGGTGGCCGGCGACCGTGAAGGCCACGTCCACGACGTCCTGCTGTCCGGTGACCCCGGCCACGTGCACCACGCAGGGGCAGGGCTTGGGCGGCTCGGCCACCGGCATCTTCTGGCTGAAGGCGCCCCTGGCGTCGACCGTGGCGGCCCGGCCGAGGGTGTTGGCGCAGGAGTTGGTGCCGCCGATCACGCCCGTGCCAGGCGCCGACTGCCCGCAGATCAGCAGCATCAGCAGGGCGCCGGGCTTCCACCCGGCCCCGCTCACCGTGATCTCGCCGCCCTTGGCGCCCTCGGCCTGCGACAGCTCCACCGTGGGCCGGGGCGCGTCGGCCCGGGCGACGAGCGGGAGGAGGACGAGCACGCACGCCGCGAGCAGCATCCCGGCCAGCGCCGCGCCCGCCCGTCGTCGGCCCCGGGACGCCATGAGGGCCGGGGAGTGGGCGTGGGACGCCGGCGCGCCGGGCCCCGTCGTGCACCGAGCGCTCCGCTGAGCCGGCCGCCCCGTACCGCTCGTCCTCATCGGTCCGCTCCCGCCGTCACGTCCGTCATGTCCGCCATGTCCGTCGCCTGGGGCTTCTCCACGGGGATTCCGTGCCCTCCCACGGCCACGGGCACGGCCACGGCCCGGGCGCGGCGTCTCCGGGCGGCCGCGAGAGCGCCCGCGCCCGCCGCCGCGAGCAGGACCCCCGCCGCGGCGGCGACCGCGCCCCGGGACACGAACACCCGCTCGGCGCGGGCCGTCGCGGCCGGGGCGCCGGGGGCCGTGGCCCGCAGGTGGAGCGTGACCGCGTCGAGAGCGGGCGGGTCGGGCCAGGGTTCGGTACGGGTGATCCGCTCGCCGGGCCGCAGGGTGAGCGGCAGGGCCCGAGCCGCGCGGTCGGTGACCGTCCCGAGGACGCCTTCGGCGCGGAGGGCCAGGCTCGGTGCGAGCACGGTGGTACCGCGGTTGACCAGGGTGTAGTGCACGGTGCCCGAGCCGTCGAGGCGTACCTTCTCGACGGTGAGCGCCGCGAGGCTCGGCCCGCTCACCCGGAGGTGCACCGGAACCCGCACCGCGCGCCCGCCCGCCTCGGCGCTCACCGTTCCCCGGTGCTCCCCGGGCGCGGTGTCCGCCGTGACGGTGACGGCGAAGGGCACGTCCGCGCGGGTCCGCGCCGGTACCGTCACCGTCCGCGCGGCGAAGGCGAGCGGGGCGCCCTGCCCGCTGAGCCGTACCGTGAGCGGCTTCGGGCCCGGATTGGTGACGGAGAGGGTGTCCTCCAGGACGTTGCCGGCCGTGCCCTCCAGGTAGACGTACGGACGCCCTTCGGCCGCGCCCGCCGTCCATCCCGGCGGCGGGGGCGCGGCCGCCACCACGCCGAGCAGGACGGCCACCCACGCCCCCCGCATCAGCGCGCCGTGCGCCGCGTGAGCCAGAGCACTCCGGCCGCGCCGGACAGCAGCACCGTGCCGCCGAGGGTGCCGAGCGCCGTCGCGGAGTCGAGCGGTCCGGTCTTCGGCAGCTCACCGCCGCCGGTGTCCCGCGTCTCCCCCGAGGACCCGCCGCCGGCCGTCACGTCCAGTTCGAGGGACGGCTTCGGGTTGTTCTTCGGGGTGCAGACGGCCGCGTCCATGCCGAGGGCATGCACGGTGAGCTGCCCGGCCGTGAAGGTGACCTTGCCGCTCTTGCTCGGCGTGTACGTGCCGGTCAACTTACCGATCTTGATGGGGGTGTTGGGCGGGATGGCCGCCGTGTTCGGGGTGCCCTTGACCTTGAGGGTGCCCTCGTCGGCCCCGCCGAGCCTGAGCTCGGCGCGCGGGGTCATGACGCCTTTGGGCAGTTCGATGGGGCTGTCGGAGACGCCCTTCTCGAAGGACATGGTGACCGTGTAGGCGTTGCCGCTCCTGACGGCCGTGATGTCGACGGGCGAGACCGCGGCCTTGGGGCCGATCTTCGTCTCGCACGCGTAGTTCACGTCGACGACGGCGGCCTGCGCCGCGGGGGCGGAGACCAGCACCGCCGAGCCCGCCGCCGCCGCTGCCGCTGCCGCTGCCAGCGCGAAAGCTGTTCTCCTCCGGTACGGCACGTCCAAGCACCCCTCACCGCGAAGTTACTGACGGCTTATCAGATTGGGCGTCAAGGTACGCCTGGGGCGTTGTGGAGGGAAGACAAAAGGAGGACCGAAGTGCGCGCCCGTCCCCGGGCGCCACCACGGTCCTCGCACGCGCGCACGACGCGCGTGGGGCACGGCCTAGGCGGGAGCGGCCAGCTCGGCCCAGACCGTCTTGCCGGGTGCGCCCGGCCTGCGCTCGATTCCCCAGTCCAGACAGAGCCGCTGCACGATGAACATGCCGTGCCCGCCGGGCCGCCCGGCCCGGTGCGGGGTGCGCGGCGCGGGCTGCCCGGCGCCGAGGTCGGTGACCTCCAGGCGCAGCACCCCGGCCCGGCGCAGCACGCGCAGTGCCTCGGGGCCCTCCGCGTGCAGGCAGGCGTTCGTCACCAGCTCGGAGACGACGAGCAGGACGTCCTCGGCGGCCGCCCTGGCGTCGGCGGAGGTGGCGGGAAGCCAGCCCCAGTCGTAGAGGGCCGTCCGCGTGAAATCGCGAGCGAGCGGGACGGTGCCGCTGGTGGCGCCCAGCGCGAGCGTGCGTACGTCGAGACCGACGGCCCCCGCGACGGGGCCCACCGACTCCTCGACCTCCCTGCCACCGGCAGCAGTGTCCATCAGCGCTTCACCTCACCGATTCAACCGAGACAACCGACTCAACGGAATCAACCGAAAAAACCGAATCAACCGATTCACCAGACAACGGACCAAACCGGGACTCTCCTGCCCGGTCATTCCCTGACGACACCCGCCACTCGGGGCGACACCCGCCACTCAGTCGGGCAGGGCCGCCGCGAGCGACGGGTGCACGGTGAAGACGACGTCCGCACCGGTGATCTCGAAGACCCGGGCCACGACAGGCCGCATCCCCGCCAGGTGAACCCCTCCCCCGGCGGCGTCGGCCCTCAGTCTGGCCCCCAGGAGCACGTTGAGTCCGGTGGAGTCGCAGAAGTCGAGGCGTGAGCAGTCGACGACAAGCCGTGACCGGCCGGCGTCCAGCGCTTCGTCGAGTGGCGCACGCAACACGTCCGCCGTGTGGTGATCGAGCTCACCCACCGGAGTGAGGACCTCGCTCGCCCCAACGGTGCGGACCTCGACCCGCAGCCTCCCCGGCTGCGTGCTGCCCGTGTTCTGGCGGTCCATTCCCGTGCCTCTTCTCGCTCTCGCGGATGCCCGTTGACGTGCCTCGAACCATACAAGCGAGACGTCGCCGCGTGCACATGAACTCCACCACAAACCCACACAGAACGGACAATGGGTACTTGCGACAAGCCCTGTTCAGCAGGTAGGGCTAGTAAGGAACATTCGAAACGGCCGGCTTTGGAGGCGCCGCAAACCGCAGCAGGAAGAAACGATGGAGGAGACCATGTCACCCCGGCTCGACGCCCCGCGTACCCACGACGCGCCGTCGGCAGCAACTCCGCCCCCCACCCTCTACCTTCCCGAACACCTTCCCGGAGAACTGTCCGCAAACCTTCCGGAGATCGGTCCTTTCGACCAGGTCGACCCGCTCGACGCGCGAGCGCTGTCGAAGACGCTGTTCGCCCGGCTCGACTCGCTCGAGGAGGGCACGCACGAGTACGCGTACGTCCGCAACACCCTGGTCGAGCTGAACCTCGCCCTGGTGAAGTTCGCGGCCTCCCGGTTCCGCTCCCGCAGCGAGCCGATGGAAGACATCATCCAGGTCGGCACGATCGGTCTCATCAAGGCCATCGACCGCTTCGAGCTGTCCCGCGGCGTCGAGTTCCCCACCTTCGCGATGCCGACGATCGTCGGCGAGATCAAGCGCTTCTTCCGCGACACCTCGTGGTCCGTGCGCGTGCCGCGCCGGCTCCAGGAACTCCGCCTCGACCTCGCCAAGGCCGGTGACGAACTGGCCCAGCGGCTCGACCGCGCGCCGACCGTCGCCGAACTCGCCGACGCGCTCGGCCTGAGCCGCGACGAGGTCGTCGAGGGCATGGCCGCCAGCAACGCCTACACGGCGAGCTCGCTGGACGCCCAGCCCGACGAGGACGACGGCGAGGGCGCGCTCGCGGACCGGATCGGTTACGAGGACCACGGGATCGAGGGAATCGAGTACGTCGAGTCCCTCAAGCCGATGATCGCCTCGCTGCCGCCCCGCGACCGACGCATCCTCTCCCTCCGCTTCGTCGCCGGCATGACCCAGTCGGAGATCGGCGAGGAGCTGGGCATCTCCCAGATGCACGTCTCCCGGCTGCTCTCCCGGACGCTGGGCAGGCTGCGCAAGGGGCTGACCCTGGAGGAGTGACCTCCGCCCGAACGCCCCGCGCGGCCCGCGCCGGGCATTGCGCATGACGCGTGGCGCGTGAGGCGTGAGGCGTGAGGCGTGAGGCGTGGCGAATGACGCGTGGAAAGGGCCCGTCCGAACCCGGACGGGCCCTTCCGCGTGACCGATGGACCCCGGAACGGGACGCGTCAGGCGGGACGGGACACGTCAGGCGGGACGAACGCGTCGGCCCAGGGCCTCGTGGACGGCCGCCTCGGCGTGGATACGGGTGGTGGGGAAGACGGCCACGGGACTGTCCTCGGGGCGCACGAGCAGCTCGATCTCGGTGCAGCCGAGGATCACTCCCTCGGCGCCTGCGGCGACGAGCCGCTCGATGACCCGCCGGTACGTGACGCGGGAGGTCTCGCGGACGACCCCGAGGCAGAGCTCCTCGTAGATGATCCGGTGGACGGCGGCGCGGTCGTCGGCGTCGGGAACCAGCACGGTCAGACCGTGGGAGGCGAGCCGGTCGCGGTAGAAGTCCTGCTCCATGGTGAAGGCGGTGCCGAGGAGCCCGACGGTGGTGAGCCCCTGGGCGCGGACGGCGCGCGCGGTGGCGTCCCCGAGGTGGAGAAGGGGCACGGCGACGGCCTCCTCCACCTGGTCGGCGACCTTGTGCATGGTGTTGGTACAGATCAGGAGCAGTTCGGCGCCGGCCGCCTCGAGCCCCTTGGCCGCGTCGGCGAGGACCTGCCCGGCCTTCCGCCACTCTCCGGCGACCTGGAGCCGCTCGATCTCGGAAAAGTCGACGGAGTGCAGGACGCAGCGGGCGGAGTGCAGTCCGCCGAGGCGTTCACGGACGAGTTCGTTGAGGAGACGGTAGTACTCGGCGCTGGACTCCCAGCTCATGCCGCCGATGAGGCCGATGGTCTTCATGTCGGCCACGCTAGGACGCGCGGCGAGCCGGACGCGACGGATCCGGCCCGCCTGGACGCCGCTGTGGTGCGGGTGGCGGTGGGCGGTCAGTCCAGCGTCTGCGTGATCTCGCTGCGAGTCGGGGTGTGGACGAGCCGGGCGCGCGCCCCGTTGACGAGGGGCATGTACGGGGGAACGTGACCGCACTCGACGTCGGCGACAATCGGCACGTTCAGGGGCCCGAGCGCCTCCCGGACCGCTTGGTACTGGGTGAGGGAGGGGCGGTCGGGCGCCGAAGTCCGGCCGACGAGCACCGCGTTGGCGTGGTCGAAGAAGCCGGCCATCCGCATCCCGTGCAGGTTCCGGCAGATGGCGAAGGCGTCGCCGTCCACCGCTTCGACGTACACGAGGAGCCCTTCCGGTGCCTCGGCCCGCGCGAAGGCGGAGGTGTCGAGGTAGCCGGTGCCGGTGAGGTTGCACAGGGTCTCGATGCACCCCCCGATCAACCGCCCCTCGATCTCCAGGCCCTCCGCGTCACTGTCCCTCCCGTTGTCCCTGGCGTCGTCGCTGTTCCTGGCGTCGTCGCTGCCGTTGCCGCCGTCCAGCCGGGTCCATCTGCCGGGCGTGTCGAGCGTGAACTCACCGGCCTCGGGGTGCAGGCGGTAGTCGTCCCAGCCGGAGGCGCGGTGGCGCTCCGGCGGGATCTGCGTGAACGGCCGCCCGTGCGGCGCCGAGACGATGTCGAGCCAGGAGAGCAGGCCCTCGGGCGCCCGGTACGGGGTGTCCATGAGGTTGTTGCCGTGCACGGTCGCGATCCCGGTGAGCAGGGTCATCGGGGTCATGAGGGTCGACATGTCCGAGTAGCCGACGAGCCAGGTCGGTTCGGCCTCCCGCAACCGCTGCCAGTCGAGCAGCGGCAGCAGGTCGATGGCCGTCTCCCCGCCCCACGGCGGCACCACGGCCCGGATGCCGGGGTCCGTCATCATCGCCATGAACTCCCGGGCCCGCTCCGGGGCGGGGGCGCCGACATGACCGGCACCGTCCATGCAGGACCCGAGGACCACCTCGTACCCCCGCGCCTCGACGCGGCGGATCGCCACCTCCAGGCGCTCGCGCAACTCCTTCGGGACGCCACTCGATGGGGAGGTGACGCCGATGCGGTCACCGGGACGGAGCGGGCGCGGGTATCGAACGGACATGCGCCGCATTCTGGCACGGCGCGATCACGGAGCGGGGCCTCGCGCCCGGTATTCCGGTGCGCCGCGCCGGAGGGGCCGATTAGCCTCCGCACCATGCCTGTTGAGATGAACGACACCGTACGCGGCCTGCTCGACGTCCCGCTCCCGGCGGTCCTGGCGACCCTGAACCCCGACGGCGGTCCGCAGAGTTCGGTGGTCTGGGTGAGCCGGGACGGCGACGAACTGCTGATCTCCACCCAGCAGGGGCGGCGCAAGGAGCGGAACATACACCGTGACCCACGCGTCGGCCTGACCGTCTTCGACCCCGCCGACCCGGACCTCTACGTCGAGATCCGCGGCACGGCCACCGTCACCGAGGACCCCGGTCGCGCGGTGGCCGTCCGCATCGCCGAGGAGTACCTGGGTCCGGGCGGCGGCAAGGAGTACCTGGAGGCTCCGCCGGAGGACGTCCGGGTGGTCCTCCGCGTCACCCCGACCAAGATCCTCGGAAGCGCCGCCAGGGCGGCTTAGGCCGCCTGCGCCTCGGGCCTGCGCCGGCCTTCGTGGGCGGAGCCGACGGTCATGGCCCGCCGGGCGCCGCCGCCCGGGACACCAGTTCCCGCATCACGGTGAGCGGCGACGACGGGTTGGCAGCGCCGGGCGGCCGGGGTTCGAGCGTCAAGGCCGCCCGTAGGCCCGGGCGAGTGTCTCCACGGTGGCCGCCATGGCCCGGCGCAGTTCGGGCGGTGCGACGACCAGGACGTCCGCGCCGAGCCGGAGCAGCTCGCCCCGGGCGTGCTCGGTGCTCTCGGTGGGGATGACCGCCTCGACCCATCCGTCGTCGCCGACGGGGGTGGCGGTGGAGTCGACGGCCCGGACCACCTCCGGAGGGAGGTTGTCGGGCAGCCGCCGGCGGCCCGCCGGGGACAGCCGGACGGTGGCCGTGCCGGTGTAGCGGCGCGCGTGGAAGTCCGCGAGGTAGGAGGTCCAGTACGCGCCCAGGTCGAAGTCCTGCGGCCGGTCGAACCGTTCCTCGCCCAGGGTCGCGTCGAGGACCTGGGTGACGCGGTAGGTCGCGGTCCCCTGCTCCGTGGCGGCCACGACGTACCAGGTGCCGGATTTGAGGACCAGGCCGTACGGGCGGAGGCGGCGCCGCACTTCCTGCGGGGCGCGCCAGCGGCGGTAGCGCACATCCACCGCGCGCCGCGTGAGCACGGCGTCGACGAACAGCGGGAGATGTGGCGTGTCTTCGGGTTCCCGGTACCAGCCGGGGGCGTCCAGGTGGAAGACGGCCGCGACCCGCGACGCCTCTTCGGCCAGCGCCGTCGGCAGGGCGGCGAGCAGCTTCAGCCGGGCGGCGGTCACCTCGGCCGAGAGCCCCAGATCGGCGGCGGGCCCGGGCAGGCCGGCGAGGAACAGGGCGCGTGCCTCGCCCTCGCTCATCCCGGTCAGCCGGGTGCGGTAGCCGTCGAGCAGCTGGTAGCCGCCTCCACGGCCCGGCTCGGCGTAGACCGGGACTCCCGCGCTCTGCAGGCGTCCCAGGTCGCGGTATGCGGTGCGCACGGACACGTTCAGTTCGTCGGCGATCGCCTGCGCGGAGAGGCGGCCCCGCGATTGCAGCAGCAGGAGAACCGAGAGCAGTCGACTCGCGGGCATGCGCGCATTCTCTCCGGAAACCCTGACAGGACCTGTCACGGGGTTCTCCTATCGTCGGCCGGGACGTTCCCCCGCGATGCACCGAACAGGAGTCCCGCTGTGTCCAGCGACATCGTCGGCCCGCCGCCGCCTGCCGTGATCGAGCTCCGCCGGTACACGCTGCGTCCCGGCCGGCGCGACGAGCTCATCGAACTCTTCGACCGGGAGTTCGTGGAGACGCAGGAGGAGGTGGGGATGAGCCTGCTCGGCCAGTTCCGGGATCTCGGTGATCCGGACCGCTTCGTCTGGCTGCGCGGTTTCCCGGACATGGAGGTGCGCCATCGCGCGCTCACGGCCTTCTACGGAGGTCCTGTCTGGGCCGCGCACGGGCCGGCGGCGAACGACACCATGATCGACTCGGACGATGTCCTCCTGCTGCGCCCGGTGACGTCCAAAAGCGGCTTCGCGGTGGCGCCCCCGGCCGCTCGTCCCCCGGTCGGGACGCCGCCGCCGGACCGCTTCGTGGCCGCCACCGTCTGGTCCTTCCCGCCCGGCCGGAACGACGGCATCGCACTGATCCGGGACGGCCTGCTGCCCGTCCTCGAGAGGACGGGCCCCGCCCCTCTCGCCTTCCTGACCACCGAGACCGCGGCCAACACGTTCTCCAGGCTGCCGGTCCGCACCGGCGAGAACGTCGCCGTGCTCTTCACCACGTACGCGGACGAGAACGCCCACCGCCGCCACCTGGCCGCCCTGGAGGCCGACTCCCGGGCGCGGGAGGCGATCCTGCCGGCCATCGCCCGGGAACAGACGGCGGCCCCTCAGACCCTCCGTCTGACCCCGACCGGCCGCTCCCTCATCTCCTGACGCTCGTGGAGGACGACCGGATCTCCGTCCCGCCCTCCCTCTCGCCCTCCGTCCCGCCCTCCGTCTCGTCGCCCTCCAGCGCCTCCGCGCGGGCCTTCAGCGCCTCCGCCTCGTCGTCCCAGTCGGGTCCGTGCAGGATGAGGTTCATGGCCGCCGCGCGCAGCACGGCCGGGTCGTCGGGACGTTGGAGGCAGGCGAGGCGGTGGGCGAGGTTGCGGGCCCAGACCGACATCAGGCCGTCGGCCAGCTGCGGGGACTGGTCCTCCAGCATCGCCACGATCTCGTCCGCGTCCGCGAACGTGAGGCGTTCGAGGAAGTGGCTGAGGTCGGCGTCGGTGCTCGCCGCAGGGTTCCAGGGGCGGTCCTCCCGTGGCCAGAGGCCGCGGGCGAGGTCGGTCAGGCTCGTCACGCGTCCGATCACACCACGCGGGCTCCCCGGCGCCACACCTCCGCCATCAGCGGGACGCCCGGACGGTAGGCCAGGTGTACGTGGGACGGTGCGTCCAGGATCGCGAGGTCGGCGGTGGCGCCCGGGGAGAGGCGGCCGACGTCCGCGCGGCGCAGGGCCGCCGCGCCGCCCGCCGTGGCGGACCAGAGCGCCTCGTCCGGGGTCATGCCCATGTCCCGTACCGCGAGCGCGACGCAGAACGGCACGGAGGACGTGAAGGACGAACCCGGGTTGCAGTCCGTCGACAGGGCCACCGTCACGCCCGCGTCCAGCAGGCGGCGGGCGTTCGGCCACTCGGCGCGGGTGGAGAACTCCGCGCCCGGCAGGAGCGTCGCGACCGTGGCGCCCGAGGCGAGCGCGTCGACGTCGGCGTCCGTGAGGTGCGTGCAGTGGTCGGCGCTGGCCGCGTCCAGCTCCACGGCGAGCTGGACACCGGGGCCGTACGAGAGCTGGTTGGCATGGACGCGCGGGCGCAGGCCCTTCGCCTTGCCGGCGGTGAGGATCGCGCGCGCCTGGTCCCCGTCGAACGCCCCCTTCTCGCAGAAGACGTCGACCCAACGGGCGTACGGGGCACAGGCTTCGAGCATGTCGCCGGTGACCAGCTCCACGTACCCCGCCGGGTCGTCCGCGTAGTCCGGGGACACGATGTGCGCGCCGAGGAACGTCACCTCGTCGGTGTGGGCGGCGGCGATGCGCAGGGCGCGGGCCTCGTCCTCGACCGTGAGGCCGTAGCCGGACTTGGTCTCGAAGGTGGTCGTGCCCTGGCGGAGCGCTTCCGCCATGTACCGGGCCACGTTCGCGGACAGCGCCTCGTCGGAGGCCGCGCGCGTCGCCGCGACCGTCGTGCGGATGCCGCCCGCCTTGTACGCCTGGCCGGACATCCGCGCGTTGAACTCCGCCGTGCGGTCGCCCGCGAAGACGAGGTGGGAATGGGAGTCCACGAAACCGGGGATCACCGCGCGTCCGCCGGCGTCGACCCGGTTGTCAGTGGCGGGTGCTTTTCTTGATTCACCGACCCAGACGACACGGTCGCCGTCGATGACGACGGCCGCGTCCTGGATCAGGCCCAGGGGGGTTCCATCACCGAGGGAGGGGTCATTGGTGACCAGGCTGGCGATGTTGACGATGGCGGTGGCGGGCGTCGCCACGGCGCTGTTCGCGCTCGTGGGGGCGGAGATCGCCGCCGGGTTGTTCCTCGCCGCGGGGCCCGTGTTCATGGTGAGAGGTGTCTCCTTCAGCCGGTTCGGCCGGGTCGGCCGGTTCAGGCGGGTCAGCCGGTTCGGGCAGGTCGGCCCGGTCAGCCGCGCAGGGCGGCGATCGAGTCCGCGAGGGCTTGGGGCGCGTCGGGCACGGTCTGGTGGACCCCGTCCCGTACGACGTGCCGGCCGCCCACGACCGTGTGCCGCACGTCCGCCGCGGACGCTGCGAATACCGCCGTCTCGGCTGCCAGACGCGGCACCGGTCCCGCTGTCCTGACGGAGTCCAGGGCGATCGTGGTGAAGTCGGCGAGCGCGCCCGGCTCCAGGGTGCCCGCCTCGGCCCAGCCGAGGGCCGCGTGGCCGTCGGCGGTGGCCGCCCGGAGCAGCGCGGCGGCGGTCCAGTGGCCGCGCGTGCGGGAGCGCAGGCGCTCGTTCAGCTCCATCGCGCGGGCCTCCTCCAGGAGGTCGATCACCGCGTGGCTGTCGCTGCCCAGGGAGAGCGGGGAGCCCGCCCGCTGGAGGGCGACGGCGGGGCCGATGCCGTCCGCGAGGTCGCGTTCGGTGGTCGGGCACATGCAGGTGCCGGTGGTGGAGGAGCCGATCAGCGCGATGTCCGCGTCCGTGAGGTGGGTGTTGTGGACACCCGTCGTCAGCGGGCCGAGGACGCCGTGGTCCGCGAGGAGCTGGGTGGGGGTGCGGCCGTGGGCGGCGAGGCAGGCGTCGTTCTCGGCGGTCTGCTCCGAGAGGTGGACGTGCAGGGGGGCGCCCCGCTCGTGCGACCAGCTCGCGACGGTCGCCAGTTGGCCGGCCGGGACGGCCCGTACGGAGTGGATCGCGGCCCCGATGCGTACGGTCTCGCTCTCCTTGAGCGACGAGACGCGCTCCGCCCAGGCGTCGGCCGTGCCGTCGGAGAAGCGGAGCTGGTGCCGGTCGGGGGCGGCGCCGAAGCCGGAGGAGAGGTAGGCCGTGTCGAGGAGGGTGATCCGGATGCCGGCCTCGGCGGCGGCCGCCACGAGCGCCTCGCCCATCGCGTTGGGGTCGGCGTAGGGGGTGCCGCCCGGGGCGTGGTGGAGGTAGTGGAACTCGCCGACGGCCGTGATCCCGGCGAGCGCCATCTCGGCGTACACCGCGCGCGCGAGGGCGTGGTACGTCTCCGGGGTCAGCCGGGAGGCGACCTGGTACATCACCTCGCGCCAGGTCCAGAAGGTGCCGGAGCCGACCTGGACCGTGCCGCGCAGGGCGCGGTGGAAGGCGTGGGAGTGGGCGTTGGCCAGGCCGGGGATCGTCAGGCCGCGCAGGACGGTGGCGCCGGGCGGCGGGGCGTCGACGCCCGTCCGGGTGGCGGTGATACGGCCGTCGGACACGTCGACGGCCACGCCCGGCTCGACGTTCGTGCCGAGCCAGGCGTGCTCCAGCCAGTACGTCACCTGCACGCGAGACCCTCCAGTACGTCGGCGAGTGCGAGGACCCCGGCCACGCAGTCGTCCTCGGCCGCGAACTCGGCCGGGGAGTGCGAGACGCCCGTGGGGTTCCGTACGAACAGCATGGCGGTCGGGATCGACTCGGACAAAATACCCGCGTCGTGGCCCGCGCCGGTGCCGAGGACCGGGGTCTTCTCCCCCAGGATCCCGGCCAGCTCGTCCCGGAGCGTGTGCGCGAACTCGACGACCGGGGTGAAGGATTCCCGTACGACCGCGAGGTCGATGCCGTGGCGGGTCGCGTAGTCGCGGGCGGCGGTCTCGACGCCCTCCGTGACGGTGTCCAGGGCCGTCTGGTCGGCGGCGCGGGCGTCGAGCCAGCCGCGGACGAGGGAGGGGATGGCGTTGACACCGTTCGGTTCGACGGAGATCTTGCCGAAGGTGGCGACGGCGCCCGCGAGTTCGGCCTCGCGGCGGGCGGCGAGGACGGTCTCGGCGTACGTCAGCATCGGATCGCGGCGGTCGACGAGCCGGGTGGTGCCGGCGTGGTTGGCCTCGCCGGCGAAGTCGTACCGCCAGCGGCCGTGCGGCCAGATCGCGGACGCGATGCCGACGGAGTCGCCGGTCAGGTCCAGGGCGCGGCCCTGCTCGACGTGGAGCTCGACGAAGGCGCCGACGCGGGCGAGGCGCTCGGGGTCGGGGCCGATGGCCTCCGGGTCGTACCCGGCGGCCTCCATCGCCCGCGGGAGGCTGATGCCCTCCGAGTCGCGGAGCTCGTGAGCCTGCTCCCGCGTCAGCCGGCCGGCGGTGAGACGGGAGCCGACGCAGGCGAGCCCGAAGCGGGCGCCCTCCTCGTCACCGAAGTTGGTGATGGCGAGGGGGCGCCTGAACTGGACGCCGCGCGCCCGCAGTTCGTCGAGCGCGGCGAAGGCGGACACGACGCCGAGGGGGCCGTCGTAGGCCCCGCCGTCGGGCACGGAGTCCAGGTGCGAGCCGGTGACGACCGCGTCACCGGCGGCGGGGTCGCCGAGCCAGGCCCACTGGTTGCCGTTGCGGTCGACCTCGTAGTTCAGGCGGCGGGCCTCGGCCTGCATCCGGAACCAGAGCCGGCAGTCGGCGTCGGCTCCGGTCCAGGCGTAGCGGCGGTAGCCGCCGGAGGCGGCGCTGCGGCCGATGGGCCGCAGCGACCGCCACATGGCGTGGAAGGTCTCGCTCACGCGGAGCCGTCCTCGCGCATCGGTACCCGTACGCCCTTCTCGTCGGCGACCGATTCCGCGATGTCGTAGCCCGCGTCGACGTGGCGGATGACGCCCATGCCCGGGTCGTTCGTCAGCACACGGCGGATCTTCTCGCCGGCCAGCTTCGTGCCGTCGGCCACGGAGACCTGGCCGGCGTGGATGGAACGGCCCATGCCGACGCCACCGCCGTGGTGCAGCGAGACCCAGGAGGCGCCGGAGGCGACGTTGACCATGGCGTTGAGGAGCGGCCAGTCGGCGATCGCGTCGGAGCCGTCGAGCATCGCCTCGGTCTCGCGGTACGGGGAGGCCACCGAGCCGCAGTCGAGGTGGTCACGGCCGATCGCCAGCGGGGCCGCGAGCTCGCCCGAGGCCACCATGTCGTTGAAGCGCTCGCCCGCCTTGTCCCGCTCGCCGTAGCCGAGCCAGCAGATGCGGGCCGGCAGGCCCTGGAAGTGGACGCGCTCGCCGGCCATCTTGATCCAGCGGTGGAGGGACTCGTTCTCCGGGAAGAGCTCCAGCATCGCCTTGTCGGTCTTGTGGATGTCGGAGGCCTCGCCGGAGAGGGCCGCCCAGCGGAACGGGCCCTTGCCCTCGCAGAAGAGCGGGCGGATGTACGCCGGTACGAAGCCGGGGAAGGCAAAGGCACGGTCGTAGCCGGCCAGCTGGGCCTCGCCGCGGATCGAGTTGCCGTAGTCGAAGACCTCGGCGCCCGCGTCCATGAATCCGACCATGGCCTCGACGTGCCGGGCCATCGATTCACGGGCGCGGGTGGTGAAGCCCGCCGGGTCCTTGGCCGCGTAGGTCGCCATGTCGTCGAAGTCGACGCCGACCGGCAGGTAGGAGAGCGGGTCGTGGGCCGAGGTCTGGTCGGTCACGATGTCGATCGGGGCGCCCTCGGCGAGCATCCGCGGCAGCAGTTCGGCGGCGTTGCCGAGCAGGCCGATGGAGAGAGGCCGGCGCGCGTCCCGCGCCTCGGTCGCCAGCGCGAGCGCGTGGGCGAGGTTGTCGGCTCTGACGTCGAGGTAGCGGTGCTCGATGCGGCGCTCGATGGCGCGCGGGTCGACGTCGATGCAGATCGCGACGCCGTCGTTCATCGTCACGGCCAGCGGCTGGGCACCGCCCATGCCACCGAGGCCGGCGGTCAGGGTGATCGTGCCGGCCAGGGTCCCGCCGAACTTCTTCGCGGCGACGGCGGCGAAGGTCTCGTAGGTGCCCTGGAGGATGCCCTGGGTGCCGATGTAGATCCACGAGCCGGCCGTCATCTGGCCGTACATGGTCAGACCCAGCTGCTCCAGGCGACGGAACTCCTCCCAGGTCGCCCAGTCGCCGACCAGGTTGGAGTTGGCGATGAGGACGCGCGGGGCCCACTCGTGCGTCTGCATGACGCCGACCGGGCGGCCGGACTGGACGAGCATGGTCTCGTCCTGCTTGAGGGTGCGCAGGGTGCGGACCATGGCGTCGAAGGAGCGCCAGTCGCGCGCGGCCTTGCCGGTGCCGCCGTAGACGACGAGCTTGTCGGGGTGCTCCGCGACCTCGGGGTCGAGGTTGTTCTGGAGCATCCGGAGGGCGGCCTCCTGCTGCCATCCCAGGGCGCTCAGTTCCGTACCGCGCGGGGCCCGTACGGGGCGGGGTCCTGACATGGGGCAGCCTCCTCCTATGTGAATCAGTTATTCACATCCTGACCTGCTGAATACTTGTAGTCAACAGCTGCGGCGCCACCCGTCCCGGTGGTCCTATGGATCCATGGCTTCCCACCACGCCGGCGCCCGTCGCGATCGAGCCGTCCGTGCCGCCGTCGAGCAAGGCATCCTCTCCCCCACCGACCCCTCCGGGCAGATCGTCGCCCTGCTGGACACCGCCGGCATCCGCGCCTCGGCCGCCGCCCTCGTCTCCGCCTTCGCCGCCGTCACCGACGCCCCCGTCCTGCACGCCTTCGCCGTGAAGGCGTGCCCTCTCGTGCCCGTGCTGCGCCTGCTGGACGACTGCGGACTCGGCGCCGAGGTCGCCAGCCCCGGCGAGCTGGCCCTTGCCCGCGCGGCCGGCGTCCCGCCGTCCCGTACCGTGCTGGACTCGCCCGCCAAGACTCCCGCCGAGCTGCGCCAGGCTCTTGCCCTCGGGATCGCCGTCAACGCCGACAACGTGCAGGAACTGGCCAGGATCGACGCCCTCGTCGCCTCCGCGCCGACCGCGAGCCCGATCGGGCTGCGGGTCAACCCGCAGATCGGGGCGGGCGCGATCGGCGCGCTCTCCACGGCGACCGCCACGTCCAAGTTCGGGGTGGCGCTGCGCGACGAGGGTGCCAGGCAAGCCGTCGTCCAGGCGTATCTGGACCGGCCCTGGATGCGACGGCTGCACACGCACAGCGGCTCGCAGGGCATTCCGCTCGCCCTCATGGCGGAGGGGGTCGCGGCGGCCCACGAACTGGCGGAGGAGATCAACGCCAAGGCCGGCCGGCAGCAGATCGACACCGTCGACATCGGCGGCGGACTGCCGGTGAACTTCGCCTCCGACGAGGAGACGCCGACCTACGCGGAGTACGCCGGGCTGCTCGCCGCTACGGCCCCGGGCCTGCTCGACGGCCGCTACGGGCTCGTCACCGAGTTCGGGCGCTCCCTGCTCGCCAAGCACGGCACGATCCTGGCCCGCGTCGAGTACACGAAGACCTCGGGGTCCCGCCCGATCGCGGTCACCCACGCGGGCGTCCAGGTGGCCACCCGTACCGTCTACGACCCGGTCTCCTGGCCGCTGCGCGTCCTCGCGTACGACTCCGAGGGCCGGCCGCGAGGCGGGGAGGAGGTCGTCCAGGACGTCGCGGGGCCCGCCTGCTTCTCGGGCGACATGCTCACCACGGCGCGCCCGCTTCCGCTGCTGCGGCCGGACGACATCGTCGCGGTGCCGGACACGGGCGCGTACTACTTCGCCCACCACTACGCGTACAACAGCCTGCCCCGGCCCGCGATCCACGGTTTCACCGCGGACGAGGAGGGCGGGATCGCCTTCTCGGCCGTACGGGAGGCGCAGAGCCTCGACGAGATCGTCGCGGAGGCGGGCGGGGACCGGCCGGACGCCCTGCTGCCGTAGGCCGTGTCCGTCGCGGGTGCTGTGGCCGTGCCGTCGCGGGTGCCGCAGGCCGCGTCCGTCGTCGGCCGGGCGGGGCTTCCGGACACGACACCCCCTAGCACTGCGAGCGGTGGTCCGGACCCGGTGCTTCCATGGAGCCATGGCTATCAAGAGCGTCGTCGTCGAGCGCCGGATCGCGGCGTCCCCCGGGCCCGTCTGGGAGGCGCTGACGGACCTGAAGGACATGGACCGGGTCCTGAGCGGCGTGGTGCGGGTCGAGGTGCTGACGGAGGGTGTCTTCGGGGTGGGCACCCGCTGGCGCGAGACCCGGCGGATGATGGGCAAGGAGGCCACGGAGGAGATGACCGTCACCGAGGCCGAGCCGCCGGACCGGTACGTGGCGGTGGCCGACTCGCACGGCATGCACTACGTCTCCGAGATCGCGCTCCGGCCGGACGGGGCGGGCGCGACCACGGTACGGATGACGTTCTCGGCGACGCCGGCCGAGGGGAGCCGCACGGGGTTCCTCGCCACGCTCCTGGGCCGCCTCGGCGCGAAGGCGGTGAGCCGGGCGCTGGCGAAGGACCTGGACGACGTGGCGGCGGCGGTGGAGAGCCGCCGCTGACCGGCGCGCCACGCACCACCGACCGGCGGCCGCGCACCCACCGCCCACACACCCATCCCACCCGCACACCCACCCAACCCGCACACATGTTCGCTCGTACGAGTGACAGTGCGGCGGGCATCACGTGACGGGGCCCCGGGCAGGCACTTCCTGACGCCGCGACAGGAGGCCACCCATGACCACGGCACCCCAGCCCGACCGACCACCCCAGCCCTCGCGCCCCTCACCGCCGTTATCGCACGGGGAGGCCGAACAGCCCGCGCTGAAACGGGCGATCGGGCCCAAGCTGCTGATCCTCTTCGTGATCGGCGACATCCTCGGCACCGGGATCTACGCGACCACCGGCAAGGTCGCGGGCAAGGTCGGCGGCGCGCTCTGGCTCCCCTTCGTGATCGGCTTCGTCGTCGCGCTGCTGACGGCCGCCTCGTACGTGGAGCTGGTCGGGAAGTACCCCCGGGCGGCGGGCGCCGCGCTCTACACGCAGAAGGCGTTCAAGGTCCCCTTCCTCACCTTCATCGTCGCCTTCATGGTGATGTGCTCGGGGCTCTCCTCCGCGAGCGCCGCGGCCCGCGCCTTCAGCGGGGACTACTTCCAGGAGTTCACGGACGCGATCCCGGCCACGCTCATCGCGATCGTCTTCGTCCTCGCCCTCGCCTGCCTCGCGCTGCGCGGAGTGTCGGAGTCCGTGAAGACGAACGTCGTCCTGACGCTCGTCGAGCTCACCGGCCTGCTGATCATCCTCTCGATCGGCGCCTGGGCCGTCCTGGCCGGTGAGGGAGAGCCGTCGCGGCTCGGCGAGTTCGAGGCGTCGGGCAGCGGATACGCGCTGATGACGAGCGTGCTGGGGGCCACGGCGCTGGGTTTCTTCGCCTTCGTCGGCTTCGAGGACTCCGTCAACATGGCGGAGGAGACGCAGGATCCGGTCCGCACGTTTCCCCGGGCCATCTTCCTGGGCGTCGCCGTCACGGGCACGATCTACGTCCTGGTCGCCCTGGCCTCCTCGCTCCTCGTCGACCACCGGGTCCTGGAGAAGTCGAGCGGACCGCTCCTGGAGGTCGTGAAGGCCGGCGGAGTCGATTTCCCGCCGAAACTCTTCGCGCTGATCGCCCTGTTCGCGGTCACGAACTCCGCGCTCATCAACATCATGATGGCCTCCCGCCTCTGTTACGGCCTCGCCAACGAGCGGGTGCTGCCGCGGGTGATGGGCAAGGTCCTGAAGAACCGCCGCACCCCCATCACGGGCATCGTCTTCGCCACCCTCCTCACCGTCGGCCTGGTCACCACGGGTGAGATCGAGGGTCTCGGCGACACCACGGCGTTCCTCCTGCTGTGCGTCTTCGCGGTGGTCAACATCGCGGTCCTGGTGCTGCGCAGGGACCGGGTGGAGCATGCTCACTTCCGTACGCCGACGGCGCTTCCGGTCCTGGGTGCCGTGACCGCGCTGATCCTGGCGAGCCCGCTCGCGGACCGCTCGGCGGACGTGTACGTCCGGGCCGGGGTGCTGCTCGCCATCGGGATCGGGCTCTGGGTGGTCAACAGGATCGCCCTGCGGGTCCGGGGAGAGGAATGAGCGTCCGGGGCCGGGCGGCCGGCCCGGAGCGACCGGTTCCGAGCCGCGTGAGGGCGAATTCAAGCAAGCATCGGGCATGTTCCGATGGAAAATGCCAGAACTCCTCCCCCTGGCCGGAACGTTGAGTAACGTCACCGTCACTGCCGTACGCCCGCACGCCGCATCGGGAGGGGAACCCGCGTGCCCGGAATCGACGAGTGCCTGCTGGAGGCCATGAGCCTGCCGGGCGCACGCGGGGCCTGGCTGGTCGACTGGACCAGTGGGCTCGCCCTCGGCACGGCGGGCGACTCGCCGGTCGGCGACCACGAGACGACCGCCGCGGAGGCGGCCGAACTGGCGCGTGCGGCAGCGGAGTACGACTCCTTCGCCCACGCCCCGGACCCCGCCGAGTCCTCGGGCCCGGCCGCGGGGACCGACGAGGCGTCGCCGAAGGGCCCGCCCGTCGAGGACCTGATCGTCACCGCCCGCGGCGGCTACCACGTGCTCCGCTTCGTCGAGACGGCCTTCGACAGCAGCGTCTTCCTCCACCTGTGGCTCGACCGGGACACCGGCAACCTCGCCCTCGCCCGCATACGGCTGCGCGATCTCGCCGAGAGGCTGGTCCTGGGATGACCGTCTCGCCGATGCTGACCCGCCTCGCCGCCGAGCGCGCGACCGGTGCCCTGCTGCGCGACCACGGCACGCTCTACCTCGTCGACGGCCGTGTCGTCCACGCCGAGAGCCCCGCCGCCCCCGGCCTCGACGTTCTGCTGACGGCCGGCGGACGGCTGCCCCGCGAGGGCTGGGACGAGGCCGTCGACCGGGCCGGGGCGCGCCGCGAGGTCGGCCGGTTCCTGGTGGACAGCGGTCGGCTGCGCGACGGCGAGCTGGAGATCTGCCACCTCGGCGCAGTGTTCGACGCCGCGTTCTTCGCGCTCGCCCCCGCGAGCGGACCCACCCGCTTCCGCTACGGAGTCGCCCACTGGCTGGGCCCGGTGCGGCCGGTCTCCACCGAGGCCGTCGAGCGCGAGACCGTACGCCGCCGTGAACTGCTGGACAGCGTCTGGCCGTACGCCGCCGTGGACACGGCCCCGGTCGTGCCGCGCGCGGCCGCTCCCGGGCAGACGGTGAGCCTGCGGCAGCGGGCGCTGCTGGCCGCCGCCGACGGGACCCGCACGCCGGCGGAGATCGCGCGGCTGCTCGGCCGGCCCGCGTTCCACACCCTTCTCGACATCCGCCGCCTGGCGGCCGCCGGCCTTGTCGAGACCCCGCTCGAACCCGTACCGGCCGCCCCGCCCGCCGTCCCCGCATGGGTCGGCGAGGTCGCGGTCGATCCGGACATCGCCCTGCTGCGCCGGCTCCGTGACGCCCTGGAGGCAAGTCTGTGATGAGGCGTGCCCTGCGCCTGCGCGCCGAGAGGAGACACATGATGTCGGCAGAGGCCGAGGTGCTCGCCGAGCTGAGACGGCTGCGGGCCCGAATGCCCCAGCTCACCGGGGCGCTCGCGGCGAGCGCCGACGGTCTGATCCTGGCCCAGGACACCGTCGCCGGCGAGGCGGAGTCGGTGGCGGCGCTCACGGCGGCGGCGCTCGGCGTCGGACAGCGGCTGACCGAGTCCACGGGTCAGGGTGGCTTCCGCGAGCTGCTGGTGCGCGGCGAGAACGGCTATGTGGCCACCTACGCGGCCGGCGGCTCGGCCGTCCTCACACTCCTCGCCGAGCCCCGGACCAACGTGGGCCGGCTCCATCTGGAGGCGCGACGCTCCAGCGCCCGGATAGGCGAGCTGGTCGACGGCGCGCTCGAACGCAAAGACCTGAACTGATCCCACCACCACCACGCGAAAAGGAAGTGCGACACCCATGGCGAACACCGAGACCTCTCTGAAGGAAGCAGCCTCCATCGAAGGCGCCATCGGCGCCGCGCTGGTCGACTACACCAGCGGCATGGCCCTCGGCACGATCGGCGGCAACAAGGAGCTCGACCTCAACGTGGCGGCCGCGGGCAACACCGACGTCGTCCGCGCCAAGGTCAGGACGATGGACATGCTCGGCCTCAACGACGAGATCGAGGACATCCTGATCACCCTCGGCGGCCAGTACCACCTGATCCGACTGATCAAGGGGCGGACGTCCAACGGCCTCTTCCTGTACCTGGCGCTGGACAAGGAGCGCGCGAACCTGGCGATGGCCCGCCACCACCTGAAGCGGATCGAGGCCGAGCTGGAGGTCTGACCTCCCGGCCGAGGCCCACCCCTCCGGCCCGCTACTCGACGAACAGGCTCCGCGTCGCCGCCTTCGTGTCGAACTCCTCCAGGCGCGCCTGGGCGTCCGGCAGCTCGTCCGCCATCGCCTCCAGGAGCACCCGGCCGAGGAGCATCGGGGCGCAGGCCGTGTCGAAGGCGAGCCCGGTGCCGACGGCGGCGGGGATCAGCAGGTCGCTGTGGGCGGCGACGGGCGCGAACGCCGATTCGGCGACGGTCACGACGGTGAGTCCGGCCGCCCGCGCGTACTCCAGAGCCTCCACGACCTCCCTGGGGTGGCGCGGCAGCGCGAAGCAGAGCAGGGCCGTGGCCCCGGCCCGTACCGCCGCGTCGACGCGGTCGGTGAGCATCGAGCCGCCCTCGTCGAGAAGGCGGATGTCGGGGTGGACCTTGGCGGCGAAGTAGGCGAAGCCGCGGGCCTGGGAGGAGGCGGCGCGCAGGCCGAGGACGAGCAGCGGCCGCGAGGCGGCGAGCAGCCGCCCCGCGCGCTCGACGGGTGCGGGATCGGCGAGCAGCTCCGCGAGATGGCGGAGGTTCTCGATCTCGGCGAGGACGGCCTGCTGGTACTCGTTGTGCTCGCTCACCTCCCCCGTGGGCTTCTCGGCCGGGGCGACCTCGCGCAGATGGCGGCGCAGGGCGGGGTAGCCGTCGAAGCCGAGGGCGACGGCGAAGCGGGTGACGGAGGGCTGACTGACGCCGGCGAGGTCCGCCAGCTCCACGCTGGACAGGAACGGCACGTCTCCGGCCCGGCGCACCATGCAGTGCGCGATGCGCCGTTGTGTCGGTGTCAGCCGGTGCCCCTCGAAGAGCGCCTGCAGCCGTCCGGCCGGGCTGTCGCTCACGCCGTCCCCCTTCGTCTATTCATCCACCTCGAACTCTGCATGAGGATATGCAGGAGGGCAAGAAAAGTGGGGGGATAGCCCTACCGACGCAGCGGGCCCGGGGTCTCTACGGTGGCGGGCATGGACGAGCTCAAGAGCGAACTGGACGCCACCCTGCACGCCCGGCGGGAGCTGGGTACGGAGTACGAGGCGGCCCTCGTGGAGTCCTTCCTCGGCACGGTGGAGCAGCGCCTGGACGCCACGATCGAGCGTCAGGTGCGGCGCAGGCTGGGCGAGCAGCAGGTGGCGGCCGCCCGCGGCGGCCGGCCGGCGGGCTCGGGGGTCGAGGGGTTCGGTGAGCGCTACGGCTTCGGGATCATCTCGCTGGTCCTGGCGATCCCGCTCTCCGCGATCGCCGTGGTCCAGGCGGACCTGGAGGGCCTGATCGTGGCCTGGCTCGGCATCGCGGCGGTGAACTTCGTCCACGCCTTCCGGGGCCGTCTGCCCCGCCGTACGAAGAAGGACGACTTCTAGAGCCGGACGGGGCCCACCCGTGTCTCCACAGGCGCCGAGCCGAGCCGAGCCGAGAAAATATCGCGGGGACCGCCGCACCCCCGTGAACGGGGGGCGGGACGACGGCGGTCCCCGCGAGGGACACGGGCCCGGGTCAGGGCCGGTCTCCGCGTCCGGCGGCGTCGATAGGAGGTCCGGGAGCCGCTCCGGTAGTCCGTGACGCCGACAACACCAAGGTGCCGGACGCGTGTTAAGCGAGTGCTGCCGGTACGTGTCGCGCTCGTACCGTTTTCGCGAACGCCCGCTCGGTGGGGGTCCGGGCTACTTCGCGGCGCCCTTGACGCCACCGCCGGCCAGGAAGGCGAGCAGGTCCTGACGGCTCACCACACCCGTCGGCTTGCCCTCGACCAGCACGATCGCCGCGTCCGCCGCTCCGAGGACGGACATCAGGTCGGCGACCGGCTCGCCGGACCCCACCTGCGGCAGCGGCGCGCTCATGTGACGCTCCAGCGGGTCCTCGAGGGAGGCCCGCTTGGTGAACAGCGCGTCGAGGAGCTCGCGCTCGACGACCGAGCCGACGACCTCCGCGGCCATCACGTCGGGGTGCCCCGCGCCCGGCTTCACGATCGGCATCTGGGAGACGCCGTACTCCCGCAGCACCTCGATGGCCTGACCGACCGTCTCCTCGGGGTGCATGTGGACGAGGGACGGCAGGCCGCCCTCCTTGTGGCGCAGGACGTCGGCGACGGTGGCGGACTCGGTGTCCTCCAGGAAGCCGTAGTCGGCCATCCACTCGTCGTTGAAGATCTTGGAGAGGTAGCCGCGGCCGGAGTCCGGCAGCAGGACGACCACGACGTCGTCGGGGCCGAGCTCCTTGGCCACCTCGAGCGCGGCGACGACCGCCATGCCGCAGGAGCCGCCCACCAGGAGGCCCTCCTCCTTGGCGAGGCGGCGGGTCATCTGGAAGGAGTCCTTGTCCGAGACCGCGACGATCCGGTCGGTGACGGACGCGTCGTAGGCGGTGGGCCAGAAGTCCTCGCCGACGCCCTCGACGAGGTACGGCCGGCCGGAGCCGCCGGAGTAGACCGAGCCCTCGGGGTCGGCCCCGACGATCCGGACCGCACCGCCGCTGACCTCCTTCAGGTACTTGCCGGTGCCGGAGATGGTGCCGCCGGTGCCGACGCCCGCGACGAAGTGGGTGATCTTCCCGTCCGTCTGCTCCCACAGCTCGGGACCGGTGGTCTCGTAGTGCGAGCGGGGGTTGTTCGGGTTCGAGTACTGGTCGGGCTTCCAGGCACCGGGCGTCTCACGGACGAGCCGGTCCGAGACGTTGTAGTACGAGTCGGGGTGCTCGGGGTCGACGGCCGTGGGGCAGACGACGACCTCGGCGCCGTACGCCCGCAGCACGTTGATCTTGTCCGTGGACACCTTGTCGGGGCAGACGAAGATGCACTTGTAGCCCTTCTGCTGGGCCACGATGGCGAGTCCGACGCCGGTGTTGCCGGACGTGGGCTCGACGATGGTGCCGCCGGGCTTGAGAGCGCCGCTCTCCTCGGCCGCCTCGATCATGCGCAGGGCGATGCGGTCCTTGACCGAACCGCCGGGGTTGAAGTACTCCACCTTGGCCAGCACGGTGGCCTGGATGCCCGCTGTCACATTGTTGAGCTTCACCAGCGGGGTGTTGCCGACGAGGCTGATCATCGAGTCGTGGAATTGCACCGTAATCTCCGGGGTCTCCGTAATGGTGCAGCCAGCGTATGCGTAGTCGGAGCGGGTTACGGGGCAGTTAGTTCCCTAACGGCTTGAAGGAGGTGACTGCCCCTATGTCGAGGGCGAGGGTGGCACGGCGGATCGCGGCGGGCGCTGCGTACGGAGGCGGGAGCATCGGGCTGCTCGGTGTGGCGGCGGTGGGGGTGCTCCTGGCCGAGGTGCAGCTGGCGAAGAGGACGGTCGGGGGCGGGGTGGCGCCGTTGCCACCGGGGGCGGACGGGTTGTACGGCCGCTCCTTCGAGACCTCGGATCCCGTCACCCCCCCTCTTCGGCTGGCCCTTCTGGGTGATTCGACGGCGGCGGGTCAGGGGGTGCGCCGGGTGGGCCAGACGCCGGGGGCGCTGCTGGCCTCGGGGCTCTCCGCGGTGGCGGAGCGTCCGGTGGTCCTGCGGAACGTGGCGCTGCCCGGGGCGCGCTCGGACGACCTGGAGCGTCAGGTGTCGCTGCTGCTGTCGTCCCCGGCGGGACCGCCGGATGTGTGCGTGATCATGATCGGGGCGAACGACGTCACGCACCGGATGCCGGCCACGGAGTCGGTGCGCCTGCTGGCGGCGGCGGTGCGGCGGCTGCGGACGGCGGGGGCGGAGGTGGTCGTGGGGACCTGTCCGGACCTCGGGACGATCGAGCCGGTCTACCAGCCGCTGCGGTGGCTGGCGCGGCGGGTCTCGCGGCAGCTGGCGGCGGCGCAGACGATCGTGGTGGTGGAGCAGGGCGGGCGGACGGTGTCACTGGGGGACCTGCTGGGTCCCGAGTTCGCGGCCAATCCGCGGGAGATGTTCGGGGTGGACAACTACCACCCGTCGGCGGAGGGGTACGCGACGGCGGCGATGGCGGTGCTGCCGACGGTCTGCGCCGTCCTGGGTGTCTGGCCGGAGCCGGACGGCCTGGAGCCGGACCGCCGCGAGAACATCCTGCCGGTGGCGAAGGCGGCCGCGGAGGCGGCGAAGGAGGCCGGTACGGAGGTCACCGGGGCGCGGGCCCCGTGGGCGCTGCTGAAGCACCGCCGCCGGAGGCGGCTGCCGGCCGCGGAGGCCCCGACGCCCTCCCCGGAGGACGCCCGCCGCCCCTGAGCGCACCGCTGAACGGCCAGGTCCGGGCACGAACCCCGGCTCTGGCCGCACCGCTGAACGGCCAGGTCCGGGCACGAACCCCGGCTCTGGCCGCACCGCCGGGCGGGCAGGCCCGGGCACGGCCGCCGGCCCCGGATCCGCCGCCGGGCGGCCGGGGACGGACCCGACCGACTGAGCGCTCGCTTAGAAAAGAGGTCCGCGTCACACTGTCAGGGCGGTGACCCGTGCCGTACGTGCAGGTAACTTCCCTTTCAGTCCGTCACCCCGCATCCCTCTGGAGCCGTGATGCCCGAAGCCGTCATCGTCTCGACCGCCCGCTCCCCCATCGGCCGGGCCTTCAAGGGTTCCCTGAAGGACCTGCGGCCCGACGACCTCACCGCGACCATCGTGCAGGCCGCGCTCGCCAAGGTCCCCGAGCTCGACCCGCGGGACATCGACGACCTGATGCTCGGCTGCGGCCTCCCCGGTGGCGAGCAGGGCAACAACCTGGGCCGGATCGTCGCCGTCCAGATGGGGATGGACCACCTCCCCGGCTGCACGGTCACCCGCTACTGCTCCTCCTCGCTGCAGACCTCCCGCATGGCGCTGCACGCCATCAAGGCGGGCGAGGGCGACGTCTTCATCTCGGCCGGTGTCGAGATGGTCTCCCGCTTCGTGAAGGGCAACTCCGACTCCCTGCCCGACACGCGCAACCCCCTCTTCGCCGAGGCCGAGGCCCGTACGGCCGCCGTCGCCGCCTCCGAGGGCTCCACCTGGCACGACCCGCGCGAGGACGGCCTCGTCCCGGACGCGTACATCGCCATGGGCCAGACCGCCGAGAACCTGGCGCGCCTCAAGGGCATCAGCCGCCAGGAGATGGACGAGTTCGGCGTACGGTCGCAGAACCTCGCCGAGCAGGCCATCAAGAATGGCTTCTGGGAGCGCGAGATCACCCCGGTGACGACCCCGGACGGCACCGTCGTCTCCACCGACGACGGCCCGCGCGCCGGCGTCACGCTGGAGGGCGTGCAGGGCCTCAAGCCCGTCTTCCGTCCCGACGGCCGTGTCACCGCCGCCAACTGCTGCCCGCTCAACGACGGCGCCGCCGCGCTCGTGATCATGTCGGACACGAAGGCCCGCGAGCTCGGCCTGACCCCGCTCGCCCGCATCGTCTCCACCGGCGTCTCGGGTCTCTCCCCCGAGATCATGGGCCTCGGCCCGGTCGAGGCGTCCAAGCAGGCCCTCAAGCGCGCCGGCCTGACCATCGGCGACATCGACCTGGCCGAGATCAACGAGGCGTTCGCGGCTCAGGTCATCCCGTCCTACCAGGACCTGGGTCTGGATCTGGACAAGGTGAACGTGAACGGCGGCGCCATCGCCGTCGGCCACCCCTTCGGCATGACCGGCGCCCGCATCACCGGCACGCTGATCAACAGCCTGCAGTTCCACGACAAGCAGTTCGGCCTCGAGACGATGTGCGTCGGCGGTGGCCAGGGCATGGCGATGGTCATCGAGCGTCTGAGCTGAGCCGAAGCGGAGGGCAGGCGCCGCCCGAGGAAGGGCGGCACCTGCCCGTAGCGGTGACGAAGCGAAGCGTGAGCGAAAGAACCGAGCCACTGTCATAAGCGGCGCCTGAAGGGAGCGGCAGCGCTCCCATGGCCTGCTGACGCGGGTCCCAACCGCCCCGCGTCCCAGCCGTGACCGAATCTCCCCCAGGATGTGACCTACGTCCCGGGGGAGACTCTTTTCCCAGGTCAGAGTAGTTTCGGGACTAAACACCCGGCCCAAATACCTGTCCATTTCGTGACGTAATGCACTGACAGGGGGCGCACTCCCACGACAAGCTGATGTAGGAAGTCGGGGGATCGACTCGGAATCGGGAGTACGTCAGTGAGCGCCATGTCTCTTGCCCTGCTGGTGACCACGGCCGCCGCCACGGCCGTGGGCGCCGCCGCCCTGCACGCTGCCCACGGTCTCCGTAAGCAGGTCGCCGCTCTGCGTAGCGAACTCGCCACGGCCGAGGGCGTGTCCGTGCCCCACGCCCGCCAGTCGCCCGCGGCCGAGATACGCGCCGCGGTCGCCGACGCGCTGGCCGAGGAGCGGGAGCGCGAGCTCGCCGAGGCGCGGGCGTTCTGGGCGGCGCAGGAGGCCCGTGACGCGGCCGACGCCCCGTCCCTGCTCGGCGGCCTCGGCGGCACCACCGAGGACGGCCCCTTCTACGTCCCGCGCCAGGCCGACTTCGCGGGCCTGGAGGCCATGGCCCTGGAGGCGATGGAGGCCGAGGCCGCCGCGCTGGACGGCCCCGGCGCCGAGAGCGTCCTGGACGAGTTCCCCGAGCTGACCGAGTACGCCGAGGACTCGCCCGAGCTCGCCGCGGCCCGCCGCCGCCACCCCTCGCACCCGGACTTCGTGCCGGTCCAGACGCCCGTCGTCACCGACCACGAGCGCACGGTGGCCCGCCTGGAGGAGCTCGCCGACACGCGCACCGCGCTGACGGACGTGCGCCCGGGGCCGCTGGGCACGCTGGACGTCTACGTCTTCGCCGACGGCACCACGCTCTGCATGACCCCCGGCCACCGGGAGACCGCCGAGCGCCTCGCGGACGCCCTGCACGCCGGCCGTACGCCGGTCCTGCTCGGCGGTTCGGGCGTCTCGGGCGCGTACGCCCTGACGTTCTCCTTCGGTGAGGCGGACGACGAGAACGTCTACATCCTCGCCGACCGCGTCATCGCCTCGCTCTGATCCCGCGGAGGGCCCGGCGGGCCACGGCCCCGCCCGGGCCGCGGGCTACAGCCCCGCCCGCTCCGCCGCCTCGCGCACCAGCCTCACGGCCTCGCCCAGCTCCCCCTCCGGGGGTCCGGCCGGGGCCGTTCGCAGAATCTCCGCCAGATCGTTGCCGGCCACCACGAGTTGGTCGGCGACCGTGAAGACTCCGGCGTCCGGCATGATCCGCGCGGCGCCTCCTGGCTCCTCGATTCGCTGCGCCCGCAGCGCCAACTCCCTTGCCAGGCCCAGCCCTTCGGCGGCCGCGCCGCGCTGGAGGCGGCTCTGCGGGGCGGTCCGCAGACGGTCGGCGAACCGTTCGACGGCGGCGGTCAGTTCACTCGTATCAAGCACTCCGCGACCCTACGCGCCCTCCAGGGACTGTTGCCAACGGCCCGGCACTCAGGCACGGTGACGGGAAGGAGCACACGGCAACACGCGTCCGGAGGCGCCGATGTCCCACGCATTCTCCGAAGAGACCCATCGCAACCTGCTCGCCCGCATCCCCCATTGCACCGGTCGTGAAGTCTCCGACTGGCTTCGCACCGTCGAGGAAGGCCCCTCCCTCGTCCGCTTCGAGGAGAAGATGAGCTGGCTCCGGGGCGAGCACGACCTCGCGTACGGCCACGCGAAGGCGATCATCCACGAGTACGACCTTCGGCGAGCGGCCCGCCGGCTGCTCTGACACTCCGCGCGGGGGCCCGTCCGGCCGGACGGGCCCCCGTCGGCTCTCCGCACGCGCCCGCCCACCCGGCACGGCTCACCTCACGTGCCGGCCCCTCGTGCCCGGAAGGGCGTGAAGCCCTCCGTGCAGACGGTGCCGCTCCGGGTGACGATCGCGGTGACCCGTTCGGGGTCCCGCGCGGCGATGCGCAGACCGATGGGCGCTCCTGGTCCCGGAGGCAGAGCGCCAAGCGGTCGGGTCCGAGTCGGTCGAGCAGCTCGAGGGTGACCTCGGTAGAGTGGGAGAACGGTGGTTCTCCACGCAAGGGGTGAGCGGACGATGGACACGGACACCGCCGAGCTGCGGCTCCTGGAGGCCGCGGAGGCCCTCTTCGACGAGCGTGGGGTGCAGGCGGTCGGCATGGACGCCATCCGCACCGCGTCCGGCGTCTCCCTCAAGCGCCTCTACCAGCTCTTCCCGTCCAAGGACCATCTGGTGTGGGCCGTCCTGAACCGACGCGACGCGGCCGTACGGGAGGCCGTCGCCGCCCACGGCGCACGTCACGCCGCAACGCCGTACGAGCGCGCCCTGGCGGTTTTCGACTACCTCGGCGACTGGTTCGCCGCCCCCGGCTTCCGCGGCTGCGCCTTCATCAACACCTTCGGCGAGATGGGCGGCATCTCACCGGACGTCGCCGACATCGCCCGCGGGCACAAGCAGGCGGTACGGGAGTACTTCGCGGAGCAGACGAACGCCCTCGGCGCGCCGCCGGAGCTGGCCGACCAGCTGGCGCTGCTCGCCAACGGCGCCATGGCCGTGGCGGGCATCGACGGCTCCCCCGAACCGGCCACCCGCGCGAAGGCCGCGGCCCGGGTGCTCCTGGACGCCGCGCTCAGGCCCTAGGTGTATTGACCCGCAGGGTTGTTGACGCGGGTGATGGGTGGGTGTCCGGAGAGGAACGCGGAAGGGCCCGCCCGGCGGGAGCCGGACGGGCCCTTCGTCACGCGAGGGTGCGTCAGTCGTCGCCCTGCAGGATCGACAGGACGCGCAGCATCTCGAGGTAGATCCACACCAGGGTCATGGTGAGGCCGAAGGCCGCCAGCCAGGACTCCTCGCGCGGGGCGCCGTACGTCAGACCGTCCTCGACCTGCTTGAAGTCGAGGGCGAGGAAGCAGGCGCCGAGGATGATGCCGATGACACCGAACAGGATGCCGAGGCCGCCGCTGCGGAAGCCCAGGCCGTCACCGGCGCCGTCGAACATGGAGAACACCGCGTTGACCAGCATCAGCAGGACGAAGCCGATGGCGGCCGCCATCACGAAGCCGTAGAAACGGCGGGTCACACGGATCCAGCGCATCTTGTACGCGATCAGCACGCCGGCGAAGACCGCCATCGTGCCGAGGACCGCCTGCGCGACCACACCGGGCGAGATGTAGGTCGAGACGGCGGCCGAGATGACGCCGAGGAACACACCCTCGAACGCCGCGTACGCCAGGATCACCGCGGGCGAGGGCTTGCGCTTGAAGGACTGCACCATCGCCAGGACGAAGGCCACCAGGGCGGCGCCGATGGCGATGCCGTACGACTTGCCGATGTTCGCCTCGTCGACCGGCAGCAGGAACCACGACAGGGCGGCGGTGACCACGACCGTGCCGAGCGTCATGGCCGTACGGCTCACGACGTCGTCGATCGTCATCACATTGCCGTGTGCCTGCTGCGGGGCCCCGAGCTGGGTGTCCTGCGCGTACGGGTTGGTCGCGTACGGGTTCGTCGCGGCTTCGGCGTACGGGTTGGTTCCGACGGCGGGGCCCCCGGCCTGCGGCTGCTGCGCGTTGTAGCCGGCGTAGCCGTTGTCGCGGCTGAACCCCCGTCGCGAGAAGACCGGGTTGCTGCTCCTCATCTCACTCCTCCATGGCCGCACTGCGCGGCCTTGCGTCAAGAGTAATGCGGAAGCAAAAGAAACTCCCTAGTGCTCGGGGAGGATCTTTCCGAGATCACGAAGGAAGCCCGGCGGTCGACGGGGCTGAGCTGTGCCCGGAACCGGACTCGAACCGGTACGGCCCGAAGGCCAGCGAGGTTTAAGCTCGCCGTGTCTGCATTCCACCACCCGGGCATGGCGCGCGGCTCCGCGTTGGCACATGAGCCTATCGGGACGCTTCCCCCGTTCAGCGGAACGCCGGTCCGATGTTGTCTTATTTTATTGACGTCTGAGGGTGCGTCAGTGCAGGTGGGGGCCCATCTGACGAACTGTGACAGGGGTCGCAGGCGCAAAGGTGCGTACGCCGGAATGACGGAAAGTCGCCGCATCTGTGTCAGGTCGCCCGCGCGACTCCGGCGAGGACCCGTCCGGCCCGCACCGCTCGGGGCGTCTCAGGGGCGCTGTCATACCTCAGGAGGAGGGGAGGGCTTCCCGGTCCGACTCGAGACTGCCCCAGGAACGGGCACGTGGGCGGACGCTCCGGGCCTCAACGCTCGACACGATGGAGTGGTTCCCGAACATCCGCAGTGACAGGAGTCCTCCTCGTGACCACCACCCCCACCGTGTCCCGCGCCACCGCGGTGGCCGCCCGCGCCACGGATCTCTCGAAGGTCTACGGACAGGGCGAGACCCAGGTGGTCGCCCTGGACCACGTCACCGTCGACTTCCGGCAGGGCGAGTTCACCGCGATCATGGGCCCTTCCGGCTCGGGCAAGTCGACCCTGATGCACTGCGTCGCGGGTCTGGACTCCTTCAGCTCCGGATCGGTCCGCCTCGGCGACACGGAGCTGGGCACGCTGAAGGACAAGCAGCTCACACAGCTGCGCCGGGACAAGATCGGCTTCATCTTCCAGGCGTTCAACCTGCTGCCGACGCTGACGGCCCTGGAGAACATCACGCTGCCGATGGACATCGCGGGCCGCAAGCCCGACAAGCAGTGGGTGGAGAAGGTCATCGACATGATCGGCCTGTCCGGCCGCCTGAGCCACCGCCCCGCCCAGCTCTCCGGCGGCCAGCAGCAGCGAGTCGCCGTCGCCCGCGCGCTGGCCTCCCGCCCCGAGATCATCTTCGGTGACGAGCCGACCGGAAACCTGGACTCGCGCTCGGGCGCCGAGGTGCTCGGCTTCCTGCGCAATTCGGTACGTGAGCTGGGCCAGACCGTCGTCATGGTCACGCACGACCCGGTCGCCGCGTCCTACGCCGACCGGGTGATCTTCCTCGCGGACGGCCGGATCGTCGACGAGATGATCGCGCCGACGGCGGACGGGGTGCTGGACCGCATGAAGGCCTTCGACGCGAAGGGCCGCACGAGCTGACGGCACCCGCGCCGCCGCCTCGCCTCCCCGGGCTCCGCCCCGGGGACGCCCCGGTCCTCGGGGCCTGACGCCCCGCGACAGCGAAGGGCCGGGCCCGAGCCGATCCGGTACGGCCACGCCCCACCCCACCCGACTTCTCCCCGCGCGCCCCGGCGCAGGCGGGGCACACACCAGGACACACCATGTTCCGTACCGCCTTGCGCAATGTGCTCGCGCACAAGGCCAGGCTGCTGATGACCGTGCTCGCCGTCATGCTCGGCGTGGCCTTCGTCTCCGGCACCCTGGTCTTCACCGACACCCTCTCCCACGCCTTCCGCAGCCAGTCGGCCAAGAGCTACGACGACGTGGCCGTCGCCGTCAGCATGCAGCCGGGCCCCGACGAGGCCGCCAAGACGCCCGGCCTCTCCCAGGACGTGCTCGACCGCATCGGGAAGCTCGACGGCGTCGCCTCCGTCTCCGGCCGGGTCGACGGCTTCGCCGGCGTGCCCGACAAGGACGGCAAGCTGATCGGCGTCGGGTGGTCCAACAAGGGCACCAACTTCGCCCCCGGCAAGGACGGCAAGGACCGGGCGTACGACTTCGTCCAGGGAGCCGGCCCGGTGCGGGACGGGCAGATCGCCCTCGACAAGGAGACCGCCGCCAAGGGCGGCTACAAGGTCGGCGACACCGTCCGCGTGGCCACCAACGGCCCGGTGAAGGAGTACGCCCTCTCCGGTGTCTTCACCACCGAGGACGGTGCCGTCGGCGCCGGCGGCAGCCTGGTCCTGTTCGACACCTCCGTCGCGCAGAAGCAGTACCTGAAGCCCGGCTACTTCCAGGACGCCGCCGTCGTCGCCGCCCCCGGCACCGACGCCGACAAGCTCCTCGACGAGGTCCTGAAGGTCGTCCCGAAGGCGGCCACGGCCCAGACCGGGCAGGCGCTCGCCGACGAGCAGGCCCGGGAGATCGAGGAGGGCCTCGGCGCCCTCAACAAGGTGCTGCTCGGCTTCGCCGGCATCGCTCTCTTCGTCGGTGTCTTCCTGATCTCCAACACCTTCACCATGCTGGTCGCCCAGCGCACCAAGGAACTGGCCCTGATGCGCGCGGTCGGTGCCTCGCGCAAGCAGGTGACCCGCTCCGTCCTCGCCGAGGCCGGTCTGGTGGGCCTGGTCGCCTCGGTCATCGGCTACGGCCTCGGCGTGGCCCTCGCCCTCGGGCTGCGCGCCGGCATGAACGCCTTCGACCTGAAGGTGCCGGACGGCCCGCTGATCCTCGGCGCCACCCCGGTCGTCTCCGCGCTCGCCGTGGGCATCCTGATCACCATGCTCGCCGCCTGGCTGCCCGGCCGCCGTGCCGCGAAGATCCCGCCCGTGGCCGCGATGAGCAGTGTCCACGCCGCCGCGACGACCAAGTCCCTGGTGGTGCGCAACTCCATCGGCGCCGCGCTCACCGCGCTCGGCGTGGCCCTGATCGTGTACGGCGCCGGCGAGGGCGGTGACACCGGCCAGGCGGTCATCGCGGGGGGCGCCTTCCTCACCCTCATCGGCGTGATCGTGCTCATCCCGCTGCTGTCCCGTCCGGTGATCGCCGTGATCCGCCCCTTCTTCGTGCGGGTCTTCGGGGTCTCCGGCAAGCTCGCCGGCCTCAACGCGGTCCGCAACCCGCGCCGTACCGGCGCCACCGCCTCCGCGCTCGCCATCGGCCTGACCCTGGTCACCGGTCTCTCGGTGCTCGGCGCGACGGTCGGCACGGCGCTGGACAAGATGACGACGGACCAGATCAAGGCCGACTACATGGTCACCATGGCCAGCGGCGAGGGGCTGAGCGCGGACGCGCTCGCCGCGATCGAGAAGGCACCCGGCGTCGTCGCCTCCTCGCCGCAGCAGGCCGGCTGGTTCGACCTGCGGGGCAAGGGCGTCTCGGCCTCGGGCGTCACCCCGATCGACATCGAGCGGGTCCTCAAGCTCACCACCGTGAAGGGCGACCTCGACACCCTCGGCGAGGGGCAGATCGCGGTCGCCGAGAAGACCGCGACCAAGCAGGGCTGGAAGGTCGGCGACACGCTGCCGGTCGAGTTCATGGACCGGCAGAAGGGCAAGCTGACGATCGGCGCGGTCTTCGAGGACAGCGAGTTCGTCTCGCCGGTCCTGGTGGACTCCGCGATCCTCACCTCGCACGAGCAGCAGGCCCACATCCCGCAGATCTTCGTCTCGATGGACGGCGGCTCCTCGGCGGCCAACGAGAAGGCGCTGGCGAAGGCGATGGGCGACAACCCGGCCATCACCGTCATGGACCACAAGGACATCCGTGACGCCTTCGGCGGCCCGATCAACATCCTGCTGAACATCATGTACGGCCTGCTGGCGATGGCCCTGATCATCGCGGTCCTCGGTGTCGTGAACACCCTCGCGATGTCGGTGTTCGAGCGTCAGCAGGAGATCGGCATGCTGCGGGCGATCGGTCTCGACCGTCGCCGGGTCAAGCGGATGGTCCGTCTGGAGGCCGTGGTCATCTCGCTGTTCGGCGCGGTCGTCGGCATCGGTCTCGGCGCGTTCCTGGGCTGGGCGATCGGCGAGACGTTCAAGGCGAGCCTGCCCGGCTACGCCCTCGTCCTGCCCTGGGACCGCATCGGCGTCTTCGTGGTCCTGGCCGGCCTGGTCGGCGTCCTGGCCTCCCTCTGGCCCGCCCGCAGCGCGGCGCGGCTGAACATGCTGACCGCCATCAAGGCCGAGTAGCGGCGGACCAGCCACGACGCGAGGGCCGGACTCCCCAGGGGAGTCCGGCCCTCGCGTCGTACGGCCTAGCTCTGTTCGTTCCAGACGCGGGGCCGCAGCGGCAGGCCCGAGGCGCCCGACTCCGGTGTCTTCACCGCGAGGAACTGGTTCACGCCGATCCTGTTGCGCTCGAAGGAGACGGCGGAGGCGGCCATGTAGAGCCGCCAGATCCGCGCCCGGGCGGGCGAGCTGTTTCGTACGGCCCGGTCCCAGTCGGCCTCCAGGTTGGCCACCCAGCGGCGCAGCGTCAGCGCGTAGTGCTCGCGGATGGCCTCCACGTCGCGGACCTCGAAGCCGGCGTCCTCCAGGGTGGAGAGGGTGCGGCCCATCGGGGCGAGCTCGCCGTCCGGGAAGACGTACGCGTCGATGAACGCGTCGACCTGGTAGGCGGTCTCGTCCGGTTCGGGGCGGCGGGAGATCTGGTGGTTGAGCAGCCGGCCGCCGGGCCTGAGGAGCGCGTGGAGGGTGTCGGCGTACTCGCGGTAGCGGACGGCCCCGACGTGTTCGGCCATGCCGATGGACGAAATGGCGTCGTACGGTCCGTCCTTGACGTCCCGGTAGTCCTGGACGCGGATCTCGATGCGGTCGGTCAGCCCCTCCTCGGCGATCCGTTTGCGGGCGTAGACGGCCTGCTCGCGGGAGAGCGTGATGCCGACGACCTGGGCGCCGTACTCACGGGCCGCGTGCATGGCCATGGAGCCCCAGCCGCAGCCGACGTCGAGCAGCCGGTCGCCCTCCCCGAGGTTCAGCTTGCGGGCGATGAGGTCCAGCTTGTCGCGCTGGGCGTCCTCCAGGGTGCCGCCGTCCGTCCAGTACGCGCACGAGTAGACCATCGACGGCCCGAGGACCAGCTCGTAGAAGTCGTTGCCCACGTCGTAGTGGTGACTGATCGCCTGCTTGTCGCGGTGCTTGCTGTGGCGGGAGCCGAAGCGCCGGCGCATCTCCTCGGCGGGCGGCGCGGGCGGCGGGAACGGTCCGCCGAGCGTGACGAGGGCGCGGGCCGCGGCGCGCATTCTCGGATCGCGTACGGTCTCCAGGGCGCTCCTGGTCTCCTCCCCGCGCTCCCAGATCAGTCCGGCGAGCCGGTCCAGGACCTCGTAGAGGTCGCCCTCGACGTCGATCTCACCGGCGACCCAGGCACGCGCGAGGCCCAGCTCGCCGGGCTTCCACAGCAGCCGCCGCAGGGCACGACGCTGCCGGACGATCAGGACGGGGCCGTCCGCCGGGCCGGCTTCACTGCCGTCCCAGGCCCGCAGACGCACCGGGAGCGGGGAGCCGAGGAGTTCCTCCGCGAGAGTGGTCAGCCGCGATGCGGCGTCGGCCATGGTGCACACCTCCGTGATGTCGTGCCCCAGAAATGCTCGTCACCACGTAAACACCCTCCGTAGGCGTTTTTCGTCCCGTCGGCACGCAACGACTCGGCAAAACACTCGGGCGGAAGACTCCGGCGCACATGCCGAAGGGCCGTCCGCACCACGGATGGCGGACGGCCCTTGCGGGGGTGTACTGCGGGGAACTAGGAGGCCTTGGCCTTCTCCTGGCTCGCGGCGGGGGCCGGAGCGGGAGCGGGCTTGGCCGCCTCGTAGAACTCCTCGCGCGGTGTCTCCATCGCTCCGAGGGAGACGACCTCGCGCTTGAGGAACATCGCGAGGGTCCAGTCGGCGAAGACGCGGATCTTGCGGTTCCAGGTCGGCACGGCCATGCCGTGGTAGCCACGGTGCATGTACCAGGCGAGACGGCCCTTGAGCTTGATCTTCATCTTGCCCATGACGATCATCGCGACGCCCTTGTGCAGGCCGAGACCCGCGACCGCGCCCTTGTTGGCGTGGGCGTACTCCTTCTGCGGGAAGCCCCGCATGCCGGAGACCACGTTGTCGCCGAGGACCTTCGCCTGACGCAGCGCGTGCTGGGCGTTCGGCGGGCACCAGGCGTTCTCCACACCGGCCTTGCGGGCGGCGAGGTCCGGAACCTGGGCGTTGTCGCCGGCGGTCCAGATGTAGTCGGTGCCGGTGACCTGGAGGGTCGGCTGGGCGTCCACGTGGCCGCGCGGGCCGAGCGGGAGGCCGAAGCGGGCCAGCGCCGGGTTGGGCTTGACGCCCGCGGTCCAGACGATGGTGCTGGAGTCGACCTCGAGGCCGTTCTTCAGCACGACGTGGCCGTCGACGCAGGAGTCCATCGAGGTCGAGAGGTAGATCTCGACGCCACGGCCCTCGAGGTGCTCCTTGCCCCAGCGGCCCAGCTCGGGGCCGACCTCGGGAAGGATCTTGTCGGCGGCGTCGACCAGGATGAAGCGCATGTCCTCGCGCTTCACGTTGGTGTAGTACTTCGCCGCGTCGCGGGCCATGTCCTCGACCTCGCCGATGGTCTCCGCGCCGGCGAAGCCGCCGCCCACGAAGACGAAGGTCAGCGCCTTGCGGCGGACGTCCTCGTCCGTCGTCGAGTCGGCCTTGTCCAGCTGCTCCAGGACGTGGTTGCGAAGGCCGATGGCCTCCTCCACGCCCTTCATGCCGATGCCCTGCTCGGCCAGGCCGGGGATCGGGAAGGTACGGGAGACCGCGCCCATCGCGATGACCAGGTAGTCGAAGGGCAGCTCGTAGGCCTCGCCGACGAGCGGCGCGACCGTGGCGACCTTGCGGTCCTGATCGATGGTGGTGACGCGACCGGTGAGCACCTCGGCTCCGCGAACGACGCGTCGCAGCGGGACGACGACGTGGCGCGGGGAGATGCTGCCTGCGGCGGCTTCGGGGAGGAAGGGCTGGTACGTCATGTACGACCGCGGGTCGACGACCGTGACGGTCGCCTCGCCGAAGCGCATCTTCTTGAGGATGCGCCGAGCTGCGTACAGGCCTACGTACCCACCGCCTACTACGAGGATCCTGGGACGCTCCGTGGTGCTCATGCATCGAGTATCCACCCCTCTCAGGGGGGTCGCTCGTGCGCCCCTTCACAAGCTCTTGCGGATGCTCTGCTACACTCCGCCGCCCACGTGACCCACGTCATGGTCGTGCAAAGGAACCAGGGTGGGGGGGTGAACGTTGTTCACCCCTACTGAACTGGCCCGGAGAGCAGTTCTTAACGCTGAACCACAGGGTGCGTTCACACGATGGAAACATCGAGCGAACCCGGCTCCGAGCCTACGAAAGAGCCCCGACAGGGGTGTTGGAGGCTCTGAAGGCCCTCCGCGGCCCCCATCAGGGCCCTTTTCCTTGTGAAGAACTTCACGAACTTTCCCGACGGACCCTTTTCGGGCGTGCCGTCGGGTGCCCGTTATGCCACGGACAGTGCGATTCCGTCGAGGATGTCGTGCTCGCTGACGACCACCTCGCGGGCCCTCGTCCGCTCCATGATCTCGAGCAGGACCAGCGCCCCGGCGATGATCACGTCGACCCGTCCCGGGTGCATGACGGGGATCGCGGCGCGCTCGTCGTGGGTGGAGCCCAGCAGCCGCCCGACCACCTCGGCGACCCGGTCGTAGGAGATCCGGGAGCGGTGGATCTTCTCGGAGTCGTACTCCTCCAGACCCAGCGCGATCGCGGCGACCGTGGTCACGGAACCGGCGAGCCCGACGAGGGTGTCGGCCTCGGTGATCGGGACCGTCCGCTCGGCCAGGTCGAGCGCGGCCCGGATGTCGGCGCGGATCGCCTCGATCTCGGCGGCGGCCGGCGGGTCGTTGCGGACGTGCCGCTCGGTGAGCCGTACGCAGCCGATGTCGACGGACCGGGCGGCCTCGACATGCCGGTTGCCGACGACGAACTCGGTCGAGCCGCCGCCGATGTCGACGACCAGGTACCGCTCGTCCCCGTGCAGCTCGACCGTGGCGCCGGTGAAGGAGAACTCGGCCTCCTGGTCACCGGAGATCACCTCGGGCTCGACGCCGAGGATGTCCAGGACCCCGGCGACGAACTCCTCGCGGTTCTCGGCGTCCCGCGAGGCGGAGGTGGCGACGAAGCGCAGCTTCTCGGCGCCCAGCTCCTCGATGACGGCCGCGTACGCGCGGCAGGCGGCGAAGGTCCGCTCCAGCGCCTCGGGCGCGAGCCGGCCGGTCTTGTCCACGCCCTGCCCGAGCCGGACGATCGTCATCCGCCGGTCCAGCTCGATCAGCTCACCCGTCTCCGGGTGGACGTCGGCGACGAGGAGCCGGATGGAGTTCGTTCCGCAGTCGATGCCCGCGACCCGCGTCATTCGGCGGCCTCCTTCTCCCCGCACGGGTCGACGCAGGGGCCCTTGGCCCACCACTCGGGGAGCATCTCGAGCGCCTCGTCGCCCAGCGGGTTCACGCCGGGGCCGGCGGCCAGCGAGTGGCCGACGAGGACGTGCAGGCACTTGACCCGGTCGGGCATGCCGCCCGCGCTCGGGAAGCCCTCCAGGACCTCGATGGCGTCGCGGCGGGCGATGTAGTCCTCGTGCGCGGCACGGTAGGCGGCGGCCAGCTCCGGGTCGGTGCCGAGCCGGGCCTGCATCTCCTTCATGACCCCGTTGGCCTCGAGCGTGCCGATCGCGGAGGCGGCACGGGGGCAGGTCAGGTAGTACGTGGTGGGGAACGGGGTGCCGTCCGGGAGCCGCGGCGCGGTCTCGACGACGTCCGGGTTGCCGCACGGGCAACGGTGCGCGATGGCGCGCAGCCCCCGGGGCGGGCGGCCGAGCTGCGCCTCGAAGGCGGCGACGTCCGCGTCGGTGGGCTCGGTGCGTTCGGTCTGCGGAGGGGGCGTTTCCATGCGGCGTCTTGTCTTCTCGTCGGTGGGGTGGTCGGTGGTGGGTGATCGGTGGCCGGGCCGGTGCCGGTGGCCGATCGGGACCGGCCCCGGCCGCTGGCCGAGTCCGGTCCGATGCGCCGGCCTTCGCGGGCCGTGGCCCGCGGGCCGGAAGGCCCGAGGCCCGAGCGGTCAGGGGCCACCGGGCACGGGCCCATCATCTCGCGTCGGCGCGCTAGCGGCGCGCGTCGGTGTTGTCGATGCCGGTCCAGAGGTCGGAGTACCAGGGGAGCTCGCTCGCGCCCTGGTCCTCGCGCCGGGCGCGTTCGGCCTCGGGGTCGTTCACGGTGAAGCCGGTCTCCCCGGGCATCACGTAGTGCAGGTGCTCACGGGCGAGGCGGCGGACGTAGGCCGGGTCCTGGAGACGGGCCTTCTCGTCGCGCAGCTCCTCCACCCGGGCCGCGGCCTCGGCGGCCTGGCGCTCCTGCTCCGCGATCTCGCCGCGCTGGGAGACGTACTGCCGCATCGGGTACGCGAGCGCCACCACCAGCGAGCAGACGACCAGGGCGAGGAACGCCGCCCGGCCGGTGAGCCGGGAGCGGCGGGCCTGACGGCGGGTCTGGGAGCGGTAGACGCGGGCGGCGGTCTGCTCGCCGAGCAGCTTGATCCTGGTCGCGGTCGAGAACCGGTCCCGGGCCATGTGCGCGCCTCCCCTTTACGTACGAACGTCCCCGCACACGGTACGGGACCGCGTGCGGGGACGTATGTACGACGGGGCTGTCAGCCCTTGAAGCGCGGGAAGGCGCTACGGCCGGCGTAGACCGCGGCGTCGTCGAGGATCTCCTCGATGCGCAGCAGCTGGTTGTACTTGGCGACGCGCTCGGAGCGGGCCGGGGCGCCGGTCTTGATCTGGCCGCAGTTGGTGGCGACGGCCAGGTCGGCGATGGTGACGTCCTCGGTCTCGCCGGAGCGGTGGGACATCATGCACTTGAAGCCGTTGCGCTGGGCCATCTCGACGGCGTCCAGGGTCTCGGTCAGCGAACCGATCTGGTTGACCTTCACCAGGAGGGCGTTGGCGGTGCCCTCCTCGATGCCGCGGGCCAGGCGCTCCGGGTTGGTGACGAACAGGTCGTCACCGACCAGCTGCACCTTGGCGCCGAGCTTGTCGGTGATGGCCTTCCAGCCGGCCCAGTCGTCCTCGAACAGCGGGTCCTCGATGGAGACGAGCGGGTACGCGTCGACGAGCTCGGCGTAGTAGTCCGTCATCTCGGCGGCCGAGCGGGACTTGCCCTCGAACTCGTACGAGCCGTCCTTGTAGAACTCGGACGCGGCGACGTCGAGCGCCAGCGCGATGTCCTTGCCCGGGACGTAGCCGGCCTGCTTGATGGCCTCGAGGATGAGGTCGAGCGCCTCGCGGTTGGAGCCGAGGTTCGGGGCGAAGCCGCCCTCGTCGCCGAGACCGGTGGACAGGCCCTTGGTCTTCAGGACGGACTTGAGGGTGTGGTAGACCTCGGTGCCCCAGCGCAGGGCCTCGGAGAAGGACTCCGCGCCGATCGGCGCGATCATGAACTCCTGGATGTCCACGTTGGAGTCGGCGTGCGAGCCGCCGTTCAGGATGTTCATCATCGGAACGGGCAGCAGGTGCGCGTTCGGACCGCCCAGGTAGCGGAAGAGCGGGAGGTCGGAGGCCTCGGAGGCGGCGTGCGCGACGGCGAGGGAGACGCCGAGGATGGCGTTGGCGCCGAGCGAGGCCTTGTTGTCGGTGGCGTCCAGGTCGAACATGGCCTGGTCGATCAGGCGCTGCTCGGTGGCGTCGTAGCCGACGAGCTCCGGGCCGATCTGCTCGATGACGGCGAGGACGGCCTTCTCGACACCCTTGCCCATGTAGCGGCTCTTGTCTCCGTCACGGAGCTCAATGGCCTCGAACGCTCCGGTGGAGGCACCGGACGGAACAGCAGCACGACCGGTGCTGCCGTCGTCGAGGCCGACCTCGACCTCGACCGTGGGGTTGCCTCGGGAGTCCAGGATTTCCCGGGCTACGACGACGTCGATGGACGGCACGAGCATCTCCTTCTGGGATGTGACGCTAGATGTGACGAACACTTGTGCAGGGTCGCTTCGGCCTTGCGACAAGAGCCTAACCGGCTCGGGGGCTCCGGTCGGCCGTGCGCCCGCCCGCTGGGACGAAAAAGGACCCAAGGGCACGCATCCCCGGACGAACGACCCCGAAGCTACCCTCCGGTAGCGCGGAATCGCCGGAGCGCGTGGCCCTGCGGAGCGCCGGACCGGCCCGGGAGGCGCACGACCGGAAGGGGCACCTCGCGAGGCGCACTACCGGGAGGGGCACCCTCGGGAGGCGCACCGCCGGGAGGCTTCCCCCGCGAGGCGCACCCTCCGAACGCGCGGAACCCCGGTCCGGCGCGCACGGGGGAGGGCGCGCCGGACCGGGGTGGTCACCGCGGGAGGGTCGGAGGGGCCGCGTGAGCCGCCGGACTCACGCGAGCCGCCGGGCTCACTTCAGGTGAAGCTGCTGGCCCGGGTAGATCAGGTCGGCGTCGTCGACGACGTCCTTGTTGAGCTCGAAGAGCTTCTCCCAGCCGCCCTTGACGTCGTGCGCGGCGGCGATCTTGCTCAGGGTGTCGCCGGTGACGACCTTGTACTCGCCGTCACCCTTCTCGACCTTCTTGCCGGTCGGGGTGGTGACGGTCTTCTTGGACTCGGCCTTCGGCGCGCTCTTCGGCGCGGTCCGCTGCTCGCTGCGGGTCGTCGGCTGCTCGGCCTGACGCTCCTGCTGCTGCGGGGCGCTCTGCTGCGGCGCCTGCTCGGGGGAGGCGCTGGACAGGCCCACGCCACAGCTCGGCCAGGCACCCTTGCCCTGGCCCGCGAGGACCTTCTCGGCGACGGCGATCTGCTGCGACTTCGAGGCCTGGTCGGCGGAGGAGGCGTACGCGGTGCCACCGTAGGCGGCCCAGGTGGAGGCGGAGAACTGAAGGCCGCCGTAGTAGCCGTTGCCGGTGTTGATGGACCAGTTGCCGCCGGACTCGCACTGGGCGACGGTGTCCCACTCGGAGACGGTGGCGGCCGAGGCGGAGCCGGCGGTCATCAGCGGGGCGGCGACGGCGACACCGGCGACACCGGCGAGGGCGACGGCGCGGGTGGCCTTGGAGGGACGACGGTGTTTGCCCTTGGCGGAAAACAGCATGGAGATTCTCCTCACCGACGCCTACGAGGTGAGCTGTCGGGTTCGGGCCATGTGAGTTGCCCGGCCGCGCGACCTTGCGCGCGGCTTCACCCCAAGCCGTTCCGTCGGCCGTCTGTCTCAACGGCCGGGGACGGCACTTACCTTGGGTCCCCCGCTCCTGCCTTCGGCGCATGACGCGACGACTGTTCCCATCGGCCGACGGCAGGATTCGGCGTATCGGTCGACGGGGCCCGCGGTGGCGAGCGATGACGACCGTAGACACAGACCCCTCGGAAGTTCAAAGACGTCCATTGGGGAAATATCGCCCGTAAGCACTCCAGGACGAAGGGTGTTTACGCAGGTGAGAGGTGACGGAAGCAAAGTTTGCGGACGCTACATGCCAGTTGAGACAAAGAGACCCATGTCTCACTGGAGCAGAACCGGACAAACGGCTTCTAACTAACCCTTCGACCCGGGCAGACCGATCGTCAGATCGAGGCTCTGGCCAGGGAGGATGAGGTCCGGATCGGCGCCCACCGTCGAACGGTTGGCGTCGTAGAGGGCACCCCAGCCGCCGGGGAGTTCGTTCTCCTGAGCAATGCCGGTGAGACTGTCACCCGGCTTGACGGTGTATTCGCCCGAAGTGTCCTTCGAGTCCGTGACGTCCGCGGAGTTCCCGGAGTCCGTGGAGCCCGAACCGTCCGCAAGGTCCGTATTGTTCAGATCTGCGCCCGGCGTCGCACCGGCCGACGACGCGTCGGTCGGTGCGTCGGTCGGCGAGGTGCCGGGCGAGGCGTGGCGACCTGTTTCGCCAGACTTGCCCGGATTGACCGTCTCCTCCGGGGCCGCGTCACCGCGGTGCTTGCCCGTACCGGGCGCCACCGGCGCGGTGGGGGCGACGGACGCGCCGGGGGCCTCCGTGAGGGCGTCCGGGGCCGGCGTCGCGGGCGCGGTGGTCGCCGGGGCGTCAGGGGCGGGAGTGACGCTCTCGAGGGCGTCGGGAGCGGCCGGGAGGCCCGCGGTCCGGTTCGACTCCGCGACCGGACCCGTCGGCTCCGGCGGCGTGAGCGCCGAGCCCGGGTCGACACCGGGCGCGACGCCGTCGTTCGTCAGTCCGGCGATGGGGGCGCAGGTGGCCCACTGCGTGGAGCCCGCGGCGAGCGCCTTCTCGGCCACCGCGATCTGCTGGGCGCGGCTGGCGAGATCGGCACTGGTCGCGTACGCCAGGCCGCCGTACGCCTCCCAGGTCTCCTGCGTGAACTGCAGTCCACCGTAGAGGCCGTTGCCGAAGTGGGCGCTCCACAGGCCACCCGACTCGCACTCGGCGACCCGGTCCCATGTGGCGGCGTCGGCGGCGGAGGCCGAGCCCGCGGCGAGCAGCGGCAGAGCGAGGGCCGATCCCGTCACGCCGGCGGCGACGACGATGGCGGGGGCCTGGCGGGGTCTGCGGTGTCGACCGTTCCCGGAGCGCATGCGGAATGCCTTTCGCGTGACTGCTGAGGTGACGGTGAACGTAGCGGCATTCGAACGTCAGTCACAAGTCGATGCAGCGGAGATCACGTAAAAGTCACATTCTTGACGGCCCGTCAGCTCGCAAGTCGGTCGAACCGCACCGGAAGGGTGCGCAATCCACGCATGATGAGACCGCCGCGCCACCGCAGATCGGCCGGATCCACGGCAAGTCGCAGCTCCGGCAGGCGGGTCAGCAGCGTCGAGAGCGCGATCTGGCCCTCCAGCCGGGCGAGCGGGGCGCCGATGCAGTAGTGGATGCCGTGCCCGTACCCGAGGTGCTGGTTGTCGCGCCGGGACAGGTCCAGGGTGTCCGGCTCCTCGAAGCGCGCCGGGTCGCGGTCGGCGGCGGCGAGCACGACGAGGACCGGGTCGCCCGCCGGGATCTCCTGCCCGCCGATCGTCAACGGCTCCATGGCGTACCGCCAGGTCGCCAGTTCCACCGGCCCGTCGTAGCGCAGCAGCTCCTCGACGCCGGTCTCCAGCAGGCCCCGCTCCCCCGCCGCGAGGGAGGTCTCCAGCCGCGCGCGCTCCCGCGGGTTGCGCAGCAGGGCGTACACCCCGTTGCCGATGAGGTTGACGGTGGTCTCGAACCCGGCGAAGAGCAGGATGAAGGCCATGGCGGCGGCCTCGTTCTCGGTGAGGTGCTCGCCGTGGTCCGAGGCCTTGATGAGCCCCGAGATCAGGTCGTCGCCCGGGTCGAGCCGCTTGCGGTGGATCAGCTCCGCGAGATACCCGCGCATCTTCTTGACCGACCGTGCCACCCCGCCGCGCGGCCCTCCGCCGTGGCGGATCATCATCCCGGCCCAGTCCCGGAAGTCGTCCTGGTCCTCGCGGGGGACGCCGAGCAGGTCGCAGATCGCGTAGATGGGCAGCGGGAAGGCGAACTCGTGGATGAGGTCGGCCTCCCCCTTCTCCGCTAAGGAGTCGATCAGCCGGTCCGTGAGCTCCTGCACCCGCGGTGCGAACTCGGCGACCCGGCGCGGGGTGAACGCCTTCGACACCAGCCGCCGCAGCCGGGTGTGGTCGGGCGGGTCGATGTTGAGCAGATGTGTCATCAGCTCGGCCTTGCGCTCCCCGGGGATCCCGGTCTTCCCCTTGGCGTGCGAGGGCTCGTCGTGGTGCGCGGGATTCTTCGACAGACGCTGGTCGGCGAGCGCCTGCCGGGCGTCCGCGTAGCGCGTCACCAGCCAGGCGTCGACCCCGCTGGGCAGCTTCGTCCGGTGGACGGGCGCGTGCTCGCGCAGCCAGGCGTAGGCGGGGTACGGATCGGTCGCGAACTCCCAGGTGAAGAGCTCGGGGGCGGGGGGCGTGCTCACCCTGAGACGGTACAAGGTCGCTCCCCCGCCGGCTTCCCGGCCGCCGGGCGTCCCTTTTGTGATCGTCCTGTGAAGGGGCGTGGCCTAGATTCTCCCGGGTGGATGCCCAGTTGCTCAGAAGCACGTTCGCCGTCGTCGAGAGACGGGCCGAACACGCCGTCACCTTCTTCTACTCCCATCTCTTCTGGCACAACCCGGGCGTCCGTGAGCTCTTCCCCGAGGACATGCGACCCCAGCGGGACCGGCTCTTCGCCGCGCTCACCCATGTCGTGACACATCTGGAGGATCCCGACCTGCCGGTCTACCTCACCCATCTGGGCCGCGACCACCGCAAGTTCATGGCCGCGCCGGCGCTCTACGCCTCCGTCGGGGCCAGCCTGACCGCCGCGTTCGCGCACGCCGCCGGCGCCGCCTGGAGCGTCGAGGCGGAGAAGGCGTGGACCGAGGCGTACGGATACGTCTCCGAGCTGATGATCCGGGGCGCCGAGGAGGCGGCGGCGGACGGGGAGCCTGCCTGGTGGGACGCCGTCGTGGCGCGCCACGAGCGGCTCGGCGAGGACCTGGCGGTGCTGACCCTGCGCCCGCGGCGGCCCTTCGCGTACCTGCCGGGACAGTACGTCGGCGTCAGCTCCCTGCGGGTGGCACGGGTGTGGCGGACGTACTCCCTGGCCAACGCCGCCCGGCCGGACGGGACGGTGGATCTGCACGTCAGCCGGATCCCGGGCGGCGCGCTGAGCACCGCGCTGGTCGACGACGTGCGCGCGGGCGAGTCGCTGCGGCTGAGCGCGCCCGGGGGCGCGCTCACCGCACGGACCGCGCCGGACGTGCCCCGGACCTACATCGCCGCGGGGACCGGCTGGGCACCGGTCAAGGCGCTCCTCGAGGAGGTGGCCGAAGGGCCCGGGGGGATCGAGGCGCGACTCTTCCTCGTCGCGCGGGCCAAGGAGTACCTGTACGGGCGGGAGGACGTCGCGCGCCTGAAGGAGCGCATACCCGGGCTGAACGTCACGTACATCACCTCCGCGCCCCGCCACCCGCGCGACCAGGCGACCGAGCGTCTGATCCACACGCTGTACGCCTGCGGCAACTGGCCGTCCCACGAGGTGTACCTCGCGGGCCCGCCGGGTTTTCTCGCCGAGACCGTCCCCGTCCTGGAGCACCTCGGCGCGGCCCGGCTCCACCACGACCACCTGCCGGCGGTGGGCCGCCGGCCGACCGGCACGGCGGAATGGCTCATCGACCCACCGGAACTGCGCTGGCACGACCCGGAGGCCCGGGCCCCGCGCCGGCTTTGACCTCCGCCCCCACGGACAGGGAGCCGGCCGGGCGGCGGTGGGTGTCAGGAGGGTGTCGCGGCGACGCCCTCGGTGGCCCGGATCGTGTCGCGGTAGGTCCGGGCGGCGGCTCGGAGGGCCGCCTCCGGATCGATGCCGGTCGCCTCCGCCCGGGCGGCCAGTGCCAGCAGTTCGTAGCCGACGCCCTCGCCCGTCGGCAGCGCCACGTCCAGGCCCGCCGTACGCACCCGGCCCGCCAGCTTCGCGGCGAGCGCGAGCCCGGGCTGGCCCAGCGGCACCCCGTCGGTGACCGAGTCGCGCTGCTTCTCGATCGCCTTCGTGCGCAGCCAGTGCGCCTTGACGTCCTCCGGGGTCTCGGCGGTCGCGTCGCCGAAGACGTGCGGGTGGCGGTGGATCAGCTTCTCGACGATCGTCCCCGCCACGTCGTCGACGGAGAAGGGCTCCTCCGGGTCCTCCTCGGCGATCCGGGCGTGGAAGACGACCTGGAGCAGGACGTCCCCCAGTTCCTCGCGCAGCTCGTCGCGGTCGCCGTCCTCGATCGCCTCGACGAGTTCGTACGCCTCCTCGATGCCGTACTTGGCGAGTCCCTTGTGCGTCTGCCGGGAGGACCACGGGCACTCGCGGCGGATGCGGTCCATGACCTGCACCACGTCGAGGAGCCGGGCGCCGGGCAGGTCGTACGAGCCGGGTAGCAGCTCCAGGTCGGGCATCGTGACCCGGCCGGAGCCGGCAAGCCGGGCCAGTCCGTCGGTCAGGGCCTGGTCGCCCTCGCCGGAGGGCAGGACCACGACGGTCCGTCCCCCGGCGCAGGCGTCGACGAGGTCCTCGGCGGCCGGGCGGACGTGCTCGACGGCGACGCCCGCCTCGCGGAGGTACGGCAGCTGGGGGTGGTGCGCGTCGGCGCACAGCACCCGGTCGGCGCCGTGCAGCGCCTGCCACGCGGGCCAGGACAGTAGTCCGGGCGCCACGCGGTGGCTGGCGGTGAGCAGAACGATACGACCGGGCTCGACGGGTGCTTCAGCGTTCACCCTTCGACCTTACGTGGGGCTACGCTCCCGCTTCCACGGCCGCCTGGTCCTGGCTGATCGGGCGCAGCCAGGCCGGGGTGAACGTGCCCAGCTGGATCTTCTTGTCGTCCCAGGCGCCGAAGCGCGGGTTCACGTCGATGTCGAGCGCCCGGGACGCCTCGGCGAAGACCGCGGTGAGCTTCTGCTGGCCCTCGGGGGTGTTCGCGACGCCGAGCTTCGCGGCGATCTTGTTCATGAGGACCGTGCGGCGGACGACCACGTCGATCTGGTCAGGAGCGACGCCCTGCTGCTGGAGCAGCATCGCGGCGAGCTGGGCCTCGCCGCCGCTCTGCGCGGCGAACTCGCCCCGCGCCTTCTGGATCTCCCCGCGGTTGGCCGTGATGCCGTGGTCCGCGGCGACCTTGTCCACGACCTTGTCGAAGATCATCACGTTGAGCTTCTCGCGGCTGAGGTCCCCGGTCCCCTGGATCAGCTGCGCCGCCTGCGGCGACGCCTGCTGGGCGGTCCGTACGTCGCGCACCTGCGCCTGGAGGCTGGCCACCTCGATCCGTTCGCCGCCGACGACCGCCGCCGCGCCTGGGTGGGCCTCACCGCCGCAGGCGGTGAGCAGCGGGGCCGCGGCGAGGAGCGCGGCGGAGACGGAGAGCGCAGTGCGGCGGTGCAAAGGAGCCTCCCGGCGTGGGTCGTGCGTCAGTTTGGACGACCGTGCGGTGATCGATAGTAGGCAGTCGCAGTGGCGTGGGCCACTACTTCGACGTGACTGCCCCGATCAACGACTCACGCGTTCGGGTGGTGGCGGTCCGCGGCCCGATCGCACCCGGAACGTCCGTGTTCGTCGCCTTCACCAGGAAGTGCGGGCGGCGCTTCACCTCGTAGTAGATGCGGCCCACGTACTCGCCGACCAGCCCCAGCATCACCATCTGGACCCCGGCCAGCGCCGTGACGATGACGAGCAGGGTGACGTACCCGGGGGTGTCGACGCCCCGCACCAGGGCGACGCCGACGATCCAGGCCGCGTAGACCAGGGCCACCGACACCAGTGTCATTCCGAGATAGACGGCGGCCCGCAGGGGCTTGTTGTTGAAGGAGAGCAGCCCGTCCAGGCCGTAGTTGAGCAGTTTTCCGAAGGACCATTTCGAGCGGCCCTGCTCGCGCACCGCATTCTCGTACTCGAATGTGGTGGTGCGGAATCCGACCCAGGCGAAAAGGCCCTTGGAGAAGCGGTTGTACTCGGTGAGTCCGAGGATCGCGTCGACGGTGCGGCGGGACAGCAGCCGGAAGTCGCCGACCCCGTCCACCAGCTCGACGTCCACCAGCCGGTTGATCGCCCAGTAGTAGGCGCGGGCGGTCAGGGTGCGGGTCACCCGGTCGCCCGTCCGGGTGCGCCGGGCGATGACCTGGTCGTACCCCTCGGCGTGCAGGCCCACCATGCGGTGCACGAGCTCCGGCGGGTGCTGGAGGTCGGCGTCCATGATGACGACCGCGTCGCCCTTCGCGTGCTGGAGGCCGGCCAGCATCGCGGCCTCCTTGCCGAAGTTCCGGCTGAAGGAGACGTAGCGGGCGCGGGGGTCGGAGGAGGCGATCTCCTCCAGGAGCGGGAGCGTACGGTCGTGACTTCCGTCGTCCACGTAGACCAGCTCGAATTCCCCGTCGAAACGGGAGAGTTCGGTGGTCACATGGTCGTGGAAGCGACCGATGATCTCCTCTTCGTTGAAACACGGGACCACGATCGAGAGCAGCACAGAGGACACGACAACCCACCTGGATGGCGCCGGCTGATTCGCGACGTGACGCCGAGGCGACCATTGAGTGAACTGGGCCGGGGGGAACACCATTTCGTGTCCCGTACTGGCATATTCGCACCACCATGCCTGTTCAGACGACACCGGCCGTGGCCCACCCCGCGACACCGGCCGTGGCCCCCTCCGCGGGCCGCTCGGCCGGCCGTGCCGCCGGCCTCGCCGCCTTCCTCACCGCGCTCGCCGTCTGCGCGGGCGACGCCGCCGCCCGCACCTTCCCGTTCGGTCCGGGGCGGCGCGGGGTGAACGACCTGGCCAACCAGTTCGTCCCGTACCACGCCCATCTCTGGGACCTGCTGCACGGCCGGGCTGACGGCGGGCTCCTGCTCAACTGGCAGTCCGGCTGGGGCACCAGCTTCCTGCCCGACCTCGGGACGTATCTGGGCAGCCCCTTCGCCCCGCTGGTGGCGCTCCTCCCGCGCGCGGACATCGAGTACGCGGTCTACGGCGTCACGGTCCTGAAGATGGCCGTCGCGGCGGCCGCCATGGCCGTGACGCTGCCCCGGCTGCGGCCCGGTCCGTGGTGGGGAGCGGCGGTCCTCGGGGCGTCGTACGGGCTGTGCGGCTGGGCGGTCGTCGAGGCCACGTACAACCCGATGTGGCTGGACGGTCTCATCGGCTTCCCGTTGCTGTGCCTGGTCGGCGAGTGGGCGCGGCAGGGGCGCCGGCCGCTGCTCGGTCCGCTGGTCGTGGCGCTGTGCTGGGTCGCCAACTTCTACACCGCGTACATGGCCACGCTCGGCGCCGCGCTGGTGCTCCTGGTCCGGCTGCCGGTGGCGAACCGGCTCGCGCTCCGGCTCCGGCTCCGCGTCCTGGTGCGGGCGGCGACGACCGTGCTCCTCGGGATCGGGCTCGCCTCGCCGGTCCTGGTCCCGGTGTTCCTCGGCTCCACGCACGCGTACCCGGGGCTGGTGAAGGAGTTCCGGCCGGCGGACGGGACGGACTTCCTGGCCCGGCTGCTCCCGGTGACGTACAGCTTCTCCACCCCCGCCGCGTTCGTCGGCACCGGCACGCTGCTGCTCGCCGGCGCGCTCCTCTTCCACCATGCGGTGCCCCGACGGGAGCGGTGGCTGTGGGCCGGGTTCGCACTCGCGGTCGCGATGTCGCTGCAGTGGGGCCCGACGCATCTGGCGTGGCATGTCTTCGCCACGCCCAACGGCAGCCCGTACCGGCAGACGTTCGTCCTGTCCGGGGTCCTGGTCGTCACGGCCTGGATCACCCTCTCGTACGGCCCGCCCGGGCGGCGCGCGCTGCTCGGCGGGGCGGGGGTGGTGGCGGCGGTCGGCGTCGGCGCGTCCGCCAGTGAGCTGGTGACCGGCTGGTCGTACCCGCTGCTCGCCCTCGGCCTGGCGGCGGCGTACGGCGCGCTGTGGTCGGCCTCCCGGGGCAGGAGGGTGGTCGTCGCGACCGTACTGCTGGCGGGGGCGCTCCTCGGGCAGGCCGCGGCGACCACCGCGTACGCGGACCGGGCGCGGCTGCGGCTCGACGACTACCCGGCCTGGGGCTCGGAGCAGGACCGGCGGACGGCCGCGCTCGCCGCGGCCGACGGCTGGCCGGCCCATCGGACCGACTCCGGCCGCCCGCGGATCACCGGCAACGAACCGCTGCTCCTCGGCGGCCAGGGCGCCGCGTACTACAGCAGTCACACCCCGGCGGTGCTGACGCGGACGCTCGCCGCGCTCGGCGGCGGCTGGACCTCGCGGGGGCGGAACCTGCAGAGCCTGGACAACCCGGTGACGGACGCGCTGTTCGGCGTGGGCGCGCGTTGGCGGGGCGAGAGCGTGGTGCGGACCGGGCCGGTGCTGCCGCTGGTGACGGTCCGTCCCGAGGGCGCCGCCGCGCCCCGCTACGGCGCCTCTCCGTTCCGCAACCAGGAGATGCTGCTGGGCTCGCCGGTGTACACGCTGCCGGCCGACGGGGTCTGCCCGGTCGGCAGCGAGGTCTTCCTCTGGGCCCCCGATCTGAGGGGGACGGCCCGGCTCGGCGAGGGCGGGGCGCCGGTACGGATGGAGGGCGGGATGCCGAAGTGGCGGGCCGCGCTCACCTCGCTGGGCACGCAGCGGACGGCGGGCTCCCGGCCGGTCCTGGAGGGGGGCGGCGCCGCCCGGGGTCACTCGGTCGGCTGCCTGGACCGGGGGCGGCTGGCCACGGCGGTGGCGCGGCTGAGGACCACGGCCGCCGTCTCGGTCGAGGTGACGGACAGCGGCGTCCGCGCGGAGCTCCCGCCGGGGACCCGGGGCACGGTGGTGCTGGCGGCCCCGCGGATCGCGGGCTGGACGTGCGGGGGGCGGCCGGCGGACGCGTACGGCGGCCTGGTGGCGGTGAAGGTGTCCGGCGAGACGTCGGTGAGCTGTGACTTCAGGCCACCGGGTCTGCGGGCGGGGCTGGGCGCTGGGGCGGTGGCGCTGGTCCTTCTCGCGCTCACGACCGTGCGCGCCGCGCGCCGGCGGGCCGGTCGACCCGGCGACGGCGGGGGCGACGGAGGCGACGGAGGCGACGACAGCGACGGACGCCGTGGGGCCGCCGAAGGGGCCGGACCCGACCGGTCCGACCCCTTCGTTCCGCGAAGCGGCGTCAGTTCTTGACGGCGTTCAGGCAGAGCACGAACTTGTCCGACTCCAGCTGCTGCGCCAGCGCGACCTCGCCCACCTCGCCGCACTTGTCGACGTCGAAGGTGTTGTCGATGACCTTCACGACCTTGTAGAGGTCGGGCACCTTCTCGGTGCACGGCTTGCTGTCGACCTCGGGGGCGTTCTCCGGACCCGTCACCGTCACGCAGTCGCCGGCCTCGGCGTGCACCGGGGCGTTGCCGGTGAGGTACGGGACGCCGAGCTTCCAGAACAGGACGGCCGCGATCGCCACGACGATGGTGAGGAGCGTCTTGCCGATGCTCCGCTTCTTCTTCGCCGGCTCGGCGGGCGCGAGGGGCTGCTCGGGGGTGGCGGGGGGAGTCGTCATGAAGGCTTCCTTGGGGACGTGAACATGATCAGACGCGAACGCTACATGCACCGGAAGCGGCAAAACGGACCCGGAAGATCCACTTCCGTATCAGTTGTGCACTCGTGACTCTGGCGCCCTGTCAGGTGAAGCCCCATGAGGCGAAGTCGCCATCAGGCCAAGCCGCCGTCAGGCGAAGCGCCCCATCTGCTGCTGTCGCGCCAGTGCGCGCCGCAGGTCCGTCGGGAGCGCGTGGTACGGGCCGTACGTCCGCTCCGTGTCGTACAGCAGGGCCTGGAGCTGCTGATGGCCCGCCGTGTGGTCGCCCATGGCCAGCAGCAGCATCCCGATCCGCCGCCGGATGTCGAAGAACCGGGCCTGGTCCGCGCCGTGCTCGTGGAACGGCAGGAGCGCCCGGTACTCCGTCAGCGCCGCCGCCGTCTCCCCCAGCTGTTCCAGGCACTGCGCCGCCTCGTAGCGGTACTGCAGGGTCTGCGGATCGCCGGGTCCGGCCTCGGTCGCGCGGTCGTCGGCGAGGCGGCGCAGCTCCGGCAGCGCGCGCCTGTACTGGCCGTCGTCCATGAGGGTCGTCGCGTACTGCTTGCGCAGGATCCGGACGACCGGCGAGCGCTCGCCGTGCTCGGCGGCGGCCGCCGGCAGGATCGAGCCGAGGAGGTCGACGGCCTGGGTGAGCGAGCCTTCGCCGAGCAGCCTCTTCACCTCGTCGACGGCGGCGGCCACGTCCGGGCGCGGGACGGGCGGCGCGACCGGCGGGGGCGGCACGGACGCGCGGTCGGGCCAGGGCGCGTGCGGACGAAGGAAGGGGCGCGTCGGGTCGAGCGGCCCCGCGGGGGCCCCGCGCGCGGGCAGCAGCGGCAGCAGCGCCTCGTACACCTCGTGCGCGCCGGACGGCCGGTGCTGCGGGTCCTTGGCGAGCAGGCGCAGGACGAGCGCCTCCAGGCTCTCCGGCACCTCGGGGCGCAGCTGGCGGACCGGGAGCGGGGGCTCGTAGAGGTGGCGGTGCAGGACCCCGAGCGCGGTCGATCCGGCGAACGGCACGTTGCCGCTGAGGAGTTCGTGGAGCAGGACGCCGAGCGCGTACAGATCCGTGTACGGGCCGACGGCACCGCCCATCGCCTGCTCGGGCGCCATGTATGCGGGGCTGCCGATCGGCGAACCGGTGTGTGTGAGGCGAGTGGTGTCGGTGTCCAGGACGGAGGCGACGCCGAGGTCGAGGACGGTGACGGTGCCGTCGGGCCGCACCATCACGTTCCGGGGCTTCAGGTCGCGGTGGACGATCGGCACCGCGTGCACGGCGGCGAGCACCGCGCACAGCTGCGCGGCGACGGAGACGGCCCACTGCCAGGGGTACGGGTCGTGCTCCGCGAGGTGGTCGGAGAGGTCCGCGCCGTCGAGGTACTGCATGACGAGGTAGAGGTCGTCGCCGTCGCTGCCGGCGTCGTGGACGGTGACCAGGCCGGGGTGGTCGACCTGCGCCGTGACGCGGCACTCGCGCACGAAGCGGCGGCGGAGCTCCTCCGCCGCGGTGGCGGGGCCGGTCATGGTGGCGGGGCGGAGCAGCTTGACGGCGACGCGGCGGTCGAGCCGCCCGTCGTACGCCGTCCAGACCTGGCCCATGCCGCCCTGGCCGATGACCGTGGAGAGTTCGTACCGGCCACCGATGACGCGTCCGTTCACCGACCGCCCTCTCGCGGGTCGCTCTGGTCCCTCTGGTCCTTCGGGTCCTTGCGGAGGAGATCGCTGAGCTCGTCCAGCTCGGCGCGGACCTGGTCGATCCGGGGGCCGGGGACGGGAGGCCGGGGCGGGACGGCGGGCTGCCGCGACGGCTGCGGCGGGGTCACGGCATGCGGCGGCGGGGGCGTCACGGGCTGGGGCTGAGGCTGGGGCTGGGGCTGGGGCTGGGACGGGTAGCCGTAACCGGGCCGGTGCTGCGGGACCGTCGTCCCGTACGGCGTGAACGGCGTCGGCCCCACCGGCGAGGCGACGCGGATCTTGTCGTGGCGTATGTCGGCGACCAGGAAGTAGACCGTGAAGCCGAGGGCGTTGAGCAGTACCAGGCTCATCGCGAAATCGGCCTGGGCCGACTCGATGTCGTCGGGCATCAGGGCGAATCCCGTGATCATGACGGCCGCCGACACCCCGCACAGGACCCAGTCCAGCGCGCGGCGGGTCACGACGGCGAGCCGGATCATCGTCCCCCAGGTCAGGATCCCGATGCTGAACAGCGGAAGAAGCGCGAAGAGCACGCGCAGCACGATCACCGACGTGGGAACGGCACGCGGTGGTGGGCTAGGCGTATAGCCGTGGCCGTACATTCCTGCTCCTGGCACTCGGGTCGGTTGCGGAGACGAGCGTATACACCCACGGCGACAAGGGCTCCTGGGTTGTACGTATCAGGGAGCAACCGTTCCGTCCGCGAGACCGTCGTACAGGCCCTGCACCAGCTGTTCGCCGAGCCGGCCCGCGAGGCGCAGGGCGTCCTCGAACTCGGCGAGGGCCCGGAACCGCTCCCCGTACCGCTGCTGTTCGGCGAGCGGCAGGCGCGGCAGCTGGAGGCGGCGGACGTCGAGCCGGGTGGCGGTGGACGCGTAGCTGCTGGCCTTGCGGGTGTTGGCGGTGCCGCGCAGGAAGCCGGCGAGGAACCAGGGGTCGAGCGCGGCCGGGTCGGGGCGCAGCAGCTGGAGGTTGCGGCCGAGGGCCGCTCCGGCGGTCGCCGTGTCGACGACCCGGGCGAGGGAGCCGCCGCCGAGGACGGGGACGACGACATCGCCCTCGGCGAGGAGGACCGGTTCCTCGGGGACTCCGTCGGGCAGGGAGCCGGACGGCGGCTGGGCGCCGAAGACGTCGTTCTCCGTGAGGACGCGGACGGGACCGGCGGGAGCGGGGTCCGCCCCTGGGCCGCCCGGGAACGATGCCGTGAACGACGCCGTGCCGGCGCCGCCCGCGCGCAGTTCGAGCGCGCCGGTGCGGGCGAGTTCGCCGACGGTGACGCCGGTGAGCCGGGCGGCCGGGTCGGCGGGCGCGGGCAGGGCGGGGGGCGGGGTGAGGGCGACGGTGTGGCCGAGGGTATCGGCCAGCCGGTCGCGGACCGCGAGGAGTTCGGCGGCGCCTCCGCCCGCGGCCGGGGGCGGCAGGTGGCGGGCGGGTGCCAGGTCGACGTCGTCGTCGAGGAGTTCGATGACGGGCACGGCCCGGCTCGACCCCGGGGTCTCGGTGACCGTGCCGTCCTTGTCGAAGGGCAGCCACGCGTCGAGGACGGCCGTGTGGACGGCCTGCCAGTCGAGCTTGCCGCGGGCCGCGCCGCCGCCGGTCTGGTCGGTCGGGGCCGTGGCGGTGGTGTCGACGACGAGGAGTTGCGGGGAGGGGGTCACGCCGGCGGCGGGCTTGCGCAGCACCCAGAGGTGCAGCGGGATGCCGTACGGCGGGGCAGCGCCCGCCGGGAGGGCGACGACGGCCCGCAGGGCGCCCCTCCTGAGGAGGTCGGCGCGGATGCGGCGGCCGGAGCGCCGGGAGGCGGCCGCGGGCGGCATGAGCAGGACGGCGGTGCCACCGGGGCGGAGCCGGGCCAGGGCGTGCTGGACCCAGGCCAGTTCGGATTCCGTACGGGCCGGGAAGCCGTACTCCCAGCGCGGGTCGTAGGCCAGTTCGTCGTGGCCCCAGTTGCGCTCGTTGAACGGCGGGTGGCAGAGCACGGTGTCCGCCGTGAGCTGCGGGAAGGCGTCGGCCCGCAGGCTGTCGCCGGTCCGCACGCGGATGTCGGCGCCGGAGGCGAGGGCGAGGCGCAGGGCGGTGAGCGCGGCCAGGTCGGGGTCGGCGTCCTGGCCGTGGAGGGCGCCGGGCCGCTCGACGGCGCGGAGCAGGGTGCCGGTGCCGGAGGCCGGGTCGAGGACGGTGGGCCGGGGGCCGGCGCCGGGGGCGGCGACGGCGGCCATGAGGGCGGCGGGGCCTGGCGGGGTCAGCGTGTACTGGCGGGGGTTGGCGTCGAGGTGCCGGCCGAGGAGGAACTCGAACGCCTGGCGGGCCCCGGTCTCGGCGGCGAGGTCGGCGACGCCCCGCACCAGCGCCGCGGCAGGCGCGAGTTCGGTCGCGACGGGGGTGGGGACGGCCCTCTCCGGCCCGAAGCGCTCGGTGAGGACCTCCTCCAGGGCGGTCGGCAGGGTCTCGGTGAGGCGCTGGTCCGAGACGGCGGCGAGCGCCGGCCAGGCGGTGGCCCGGTCGTGGACGAGCAGCAGCACGCAGCCGGCCTGGACGAGGGCGGTGACGGCCCCCGCCGGGTGGCCGGTGACCTGCTGCCAGACCCGCTCGCGCAGGGGCACCTCGGCGAGCTTTCCCTGGGCGCGCAGCCATCGCTCCACATCGGCGAGGGCGAACGACGGGCTGGTCTCCGTCCCGCCCACGGGCCGGGGGAAGTCGGCGTGGCGGCGACGCCAGTTGCTGACGGCGGCCCGTCCGACCCCCGCGAGCCGGGCGATCCCGGCGGCGGTCACCTCCGCTGCGTGCTCCGGCACCTGGCTGACTCCCCTCGTCCCGCTCGGACGTCGTCCGCACGTACCCCGCTGCTGTTCGCTGGTGCGCCCCGATCTTACTGATGAACGCAAGGCGCACCACTTCACAGCGTGATCCGGTTCAATCCATGTGAACCGTGTTGACTCGGTTCACAGGCTCTGCTGTTATTGATGCAGCGCTCCACGGGGTCCGCAAGGGCCTCGATCACATGTGCCCGTCACCCCACCCCCGGAGAACCGCCATGTCTGCCGCCGCCCCCACCACCCGCACCCGCCGCACGGCCCTGGTCGCCGCCCTCTGCGCCGCCGTCGCACTCGGAGCCACCGCCTGCGGACCTTTCTCGGACGACGCGAAGGCCTCCGGCCCCTTCGGGGACCTGACCGGACCGCAGATAGCCGACAAGGCGATCGCCGCGACGAAGAAGGCGGACTCCCTCACGCTCGACCTCGCCGCCAGGACCACCGACGGGCCGATGAAGGCCTACCTGGCGATGGACACCCGCGGGAAGTGCGCCGGCACCCTGACGGTCGGCGCGACGGGCACGGCCGAGCTGATCAAGGCCGACGACAAGGACGTCTACCTCCGCTTCGACGAGGCGTTCCTGCGGGCGCAGGCGCAGGGCGAGTCCGCCGAGGTCCAGGAGGCCGTGCTCAAGGAGCTCAAGGGCCGCTGGGTGAAGACGCCGGTGACCGATCCGGAGGCCAAGGACAACCTGGAGCTCTGCGACCTGAACGCTCTTCTCGGCGACTTCGAGGAGGGAACGAGCCTCGCCCTCAAGGGCAAGGAGACGACCGTCGGCGGCAAGAAGGCGCTGATGCTCACGGAGAAGGCCGGCGACGAGACGACGACGGTCTATGTGGCGACGGAGGGCGAGCCCCTCATCCTGAAGATCGTGGAGACGGGCGGCGAGGAGCCCGGGACGATCACCTTCACCGGCTTCGGCAAGCCGGTGAAGGCCAAGGCGCCGGCCGCCAAGGACGTCGTCATGGACGAGACGAAGGCGGGCTGAGGACCACGGCGGGCCGAAGACGGCCGACGGGCGTCCGCAGCGCTGACGCACGCGTGTGAACAGGGGTGTGAGGGCCGCCGCGGGGAAGCGGCCCTCACACCCTTCCGCGGTTCACGCCCGCGCGCTGTTCACACCCACGCGCGCGGTCACACCTCACACGGGGTCACACCTCGCACGGGGTCACACCTCGCACTGTCCACACCTGGCACTGTTCACAGCTTGTGGCGGACCCACACGTTCGGCTCGACGTAGACCGCGTAGCCGCGCGAGGCCTCGCAGTGCACCGGCACGAGCGCGCCCTCGACCTCGACGGGGCCGTCGGTGTCGAACGGCAGCCCCGTCCACGCGCGCCACTGCTCCACGGAAGCGCCGATCGTCATCGACGCCGGTGCCACCGCCTCGATGGTGGCCCCCGCGCGCACGTGGACGCGCAGCCACGGATCGTGGGGCAGGCCGTCCGACGGGCGCGTGCGGAAGGCGTACTCATGGATGGAGGACGCTGCCTCCAGGTGCTTGCCGTTGGGGCGGACCGGGGCCACGACCTCGGAGAAGCCGAGCCGGCGCGCGTTGTCCCGCAGGGCGGCCAGCATCCGCGCCGAAAGCCCCCGACCGAGGGCGCTCGTGTCCACGGTGACCTCGATCGCGCTGACGGTGTCGGGGATCCGCCCGTGCCGCCGGTCCGAGAACGCCCACAGCAGCACCTGGTCCCAGCCGGTGCCGGGCAGGGTGCCGCGGTCCTCGGCATGGAGCCGGAAGGGAACGCTGAGCGCACGGGCGACGACCTCGCCCTCGCTGTCCGTGGCGACGAGGACGTACTCGGGCAGCTCGGCGACGATCCGCCCGAAGTGGGACCAGCCCACCGGGTCGTTCTGCACGAACTCCGGCCAGAGGTCCTTCATCCCCCACATCGGCGCCTGCAGTTCCGGGCGTTCGGCAAGGGTCGTTATGTTCAGCTCCATGAGGGGGCACGCTAACGACCACCCCCGGGGCCACCAACCGAATTACGGCAGCTTCTGGTTCGGGCAGCCGCCGAGGACCTTCTTCATCGCGTCCCGCTCGGCCCGGGTGACCCACACCCCGTACTTCTTCTTCACGGCGACCTGCGCGGCCACATAGGTACAGCGGTACGCCTTGTTGGGCGGCAGCCAGGTCGCGGCGTCGCCGTCGGACTTGCGGCGGTTGGCGGACGCGTCGACGGCGAGGAGGTTCAGCGGATCGTTGGCGAAGCGCCGCCGCTTCTCCGCGTCCCACTGCTGCGCGCCCTTCTGCCAGGCGTCGGAGAGCGCCACGACATGGTCGATGTCGACCTTGCTGCGGCCCCGGACGAAGTCCACGCGGTCCCCCGTGTACGGGTCGTCGGCGAGCACCCCGGACGCGACCTTGCAGCGGCCCTCCTTGAAGCGGACGTCGGTGAGGTCGCGCTTGAGGATGTCGTCGCGGGTCCCGCAGCCGTTGCCGTCGACGTCGGCCCACGCCTTGCCGAACTTCTCGCGTTCGTAGCCGGTCCTCGGAGCGCGGCCCTTGACGGTGAGGGTGTCGACGGCGACGAGCGCCGCGCCTCCTCCACCGGGGGCGCCCTCGGCCGGGGAACCGTCAGGGTCCGCCGCACAGCCGGAGGTTATGAGCGCGGCGGCGGCAAGTGCGGCCAGGGGAAGGGCCTTCGGGTAGCTGAGCACGCGGGGATCCTAACCAGCCCCCTCCATGGTCCAGACCATTGCGCCGTTCGACGCGCGGAATCGACGAGGGGCGCGTAGCGTCGAATGCGCCGTTCGTCCCCTTTCGAAGGAGTCACACGCATCATGGGGATCATGGACAAGCTCAAGGGCATGATGGGCCAGCACCCCGACAAGGCCCAGCAGGGCGTCGACCGGGCCGGGGACATGATCGACAAGAAGACCGGCGGCAAGTACGCCGGCAAGGTCGACCAGGGCCAGCGGAAGGCTCAGGAGTACATCGACAGGGAGCGCGGACAGGACCCGCAGCAGCCGCCGACCTGACGGCTCCCGCACACACGGCACACGACCGGCCGCGGGGCGCTCCTGAGCGCCCCGCGGCCGGGGTGCGCTTCCCCGGCCCCCCCGCGCCGGGCGCCCGGGGCCGGGACGCCTCCCCGCACCCCCGCTCGCCCCGCACCCCCGCTCGCCGCGCGGCCCCGCGCCGGGCGCCGTCCCCCGCTCGCCGCGCGGCCCCCGCGCCGGGCGCCGGTGCGCGCCTCCGCGGCGTCAGACCTTGCCGATGCCCAGGGTGTTCTCGCCCGGCAGCAGTCCGGAGCCGATGACGGCCAGCCAGGGCCCGCCGAGGAGTTCGGCCAGTCGGCCGGTGGACTCGGGCCCGAGGGCGGCCCATGGGCCGGCGGCCAGTTCGTCCGTACGCAGCTCCACCCCGGCGCGCAGGGCGCGGCCGGCGTCGGTGGCCGAGCCGTCGGCGGCGAGCAGACCGCGGGCGGCCAGCCGGTCACGGGCGGCGGTCCAGGCGGGCCCGCTCCAGCCGCGGCTCGCGAAGGTCCGCTCGGACGCGGCCCCGACGGCGGCGAAGGAGACCAGCGACTCGACCGGGTCGAGTCCGGCGAGGAGCGCGGCCAGATGGCCGTCCCCGCGGTGCTCGCGCAGGATCGTCGCCGCCTGCCAGAGGACCTGGTGCGGGGCCTCGGGCCAGGGCAGTTCGGCGTTGGCGGCGGCGAGCGGCCGGCCGGCCGTCACGGCGGCCTCGGCGGCCCGCCGGGCGAGTGCGGCCGCCTCGGCGAGGTCGGGTCCCTCGACGGTCTCGGAACCGAGGACCGAGCGGTAGGCGCGGTCGACGGCGCGCAGCCGGGCGTCCAGCACCGCGTCGGGCGCGGCCGTCCGCCAGATCCCCGGCACGTACCGGGCCACCATCTCCGGGCTGAAGCTGTAGAAGGCGGAGCCGATCCGCTCCGCCCCGGCCGGTCCGAGGGGGGCCGCACGCCAGGCGAAGTAGCTCGGCCAGCGCTCCTCGATGTCATGGCCGAGCGCACGGGCCTCGTCGAAGCCCTCGGGGGCGTAGTAGAGCAGCGCGTGGAGGGGTTCCAGCAGATGCCACATCTGCCGTACGCGCCCCGGTTCCACGATGTCCTGGACCTGCGTGCCCATGCCCGCCTCCTCCGCCGACGCTTCATCTTGACAATGACTAGATTGCTCCCGCGCCCGGAACTTGTCAATGCCTAGATGGGGCGTACGCTGTGCGCCATGAGCAGTCGGCGCACCTACCACCACGGCGACCTGCGGCAGGCGGTCCTGACCGCCGCCCTCGACGTCATCTCCACCGAGGGCCCCTCCGCCCTGAGCCTGCGCGACCTGGCCCGCCGCGCGGGCGTCTCCCACGCGGCCCCGGCCCATCACTTCAAGGACCGAGCGGGGCTCCTGACCGCCGTCGCGACCGAGGGCTTCGATCTGCTGGCGGAGGCGCTGGGCGAGGCGAAGGGCCTGAAGGACGCGGGGGTGCGGTACGTGCGCTTCGCCGGCGAGCACCCGGCGCACTTCCAGGTGATGTTCCAGCCCGACCTGCACCGGCCCGACGACCCGCATCTCCTGGCCGCCAAGGAACGGGCCGGTGACCAGCTCCGAGCCGGGGTCGCCGGGCTGCCCGGCGGCGGCGCCCGGGGCGCCGATCCCCGCCTCGCGGGCGTCGCGGCCTGGTCTCTCGCGCACGGCTTCGCGACACTCCTGCTCAGCCACAACCTCGAAGGGCCGGTCGGCGAGCGGGACCCCGAGGAGGTCTTCCGTACGCTCGCGGGACTGCTGTTCGCGGACGACACCCCTCGACTCCCCGGGGAATGACCGGAGTCATTCCCCGCTCGGTCACGCGCATGACCGCCCAGACCGCGAACAGGACCGTACTCCAGGGGAGGTGGGCCCCCGCCGAGGCCGAGGGCGGCGCGGGCTACCGCGCGACGGCCCGGGCGCCGGACCTCGACGCGCTCCGCCGGCCCCGAGGGCCGTCCGGGGCCGGCCGCGCACGGCCGGCCCCGGAAACCACCCGCCCCTACGACCCGAGGATCGTCGTCAGGAACTCGCCCGTCCACGCGAGCAGTTCACGCCCCACCACGGGCTTCCCGCCGATCTTGCCGCTCGTCGGCCGCGGCACCAGGATCTGGTGGACCGCCGGCTTGATGACCGTCCGCGGGTACAGCCGCTTGAGCCGCAGCTCCTGCGACTCGCGCAGCTCCACCGGCGCGAAGCGGATGTTCGGGCCCTGCAGCACGATCTCCCCGACCCCACAGGCACGGGCCAGCATCCGCAGGCCGGCGACCAGGAGGAGGTTCTCCACCGGCTCGGGCAGCTTGCCGTAGCGGTCGGTCAGCTCCTCCCGTACCGCCTTGATGTCCTCCTCCGTGTTGGCCGAGGCGATCGCGCGGTACGCCTGCAGACGCAGCCGCTCGCCGGGCGCGTAGTCGTGCGGGACGTGCGCGTCGACCGGGAGCTCGATCTTGACCTCCAGCGGGACCTCCTCCTCGGCGCCCCCCTCCATCTGCGCCCGGTAGTCCGCGACCGCCTCGCCCACCATCCGTACGTAGAGGTCGAAGCCGACGCCCGCGATGTGTCCGGACTGCTCGCCGCCGAGCAGATTGCCCGCGCCGCGGATCTCCAGGTCCTTCATGGCCACGTACATGCCCGCGCCCATCTCGGTGTGCTGGGCGATCGTCGCCAGCCGCTCGTGCGCGGTCTCGGTCAGCGGCTTCTCCGGCGGGTACAGGAAGTACGCGTAGCCGCGGTCGCGGCCGCGGCCGACCCGACCGCGCAGCTGGTGCAGCTGCGACAGGCCGAAGTTGTCGCCGCGCTCGACGATCAGCGTGTTGGCGTTGGAGATGTCGATGCCGGACTCGACGATCGTCGTCGAGACCAGGACGTCGAACTTCTTCTCCCAGAAGTCGACGACCACCTGCTCCAGCTGGCTCTCGCCCATCTGACCGTGCGCTGTCGCGATCCGCGCCTCCGGGACGATCTCGCGGAGCTTCGCGGCCGCCCGGTCGATCGACTCCACCCGGTTGTGGATGTAGAAGACCTGGCCCTCGCGCAGGAGTTCGCGGCGGATCGCGGCCCCGATCTGCTTCTGCTCGTACGGGCCGACGAAGGTGAGGACCGGGTGCCGCTCCTCCGGCGGAGTCGTGATCGTCGACATCTCGCGGATGCCCGTCACCGCCATCTCGAGCGTACGGGGGATGGGCGTCGCGGACATGGTCAGGACGTCGACGTTGGCCCGCAGCTTCTTCAGCTGCTCCTTGTGCTCGACGCCGAAGCGCTGCTCCTCGTCGACGATGACCAGGCCCAGGTCCTTGAACTTGGTCTCGGAGGAGAAGAGGCGGTGCGTGCCGATGACGATGTCGACGGAGCCGTCCCGCAGCCCCTCCAGAGTCGCCTTGGACTCGCTCTCCGACTGGAAGCGGCTGAGCGCGCGGGTGACGACGGGGAACTGGGAGTACCGCTCCGAGAACGTGCCGAAGTGCTGCTGCACGAGGAGGGTCGTCGGTACGAGGACGGCGACCTGCTTGCCGTCCTGGACGGCCTTGAAGGCGGCGCGCACGGCGATCTCGGTCTTGCCGTAACCGACGTCGCCGCAGATCAGACGGTCCATCGGAACCGTCTTCTCCATGTCCTCCTTCACCTCGGCGATGGTGGACAGCTGGTCGGGCGTCTCGGCGTACGGGAAGGCGTCCTCCAGCTCGCGCTGCCACGGGGTGTCCGGGCCGAAGGCGTGGCCGGGCGCCGCCATCCGGGCGCTGTACAGCTTGATCAGGTCGGCGGCGATCTCCTTGACCGCCTTCTTCGCGCGCGCCTTGGTCTTCGTCCAGTCGGCTCCGCCGAGCCGGTGCAGGGTGGGTGCCTCGCCGCCGACGTACTTGGTGACCTGCTCCAGCTGGTCGGTGGGGATGTAGAGCCGGTCACCGGGCTGGCCGCGCTTGGCCGGCGCGTACTCGACGAGGAGGTACTCGCGGGTGGCGCCCTGGACGGTCCGCTGGACCATCTCGATGTACCGGCCGACGCCGTGCTGCTCGTGCACGATGTAGTCGCCGACCTCCAGGGTCAGCGGGTCGATCGTCTTGCGCCGCTTGGCCGGCATGCGCCGGCCGTCCTTGCCGGCCGCCTTCTGCCCGGACAGGTCGGTCTCGGTCAGGACGGCGAGCTTGAGCGCCGGGTCGACGAAGCCGTAGTCGATCGAGCCGCACGCCACGTGCACGACGGACGGCGAGATCTCCGTCAGGTCGGCGTCGAGGCGGGCCGCGATGCCCTCCCCGCCGAGCACCTCGACCGTGCGGGCCGCCGGGCCGTGCGCCTCCGTGACGTAGACCGTGCGCCAGCCGTCGGCCAGCCAGCCCTTGGTGTCGGCGAGCGCGCGGGCGGTGTCGCCGCGGTACGACTCCGGGGCGTGCATCCCGAGCTTGAGGGTGTCGCCCGCCGCGTCGGCGGCGAAGGTCCCCGTCAGCTCTTCGTCGGCGGCGAACGGGGAGACCGACCACCACATCATGTCGAGCTCGCGTGCCCGGTCCCGTACGTCCGCGATCCCCCACAGGGAGGCCGCGTCGACGTCGATCGGGGCCTCGCCGCCGCCGGCGGTGGCCGCCCAGGACGCCTGCAGGAACTCCTGCGAGGTCGCCACCAGGTCGGATGCCCGGGTGCGGACCCGCTCGGGGTCGCAGACCACCGTCATGGAGCCCTTGGGCAGCACGTCGAGCAGCAGCTCCATGTCGTCGACGAGGACCGGGGCGAGGGACTCCATGCCCTCCACCGCGATGCCCTCCGCGATCTTGCCGAGGAGTTCGCCCAGCTCGGGGTGGGCCTCGGCCAGCGCCCGGGCCTTCTCGCGTACGGAATCGGTCAGCAGCAGCTCGCGGCAGGGCGGCGCCCACAGGCCGTGCTCGGCGACCTCGAGGGAGCGCTGGTCGGCGACCTTGAAGTAACGGATCTCCTCGACGTCGTCGCCCCAGAACTCGACCCGGAGCGGGTGCTCCTCGGTCGGCGGGAAGACGTCCAGGATGCCGCCGCGCACGGCGAACTCGCCGCGCTTCTCGACCAGCTCGACCCGGGAGTACGCGGCGGCCGCGAGGCCCTCGACGATCTCGTTCAGGTCCGCCGTCTGCCCACTGCGCAGGGCCACCGGCTCCAGGTCGCCGAGGCCCTTGACCTGGGGCTGGAGCACGGACCGTACGGGCGCGACGACGACGGACACCGGGCCGGAGGACGGGTCGTCGGCGGAGGGGTGCGCGAGGCGGCGCAGCACGGCGAGGCGCCGGCCGACGGTGTCGGAGCGGGGCGAGAGCCGCTCGTGCGGCAGCGTCTCCCAGGAGGGGTACTCGGCGACCGTGTCCGGGTCGAGGAGGGTGCGCAGGGCGGCGGCCAGGTCCTCGGCCTCCCGGCCGGTCGCGGTGACGGCGAGGACGGTCCGGCCGGCGTCCCGGGCGAGTGCGGCCAGCGCGAAGGGCCGCGCGGCCGGCGGACCGACCAGATCGACGTGGCTGCGGTTGCCGTCCGCCGCGGCCTTCACCGCTTCGGCGAGGGCCGCGTCCTTGACGACGACGTCGAGCAGACCGTGCAGGCTCATGGACTTCCATCCCGGGGGTTACGGCAGCGAGCAACGCGAACAGCCCGACACGTCTCACGGGCCGGGGGTCCCGACGCGGGGCCGGGGTGGTCCCAGCCTACGACGTGGCCGGCTCACCGGCGCGAGGGAAGGCGTTCACTCGGGGGAGCGGAAGAGCCGGCCCCCGACCTGGGACACGGACGCACGCGCGGACGGCCCCCGGCGGACGCACCGGGGGCCGTGCACGCGTGCAGTGCCGCGCTACTCCGTCGCGATCGCGTTCAGGACGTTCATCCGGCCCGCGCGGAACGCCGGGACCAGCGCCGCGAACAGGCCCACGAAAGCCGAGCCGACGAAGACGGTCAGGATCGTCGGCCAGGGGATCTCCAGGACCCCCAGGCCCTCCAGGGCCAGCAGCTTCTGGGCCGACGTGCCCCAGCCCATGCCCAGGGCGAGTCCGAGCAGGGCGCCGAAGAGGGCGATGACCACCGACTCCAGGCGGATCATGCGGCGCAGCTGGCGGCGCGAGAGGCCGATGGCCCGCATGAGGCCGATCTCCCGGGTGCGCTCGACCACCGACAGGGCGAGCGTGTTCACCACGCCGAGCACGGCGACGATGATCGCGAGCGCCAGCAGCCCGTACACGATGTTGAGGAGCTGGCCGACCTGGTCCTTCAGGTCCTGCTTGTAGTCGGCCTGGTTCTGCACCGTGTACTGCGGGTAGGCGGCGAGGGAGTTCTTGAGGGCCGCGTACGCCTCCGTCTCCTTGCCGTCCTCCGCCGTCGCGAACATGATCATGCTCTGCGGCAGCTTGTCGGCGGGCAGGTACTGCGCCGCGGTGGTGATGCTGGTGTACATCACGCCCTTGTCGACGTTGTTCTCGTCCGAGGTGATCGCCGCGATCCTCAGCTTCGCGCTCCGGCCGCCCTGGAAGGCCACGGTCAGCTCGTCGCCGACCTTCACGCCGTGCTCGGTGGCGTAGTCGCTGCCGACGGACATCGCGTTCTCGTCGTACGCCTTCGTGAGGGTGCCCGCGGTGGTGTCCCGGCGCAGGTCCTTGGCGTACGTCGGGTCGGCGGCGACCACGCCCTTCTCGACGGCCTTGCCCTTCGGGTCGGTGATCGTCGCCTCGACCCACTTGTACTCGGTGACGTGGCTCAGGCCGGGCGTCTTCTCCAGGGCGGCCTGCGCCTGCGGCATGACCGGCTGACCGTTCGTGGACTGGACGATGAAGTCCGCGCCGACCGAACGGTCCAGCTCCTCGGTGGCCGAGGCGACCATCGACGAGCCGACCACCGACAGACAGGCGACGAGCGCGAGCCCGATCATCAGGGCGGCGCCGGTGGCACCCGTACGACGGGGGTTGCGCAGTGCGTTGCGCTCGGCCATCCGTCCGACCGGGCCGAAGACCCGCAGGACGACCGCGCCGAGGACCCGGACGACGCCGCCCGCGAGGAGCGGTCCGACGACGATGAAGCCGATGAGCGAGAGCACCACGCCGAGGCCGAGCCAGAGGGAGCCGGTGGATGCCTTCTCGGCCTGGGTCGCCGTCCACAGCGCGGCGCCGCCGCCCAGGGTGAGCGCCAGGCCGAGCCCGCCCCGGATGCGTCCCGCCCTGCCGTCGGCCGGGGTCCCGGCGTCGCGCAGGGCCGCCATCGGGGACACCTTGCCGGCGCGGCGGGCCGGGATGTACGCGGCGAGGACGGTGACGACGATGCCGAGGAGCAGACCGACGGCGGGCGTCGTCCACTTCACGGTGAGGTCCTGGGTGGACAGCTCCATGCCCATGGAGGACATGAGCTCCATCAGGCCGACGGCGAGTCCGACGCCGGCCGCGACTCCGGCGATCGAGCCGACGACGCCCAGCAGGAACGCCTCGACGAGGACGGAGCGGTTGACCTGCTTGCGGCTGGAGCCGATGGCCCGCAGGAGACCGATCTCGCGGGTGCGCTGGGCCACCAGCATGGAGAAGGTGTTGACGATGAGGAAGATGCCGACCAGGAAGGCGATCCCGGCGAAGCCGAGCATCGCGTACTTCATGACGTCGAGGAAGCCGGCGACGTCCTCGCGGCCCGCGTCGGCCACCTCCGCCGCGGTCTGGAGCGTGTACCCGCCGCCGACGGCGGCGATGATGTTGCTCTTCAGCCGCTCGTCACTGACACCGGGCGCGGCGTCGGCCGTGATCTGGGTGAACAGGCCCTCCTTGCCAAGGAGTTCGCGCTGGGCGGTGGCGAGGTCGAAGTAGACGACCGTGGCACCGGGGTTGGTCACCTTGAACTCGGCGATGCCGGAGATCCGGGCCTTGAAGTCGCCGGTGACGGCGATGGTGCGCAGCTCGTCGCCGATCTTCAGCTTGTGCTTCTCCGCGGTGCCGGCGTCGACCATCACCTCGGTGGGTCCGCGCGGCTCGTGACCGGAGGCGATGTCCACCGAACGCAGCTCGTTGGGACCCCAGTTGACGGCGATCGTCGGGGCGCCGCTGGTGGGCCCGACGTTCTTGTTCCGGGAGTCGACGACGGTGACGCTCAGCGAGACGACCGAGCCCTGGGCGTCCTTGACACCGTCGGCCTTGCGGACCCGGTCGACGAGGGAGGCGGGCAGGGTCTCGGGGCGGCCGGTCTGCGGCGTCTCGCTCTCGACCGTCCCGTCCCTGGGGCTGAGCGTGACGTCGGAGGCCGTCGAGGCGAAGAGCTTGTCGAAGGTGGTGTTCATGGTGTCCGTGAAGACGAGCGTGCCGCTCACGAACGCCACGGAGAGCAGGACGGCGACGGCGGAGAGCGCCATGCGTCCCTTGTGCGCGAGGAAGTTGCGCAGCGAGGTCTTGAGGACGGTCATGACGTCCGCCCGCGCGCGTCGAAGTCCTTCATGCGGTCCAGTACGGCTTCGGCGGTGGGCCGGGCCATCTCGTCGACGATCCGGCCGTCGGCGAGGTAGAGGACGCGGTCGGCGTGACTGGCGGCGACGGGGTCGTGCGTGACCATCACGATGGTCTGTCCCAGCTCGTCCACGGACTGCCGCAGGAAGCCCAACACCTCGGCTCCGGCACGGGAGTCGAGGTTTCCGGTGGGTTCGTCGCCGAAGATGATCTCGGGGCGGGCGGCGAGCGCGCGGGCCACGGCGACGCGCTGCTGCTGTCCGCCGGAGAGCTGGGCGGGGCGGTGTCTGAGCCGGTCGGCGAGGCCGACGGTCGACACGACCCGGTCGAGCCACGCGGCGTCGGCCTTGCGGCCCGCGATGTCCATGGGCAGCGTGATGTTCTCGAGCGCGTTCAGGGTCGGCAGCAGGTTGAACGCCTGGAAGATGAAGCCGATCCGGTCCCGGCGGAGCTGGGTGAGCTTCTTGTCCTTCAGCCCGGTGATCTCGGTCTCGTCGAGGAAGATCTCGCCGCTGGTGACGGTGTCGAGACCCGCGAGGCAGTGCATCAGCGTCGACTTGCCCGAGCCCGAGGGGCCCATGATCGCGGTGAACCGCCCGCGGGCGATGTCCACGTCGACGTGGTCGAGCGCGACGACCCGCGTCTCCCCCGCGCCGTACGCCTTGACGACCTGCCGCGCCCGCGCGGCCACGGCGGAACTCGCTCCAATACTCCCGTGCTTGGGGATGGTCACAGCCGAAGTCACGGTATGTCTCCTATGTCTGGGGCGGATCCGACTCGTGTCGAGTCTGCGCGAGGGAGGGCCGACGGGTCGCTGGTGCAGGCCGCACACTTCACCCTGGGGTTTTCCGTAGGTCCGAGCCGGCCCGGGCTTCCGTAGGACCAAGCTAAAGACCGGACCATGACCATCTCGTCCTCCGCCGGGACGAGCGGCCCCTGCCCTCTATGGGGGAGGCGCCCCTAGGGGTTCTCCGCCTCGCGGTTGAGTGAGAGGCTGTCCCGACGAACTAGGTGTACGACGCATTCAGGCCGTGGCGGACAGGTGGGGGCCCGCGTCGAGGGACGGAGAGAGGGGTTCCGGGGTGCCCGAGACGACGACACGGCGCAGCGCGCCACCGGCCACCACGGCGCGCGGACGCGGCCCCGTCGTCGCCGCGCTCATGCTCGTGATGGGCCTGACCGCGCTCGACGGCACCGTCGTCTCCACCGCCGTGCCGCAGATCGTCGGCGACCTCGGCGGTCTGTCGGTCTTCTCCTGGCTGTTCTCCGGCTATCTGCTCGCCGTGACCGTGACGCTGCCCGTGTACGGGAAGCTCTGCGACACCTTCGGCCGCAAGCCGGTCCTGATCGCCGGGACGGTCCTCTTCCTCATCGGCTCCCTGCTGTGCGCGGCCGCCTGGAACATGGGATCGCTGATCGCGTTCCGGGTGGTCCAGGGCCTGGGCGGCGGCGCGCTCCAGGGCACGATCCAGACGATCGCGGCCGACCTGTACCCGCTCGAGGAACGCCCGAAGATCCAGGCCAAGCTCTCCTCGGTCTGGGCGACGGCCTCCGTCGCGGGGCCCGCGGCGGGCGGACTCCTCGCGGGGTACGCGGACTGGCGCTGGATCTTCCTGATCAACCTGCCGGTGGGGCTGGTGGCGCTGTGGCTGGTCGGGCGATACCTGGTGGAGCCGCCGAGAGCGGCGCGCCGGAAGGTGTCCGTCGACTGGGCGGGAGCGGTCGCCGTCTTCGCCACCGGGGCCCTGCTGCTCACCGCGCTCGTCCAGGGCGGCGTCGCCTGGCCCTGGCTGTCCGCGCCCTCCCTCGGTCTCTTCGGCGGCGCGCTCCTCCTCGCCGGGGTGACCGTCCTCGTGGAGCGCCGGGCCGCCGAACCGGTCATCCCCGGCTGGATCTGGCGCCGCCGCACGATCGCCGCGGTCAACCTGGCCCTCGGCGCGCTCGGCCTGGTCATGGTCGCCCCGACCGTCTTCCTGCCCACCTACGCCCAGGCCGTGCTCGGCCTCGGATCGACGGCCGCCGGCTTCGTCCTCTCCGCGATGACCCTCAGCTGGCCGGTCACCGCGGCCCTCTCCAACCGGGTGTACAACCGCATCGGCTTCCGCCTCACCGCGATCGTCGGCATCACCCTCGCCCTCCTCGTCCTGCTCGCCTTCCCCTTCCTGCCGTTCCCCGGCGAACCCTGGCAGCCGGCCCTGCTCATGCTGCTGCTCGGCGGCGCGCTCGGCTTCTTCCAGCTCCCGCTGATCGTCGGGGTCCAGTCGACGGTCCCGTACGAGGAGCGCGGTACGACGACCGCGTCCGTCCTCTTCTGCCGCCAGGTCGGCCAGAGCGTGGGCGCGGCCCTGTTCGGCGCGATCGCCAACGCCGTCCTGGCGGCCCGCCTCGGCGGCGGCCAGGACCTGGACGGCCTGGGCTCCCGGCTGGACCACGCGGACGACACCCTGCGCCGCGCGATCGACACGGCCGTCGACTACGTCTACCTGGGCGCGGCGGGGGCGGCGGCCCTGGCCCTCCTCGTCCTGCTGGTCCTGGCCCCGCGCCGCTTCCCGGTCCTGACGGAGGAGGATCGGCCCGCCGAGGCGTGAGGCTTCCAGGCGAAGCTTCCGGGGCGCGGCTCGGCCCGCGGGGCGCTCAGTCTCGCTCGCCACCCTCCTCCCCGCCCTTGTCCTCCGGCTCCGGGTCCGGGTCCGGGTCCGGGCGGCCGGTGAGGGTCGCCAGGGCGGTGCGGATGTGGTTCACGCGGGCGTGGATCTCCTCCCGTGCCTCCTCGTGCTCCCGCAGGATGCGCTCCGTCTCGCGTGCGGTGCGCTCCTCGTGCAGCCGGGCCTCCGCGAGGATTTCGGCGGCCCGGGCCTCCGCGTCCTCCTGGCCGTGGCGGGCCTGCTCCTCCGTCTGCGTGAGGGCGCGCCGGGCCTCGGCCAGGCGGGCCTCCGCGGAGGTGACGAGCTCCTCGTGGCGGGCGTCCAGTGCGGCCGCCCGGGCCTTCGCGGCCCGCTCCTCCTCCGCCCGTACGGCCGCCTGCTCCTGCTTCTGGGCCGCCAGCAGCGCCGCCGACCGGCGGGTGGCCTCCTCGAAGTCCTCCTGCGCGGCGCCGCGCTCCCCCTCGGCCGCGCGGCGGGCGTGGGCGCGGATCGCCTCGGCCTCACCGTCGGCCTTCCGCAGGATCTCCCCGGCCGCGGACTCCGCCTCGGCCCGGACGCCGTCCGCGGACGCCCGCGCCGCCTCGACCGTCCGCGCCGCCGCCGACTCCGCCTGTGCGACGAGGCGCTGGGCCGCCGCCTCGGCCGCGGTCACGAGCGCCTGCTCCTCCTGCTCGGCCAGCTCCAGGATCTTCCGGGCCCGATCGCCCAGGGACTCGTACCGCTGCGGGGCCAGCCCGGCGACCACCGTGCGCAGCCGCGCCGCCTCCGCCTGCTTCTCCTTCACGAGGACGGCCAGCCGCGCCACCCGCTCCCACGCGGCGTCGCGTTGCCCGGACAGCGCGGCGAGATGACGGTCGACCTGTTCGGGGCGGTAACCGCGGCCCCGTCCGACGGAGAAACCCATCCGTGACGCCCCTTCCGTAATGGCTCACAAGCCAAGGATGCGACATAAGGCACCATCAGACACGACAAAAGGCGCCCGACATGAGGTACACGTCGGGCGCCTTCGGTCACGAACGGACCGGTGCGGAAGGGTACGGACCGGTACGGACTAGCGGGGCACTAGAGCAGTCCGTCCCACATCTGTTCCAGAAGCACCGACCACCAGTTGTCCGGCGACGCCAGCGCCGCCGGGTCCAGCATCGCCAGCTGCGCCTGGAAGTCGACCGTCCAGCGGCCCGCCTGCTCCGGGTTGAGCCCGAACCGCAGCCGCCACATCCGGCCGAGCAGCGCCATGGACCGGGTGAACTCCGGCAGCCCGCTGTTGACGAACTGCGGCGGTACCGGCTGCCCGCCCGGCCCGGCCTCGACCGGTACGGCGACGATGTGCGCGGTCCCGTACTGGACGCAGATCGCGCGACCGAAGTCCGAGCCGATCACGAGGTACGAGCCCGCGTCCGCCGCCGGCTGCACCTGCCGCTGGGCCGCGAGTTCGGCCAGCGTCGGAACCACCGGATGAGCCGGCTGGGCCCAGAAGAACGGCCCGAAATCGGCCGGCAGACCCGCCCATACGAGGGTCAGCGCCACGACCTCCGGCACACCCTGGCGGGACACCGCCCGCTGGTCGAACCGGCAGATGCCGGGGCCGAAGGCACCCGCCAGCTCCTGCGCGACACCCTCCGGGGGGATCGGCGGCGCCGGCTGCACCGGCGGCAGCGGGGCACGGATCGGCGCCGGCCGGGCCGGACCGTCCGCGACCTGATGCAACTCGCCCTGGTGCGTGAGAAGTTGGCGCATTCCCTGCTGCCGGCCCGCGTGATCCCTGCCGTACGGCGCGATGTTGGTGATCCGCGCCTGCGGCCAGGTCTCCCGGATCATCCGGGCGCAGTAACCGCCCGGCAGCTCGCAGGACTCCAGCTCCGTGTGCAGTTCGAGGACCTGCTGCGGCGGCACGTTCATGGCGCGCAGCTCGTGCAGGATCTGCCACTCGGGGTGCGGGGTGCCGGGAGCGGACCGCCGGATGATCTGCGCCTCGGAACCGTCGGGCGCGCGGTAGCGCAGCACGGCCTGGTAGCCGGGGCCGACGGTCGGCTGACCGGGGGGCTGCTGCGGGTACCCGTACGCGGGCGGCGGCGTGGGCGCGCCGAGCGGGGCGCCCGGCGCGGACGGCGGCGGCACCGGCGGGGCGGGCGGACCGCCCGGACCGGGCTGCGCGAGCATCGTCGCCGCGTGGTGCACCCCACCGGGCGGCGTCCCCGGAGCGCCGGGCGCACCGGGGGCTCCCGGAGCACCGGGCGGCCCGGGCGGGGCGATGCCCTGGGGTCCGGGGTGGGCGAGCATCGTCGCCGCGTGCGCCACACCGGCACCGTCGGAACCACCGGGCATGCCCGGCGGCGCGGGCGGGGGCGGCGGTGAGCCGGGCCCGCCCTGGCTCGGGTGCGCGAGCATGGTCGCGGCCTGGTGCACCGGCTGCGGAGGCGTGGGCGGGCCGGGAGGCCCGGGCGGCTTTGGCCCGTCGGGCCCGAGCTGCGCCACCATCTGCGTCGGTACGTATCCGCCCGCGGGCGCACCGGGAACCCCCGGCGCCTGCGGCGGCGGAGGAGGGTTTCCCCCGGTCGACCGCGGGCCGCGCGGCGACAGTGCGGCCTTACTGGTGGCGGCGTCCGCGATGTCCCGGGCCCCGGCCCCCGGAGCGGGGGGAGGCGTGGGCGCGGCGGGCATGGACACGGCCCCCGAGGCACCGGACCCGCCGGGCGCGCCGGGCGCCGGGGGTACACCGGGTCCACCGGAAGAACCGACGGACGCCGGACCACCGGGAGAACCGGGAGCAGAGCCGGGAGCGCCCGGAGCCGAAGGCCCACCGGAAGAAGAGCCGGGAGCGCCCGGGGCCGCCGGAGCGGCCGGGCCACCGATCGAGCCACCGGGCGGCGGGGCGTGGGGGTCGAGGGCCGGGGCGATCGCCGTCGGCGGGAGCGCGCTGCCGGCCGCCATCAGGGCCGTCGGGGCGTCCGCGCCCACCACCGGGGGCGGCGTGTCCTCGTCGTCCGCACCCGAGAGCGGCGGGGCGAAGACCGTCGCCGGGAGCGGCACCAGACCCTCCGCCCCTCCCGAGCTCGCGTTCGCGTCCACCCACGGGCTGCTCGCCGGCACCCCGTCCGACGCCGTCGGCTCGTAGTCGACCGGACGGCCCGCCGAAGCACCCGCACCGGCACCGGCGCCGACGCCGACGCCGGCACCCGACGGCGTACCCGCCGGCACGTCCGTCACCGCATCCGGCACCGCGCCCGGCGCATCCACCGGCGCATCCACCGGCGCGTCCGACACCTCACCCGTCGCCTCACCCGTCGCCTCCGGAGACGACGAACCCCCGTCCGCCCGCGAGGCGTCCGGGCCCTTCGACGGGGCCGGCGGCAGGCCCAGCTTGTCCGCCGCGTCCTGCAGCCACTCCGGCGGGCTCAGCAGGAACGACGTCGCGTTCAGATCGACCCGCTCCGGCGGCGCGGGCGCCGCGGCCCCCGCGTCGGCCTCGCCGGAGGTCCCGTACTCCTCCTCGTACCGGCGGATCACCTCACCCACCGGCAGCCCGGGCCACAGCGTCGCCTCGCCGCTGTCCCGCGCGATGACCAGCCGCTGCCGGCCGCCGTCCGAGGTCGGACCCTCCTCACGGTCCTCCGCCCACACGACGAAGCCCAGCTCGAACTCCCGTACCCGCACCTCACGTTGCTGGTACGCCGGCACGTCACCGTTGATCCATTCCTCGGCGCGCTCCTGCGCCTGCGCGAACGTCACCACAGCCAGTTCACTCCCCTACCGGGACCACGGGCACGGCGCGCGCGAAGCCACCGTCCACCATCAGGTTCGCCACCGTCTCCAGCTCCGGCGGATTGCCGGCGAGGCGCTGCAGGAACGCGTCGAAGTCCTCGCCGCACGGAAGCAGCAACCGCTCCACCCGCTCGTTCACGGACCACCCGACCGCGTCGCTGACGTCCCGCGCGTCGTCGTACGCGCAGAACCACACCGACCCGATGGCCTCGCCCTTCACCTTCACCGCGAGAATCCCGCCCTGGACGAACGCGACGCCCAGGTAGTCCTTCGTCAGGTGGTCCCGCAGACACTTGTTGACGTAGACGAGGTCGTTGACCCCCGCCTCCTCGCGCACCGTGAAGAACGGCTGGTCCACCAGCAGGCCGAGCTCCGCGTCGAGCGCCGCGCCCACCGGCGCGCAACCGCCCGCCGCCTTCAGGAAGGAGCGGTACGCGCCCGGCAGGCGGTACCCCAGGTCCTCCTCGACACCGAGCAGCTGCTGCTCGGACACTGACACCAGGCCCTTCGGCAGCCCGAAGTGCGCCGGCCGGGTCTCCTGCAGCGGGCGCGTACCCCGCTTGGCGTGGTCGACGGCGGCCGTCGTCACCCCGCCGTGGTGACGCAGCAACGCCTTCACCTCGACCGGTACGAGCTCCATCCGCCGGCCGCCCGCCACGTGGTGCCAGGTCCAGCCGTGCGGAGTGGCCACCGGGGGAATCGTGTCCCACAACTCATGGCCGGTCGCGGCCAGCGCCGCGTTCGCCGACACGTAGTCCGTCAGCCGCAGCTCGTCGACGCCGAAGCCCTCGGGCGGATCGGCAATCTCCGCCGCCGCCCGGGCGTACGGCGAGAAGTCCGGATAGCCCCGTTCGTCCACCCGCACCCCTCTGGGGTGCCGGGAAGCGCGGACCGGGTCCGGGAAGTGCACGACCTGCCCGGCGTAAGCCGCGTTCGGTGGCGCGGCATGCTGCCCGAGCCGACCTGTCGTCATGGCGGTTGCCCCCTGCGCTGGCTACTGGCTGATTCCGCACAGCCTATGCGCTGCCACAAGCCCACCACCCGGCCCGATACGGCCATGACCACCGTCCGTGACCAAGTGTCACGACCGGATGACGCACCGGCGATAGTTCCGACACACCGACACCCCGTTTGCGTACCCCGCTTCCACATGAGGCGTCCCATTTGGCACTCTGTTCCCGCAACTCGGGGGATTGCAGGAGGGGAAGAATCGCACCATGTACGCAGCACCGACGCCCACGCAGGGTGACCCACGCCTCAACTGGAGCAGCACCGAGCCCAGCCGCGCCCCGTTACTGCGCTTCCGCCGCGACGGCATCCTCCCCACCGTCGGCGCCGCCCTCTCCGTCCGCGGCGAGACCCTCACCTGCACCGCGGGCCGCGGCGACCAGCCGCCGGTCCTGCACGCCCTCGTCCAGGACTTCCTGGACACCCTCACCAGCGGACAGCGCGAGCGGTTCACCGGCCGCTGCCCCGAGGCGATCCTGCTCTCCCGCCACCTCACGGCCGCCGAGACCGGCCGCTCCAAGCGCGCCCAGCGCAAGCCGCTCACCCACAGCGAGGCCCGCCGCTCGCTCAAGCACGCCAAACTGACCGCGCGCCGCATCCGCGAGGACGGCGACCCGCTGCACGGCAGTTACGCCGCCCCCTGCCGCTCCTGTACGGCGATGCTCGCCCACTTCGGCGTCCGCACCGTCGACCCCACCTCGACTGTCGAGAACGGCTGACCGCACCTTCATGCCCGACCACCTGAGCACCACCCGATTCCCGGTCAACATCGACGCCGCACTCCGCGAGGCCGGATGGCAACCGGGCCGCTGGGACATCAAACTCGCCGAGCAGTGGGCCGACACCCTGCGCGCCCACGTCTCCCCCGGCGGCCACCGGCACAGCGTCTTCCCCGCGGCCGTCGAGGCATGGGCGGAGTTCGGCGGCCTGCGCGTCACCGCGCCGGGCGGCGGCCGCCAGATCGCCCCCGCGACCGTACGCTTCGACCCGCTGGCCGGCCTGCACCTGGCCCGCACCCTCGCGGACCTGGGGCGCGCGCTCGACACCGAGATCGCCCCGCTCGGCGAGGAGGGCGACCACCAGGCGGTCCTCGCCATCGACCTGGAGGGCCGGGTCTACAGCCTGGACCACACCGGGGACTGGTACCTCGGCCAGGACATCGACGCGGCACTCTCGACGCTGATCACGGGGACGCAGCCGGCCCGGCTGATCACGGGCTGAGCCCGGCCCGGCCTACGCCGCCCGCTCCCCCACCGGCAACACCGCCGACACCCGGAAACCACCCGCGTCCGTCGGACCCGACACGAACACGCCGCCCAGCCGGGTCACCCGCTCCCGCATGCCCACCAGACCGTTGCCACCGCTCGGCAGGTGCGCGTCGGCCGCACCCGCGTCCGACGGACCGTTCTCCACCTGCATCGCCACCTCCCCGTCCCGATGGGCGAGGCGCACGACGACCTTCGCGCCGGCCGCGTGCTTGTGCACGTTGGTCAGCGCCTCCTGGACCACGCGGTACGCGGTCCGCTCGACCTCCGCCGCGTACGCCCGCACCTCACCCAGCACGGTCAGCTCGACGACCACCCCGGCCTGCCGGGACTGCTCGACCAGGTCCTCCAGCGCGTCCAGACACGGACCGTCCTCCGAGGCGGCCTCGGCGGCGGCCGCCGCCGCCCGGCCGACCGCGGCCAACGGCACCGGAGCGGCCGGGACCGGCGCCACGTCCTCCCGCAGCACACCGAGCATCTGACGCAGCTCCGTCAGCGCCTGCCGGCCCATGTCCCCGACCAGCGCCGCGTTCTTCACCGCCTTCTGCGGATCCTTCAACGCGACCGCCTGCAGCGCCGCCGCGTGCACCACCATCAACGACACCCGGTGGGCGACCACGTCGTGCATCTCCCGCGCGATCCGCGTCCGCTCCTCCTGCCGCGCCCACTGCGCCCGCTGCTCGGCCCGGTCGGCGAGCAGCGACAGCTCCGCCTCCAGACTGTCTGCCCGCTCCCGCAGGCTCTCCATGAGCCGGCGCCGTGCCCCTATGTACAGGCCGAAGAGAACAGGGGGCGCGTTGAGGCCGAGCGTCATGAAGAGCGAGACGAGAGGGACGTACCAGCCGCTGGGATCGAATTCCCGCTGGTCGACATCGGCCTGCGCGACGTCCTGGCGCAGCCGCACCACGGTCACCAGGAAGACGGCGACCGTCGACATTCCGGCCAGCGCGGCCGTGATCCGGCGGGGCACCTCGGAGGCGGCGAGCGTGTAGAGCCCGACGATCCCCATCAGAAAGCCCATCTCGGCGGGCGTGACGGCGATCGAGACGAGCACGACGACGATCGGCCACCGGCGCCGCACCAGCAGCACCGTCCCGACGACCAGCCCGAACAGCACCCCCAGGGGAACGGGCAGCCCCGCCTCACCGGCGAAGGCGACCCCTTCCAGCCCGCACTCCAGCGCCGACACGACGGCGAGCCCGCCGTCGAGCACCGCACTGCGCCGTCTCCCCCACCACCACCAGCCCGGCGCGACGGAACCCGCCGCGTCCTGGTGCGCCCCCGTTGTGGTCATGCGGACCAGCCTACGGGCGGGCGCGAGTCATTTTCCGGAGACGGCCGCGGCCCGCGGACGGCGCACGTCAACCACGTACACACACCCGTCCCTCGAACTACTGAATCGCCCACGCTTTCGACCCGGACGTTCACCATCCGGACGATGGTGTTCGTATGACATCCGCCACCCACAAGTACGCGGACTTCGAGTCCCTGCGCGAACAGGCGATCGCGTTACGCCGAGAGGGCCTCAGCCTGCGCCCGGATCCGGGACCGACTGAAGATCGACAACAACGACCTTCTCAACCGCCTGGTGAAGGGAGAACCCCCACCGGACTGGACGAAGCGCCCGAGGGCCAAGGACGCCCTACGGGAGAGAGCCCGGGAACTCCGCCTCGAGGGCATGACCTACGACCAGATCCAGGTCGAGCTGGGCTGCTCGAAGAGCTCGATCTCGCTGTGGGTACGCGACCTTCCGAAGCCGGAGCGGACGCGCACCCGCGAGGAGGCGTCGGCGATCGCCCGTAAGGGGTGGGCGGCCACGCTGCAACGCCGTGAGGAGGAGCGCCGGCGGACCAAGCGGGAGGCCGCGCACGAGATCGGCTCCGTGACCGACCGCGAGCTGTTCCTCCTGGGCGTCGCGCTCTACTGGGCCGAAGGCACGAAGTCCAAGCCGCATCGACGGCAGGAACGCATCACGTTCGTCAACAGCGACCCGGACATGATCAAGCTCTTCCTGGACTGGCTCCGCCTCATCGGGGTCGAGAGGGAGCGGGTGCGCTTCTACGTCCACATCCACGAAACCGCCGACGTCGGCGCGGCCGAACGATTCTGGGCCGAACTGGTCGGTGCGGACGCCTCGTCCTTCAACAAGACCTCGCTCAAGAGGCACAACCCGAAAACCAACCGGCAGAACACCGGAGAGGAGTACCGAGGCTGCCTGGTGATCCAAGTTCACCGAAGCGCGGAGCTCTACCGTCGCGTCGAGGGCTGGTGGTGCGGCATAGTAGGGGCTGCCCACTCGGCCGATCGAGAGAGTCGGACATAAAGGGCAGACCTTCCCAGGTCGTCTAATGGCAGGACAAATGGTTTTGGTCCATTGAATGAGGGTTCGATTCCTTCCCTGGGAGCCGTTCGGTTCGGGTCCTGACCTCCCTGGTCAGGACCCGCACTCGTTTCCGCCCCGAAACCCCCCGGTATCCTGCGGTTGTCCACCACCCGAAGCCGAAGGGCATTCCCGTGAGCGCCAATCGCCCGGCCGCCGTCGTCGTCCTCGCAGCGGGTGAGGGCACCCGCATGAAGTCCAAGACCCCCAAGGTCCTGCACGAGATCGCCGGACGGTCCCTCGTCGGACACGTCGTCTCCGCCGCGCGCGAGCTGGAGCCCGAGCAGCTCGTCGTGATCGTCGGGCACGCCCGGGAGCAGGTCACCGCGCATCTCGACGCGCACTACGCCGGGACCCGTACCGCCGTGCAGCACGAGCAGAACGGCACCGGTCACGCCGTCCGCATGGGCCTCGAGGAGCTGGGGCAGGCCCCCGACGGCACCGTGGTCGTGGTCTGCGGCGACACCCCGCTGCTCTCCGGGGAGACCCTGAAGGCGCTCGCCGCCACGCACGCCGCCGACGGCAACGCCGTCACCGTGCTGACCGCCGAGGTGCCGGACTCCACCGGCTACGGCCGGATCGTCCGGGACGCCTCGGGCGCCGTGACCGCGATCGTCGAGCACAAGGACGCGACGGACGAGCAGCGCGCGATCCGGGAGATCAACTCCGGGGTGTTCGCGTTCGACGGCCGGCTGCTCGCCGACGCGCTCGGCAAGGTGCGCACCGACAACAGCCAGGGCGAGGAGTACCTCACCGACGTGCTGTCGATCCTCCGCGAGGCCGGTCACCGTGTCGGCGCGTCCGTCGCCGGTGACCACCGGGAGATCCTCGGCATCAACAACCGTGTCCAGCTCGCCGAGGCCCGCGCCCTGCTCAATCAGCGCCTCCTGGAGCGGGCGATGATGGCCGGCGTCACGGTCGTCGACCCCTCCTCCGTCCTCGTCGACGTCACGGTGACCTTCGAGCCGGACTCCGTCGTCCACCCCGGTACGCAGCTGTTCGGCACGACCCACATCGGTGAGGACGCCGAGGTCGGCCCGAACACGCGCCTGAAGGACACCACGGTCGGCAAGGGCGCCCGGGTGGACAACACGGTCGCCGATTCCGCCGTGATCGGCGAGAGCGCGTCCGTGGGTCCGTTCGCGTATCTGCGTCCGGGCACCCATCTCGGCCCGAAGGCCAAGGCGGGGACGTACGTGGAGATGAAGAACGCCAAGATCGGCGAGGGCACCAAGGTCCCGCACCTCTCCTACGTGGGCGACGCCACGATCGGTGAGCACACGAACATCGGCGCAGCCAGCGTCTTCGTGAACTACGACGGCGAGGCGAAGCACCACACCACGATCGGGTCCCACTGCCGGACCGGGTCGGACAACATGTTTGTGGCACCCATCACCATCGGGGACGGCGCGTACACGGCCGCCGGGTCCGTCATCACCAAGGACGTACCGGCCGGTTCGCTCGCCGTGGCCCGCGGCCAGCAGCGGAATATCGAGGGTTGGGTGGCGCGGAAGCGGCCCGGGAGTGCCGCGGCGCAGGCTGCTCAGGCGGCCTCGGAGGAGTCCTCCGGCGCGAGCTGACCGGAAACAGGTGCGTCGAACTCGGCGTACCGTGATACGTGCACATAAATTCGGCTGGCTCGCACACGCGCACGGGAGCGCGGAGATCGCGACCAGAGGACACGTCTGAGGAGACAGTGCTGTGACCGGGATCAAGACGACCGGCGAGAAGAAGCTGATGCTCTTCTCCGGCCGCGCCCACCCCGAGCTGGCCGAGGAGGTCGCGCACCAGTTGGGTGTCGGCCTCGTGCCGACGAAGGCCTTCGACTTCGCGAACGGTGAGATCTACGTCCGTTTCCAGGAGTCGGCTCGTGGCGCGGACTGCTTCCTGATCCAGAGCCACACGGCTCCGATCAACAAGTGGATCATGGAGCAGCTGATCATGATCGATGCTCTGAAGCGGGCTTCCGCGCGGAGCATCACCGTGATCATCCCGTCGTACGGCTACGCCCGTCAGGACAAGAAGCACCGCGGCCGTGAGCCGATCTCGGCGCGTCTGGTCGCGGACCTGCTGAAGACCGCCGGTGCGCACCGCATCCTCACGGTCGACCTGCACACCGACCAGATCCAGGGCTTCTTCGACGGCCCGGTGGACCACCTGTCGGCCCTTCCGGTCCTGGCGGACTACGTGGGCAGCAAGGTCGACCGCTCGAAGCTGACGATCGTCTCCCCGGACGCCGGCCGTGTGCGTGTCGCCGACCGGTGGTGCGACCGTCTGGACGCGCCGCTGGCGATCGTGCACAAGCGCCGTGACAAGGACGTCGCCAACCAGGTGACCGTCCACGAGGTCGTCGGTGACGTGAAGGGCCGCGTCTGCGTCCTGGTCGACGACATGGTGGACACGGGTGGCACGATCTGCGCCGCCGCGGACGCGCTCTTCGCGCACGGTGCCGAGGACGTCATCGTGACGGCCACGCACGGCATCCTGTCCGGGCCGGCCGCCGATCGTCTGAAGAACTCCAAGGTGAGCGAGTTCGTCTTCACGGACACGCTCCCGGTGCCGGGTTCCCTGGAGCTCGACAAGATCACGGTTCTGTCGATCGCCCCGACGATCGCCCGCGCGGTGCGTGAGGTGTTCGAGGACGGTTCGGTGACGAGCCTCTTCGAGGAGCACTGAGCTTTCTCGTATGTCGTGGAAGGGCCCGCTCCCCTCGGGGGGAGCGGGCCCTTTCCCGTGCGCCGACGTGGGACCGCCGGGGCCGGTGTGGGCCGTCGCGACGGGGGCCGGTGATCCAATTGGGCCGTGCGGCGGGGGCCGAGTAGACTGCCGTAGTTGCTCGGCGAGGGAGGCCGTACCCGGCGTGGTACGGCGGTCCGTTATCGACGCGCTCTTCGTAGCAGGCCATCGCCAGTCGTGGCCGGGTGACCACCCTTTTTTCGTCATCGTCTACGAGGAGTGCACATGTCCGAGGTCAAGCTGGCCACCGAGACCCGTACCGAGTTCGGCAAGGGTGCGGCGCGCCGCGTCCGCCGCGAGGGCAAGGTCCCCGGCGTTCTCTACGGTCACGGCACCGAGCCGGTCCACGTCACCCTGCCGGGCCACGAGCTGCTGCTCGCCCTGCGTACCCCGAACGTCCTGCTGTCGCTGGACCTGGGTGGTACCACCGAGCTGGCGATCCCGAAGGCCGTGCAGCGCGACCCGCTGAAGGGCTTCCTGGAGCACGTCGACCTGCTGCTGGTGAAGCGCGGCGAGAAGGTCACCGTCGAGATCGTCGTCGAGACCGAGGGCGACCTGGCGCCGGGCAGCTACCTCGTCGAGAACGTGCTGAACACGCTCTCCGTCGAGACCGAGGCCACCCACATCCCCGAGTCCGTCACGGTCTCGATCGAGGGCCTGGAGGCCGGTAACTCCATCCTCGCCAAGGACATCGCGCTGCCGAAGGGCACCACCCTGGAGACGGACCCCGACGCCGTCGTCATCCAGATCCTGGCCGCCCAGGCCGAGGAGCCGGCCGCCGAGGGCGAGGCCACCGAGGGCGCCGAGGCCTGAGCCGTAGGCTCTGCCTGACGTGACGGGGTGACGGGCCGTGCGGCCCGTCACCCCGTTTCTTCTGTACACCTGCCGGTACGCACACGAGGAGACGAGACCCCCATGACGGACGAGGCGAACGCCCCCTGGCTGATCGTCGGTCTCGGCAACCCGGGGCCGGAGTACGCCGCCAACCGCCACAACGTGGGCTTCATGGTGGTGGACCTGCTCGCGGACCGTATCGGCGGGAAGTTCAAGCGGGCGCAGAAGGCGCAGGCGCAGGTCGTCGAGGGGCGGATGGGGCCTCCGGGGCCGGCGAACCGCCGGGTGATCCTCGCGAAGCCGATGTCGTACATGAATCTTTCGGGTGGCCCGGTGACGGCGCTGCGGGACTTCTACAAGGTGCCGACGGCGCACGTCGTGGCGATCCACGACGAGCTGGACATCGACTACGGGGTGCTGCGGCTGAAGATCGGCGGCGGCGACAACGGGCACAACGGTCTGAAGTCGATGACGAAGGCGATGGGGGCGGACTACCACCGGGTGCGGTTCGGCATCGGCCGTCCGCCCGGCCGGATGCAGGTCGCCGACTTCGTTCTGAAGGACTTCTCGTCGACGGAGCGCAAGGAGCTCGACTACTTCGTGGACCGGGCGGCGGACTCCGTCGAGTGCCTGGTGGCGGAGGGTCTGGAGCGGGCGCAGTCGGCGTACAACTCCTGAGCGACCGACCCGAGCGGTACGACTGTACGATCGCGGACCATGACGCACGCCCGTAACGCCGCCATGGTCCTGGTCGCCCTGCTGCTCGTCGTCGCGGGCGTCTGGTCGTCCTGGGGGACGGCGCAGCACGTCCTGCTGCCCAAGGGCCGTGAGCACGGCACGCTGACGGTGACCGGTTGCGACGAGGAGACGTGCAGCGGCCGTTACGTACCGGCCGGGCCGCCGTCGCCGCACACCACCCTGACCATCGACCGCTCGGTGGCGGCCGGCAAGGGCCAGACGCTGCCGGTGGTCGTGAAGCCGGGTACGACGGAGGCGGTACGGACGGGCTGGGGCGGCGGCCTGCACGCCTGGCTGCCGCTGGGCGGGGCGCTGTTGCTGGCGGCGCCGCTCGTCGGTGGCGGTCTGCGGCTGACGCGGACGGCGTGGGGGCTGGCGGGCGCGGGGGGCGCGCTGCTGGTGGCGGCGTTCTTCGCGCTCTGATTGTTATGCCCCTTGGGTTAAGGGTGGCTTAAAGGTGCCGCTAGGCTGCCCTCCGCCACCTCCCACGGCATCCCTCTCATCTCTCAGATGGACAAGCCCCTATGCGACGTACCCTCATCTCCACCGGCACCGTCGTCACTGCCGTGACCGCTGCCTCTCTGCTGCTGGCTCCGGCCGCCTCCGCCACGAAGGGTCCGAAGGACGACCCCAAGGGCGACAACGGCACCGTGAAGATTCACAAGTCGGAGACCGGCGAGGAAATCAAGGCCAACCAGCCGAAGGTCTGCTCCTTCTACCTCGACGCCTTCAAGTTCGACGCCGGCCAGAAGGTCACCTGGCACATCGAGGCGTGGGCGAACAACGAGCAGGAGAAGGGTGAGACGGTCAAGACCGGTCTCATCACCCTCGACGCCGACGGTCACGAGCGCACCGCGGACATGACCCTCCCGGACGGCCAGTACAAGCTGTTCTGGAACTTCGAGGGCGAGAACGGCCGCGCCAAGCAGAAGGTCTTCAAGATCGACTGCCCGCCTTACGAGGAGTCCCCCAAGCCCACCGATACCCCCACCGGTACGCCCAGCGTGACGCCGTCGGCGACGGCGTCGACCCCGGGCGGTACGCCGTCCGCCACGGACTCCGCGTCGGCCGGTGCGACTCCGTCCGCCGGCACGAGCAGCGGCGCCGCCGGCTCCGGTGACCTCGCCGAGACGGGCTCCAGCGCCCCCGTCGGCATCCTCGCCGCCGCCGCTGTCGCCCTCGCGGGCGCCGGTGCGTTCCTGGTGACGCGCCGCCGCAAGGCTCAGCAGCACTGAGTCCCGTGGTGACGACGGTGCCCCCGCCGGAAGCGATTCCGGCGGGGGCACCGTCGTTCGTCGTCTCAGCGCGTCAGCCCGTGTTGCGCAGGCCCGCCGCCACTCCGTTCACCGTGAGCAGCAGCGCCCGGGCGAGCAGCGGGTCGGGGTCCTCGCCGCGCTCCGCCGCCTGGCGCTGGCGGGCCAGCAGGGCCACCTGGAGGTAGGAGATCGGGTCCAGGTAGGCGTCGCGGATGGCGAAGGTCTGCTGGAGCACCGGGTTGGAGTCGAGCAGCTTCTGACCGCCGGTCACCTTCAGGACCTCCGCGACGGTGAGCTCGTGCTCCGCCTGGATGGTCTCGAAGACGTGCTTGAGCTCGTCGGGCACCAGGGTGTCGACGTAGTGGCGGGCGATCCGCAGGTCCGTCTTGGCCAGCGTCATCTCGACGTTGGCGAGGAAGTTGCGGAAGAAGTGCCAGCGCTCGTACATCTCGCCGAGGACCTCGTCGAGACCCGCCTCGCGCAGGGCCTTGAGGCCGGAGCCGACGCCGAACCAGCCGGGGACGATCTGCCGGGACTGGGTCCAGCCGAAGACCCACGGGATGGCCCGCAGGCCGTCGAGGGAGACGCCCGAGCCGGGGCGGCGGGAGGGCCGCGAGCCCAGGTGCAGGTCGGCGAGCTGGTCGACCGGGGTCGAGGCGAGGAAGTACGTCGGCAGGTCCGGGTCCTCGACGAGCCTGCGGTACGCCGTGTGGGCGGCCTCCGAGACGGTGTCCATGGCCGCGTCCCAGCGGGCCAGGGCCTCGTCGGACTGGCGCGGCGCGGTGTGCAGGGCGGAGGCCTGCAGCGTGGCGGCGACGGTCAGTTCGAGGTTCTCGCGGGCGAGGGACGGGATGAGGTACTTGTCGGAGATGACCTCGCCCTGCTCGGTCACCTTGATCTCGCCCTCCAGGGTGCCCCAGGGCTGGGCGAGGATCGCGTCGTGCGAGGGGCCGCCGCCGCGGCCGACGGTGCCGCCGCGGCCGTGGAAGAGGCGCAGGCGGACGCCGTAGCGGTGGGCGACGTCGCGGAGCCGGCGCTGGGCGCGGTGGATCTCCCACTGGGAGGTGGTGATGCCGCCGAACTTGGAGGAGTCGGAGTAGCCGAGCATGACCTCCTGGACGTCGCCGCGGAGCGAGACGAGACGGCGGTAGGAGGGGTCGGCCAGCATGTCGTTGAGGATGACGTCGGCGGCCCTGAGCTCGTCGGTGGTCTCCAGGAGCGGCACGATGCCGATCTTGGCCCAGCCGCCGTGCAGGTCGAGGAGGCCCGCCTCGCGGGCGAGGACGGCGGCGGCGAAGACGTCGTCGGCGCCCTGGCACATCGAGATGATGTACGACTCGATGACCTCGGGGCCGAAGCGCTCGAAGGACTCCTTGATCGTGTGGAACACGCCGAGGGTCTTCTGGCCGGCCGCGTCCAGCGGGGCGGGCTTGGGCGCGAGCGGGCGGCGGGAGCGCAGCTCCTTGGCGAGCAGCTTCTGCCGGTAGTCGCGCGGCATGTCGGCGTACCGCCAGGACTCCTCGCCGAGTCGGTCGAAGAGCTGGCCGAGGGCGTGGTGGTGGGCGTCGGCGTGCTCGCGGACGTCCATGGTGGCGAGCTGGAGGCCGAAGGCGGACAGCGTGCGGATGGTGCGGTCCATCCGGCCGTCGGCGAACAGGGCGCCGCGGTGCTCGCGCAGGGAGGTCTGGATCAGGGCGAGGTCCTGGACCAGCTCGGAGGTGCCGAGGTAGTCGCGGCCCTCCTGGTGCGGGGTTCCGTTGGCCAGGCGCTCACGGGTGTTGACGAGCTTCTGGCGGACGCAGGTGGCCTTGAGCCGGTACGGCTCCTCGGCGTTGAGGCGCTTGTAGCGGGGGCTGATCTCCGGCAGGCGCTCCAGGTCGGCCTGGAGGGAGGCGAGGAGTTCCTCGGTGGCGCCGGCGTAGCGGATGGAGTTGGAGAGGAAGCCGCGCAGCTCGTCGATGAGGTCGAGGGCGTCGGTGATGCCGTGCTCGTGCTGGAGGATCAGCACGTCCCAGGTGACCTGCGGGGTCACGTTGGGGTTGCCGTCGCGGTCGCCGCCGATCCAGGTGCCGAAGGTCAGCGGGCGGGTGCCGGAGGGCAGCTCGAAGCCGACGCGCTCCAGCTCGGCGGCGAGGTCCTCCAGGACGTCGCCGACGGCGCCGGCGTGCAGCTCGTCGAGGTAGTAGATGGCGTTGCGGGCCTCGTCGGCGGGCTCGGGGCGGACGACCCGGAGTTCGTCGGTCTGCCAGATGAGGTCGATGTTCTCGGCGAGCCGCAGGTCGTGGCGGCGCCGGTCGGCCTCGATGACCGGGGTCTCCAGGAGGGCGGCGATCCGGCGCAGCTTGTTGAGGACGGAGCGGCGGGCGGCCTCGGTGGGGTGCGCGGTGAAGACGGGCCGCACGCTGAGGTTCCGTACCGTCTCGCGGACGTGCTGCGGGTCGCCGTCCTTGAGCATGTCGGCGGTGCGGGCGAGGAGCCCGCCCTCGGCGGCGCGCTTCTCGCGCATCTCGCGGCCGCGGTGGACCTGCTCGGTGACGTTCGCCAGGTGGAAATAGGTGGAGAAGGCGCGCACCAGCTTGGTGGCGGTCTCCAGATCGGTCTCCCCGAGCAGCTCGGCGGCGGCCTCGCCGTTCTCGCGGGTGAGGCTGCGGACCTTCTCGACGAGGTCGAGAAGCTCGTGTCCTTCCTGGCGGACGAGTGTCTCGCCCAGCAGGTCGCCCAGTCGGCGGATGTCGGAACGCAGCTCGGCGCTGGCGGTGGGGGTCTGGTCGGCACTGCTCACAGGTGCGGCTCCTTGCAGTGTTTGAGCACGTCTGGAGGGGTACTGGAGGCTTGCGGACCGCGCTGTCCGACGGACACAGGATAGGTGTCCATTCCCTGGACTCCTCCCGAGCCCCTCTTGCGCCCTCTTGCCGCGCGCCACCGCACTGCCATACTTACGTCGCCGTAGGTTACGGAGGCGTAGCCACGCGCTCGTTTCGCCCCGTTCCGCTCACTTTCCTCCCCGTCTTCTTCCCTCTCCCTCATCCCTTCATCCCCAGGGGACACCCATGACCACTAGCCCCGATGTGCTCGAAACCGAACAGGACCTGCCCCCCGCGACGCTCGGCGGGGACAAAAAGCGATCGATCGAGCAGATCACGCTGTTGCTGTTCATCACGGTGCCCTTCATCGCCCTGATCGCGGCCGTGCCGCTGGCCTGGAGCTGGGGCGGCGTGTCCTGGCTCGACCTGGGCCTGCTGGTCGCGATGTACTACATCGGCTGCCACGGCATCACGATCGGCTTCCACCGTTACTTCACCCACGGTTCCTTCAAGGCCAAGCGGCCGCTGCGGATCGCCCTGGCGATCATGGGCTCGCTCGCGGTGGAGGGTCCGCTGGTGCGCTGGGTGGCGGACCACCGCAAGCACCACAAGTTCTCCGACGCGGACGGCGACCCGCACTCGCCGTGGCGTTACGGCGAGACGGTGCCGGCCCTGATGAAGGGGCTGTGGTGGGCGCACATCGGCTGGATGTTCGACCAGGAGCGCACCCCGCAGGCCAAGTACGCGCCCGACCTGATCAAGGACCCGGCGATCCGCCGGATCTCGCGCGACTTCATCTTCTGGACGGTGCTGTCGCTGGCGATCCCGCCGCTGGTCGGCGGTCTGGTGACGATGTCGTGGTGGGGCGCGTTCACCGCGTTCTTCTGGGGTTCGCTGGTCCGGGTCGCGCTGCTGCACCACGTCACGTGGTCGATCAACTCGATCTGTCACGCCGTCGGCAAGCGCCCCTTCAAGTCCCGCGACCGCTCGGGCAACGTGTGGTGGCTGGCCGTGCTGTCCTGCGGTGAGTCCTGGCACAACCTGCACCACGCCGACCCGACCTCGGCGCGCCACGGGGTGCTGCGGGGCCAGGTCGACTCCAGCGCGCGGCTGATCCGCTGGTTCGAGCAGCTGGGCTGGGCCCACGACGTGCGCTGGCCGGACGCCTCCCGGATCGAAGCCCGGCGCCGGGGCGAGCCCGCCGACGCGGCATGATGGAGAACGTGGCGATCGAGGGCAGTACCAGCGGTACCGGAAGCAGCGAGAACAAGCCCCGGCGCGGCCGCCGGGTGCGGATGACGGGCGCGGAGCGCCGGGAGCAGCTGCTGGACATCGGCCGGGCGCTCTTCGCCGAGAAGGGCTTCGAGGGCACGTCGGTGGAGGAGATCGCGGCGAAGGCCGGCGTCTCCAAGCCGGTGGTCTACGAGCACTTCGGCGGCAAGGAGGGGCTGTACGCGGTCGTCGTCGACCGGGAGATGCGGCAGCTGCTCGACATGGTGACCGGGGCGCTGACGGCGGGCCATCCGCGGGAGCTCCTGGAGCAGGCGGCGTTCGCGCTGCTGGACTACATCGAGCGGTACACCGACGGTTTCCGGATCCTGGTCCGCGATTCGCCGGTGGCCCAGTCGACGGGCACGTTCGCCTCGCTGATCAGCGACATCGCCACGCAGGTGGAGGACATCCTGGGGCTGGAGTTCAAGGCCCGCGGGTTCGACCCGAAGCTGGCGCCGCTGTACGCGCAGGCGCTGGTGGGCAGTGTGGCGCTGACGGGCCAGTGGTGGCTGGACGTCCGCAAGCCGAAGAAGGCGGAGGTCGCGGCGCACCTGGTGAATCTGGCCTGGCACGGCCTGGACGGCCTGGAGCAGAAGCCGCGCCTGATAGGCCACCGCAAGAGCTGACGCGACGACGGTCCCGCACCGCACGAGGGCACGACGGCACGACCGCACGGCGGCACGGCGGCGATTCCCCACCGCCTCCGTGGGCACGACGGCGGTCCCGCACCGCACGGGCGCCCCGCACCGGATCACCGGTGCGGGGCGCCCGTGCGTCACAGCGGCTTCGTCGCGACGGCGAAGATGCGGCGGAACGGGAAGACCGTGCCGTGCGGCCCCGGCGGGTACGCCTCGCGCAGCAGGTCGCGGTACTGGGCGAGGAAGGCGGCGGTCGCCTCCTCGTCACCTTCCAGTGCGGTCAGTACGGGGCGCAGGGCCGTGCCCTTGACCCAGTCGAGGACCGGGTCCTCCCCCGGCAGGAGTTGTGAGTAGGTGGTCTCCCAGGTGTCGGTCTCGCAGCCGAGGTCGGCAAGGCGGTTCAGATAGTCGGCCGCGTCGAGGACGTGCACGAACCGGCGCCCCTCGCCGTCGAGGCGGTCGCGCCACTGGGGGGTGTCGCAGAGCTCGCCGAGCAGGGCGTGGCTGGGCGAGGTGAAGTTGCCGGGGACCTGGAAGGCGAGGGTCCCGCCCGGTTTGAGGCCGTCGATCCAGGCGGCGAAGGACTCGGGGTGGTTGGGGACCCACTGCAGGGCGGCGTTGGAGACGATCAGGTCGTAGGGCTCTTCCGGCACCCAGTGGGCGGCGTCGGCGGGCCGGAAGTCGAGCCAGCCGCCGCCGGCGGTGGTGCCGGCCCAGTCCTTCTCGGCGCGTTCCAGCATGTCGGGCGAGAGGTCGAAGCCGCTGATGTGGGCGTCGGGCCAGCGGTCCGCGAGCAGGACGGTCACATTGCCGGGGCCGCAGCCGAGATCGGCGATGCGGGCGGGCTGATCGGTGGTGGGCAGATGCGGTATTCGGGCGAGCAGGTCGAGGAACGGGCGCGTGCGGTGGCCGGAGTGCCGGAGGTACTGCTGTGGGTCCCATGTCGGTGCGGCAGACGCAGAAGATGGTGCGGAATGCATGTTCGAGCCCCCTTGCTGGAACGAGTTGCCGAAGCGGAACAGGGTTCCGGCCCGGTCCTTCCCCATAGTCCAGCGGAATATATCTTGACGTCAAGAGACTTTATGTCAACAGACCATCTACACTGATCGACATGGAGGACGAGGTCGACCGGCTGGTCGCTGCATGGCGCCGCGAGCGCCCGGACCTCGACGTGGAACCGCTCGAGGTGCTGAGCCGCGTCTCACGGCTCGCCCGCCACCTCGACCGCGCCCGGCGGCTCGCTTTCTCCGAGCACCAGCTGGAGCCGTGGGAGTTCGACGTCCTGACGTCGCTGCGCCGCGCGGGCGCCCCGTACCAGCTCTCTCCCGGCCAGCTCCTCACCCAGACGCTGGTCACCTCCGGCACCATGACCAACCGCATCGACCGGCTCACCAAGAAGGGCCTGGTCGAGCGGCTGCCCGACCCCAGCGACCGGCGCGGGGTCCTGGTCCGCCTGACCCCCGAGGGCCGTGACCGGGCCGACCAGGCGCTCGCCGGACTGCTCGCCCAGGAGCGGGCCATCCTGGCCCAGCTCTCCCGCGCCCAGCGCGGCGACCTGGCCGGTCTGCTACGCCGGCTGACCGCCCCGTTCGACAACATCCCCGGTTAGGTCCCCCTCCAGCTCGGCGGGGCCGACACCGGCCCGGCGCGCCAGGGCGACCGCGGCGAGCGTGGAGTGCACCCCCAGCTTCCCGAGCACGTTCTGCATGTGCGTACGGACGGTGTGCGGGGAGAGGAAGAGCCGCTCCGCGACGGCCTTGCGTCCCAGGCCCGCCACCATGCACCGCAGCACCTCCCGCTCGCGCGGGGTCAGCGACTCCACCAGCTGTTCGCTCTCGGTGCGGTGTTTGCGGGCCGCCGTCAGCTCCCGCAGCACGCCGGTGAGGAGCGCGGGCGGCAGATGCGTCTCGTCGCGCAGGACACCGCGGATCACGGCGAGCAGCCGCTGCAGCGAGCAGTCCTTGGCCACCCAGCCAGATGCCCCGGCCTGCAGCGCGAGCGCGGCCCGGTGGGCGTCGTCCTTCTCCGCGAGCACGATCGTACGGACGGCGGGTTGGGCCGAGCGGACCCCGGCGACCAGCGAGATGCCGTCGACCACGCCCCCGCCCTGCTCCGGTACGACCCGGGCCACCGCGACCGACGCGGCCGGCCCGGCCACCGTGCCCAGGTCGGCGTCGACCAGCATCACGTCGTACCGGCGCCCCTCCGCCACCGCGCGGTCCAGACAGCGCAGGGCGGCCGGACCGCTGCCCGCCGCCGAGACGTCGACGTCGGGCTCCGCCGCGAGCGCGGCGGCCAGCGACTCGGCGAAAATGCGGTGGTCGTCCACCACCAGAACCCGGATACGACCCACGGACACCCCTATGTGTCGAGGAACGGACCGGCGCGGGCACGGCGCCGGTGACGAGGGTCCGCCGACCGCGCGGCCGCCGCCGTGCGGTGACGGGGATCCGTCCCGGGCGCCGTACCCGACTGGTCTCGCCCCCTGATCAGCACCGGCCCCCACCGGTGCTGTGCATCAGGGTACGGGCGGGTGGACGCCGCGGAAGGCGATTCGCAGAACTGGCCGAACGTCCCGGGTGCGCCTGTGCCGCCTGGGGCCGATCACGACAGAAGTCGACGATCCAAGGGCTCTTGCCGTGCGCCGCAAGGGCTTTCAGAGCCGTCGCGCACCCCGCGAGGGCACCGCGGGGAAGATCCTCGGGGCGGTGAACCCGGCCTCGGCGAAGGCCTTCTCCACCGCGGCGGACACCGTGCCCGCCAGCCGGGTCTCGACCAGCACGATCGCCGAACCACCGAAACCACCGCCCGTCATCCGCGCCCCGAGCGCGCCCGCCGCGTTCGCCGTCTCGACCGCGAGGTCCAACTCCCGGCAGGAGACGCGCAGATCGTCCCGGAGCGAGGCATGGCCCTCGGTGAGGACGGGGCCGACCGAGCGGGGGTCTTCGGCGTCGAGGAGGGCGATGGTCCGCTCGACCCGGTGGTTGTCCGAGACGACGTGCCGGACGTAGCGGCGAACCGATTCCTCGCTCAAACGCCCGAGGGCGTCGGCCAGATGCGCGTGGGGGACTTCGCGCAGCGCTCGCACGCCGAGCGCCCGCGCACCGGCTTCGCAGCCGGCGCGCCGCTCCGCGTACGCGCCGTCCCCGAGCGCGTGCTTCACCCTGGTGTCCACCACCAGCAGCCCCAGCCCCTGCGCGGCCAGGTCGAAGGGCACCTGGCGGTACGAGAGATCGCGGGTGTCGAGGAACAGCGCGTGGCCCTCGGCCGCGCACGCGGACGCCATCTGGTCCATGACCCCGCAGGGGACGCCGACGAAGGCGTTCTCCGCGCGCTGCGCGAGGACGGCGATCTCCGGACGGCTCAGACCGAGCCCGAACAGGTCGTTCAGGGCGAGCGCGGTGACGACCTCCAGGGCGGCGGAGGACGAAAGACCGGCACCGGTGGGGACGGTCGAGGCGAGATGGATGTCCGCCCCGGTGACCGGGTGGCCCGCCTCGCGCAGCGCCCAGACGACCCCGGCCGGGTAGGCGGCCCACTCCGTGCCGGCGAGCGGTTCGAGGGCGCCGACGTCGAGCTGGACGATGCCGCCCTCGACGTCGGCGGAGTGGACCCTCAGGACGCCGTCGGTCCGCCGGGCGACGGCGGCGACGGCCGTGTGCGGCAGGGCCAGCGGCATGACGAAACCGTCGTTGAAGTCGGTGTACTCCCCTATGAGGTTGACACGCCCGGGGGCCGCCCAGATTCCCTCCGGCTCCACCCCGTACAGCGCCTCGAACTCCGCCAGTACGCTCATGCCCCGCCCTGCTCCCTCTCTCTGGCGAACGCCCACGCGTCACGCACGATGTCCGCCAGGTCCGGGCGGGACGGAATCCAGCCGAGCCGCTCGCGCGCGGCCTCGGCCGAGGCGACGAGCACGGCGGGGTCGCCGGGGCGGCGCGCGGCCGTCACCTCGGGGACGGGGTGTCCGGTCACCTTCCGGACGGTCTCGACGACCTCGCGCACGGAGAAGCCGTTGCCGTTGCCGAGGTTGCAGATCAGGTGCTCGCCGGGCGTCATGGCGCCGAGGGCGAGCAGATGGGCCTCGGCGAGGTCGGCGACGTGGATGTAGTCCCGTACGCAGGTGCCGTCGGCGGTCGGGTAGTCGTCGCCGTAGACGCCGATCGCCTCGCGCCGGCCGAGGGCGACCTCGAGGACCAGCGGGATGAGGTGCGACTCGGGCGCGTGCCGTTCACCGCAGCGGCCGTACGCCCCCGCCACGTTGAAGTACCGCAGGGAGACCGCGGCCAGGCCGTGGGCGGCGCACTCGCCGCCGATCATGTGGTCCACGGCCAGCTTGGAGGCGCCGTAGGGGCTCGTCGGGGCGGTCGCCGCGGTCTCGGTGATCGGGACCGAGACCGGTTCGCCGTAGGTGGCGGCGGTGGAGGAGAAGACCAGCTTGCGGACGTTCGCCGCGCGCATGGCGGCGAGCAGGGCCATCGTGCCGCCGACGTTGTTCTCCCAGTACTTCTCGGGCCGGACGACCGACTCGCCGACCTGGGAGAAGGCGGCGAAGTGCAGGACGCCGTCGTACGAGCCGTCCAGCCACGCGGCGGCGTCCTGGACGCGGCCCTCGACGAACTCGGCGCCGGCCGGGACGCCCTCGGCGAAGCCGGTGGAGAGGTCGTCGACGACCGTGACCCGGTGGCCCGCCTCCAGGAGATGCTGGGCGACCGTGCTCCCTACGTAGCCGGCTCCACCTGTGACCAGGTATTTCATCGGGTTGCCACCTCTCGGAGTCGCTCGGCCGCCGCCTCCGGCGGCACGTCGTTCATGAAGGCGCCCATGCCGGACTCGGTGCCCGCGAGGTACTTCAGTTTGCCGGGCGTCCGCCGGACGGTGAAAAGCTCCAGGTGCAGCCCGAACTCCTCGCGGCCGGCGCCGGTGAACGGCGCCTGGTGCCAGGCGGCGATGTAGGGCGTGGGCGGCTGCCCCGGACCGAAGATCCGGTCGAAGCGCCCCAGGAGTTCCAGATAGATCTGAGGGAAGGCGGTGCGCGCCGCGTCGTCGAGCGCCCGCAGGTCGGGGACGCGGCGGGTGGGGTGCAGGTGGACCTCGTACGGCCAGTGCGCGGCGTACGGCACGAAGGCGATCCAGTCCTCGGTCTCCAGGACGACGCGGGCGCCGTCGGTCCGCTCGCGGGCGACGAGGTCGTCGAAGAGGTTGCGGCCGGTGCGGGCCCGGTGCTCGGCGGCGTTGCGCAGCATCAGGGCGGTGCGGGGGGTGGTGAACGGGAACGCGTAGATCTGGCCGTGCGGGTGGCCGAGGGTGACGCCGATCTCGGCGCCCCGGTTCTCGAAGCAGTACACCTGCTCGACGCCGGGCCGCTCGGCGAGTTCGACGGTCCGGTCGGTCCAGGCGTCGAGGACGAGCCGGGCCCGTGCGGGGGTGAGGTCGGCGAAGGACGCGTCGTGGTCGGGGGTGAAGCAGACGACCTCGCACCGCCCGGAGTCGCCGGCGAGCGAGGGGAAGCGGTTCTCGAAGACGGCGACCTCGTAGTCGGGTGAGGGGATCTCGCTCAGCCGCCCGTCGCGGGAGGGGCAGAGCGGGCACTCGTCGGCGGGCGGGTGGTAGGTCCGGGCCTGCCGGTGCGAGGCGATGACGACGGAGTCCCCGAGGAGCGCGTCGTACCGGATCTCGGAGGCGGAGGAGACGGGATCGAGCGGCCGTGCGTCGACGGCGTCGCGGACGGCGTCGTCCCGCGCGTCGTAGTAGATGAGCTCGCGTCCGTCGGCGAGGGTGGTGACGGTCTTCTTCACGGGGTGTCCTCAACGGGGAACCAAACAGAACCACGCACAAGGAATCACAACCAAACATCCGCGTCAACGCCGAAGGCCCGGACCGTGAGACGGCCCGGGTCTTCGGACACCCCTAGAGGAACTCCCGCCGAGGCCCCGGGAGCGGGGCGCGGTCCAGCAGACCGGTTCGCGCGGCGAGCGCCGCCGCCTCCAGACGGGAGCCCACGCCCAGCTTCATCAGCACCCGCTGCACATGCGTCCGCGCCGTGCTCGGCGCGATCCCCATCCCCGCGGCGATCAGCCGCGTGTCCTCGCCCTCCGCCACCCGGACGAGGACCTCGATCTCCCGCGGCGTCAGCATCCCGAGCAGCCGCTGCCCTTCGTCGTCCGGCTGCGCGGCCGGGTCGAGCAGCTCGGCGAAGGCCCCCTGGAGAAGCTGCGGCGCCACCGCCGTCTCCCCCGCCCGCGCCTTGATCAGCGCCCGCTCGACGCCCTCGATGCGCTCGTCGTGCCGTACGTAACCCGAGGCGCCGGCCGCGAAGGCCGCCGCGATGCCGCGCGGCGAGGGCACCGGCCCGAGCACGACCACGGCCACCTGCGGCCGCTCGCGCTTGATCCGCACGATCGGGTCGAAGACGCCCGGTTCGGCCGGTGCTGCCGTACCGAGCAGACACACCTCCGGCGCGCGGCTCACCACCAGCTCCGCGGCCCCCGCCACCGGGGCGGCCGCCGCGAGCACACGGTGCCCGCGCAGTTTCAATGCCGAGGCGAGCGCCTCGGCGAGCAGACGGTGGTCGTCGACCACCATGAGCCGCACGCCCATCGAGCAACCCCTTAGATCCCCCCTGAAGCCGTCCCCCGGCCCCAGCCACTCCGATGACCCGGCAAACTACACGCTCCTGTGGGCATACGTTCCCGAACTCCGACGGAATGCCCCTCACGGGCCGAAATCACCGCAGTCCCGCGGACGCGGACGCGAACGGCCCGGCGCGTCGACTGCTCGACGCGCCGGGCCGTCCCGGTCCCCGGCGGGGCTCAGTTCGTGCTGAACGACAGCGCGAAGTACTCCTTGAGGCTCGTCGAGGACTCACGCGGCTCGCTGACCCTCATCACGGAGATGAACATCCGGCCGTTCCCGAAGAGGATCTCGGAGTAGTCCTCGCTGAAGGTGTCCTCCGCGTCGCGCACGGTCTTGTCCGACGGGTTCTCCATGAGCACCGTCGACTGCATGGTGCCGCCGTCGATCGAGACGATCTGCCCGCCCTTGTCGTACGGCGGGACCTTGTACGCGATCAGGTTGCCGCCGTCCATCCGGAGCGGGACGAGCGTGTACCGGTCGCCGGCGTCCGCCTTGCCCGAGGCCGGCTTCCCGGTGGCCAGGTCGAACGCGACGATCTCGTTGGTCTCGTCGCCGTACTCCCCGGTGGAGCCTTCGTGCTCCTCGGTCGGAAGGTAGAGCCGGCCGTTGCCGACGAGCACCTTGGAGCACTGCTCGACCGTGGTCGAGCGGCAGCGGGCGGCGTACCGGTCCGCGTCCGCCGCGATCTTGGCCTTCAGCTTGCCGGTCTTCTCGTCGATCGAGAAGAAGTCCGAGATGCCGCTGCCGTCACCGGCGGTGTCGCCGACGTCGGCGGCGACGACCAGGGGCTTGGACGAGACGATCGAGGCGTACTCCACACCCGTCGGCATCTTGTACTGCGAGATCGGCGCGCCCGTCATCGGGTCGAGGTTCTGGATGATGAGCTGACGGGCGTCGTACGAGCCGCACTTGCGTGCCGCGACGAGGCCGGCGCCGCCGCCGTAACCCATGTCGACGCAGTTCTGGTCGTTGGCCTGCGGCTTCCAGCGCGGGTTGCCGTTGGCGAGGTCGAAGGCGGCGCCGCCGTCCGTGCCGCCGGCCGCGACGGTCGTGCCGCTGAGCGTGATCTCGCTGAACCGCACCTTCTGGTCGCCGGCCGTGCCGCCGGTGACCGAGGTGGACCACACCAACTTGCCGGTGGTCAGGTCGACCAGGCCGACCTCGGTGCACGGCTGGTAGTACCTCGGCGGGACGCGCTTGGACGCCTCGAAGAGGATCGGCACCTTGTGGTCCGCCGTGACGTGACGCGAGGCGCCGCAGACCTGGCCCGGGAGGGGCAGCGTCCACAGCGGGGTGCCCTTGTCGAGGTCACGGCCGACGATCGAGTTCACGTCCGTCTTGACGTACGCCTTGTCCGTGATCCAGGAACCGGTCACGTCCGTGAGCTCGGGGACCTTCGGCAGCGGCAGCTGGAAGGACAGCTTGGACTGCGTGTTGGCGGGGACCTTCTCCTTGCCGTTGCCCCCGAGCCCCTTGCCCTGCTCGCCGCCCTGGCCCTGGGAAGCGCCGGAGCCGCCCTTGGCCTTGTCGTTCTCCTCGCCACCGGAGGTCGCGTACCAGATGCCGCCGCCGACGATCAGGGCGACGGCGACCACGGCGGCGATGACGATCTGCATCTGCGTGGACAGCTTCTTGCCGCCGCCGGCCGGCGCGGCCGCCTGCGGGTACTGCGGCTGCGTCGGGTAGCCGTACGGCGGCTGTCCCCCGGGGCCCTGCGGCGGGCCCTGCTGCGGGTAGCCGTACTGCGGCTGGGTCGGCGGCTGCTGGGGGTAGCCGTACTGCGGCTGCGTCGGAGGCTGCTGGGGATATCCGTACCCGGGCTGCCCGGGGGGCGGCGTGGGCGCGCCGAAGCCTCCCTGGGGCTCCTGGGGCGCGCCGAAGCCCCCCTGGGGCGGGCCGGGCGGCTGGTTCGGCGGAGGGCCCGGGGGCTGGTTCGGCGGGGGCGGCTGTGTCATGGGTATGCGTACCTCTGAAGTCTCGGAAGGCGGGCGGGAGTCGCGCGGGAGCCGGTGTCACATGCCGAAGGCCATCAGCGTCTCCCTCTCCCTCTCGTCATCGTCGTCCGTGCCGGCGACGACGTTCTGCATCAGGATGTAGCGACCGCCGGTGTACAGCGCCGGACAGTCGTAGAACCGTGACTCGGCCCGCCCGGCCGCCCGCGGGATGCGCAGCAGCTCGACGGGGGTGCTCGAACCGGGTGCGACGGTGGCCAGCGAGCCGGGCTCGTCGAGGAGCGCGGCCATCCGGACGATCAGCGAACCGCCTTCCGTCCGCAGCGGCCACGCCATGCGCCCCACGGGCCCCTGGATACGCCGCACCTCGTTGCCGGTGCGCAGGTCGAAGGCGACGATCGCGTTGCTCTTGCCCTTGCCGGCCCCGGCGGTCGCCAGGTACAGCGTGTCGTCGTCCGCGACGACCTGACAGCGCTGCAGGTTGCCCTGGTGCTCGACGGCGTCGGCGCACCCGTCGGCGTACGGGTCCCGGCCGGTCAGCGAGGAGCGCTTGCTGCCGTCCTCGTTCAGGACGACGATCCCGCGCTTGTCCTCGGCGCGGTGGTAGGCGGACACGACCAGGGGCCGCACGGAGTAGACGTGGTCCACCCGGTAGCCGACCGGAAGCCGGTACTTCCAGCGGGACTTCCCCGTGGCCGGGTCCACCTCGTGGATCTCCTCCTGCGGCTTGTCCGCGTCGGAGGTCGGGCAGGAGACGGCGGCGACGAGCTTGGGCCCGCCGGCGTACGCGTACGGCTGGCAGCCGCTCCCCTCCCACCGGCCGAACAGCTGCTTGCCGTCGCTGAGCCGGTACCCGGTCGAGAAGCCGTGCCGGCCGGCGGTGACGGTGCCGCCGCTGATCGCGATCGAGTACGCGTCGCTGAAGTCCCACCGGTTCTGTTCGACGATCTTCTGCTGCCAGCCGGCCGTGCCGGTGCGCAGGTCGACCAGTTGCAGCCGGCGGCACTCGTCGGTCTCCGCGTGGAGGCGGTCCTTGAGGGCGAGGGCGATCTTCCCGTCGGCGGAGGCGACCTGCGACGCCCGGCAGATCTCGGTGCCGAGCGTCAGCCGCCACTTCACCGTGCCGTCCGCCACGTCGACCGCCGTGACCGTGCGGTACATGGCGGTGACGACGGTGTCCCCGACGAGCCACGGGCCGAAGACGCCGCCTCCCAGACCGGGTACGTCGATGTCGTTCCGGCGGACCCAGAGCACGGACGCGTCACCGGCGGCGCGGCCCTTGTTGTAGCGGGCCGCGGCGCCGGTGTCCGGCCCGGGCGGGCCGGCGGGCGGGCCCGAGGGCCGCGCCGAAGGCTTCCCCGGGGCGCCGGACGCGGGGCTCCCGGACGCCTCGGCGTCCGAGCGGTCCCCCGTGTCCCCGAGGGCGTACCAGGTCATCCCGCCCACGGCCAGCAGCGCCGCCACGACCGCCGCGATCACGGCGGTCGTGCGGCGCTTCCGGCGGACGGGCGGCTGCTGCGGCGGAGGTGGCGCGGCAGGGCCGGGGCCCCCGCCCCCGTACGGATTGAGCCGTCCGTACGGGCCGTGTGCCGACGGGGGCGGCCCCGGCTGTCGCGGTGTCGTCATCGGATTCCGGCAGCCGTCACTTGCCGAAAGCCATCATCGTCTTGGCTTCCTTCTCTTCCTTGTCGTTCGAGGCGCTCACTCGTCCGCTGGAGACGACGAACGTGCCGTTGCCGTAGGCGTAGCCCGCGTCGTAGAAGGTGTTCTCGATCTGGGCCGTCGACGCCGGGTGCTGGAGCAGGATCTTCGGCGTGCCGCCGGTCGGGGCGAGCGTGGCGACCGCGCCGCCGGTGTCGTACGAGGCGTCCACGTAGAGCAGGACGTCCGCACCCTCCATGCGCAGCGGGGTCATGGTCCGCTCGGCGGGCGCGGAGGCGCGCCACTTGGACTTGCCGGTGTTCAGATCGAAGGCGACGACCGCGTTGGCGGTGCCGTAGGCGGCCTCGGTGGCCATGTAGAAGGTGTTGGCGTCGGCGGTGACGCCGGTGCAGCCCTGGAGGTTGCGGCCGAAGACGACGAATCCGCCGCCGCACTTGGGCGCGTACTTGTCGGTGCCGCCCTCGATCTGGGAGCGGAGCTTGCCGTCCGGCGTGACGGCGAAGACGGTCCACTTCTTCTCGTCACGCTGCTGGGCGGAGACGACCAGCGGGTTCACCGAGTAGACCTTGTCGACTTCCCAGTTGGGCTGGAGCTTGAAGGTCCACCGGGCCTTTCCGGTGTTCGGGTCGACCTCGCTGATCTGTTCCTGCTTCTTCTTGTAGTCGCTCGTGGGGCAGCTGGCGGCGGCGATCAGCTTCGCCCCGCCCGCGAAGGCGTACGGCTTGCAGCCGCTGGTCGGCCCGGTGAAGAGCTCGCGCCCGTCGGCGAGGGAGTAGCCGTGCGAGTTGCCGGTGCCGGCCGCGGTCACCGTGTTGCCGCTGACGGCGATGGTGGTGTCGGAGAGCGAGCTGAAGCCGGTGCCCTTGGGGACGGACTTCTTCCAGCCGACCTTGCCGGTCCTGAGGTCGACCTTCTGCAGCTCGGTGCACTTGGCGCGGTCGCCCGCACTGTCGTTGACGCCGATGACGAGGCTGCCGTCGGCGGCGGGCTCGGGCGCGGTCGTGCACAGCTCGAAGGGCAGGTCCAGGTGCCACTTGGCGGAGCCGTCGCTCAGGCTGTAGCCGTCGAGGCTCTTGTACATGCCCTTGACGACGATGTCGCCGACGATCCACGGGCCGAACACGTCGGCGCCGTTGCGGGGCAGGTCGACGTTGTTCTTCAGCAGCCAGTTGATCTTCGCCTCGCCGGGCTTGCGGCCGGCGTTGAGGTCCTCCTCGCCGTTGCGGCCGTCGCCGCTGCCGTCGCCCTGGTCCACGGACTCGGTGGGCTTCGGGGCGCCGCTGCTCGTGGTCGGCTTCGCGACCGGTTCCTTCTCGTCGTCACCACCGCTGAGGGCGAACCAGGTGCCGCCGCCGATGACGAGGAGCGCGGCCACGGCCGCGGCGACGATGACGCCCGGCTTGCCCTTGAAGGGGTTGTTGCCGCCTCCGGAGGGGGCGGGAGCACCGGGATACTGGGGCTGGCCGGGGTAGCCGCCGTAGGGAGCCTGCTGGCCGTACGGACCGGGCTGCGCCGGCTGGCCGTACGGGCCGGGCTGCGCGGCGTACGGGCCGGTCTGCGGCTGCTGGGGCTGCTGCGGGTATCCGTAACCGGGCTGCGGGGCCTGCTGGGGATAGCCGTAACCGGGCTGCGCCGGCTGGCCGTACGGGCCGGGCGCGGCGGGCGGCGGCGTCTGCGGGGCCTGGGGAGTCTGCGGGGCCTGCGGAGGCTGAGGCGTCTGCGGGGCCTGCGGCGGGGCCGGAGGCATCGGCGGGACGCCCTGGCCGGCGCCGTGGTCCTGCGGATCCTGCGGTGCGCCGAAGCCAGGCGGCTGGTTGCTGGGCGGCTGGGTCATCAGCGCGTTCCCCCTTGAAGTGAGCGGGTTTTCTTTCTACCACTCAGGGGATGGCGCAAAAGCGACCGGTCCGCCCCTTGTTCCCAAGGGAGGACCGGCCCGTGATGCCCTCGTTACGCGTTCCGCACGGGTTCTCTACGCGTCCTCGGCCAATTCCAGCCAGCGCATCTCCAACTCCTCGCGCTCGCCCGCCAGTTCCCGCAGCTCGGCGTCGAGCTTCGCGACCTTCTCGAAGTCTGTCGCGTTTTCGGCGATTTGCGCGTGCAGCTTGGCCTCCTTGTCGGCCACCTTGTCGAGTTGCCGCTCGACCTTCTGCAGCTCCTTCTTCGCGGCACGGGCGTCCGCGGCGGAGACACCGGGCTTCTGCTGCGCGGTCTGTGCCGCGGCCGGGGCGGGGACCGACGCCTCGATCATCCTCTGCCGGCGCTCCAGGTACTCCTCGATCCCGCGCGGCAGCATCCGCAGCGTCCGGTCGCCGAGCAGCGCGAACGTCCGGTCCGTGGTGCGCTCGATGAAGAACCGGTCGTGGGAGATGACGACCATGGAGCCCGGCCAGCCGTCGAGGAGGTCCTCCAGCTGGGTCAGGGTCTCGATGTCCAGGTCGTTGGTGGGCTCGTCGAGGAAGAGGACGTTCGGCTCGTCCATCAGCAGACGCAGCAGCTGGAGCCGGCGCCGCTCGCCGCCGGAGAGGTCGCCGACGGGCGTCCACTGCTTCTCCTTGGAGAAGCCGAACTGCTCGCAGAGCTGACCGGCGGTCATCTCCCGGCCCTTGCCGAGGTCGACCCGGTCGCGGATCTGCTGGACGGCCTCCAGGACCCGCAGCGGCGCGGGCAGCTCCGTGACGTCCTGGGAGAGGTAGGCGAGCCGTACGGTCTTGCCGACGACGATCTTCCCGGCGGCGGGCTGGATGTCGCCGTGGGAGACCGCCGCGTCGGCCAAGGCCCGCAGCAGGGAGGTCTTGCCGGCGCCGTTGACGCCGACCAGGCCGATGCGGTCGCCCGGCCCGAGCTGCCAGGTGAGGTGCTGCAGCAGCGTCTTGGGGCCGGCGGTGACGGTGACGTCCTCGAGGTCGAAGACCGTCTTCCCGAGGCGCGCGTTGGCGAACTTCATCAGCTCGGAGGTGTCGCGCGGCGGCGGCACGTCGGCGATCAGCTCGTTGGCGGCCTCGATGCGGTAGCGGGGCTTGGAGGTACGGGCGGGGGCGCCGCGCCGCAGCCAGGCGAGCTCCTTGCGCATCAGGTTCTGCCGCTTGGTCTCCTCGGTGGCGGCGATGCGCTCGCGCTCGGCGCGGGCGAAGACGTAGTCGGAGTAGCCGCCCTCGTACTCGTGGACGTCACCGCGCTGCACGTCCCACATGCGGGTGCAGACCTGGTCGAGGAACCAGCGGTCGTGGGTGACGCAGACGAGCGCCGAGCGGCGCTCCTGGAGGTGCTTGGCGAGCCAGGCGATGCCCTCGACGTCGAGGTGGTTGGTGGGCTCGTCGAGGACGATCAGGTCCTGGTCCTCGATGAGGAGCTTGGCGAGCGCGATCCGGCGCCGCTCGCCACCGGAGAGCGGGCCGATGACGGTGTCGAGACCGTGCTCGAAACCGGGCAGGTCGAGTCCGCCGAAGAGCCCGGTGAGCACATCGCGGATCTTGGCGCTGCCGGCCCACTCGTGGTCGGCCATGACGCCGATGACCTCATGCCGGACGGTCGCCTTCGGGTCGAGCGAGTCGTGCTGGGTGAGCACCCCGAGCCGCAGCCCGCCACTGTGCGTGACGCGGCCGGTGTCGGCCTCCTCCAGCTTGGCGAGCATGCGGATGAGGGTGGTCTTGCCGTCGCCGTTACGGCCCACGACGCCGATCCGGTCGCCCTCGGAGACGCCGAGCGAGACGCCGTCGAGCAGGGCACGGGTGCCGTACACCTTGCTGACAGCCTCGACATTGACCAGATTGACGGCCACTTTGACTCCTGTACCGGGGGATGGATCGACGTCCAAGGGTAGACGGCCGGGCCGGTGCGACGGCGTGCGGTGATCCCGCCTCCTCCGGGCCTTGTCAGCAGCGGGCGAGTGAGCCGCTCTCCCGGGTGGTCTTGTCGCTGTAGACCCAGCCCTCGGTCTCCGTGCCCTGGATCCGGGCGTAGATCCACTTGTTGCCGTAGGCGTTGGTGGCGTAGCAGTGGTAGTAGATCTTCGTGCCGGCCTTGACCCCGCTCACGTAGGAGCACTCCGAGTACGGCCCCGTGTAGAGGTGGGAGTTCTGGGCCAGGTAGCCGTGGCCGTCGCTGCGGTTCGCGTGGGCCCAGCCGGTGCACGCGGTGGAGACGGGGGTGGGCTCCTTCACCGTGGTGCCGGGTGTGGTCGCCGGCGCGGCCGAGGGGGTGGTCGTCGGCTTGTCGTCGGCGGGCGACTTCGTGGGGGTCGGCGCGCCGGGCTCCGTCTTCTTCGTGGGGGTGCCGGTCGGCGTTCCGTCGGGGGCCATGGACGTCAGGTCCCCGGGTGGGGTCGGGCCGTCGGTGAGGCCGCCCGTGCCGGACACGTCGTCGCCGGCCGGGGCGCTCGTCGTGGGAGCCGCCGCCTGCGAGGTGCCGCCGGGTTCGCTCTCCGTGTTCATCAGCCCGTACGCGACCCCGCCGCCGACGAGGACGGTGGCGACCGCCGCCGCGACGACGGTACGGGTGCGTCGGCGACGTGCGTGGACGGTCGAGGTGGGGGTGTCGGCGCGGTCGCCGGGGCCGGTGGGCGCGCCGTGCGGAAAGCCCGGCTGCGGGGCGGACTGATGGAACGCCCCCGCGGGGGGCCCGAAGGCACCGGGCGGGGCCACGGGACCGGGAGCAGGCGCGGGTACGGGACCGGGAGCAGACGCGGGTACGGGACCGGGAGCCGGAGCGGGTACGGGACCGGGAGCAGGCGCGGGTACGGGACCGGGGGCAGGCGCGGGTACGGGACCGGGAGCAGACGCGGGTACGGGACCGGGGGCCGGGTTCACCGTTCCGCCCGCGGCGACCGCCTCCAGCATCTCGCGTGCCTGGGCGGCGTCGGGGCGCTGATGCGGGTCCTTGGCCATGAGCGCCCACAGCACGGGGGCGAGCGCTCCGGCCCGGTGGGGTTCGGGCAGCGGCTCGGTGACGATCGCCGAGAGCGTGGACCACGCCGACGTACGGCGGAAGGGCGCCGTGCCCTCCACGGCCGCGTACAGCGTCATGCCGAGCGACCAGATGTCGGAGGCGGGCCCCGGCTCCTGGCCCTGCGCGCGCTCCGGCGGCAGATAGTCGAGGGAGCCGACGATCTGACCGCTCTGGGTCAGCTTGGCCATGGCGTCGCCGTCGCCGGCCTCCATCGTGGCGATGCCGAAGTCCGTGAGCACGACCCGGCCCGAGCGGTCGAGGAGCACGTTGCCGGGCTTGACGTCCCGGTGCAGGACGCCGGCCCGGTGCGCCGCCGCCAGCGCGTCCATCAGCTTGGCACCGATCGAGGCCACCTCGCGCGGGTCCAGCGGTCCGCGTCGCGTCACCAGGTCGTCGAGGGACGGTCCGTCGACCAGCTCCATGACGATGACGGGCAGTCCCCGCTCCTCGACCACGTCGTGCACGGTGACCACGCCGCTGTGCCGGACGCGGGCGGCGGCCTGCGCCTCCCGCTGCATCCGGGAGCGCAGATCGGCCAGTTCGACGGCGGACGCGTCGGTGAAGGCCCGCAGGACCTTGACGGCGACCTCGCGGTGCAGGACCTGGTCCACCGCCCGGGCGACGACGCCCATGCCGCCGCGCCCGATCGTCGCGGTCACGCGGTAGCGCCCGCCCAGGACCTGACCGACCAGCTCCGCGCCGTTAGCCCCCGTCACCTGTCACGCTCCGCTCCGTCGTACCGCACCGACTCATCACGCCGAAGGACCAGCGTAGGGGTAGGCGTGGCGAAGGCGTCGGACGGCCCCGGGGCTCGCCCTCCGGCCCGACGCGGCGTCAGTTCGCCCGCCCGCGCCCCGCCCGTTCGACGAGCAGCCAGCCCGCGAGGGCCATCGCCACCGCGGCCGGGGCCGTGATCCGGACGACGATCAGGGTGGCCGCGTGGCCCTCCAGCAGCCCGCCGAAGCCGACCATGGACAGGCCGAGGACGCCGAAGAGGGCGAGGATGATTCCGGCGGCGGCGACCGGGCCGCCCGAGCCCTCGGTGGGCGCCACCGACTCGGGTGCGGGGGGCCGTTCGAAGCGGCGGAAGGCGGCGACGAGCAGGGCGGTGAGGACGGCCGCGGCGGCGATACGGAGCGGCACCTGGGCCCACCAGGCGGCGCTCGCGGGCTCGGGGAGCCGTACGCCGAACGCCAGGAGCGTGCCGTACACGGCGAGCATCGCGGTCAGATGCCACAGGAAGGCGGTCATCGCGATCCCGTTCGCGACGACGATCTTGTGCCAGACGCCCGCCCGGGCGGCGAACCGGGCCCCCGGGCCCCGCAGCAGCTCCACCGCGCCGACCAGCCAGAGGCCGTGGCAGAGCAGGGCCAGGGTCGGCGGGGCCATGTTGGAGACCTTCTCGCCGGGCATCCCGACCATGGAGAGCGGATACGGCCCGAGGGCGACCAGGAGCCCGGCGCCGAGCAGGCCGCCCGCGGCGAGGACACCGGGCAGGCGGATCCTTCCGTCGGCCCTGAGGAAGCCGAGCTGGTGGATCGCGAGCCAGACGAAGGCGAAGTTCAGGAACTCCACGAAGGGCACGTCGAGCGCGAACCGCAGGACGTCCACGGCCACCGCCCCGCCCGCGAGCACGGCGAAAGCGCCCCATCCCCACCGCTCGTGGAGCCTGAGCAGCGACGGAGTGAAGGCCACCATGGCGAGGTAGATGCCGACGAACCACAGCGGCTGGGTGACGAGCCGCAGCGCGACTCCGGCCAGTCCCCGGTCGGCGCCGAGGAGCTGCGCCAGGAGCGCGACGGCCCCCCACACCCCGACGAAGACCATCGTCGGTCGCAGCAGCCGCTGGAGCCGGGCGCGCAGGAAGGCGGCGTACCGGGGGCGGGAGCGGTGGGCCAGCGCGTGCGAGAAGCCGCCGACGAAGAAGAACACCGGCATGACCTGGAACGCCCAGGTCACCACCTGGAGTTCGGGCACGACGGCGAGCAGATTGCCCACCGATCCGTCGGCGGTCACCGCGGCCATCAGCCAGTGGCCGAGGACCACGACGGCGAGCGAGGCGACCCGCAGCAGATCGACGTACCGGTCCCGCGTCGCGGGCGTGGCGGCGGCGAGCTCCCGCGCACCGGCCCCACCGGCTCCGCCGCCTGCCCTGACTCCACCGATGACCATGTGGATACGGTCCCGCGCACCCTCCCGCCTCCGTCAGGGTCCACGTACTCAACCGGTACCTGAGTACCCGCGCCTCCCGGCACGGTGCGCGACCGGGAGGGGTGCGTCCCGCCGCAGAAGGGCCGGAGCGAAACCGTCCTAGCCGAGGACCGTCGCCCCCGCAGCCGGGGAGGTGGTCGCGCGGGCCGTGCGGCAGGTGCCGGAGGCGGTCAGCGCGGCCGCCACCGACTCCGCCGACTCCGCGTCCTTCACCAGGAACGCCGTCGTCGGGCCGGAGCCCGAGACCAGGGCGGCCAGGGCGCCGGCCGCGAGGCCGGCGTCCAGCGTCGGCGTCAGGGACGGGCGCAGGGAGACGGCGGCCGGCTGGAGGTCGTTGGCCAGCGCACCGGCCAGGGCGGTCGCGTCACCAGTGCGCAGGGCCTCCAGCAGCTCCGGCGAGGCGGCCGGTTCCGGGACGGCGACGCCCTCGGTGAGCCGGTCGAACTCGCCGTACACCGCCGGGGTCGACAGTCCGCCGTCGGCGACCGCGAACACCCAGTGGAAGGTGCCGCCCACCGGAAGCTCCGTCAGCCTCTCGCCACGGCCGACGCCGAGCGCCGCCCCGCCGACCAGGCTGAAGGGAACGTCGCTGCCCAGCTCGGCGCAGATCTCCAGCAGCTCCGCGCGCGAGGAGTTCAGCCCCCACAGCGCGTCGCACGCGAGCAGCGCGCCCGCGCCGTCCGCGCTGCCGCCCGCCATGCCGCCGGCGACCGGGATGTCCTTGGCGATGTGGAGGTGCACGTCCGGGGAGATGCCGTGCCGGGCGGCGAGCAGCTCCGCCGCGCGCGCGGCGAGGTTCGTCCGGTCCAGCGGGACCTTGTCCGCGTCCGGGCCCTCGCACGTGATCGTCAGCTCCGCCGCGGGCGTCGCCGTGACCTCGTCGTACAGGGACACGGCGAGGAAGACGTTGGCCAGGTCGTGGAAGCCGTCGGGGCGCGCCCCACCGACCGCCAGCTGGACGTTGACCTTCGCGGGCACGCGCACCGTGACGGTGCCCCCGGTCGCCGTACCGCCGTTCACGCCTTGGCCTCCGCGATCCGCGCGAACTCCTCCACCGTCAGCGCCTCGCCCCGCGCCTGCGGCGAGATCCCGGCCTTCACCAGCGCCTCCTCCGCCGCCGCGGGCGAGCCCGCCCAGCCGGCGAGCGCGGCGCGCAGGGTCTTGCGGCGCTGCGCGAACGCCGCGTCGACGACCGCGAAGACCTCCGCCTTGGAGGCGGTGGTCGCCACCGGCTCCGTACGGCGGACGAGCGAGACGAGACCCGAGTCGACGTTCGGCGCGGGCCAGAAGACGTTGCGGCCGATCGAGCCGGCCCGCTTCACCTCGGCGTACCAGTTCGCCTTGACCGACGGCACGCCGTAGACCTTGTTCCCGGGCCGGGCCGCGAGCCGGTCGGCGACCTCGGCCTGGACCATGACCAGCGTCCGCTCGATCGTCGGGAAGCGGTCCAGCATGTGCAGCAGGACGGGCACGGCCACGTTGTACGGAAGGTTCGCGACCAGCGCGGTCGGCGGCGGGCCCGGCAGCTCCTGGACGTGCATGGCGTCGGAGTGGACGAGCGCGAAGCGGTCCTTCTTCCCGGGCAGGCGTGCCTCGATCGTCGCCGGCAGCGCGCCGGCCAGCACGTCGTCGATCTCGACGGCCGTCACCCGGTCCGCCGCCTCCAGGAGCGCCAGGGTCAGCGAGCCGAGGCCCGGGCCCACCTCCACGACCACGTCGTCGGGGCGTACCTCGGCCGTGCGGACGATCCGCCGCACGGTGTTGGCGTCGATGACGAAGTTCTGGCCCTTCTGCTTCGTGGGGCGCACGCCGAGGGCTGCGGCCAGTTCACGGATGTCGGCGGGGCCGAGGAGGGCGTCGGGGCCTTCGGGGCCGGTGGTGGTGCTCACCGGTACAGACTAACGACCGCGAGCCCGCTCCCTGGCGCGGCGAGGCCCCGAGGGCTCACCGGTACAGCCTTCGGCCGCAGTGCGGCCAGGGACTCGCACCCCGCTGCACGTAGAGCTTCTTCGCCCGGTACGTCTGCTCCGACGCGGGCGCGTTCTGGGCGACTCCGCTGCCGCCGAGCGAGCGCCAGGTGCCGGGGTCGAACTGGTAGAGCCCGCCGTACGTGCCCGACGGGTCGACCGCGCCCGGCCGGCCTCCGGACTCGCACGCGGCGAGCGCGCCCCAGTTCAGCCCGTCCGCGCCGGACACCGAGGAGGGCAGCGGACGGGTGCCGACCTTCACCTTCCGGGCGACGGGCTGCCGCACGATCTCCTCGCCGATCTTCTTCGGCTTCTGCCGGACGCCGTTGACGGTCCGCAGGGTGTAGGTGACCCGGCGCACGCCCTGCACCCCCTGCCGTTCGACGACCTCCGTGCCCGCGAAGAGCTCGGGGTCGCGGGTCCTCTCGACGACGTACGGGATGGGCTCCTCGCGGATCTCCTTGGTGCCGGTGATCCGCATGACGGTGATCGTCTGGCCGTCGCGGGGGAAGGAGCTCGGCGGTACGGACGTGGTGTCCTGGCCGGAGAGTGTGATCCCGGCCTCCGCGACGGCCTCGCGGACGGTGGCGGCGTTGGTGCGCAGGGTCCGTTCGCGGCCGTCGGCGAGGAGGGTGACGGTCCGTTCGGTGCGGACGTCGAGGGTGAGGCCGCTGCGGGAGATGGGGGCGGAGCGGGAGACCGAGAGGTACGCGCCCTCGGCGCGTACCCCGAGCTGGCGCAGGGCGCCGTCGACGGTGCGGGCCGTGGTCCACACCTGGCGGCGCTGCCCGTCGAGGGTGAGGGTGACGGGCCGGCCGTAGCGGACGGCGACCTCGTCGCCGCTGGCCAGGTCGGCGCCGGGGCCGGGGGCGACCAGGTCGTGGGCGCCGACGGCGAGCCCCTCGTCGGCGAGGAGTTCACCGACGTCGTCGGCGAAGGTGTGCAGGGTGCGGGGCACCCCGTCGACGGAGAGCCGGATCGCCTTGTCGTCGGCGACGAAGGCGCTGGTGCCGCCGGCGAGGAAGGCCACGACCAGGGCCTGCGGGACGATGCGCCGCAGCCCTTCGGCCGGGCCGGGGCCCGCCTTGCGTCGGCGGGCGGCCCGCCGGGCCTCGGCCCGGGTGCCCTGGCCGGGGACGACGAGCGGGGCCGCCTGGGTCGGCTGCTCATGGAGGGAGACGTCCGACCGGCGCCCGCCCCGTGCGGCGCGGTGACTTCCCTGCGAGGTGCTCACGAGGCCGGGACCCTAGCGGAGCGGCGGTCACTCTCCAAAGCGACCCGACTACTCCTCGTAACCGTTATGGATCGGTGATGGACCGGTGACCGGCCGGGGGCTCAGTAGTCGAAGGCGCGGGCGGAGTTCACGGCGATCGCCTCGCAGAGTTCCTCCTCCGTGATCCCGCGCACGGCGGCCATCGCCCGGACGGTGACGGGGATCAGGTACGGCGCGTTGGGGCGTCCGCGGAACGGCGCCGGGGTGAGGAACGGGGCGTCCGTCTCGACCAGGACGAGCTCCAGCGGGGCGACGGCGAGGGCGTCGCGCAGCGGCTGCGCGTTCTTGAAGGTCATGTTGCCCGCGAAGGACATGTAGTAGCCCTTCGCGGCGCAGATCTCGGCCATCTCGGCGTCGCCGGAGTAGCAGTGGAAGACGGTGCGCTCCGGCGCGCCCTCCTCCTCCAGGACCCGCAGGACGTCGGCGTGCGCGTCGCGGTCGTGGATCACGAGCGCCTTGCCGTGGCGTTTGGCGATCTCGATGTGCGCGCGGAAGGAGCGCTCCTGGGCGGCCATGCCCCCGGGGCCGGTGCGGAAGTGGTCGAGTCCGGTCTCACCGACGGCGCGGACGTGCGGCAGGGCGGCCAGCCGGTCGATCTCGGCGAGCGCCTCGTCGAGCGCCGTGTCCCCGCCTGCCTCGCGGGCCCCCTGCCGGGACCAGCCGTCGGGATCGCCCAGGACGATCCGGGGGGCCTCGTTCGGGTGCAGGGCGACGGCCGCGTGGACGTTGTCGTACTGGGCCGCGGTCTCGGCGGCCCACTGGGAGCCCTTGAGGTCGCAGCCCACCTGGACGACGGTGGTGACGCCGACGGCGGCGGCCTTGGTGAGGGCCTCCTCGACGGTGCCGGACTGCATGTCCAGGTGGGTGTGCGAGTCCGCCACGGGCACCATGAGGGGCTCGGGCAGCGGCGGCGGGGCGTCCTTGGAACTCATGGCCCCGATCGTACGAGGGGCCATGGGTTCGCTCGCGACGGCCCGGTTCCGGCGGCCCGTGGGGGTAGGCGGTCAGGTGGTGGGCGGCTTGCGGTGGAAAAGGCCGGAGAAGCGCCTGCGCTGCGGCTCCTCCCCCACGTGCACGGGACCGGGCGCGTCCCCTTCGGGGCCGCCCGTCTTGGGGGCGTGCTTCCTGGCGCTCTCGGCCCGCTCGACTCCCTGGTTGCGTTCCAGGTCCTGTCCGATCGGGCCGGCCGGTCCGATCGGGCCGGCCGGGGCGAACGGCCTGCCCTCCCGGGTCTCGCGCGGGTGGTAGGCCTCCTCCCAGGAGCTCACGGCCGACGAGACCTGGCCCGCGCGCATGATGCGGACGACATGGCCCCCGCAGTTCAGGCAGGTCGGGCTGGACAGCGGCGAGGGCACCCGCTCGCCACCGGCCTTGTAGACGATGAATTCCTGGCCGGCGGGGTCGACGTGGTGCTCGATGTCGTACGCCTGCTCCCAGCCGTATCCGCAGCGCATGCAGGCGAAGGCGTACGCCTCATGGGCGACGGGTACTCCGGTGCCGGTGATCTCACTCATGCCAGCTCCTCTCCACCGAACCAGTGGACGCCTTTTCCGGCCGGAGCGCATCAGCGCCGGTGGAACAATGGAATGCCCTTGGGCCTTCCCTTGCCCTGAGGCCCTCAGAAGGCCTGCCACGCGGGTTCCGCTTTGCCTTTCACCATAAACCTTTACCCGTTCGTGGGGCCCTGCACCGACCCGCCGCGCACCGACCCGCCCGCCGCGGTCCCCGGCGCCGCCACGTGCCCCTGCGCGGCCGCGTTCTTCGCCGCGACGACGGCGTCGAACACCTCACGCTTGGGCAGGCCGACCTCGGCGGCGACCGCCGCGATGGCCTCCTTGCGCCGCTCCCCCGCCTCCTCGCGGATCCGCACCCTGCGCACCAGCTCCTCGGCGTCCAGCTCGGCCGGCCCCGCCTCCGGGGCGCCCTCGACGACCACGGTGATCTCGCCCCGTACGCCCTCGGCGGCCCAGGCGGCCAGTTCACCGAGGCCGCCGCGCTTGACCTCCTCGTACGTCTTGGTGAGTTCACGGCAGACGGCGGCCCGGCGCTCGGTGCCGAACACCTCGGCCATCGCGGCGAGGGTGTCGTCGAGGCGGTGCGGGGCCTCGAAGTAGACGAGGGTCCTGCGCTCCTTCTCCACCTCCCGCAGCCGCCCGAGCCGCTCGCCCGCCTTCCTCGGCAGGAAGCCCTCGAAGCAGAAGCGGTCCACGGGCAGCCCGGACAGGGCGAGCGCGGTCAGCACGGCGGAGGGGCCGGGGACCGCGGTGACCTTGATGTCCTGCTCGACGGCGGCGGCGACGAGCCGGTAGCCGGGGTCGGAGACGGACGGCATGCCCGCGTCGGTGACCAGCAGCACCCGCGCGCCGCCGACGAGCGCCTCGACCAGTTCGGGCGTACGGGCGGACTCGTTGCCCTCGAAGTAGGAGACGACCCGGCCCGAGGTGTGCACCCCGAGGGCCCGCGTCAGGCCGCGCAGCCGCCGGGTGTCCTCCGCCGCGACGATGTCGGCGGTCTCCAGCTCGGCCGCGAGCCGCGGCGGGGCGTCCGCGATCTCCCCGATGGGGGTCCCTGCAAGTACCAGCGTTCCTGTCACATGGGTCATCCTCGCAGCCCGGACAGGCGACGCGCACAGGCGCGTTCCCTACGATGGCGCGGTGACCAGTACCGCACCCGAGGCCCTGCAGGGTCAGCACGCCGTGCAAGAGCCCCCGTCGTGGCAGCAGCGTCTGCGGCGCTTCGGCTACGTGCCACCCGCAGGGAAGGCCGCGGGGCCCGGGCTGCGCGAGCGTCTCGTGCCGCCGTACACGCGGCCGTCGGAGCGCCTCTGGTCGCTGCTGGGCGCCTCGCCCGGGGCGGCGGACCGGATCTGGCGGCTGGCCGCCTGGGGCGGACCGCTGGCCGTGGCGCTGCTGGCGGGCCTGCTGCGGTTCTGGAACCTGGGCAAGCCGCACGCGGTGATATTCGACGAGACGTACTACGCCAAGGACTCCTGGGCCCTGATCAACCAGGGGTACGAGGGGGCGTGGCCGAAGGACATCGACAAGACGATCCTCACGGCCCCCGACACGGTCGTCGTCCCGACCGATCCGGGCTATGTGGTCCATCCGCCGATGGGCAAGTGGGTCATCGGCCTCGGCGAGAAGATCATCGACTTCTCGCCGTTCGGCTGGCGGTTCATGGTGGCGCTGCTCGGCACGCTGTCGGTGCTGATGCTCTGCCGGATCGGGCGGCGCATGTTCCGGTCCACGTTCCTGGGGTGCCTGGCGGGGCTGCTGCTCACGGTGGACGGCCTGCACTTCGTGATGAGCCGCACGGCGCTGCTCGACCAGGTGCTGATGTTCTTCGTGCTGGCCGCCTTCGGCTGCCTGGTCATCGACCGGGACTGGGCGCGCCGGCGACTCGCCGGAGCGCTTCCGGTGGACGAGGAGGGGGTCCTGCGGCCGGACGCGGACATCGCGGAGACGCTGCGGCTCGGCTGGCGTCCGTGGCGGCTCGCGGCCGGTGTGACGCTGGGGCTCGCGGCGGCGACCAAGTGGAACGGCCTGTACGTGATGGCGGCGTTCGGTCTGATGGCGGTGCTGTGGGACGTGGGCGGCCGGCGCACGGCCGGCGCGGTCCGTCCGTACGCGGCGGTGCTGCGGCGCGACCTGCTGCCGGCGTTCGTCTCGGTGGTGCCGGTCGCGATCGTCACGTACCTGGTCACGTGGACGGGCTGGATCGTCACGGACAAGGGCTACTTCCGTGGCTGGGCGGCCGAGCAGGACAAGGTGCACGGCGGCGGGATGTGGTCCTTCCTGCCGGACTGGCTGCGGAGCCTGTGGCACTACGAGACGGAGGTCTACAAGTTCCACGTGGGCCTGAACTCGCCGCACACCTACGAGTCGAACCCGTGGAGCTGGCTGGTCCTGGGCCGCCCCGTCTCGTACTTCTACGAGTCCCCGGCCCCGGGCACGGCGGGCTGCCCGTCGACCGCCACGGAGAAGTGTGCCCAGGAGGTCCTGGCCCTGGGCACGCCGCTGCTGTGGTGGGCGGCCTGTGTCGCGATCCTGTACATCCTGTGGCGCTGGTTCTTCCGCCGGGACTGGCGGGCGGGCGCGATCGCGTGCGGCATCGCGGCGGGCTGGCTGCCGTGGCTGCTGTACCAGGAGCGCACCATCTTCCTGTTCTACGCGGTGGTGTTCGTGCCGTTCCTGTGTCTCGCGGTGACGATGCTCATCGGCGCGATGCTCGGCCCGGCCGGCTCCTCGGAGAGACGACGGACGTTCGGGGCGGTGGGGGCGGGCGTGCTCGTGCTCCTCATCGTCTGGAACTTCATCTACTTCTGGCCGATCTACACGGGCACGGCGATCCCGATGGACCAGTGGCGGAACCGGATGTGGCTGGACACCTGGGTCTAGCCGGGGATTCGCGGCGAGAGGGCGCGGCCGTCGGCCGTGCCCTCTCGGCTCACGGGGGACGGCTATCGCCGGGCGGCGCGGCGGTGGGCGATGATCAGTCCGAGGAGAAGCCCGACGAGCAGGGTGACCGTCAGGACGATCCACAGGGGGAGCGTCACGGTGGGGACCCAGAGCTTGATGGTGACGGATCCGGTGTTGGCCGCGATGAACCAGATGGCCAGGCCGGCCAGAACGATGAAGCCGATGGTGCGCAGGCGCATGTCCCGCCCTTTGACCGTCACCTTGGACGGTCCGTGCGCTTTTGCGGTTTTCTCGGTCATACCGCCAATTATCGGTGGGCCTGTCCGGGTGGGCGACCCGGCCGCGGACACCCGGCCGACCCTCACGACGATCCCCGTGGACCCGGTGCGCAGCCCCGAAACGGGTCGACACGTGCGTGTGACACTGGTTGACTGAGTGAACTTGTGGGGCTTCTGGGGAGGGGACCACGGAGATGCGCAGTGGTGTGAAGGTCGCGGTGGTCGGGGGCGTCTTCGTCGTCGTCGCGAGCGGCGTCGGGTACGGCGGCTACAACCTCTGGCAGGGGATCAACGGCGGCTCCGGCGTCGGTACCCGGTCCTCCGGGAGCGAGGAGAGACGGTCCGGGCCCGTCACGGGGGACGAGATCGAGAGCGCAGCCAAGGAGTTCCTGGCCGCCTGGGCCGCCGGTGAGTCCGATCGGGCCGCCCAGTCGACGAACAACCCCGTCGAGGCAGGGCCGGCCGTGCTCAACTTCCGTGAGGGGGCGAAGGTCTCCCGGGCCGAGATCACCCCCGGCAAGGCGGTCGGCGCGACGGTGCCGTTCACCGTGAACGCCACCGTGACGTACGAGGGGCAGTCGAAGCCCTGGACGTACTCCTCTCGACTCACCGTGGTGCGCGGGCTGACCACCGGGCGGCCGCTGGTCGACTGGAAGCCCGCCGTCATCCACCCTCAGCTGACCAAGGACGGGACCCTGCGCACCGGCCCGGCGACGACCGGGGCCGTCAAGGCCGTCGACCGCAAGGGTGTCGAGCTGATGAAGGAGAAGTACCCGTCACTCGGGCCGGTCCTGGACCAGTTGCGTGCCAAGTACGGGACGAAGACCGGCGGGGAGCCGGGCATCGAGACCTTCGTCCAGTCCGGCACCGAGGGCGTCGCCGACAGCACGCTGGTGACCCATGTGGCGGGCAAGCCGGGACTCCTGCGGACGACGATCGACGCGAAGGTCCAGGCGGCGGCCGAGCAGGCCGTGACGCGGTACCCCGGGGCGTCGGTCGTGGCGGTCAAGCCGTCCACGGGCGAGGTGCGGGCGGTCGCGAACAACCCGGCGGCGGGCTTCAACACGGCGTTCGAGGGAAAGCAGGCCCCCGGCTCGACCCTGAAGATCGTCACCGCGGCGCTGCTCCTCGAGAAGGGGCTGGTCAGGGCGGACCGGGCCGCGGAGTGCCCGGCGAACGCCATGTACCACGGGCGGACCTTCCGGAACCTCGACGGCTTCGCGCTGGGGAACGTCCCGTTCTCGCGGAGCTTCGCCAAGTCCTGCAACACCGCGTTCATCAAGAAGATCGACGACGTGGGCGACGACTCCGCCCTCGGCAAGGAGGCCCGGGACGTCTTCGGGATCGGCCTCGACTGGAAGACGGGCATCACGTCCTCCGACGGAAGCATCCCCGAGGAGACCCAGGGGGCGGCGGCGGAGCAGTACATCGGCCAGGGCACGGTGCAGATGAACGTGCTCAACATCGCCTCGATCACCGCCACCGCGAAGTACGGAACGTTCAAGCAGCCGTACCTCGTCTCCCAGGAGCTGGACGGCCGCACGTTCGCCGAGGCCGCGCGCTCGCTGCCGGGCTCGGTGGCCCGTCAGCTGCGCGCCATGATGCGGGCCACCGCGACCGGTGAGGGCACCGGCGCGCGGGCGATGGCGTCGGTCGGCGGGGACAAGGGCGCGAAGACGGGTTCGGCGGAGGTCGGTGGTCAGGCGACCTCCAACAGCTGGTTCGCCGGCTACTCCGACGACCTCGCGGCCGCCGCCGTCGTCCAGGAGGGCGGGCACGGCGGGGACTCCGCGGGCCCGGTCGTGGCGAGCGTGCTGAAGGCCGGTTGACGGCTCGTGTGCGCCGTAGACGTACGGCCGGCGTGCGGGGCATGAGCGCATCCCCCACGGTGTTCGCGCCGGACCCCAGGTCGCTGGTCGCCCCCGCGGGCGGCGCGCGGGTGGACCTCCGCGAGCGCACGCCGTGACGCCGCTGGTCGCGGTGGCGGTGCTCATCGCCGCCGTGACGCACGCCAGTTGGAACGCCATCGCTCACGCGATCCGCGACCAGCTGCTCTCCTTCACGCTCATCTCCGGTGGCGGGGCGCTGATCGGAGGGGCACTCGCCCTCTTCGTCCCCCTGCCGGCGGCCGGGGCGTGGCCGTACCTGATCGCTTCGGCGGTGCTCCACATCGGCTACTACGCCCTGCTCATGCGGTCGTTCACGCTCGGCGACTTCGGGCAGATGTATCCGATCGCACGCGGTACGGCCCCGCTGGCCGTGACCGCGCTCGCGGCGGTCTTCGTCGACGAGATCCCCGACGGCCGGCAGCTCACCGGGGTCGCGTTCGCCTGCGCGGGGCTGACGGGCCTGGCGCTGTGGGGAATCCGGGGCTCCGGCCACCGCCCCGACTGGCCGGCGCTGCTCGCGGCCGGTGCGACGGGCCTGGCGATCGCCGGCTACACCGTCGTCGACGGCGTCGGGGTCCGCGCCTCGGGCACCCCGCTCGGCTACCTCGCCTGGCTGATGGTCCTGGAGGGCCTGGCCATCCCGGCGTACGCGCTCTGGACCCGCCGGTCCGCCCTCCTCGACCAGCTCCGCCCGCACGCGGTCCGGGGGCTGGTCGGGGCCGCCCTGTCGGTCGCCGCGTACGCCCTGGTCCTCTGGGCCCAGACGAGGGCGGCGCTGGCGCCCGTCGCCGCCCTGCGGGAGTCCTCGATCATCGTGGGCGCGGCGATCGGGGCGCTCTTCTTCAAGGAGCGTTTCGGGGGGCCGAGGGTGGCCGCGGCCGGACTGATGGTGGTGGGCATCAGCCTGATGCTGTACGCGAGTTGACCGTTCTCACTCCCCCAGCACCTCGGCGAAGTGCGTGTTCACGGCGAGCAGCCCGCCGTCCACCCGGAGCGTCGTGCCGGTGATCCAGGCGGCGTCCGAGGAGGCGAGGAAGGCGACCGCGGCGGCCACGTCCTGCGGGGTGCCGACGCGGCCCAGGGGGTAGACGCGGTCGGCGAGCGCGGTGAGCCGCTCCTGCCGGGTCGCCCAGGCGCGGGTGTCGATCGTGCCGGGGTTGACCTGGTTGACGCGCACCCCGCGCGGGGCGGCGGCGCCGGCGAGGGTCCGGGTCAGGGAGCCGAGGCCGGCCTTGGCGGCGCTGTAGGCGTGACCGCCGAAGGACGCCTCGGCGTTGACGGACCCGATGTTGACGATCGCCCCGCGCCCGCCCTCCGCCAGCAGGGGCAGCGCGGCGCGGGCACAGCGCATCGCGCCCATCAGCGTGATGTCGAGCTGCTTGCGCCAGCCGTCCTCGCGCTCGTCCTCGAAGGAGTCCTCGTCCGGCAGATCGCGGGCGAAGGCGTTGTTGACGAGCACGTCGAGCCCGCCGAACGTCCCGGCCGCGTACGCGACGGCCGCCGCCACCGACTCCGGGTCCCCCACGTCGCACCGCACGGCCAGGGCCCCGGGCAGCGCGTCGGCGGTCTCCCGCGCGACCTCCTCGTCCACATCGGCGACGAGCACCCGCGCCCCCTCCTCGGCCAGCCTGCGCGCACTGGCGGCCCCGATCCCCCGCGCCGCGCCCGTGACCAGTGCCGCGTACCCCTCGAATCTGTCCATGCCCCCGATCACAGCACCGACCCCGGGCCCCGCACCAGGGGGCTCACCTGCCCTACCGCGGCTGTCGCAGGTCGAGTCGCATCACGACCCGGGGGTGGCCGGCCAGGACGGAGGTGGTGTCGGCGGCGTGGACGAAGCCGGCCCGTTCGAAGTTCCCGCGGAGTCCGGCGTACGCCATCGTCAGGTCGACCTTCGCCTCCCCGTTGTCGAGAGGGTACGCCTCGACCGCCGGGGCGCCCTGGGCGCGCGCGAACTCGACCGCGCCGGCGATGAGGGCATGGGAGACGCCGCGCTTGCGGTGGCCGGGGCGCACCCGGACGCACCACAGCGACCAGACCGGCAGGTCGTCGACGTACGGGATCTTCCGGCTGCGCGCGAAGGAGGTGTCCGCACGCGGTGCCACGGCGGCCCAGCCCACCGGCTCGTCCCCGTCGTAGGCGATCACCCCGGGTGGCGGTCCGCGACGGCACAGCTCGGCGACGTACTCGCCGCGCGCCGGTCCGCGGAGCTCGTTGTTGAGCGCGGACGGGATCCGGTAGCTCAGGCACCAGCAGACGCTGGCGTCCGGTGACTTCGGGCCCAGCACGGCGCGGACATCCTCGAAGACGGAAGCCGGACGCACCTCGATGGTCATGAATCCACGATGTCACGGCGCACCGACATCCGACTTGCGGTTGCCGCCGCGTCAACTCCTACGGTCGTGTGTGGGGCCGGAGAGACCGGCCCGGCGAGGGAGGCCCTGCCATGGCCTGGTCGATCGCTGAGGTGGCCCGGATGTCCGGGGTGACCTCGCGGACGCTGCGGCACTACGACGAGATCGGGCTGCTGCCGCCCGCGTGGACCGGGAGCAACGGGCACCGCTACTACGAGGAGGCCGATCTGCTGCGCCTGCAGCAGATCCTGCTGATGCGTGAGCTGGACCTGGGACTGCGCGAGATCCGGGCGGTCCTGGACAGCCAGGTCGACCGGGTGGCCGTGCTGCGCGAGCACCATGCGCGGCTGCTCGGGGAGCGGGAGCGGCTGGACACGCTGGCCCGGACGGTCGGGCGGACCATCGCCGAACTGGAGGAAGACGAGGACGATCACACGATGACGAAGATCAACAGGCCGGAGAACCTCTTCGAGGGCTTCGCGCCCTCCCCGGAGATCGACGACGAGGTGCGCGAGCGGTGGCCGGAGGCGTGGGAGGAGTCCCGCGCGGCCGTCGGATCGATGACCGCGGAGGACCAGGAGCGGTGGCAGCGGGAGGCGACGGCGCAGATGATCCGCTTCGCGGAGCTGATGGCGTCCGGCACCCCGGTCACCTCCGACACGGTCCAGACCGAGGTGGACGCCCACTACCGGACCGTCTGCCGCATCTGGACCCCGACGGCGGAGGCGTACAAGGGCCTGGCCCAGACGTACGTCGACGACCCGCGCTTCCGCGCGAACTTCGACAGCATCGCCGTCGGCCTGGCCGACTATCAGCGTGACGCGATGGTCGTCTACGCCGATACCCGGCTGAGCTGAACCGGAGCGCGAACCGAAGCACGAACCGGAGCGCGAACCGGAGCGCGAACCGGAGGGGGCGAAGCCGGGAGGGCGAGCCGGAAACGGTGAGCGGGAGGCGGCTGAGCCGTGAGCAGTGGGTTCTGAGCCGCGAGCCGGGAGCGGGAGCCGTGAGCCGTGAGCGGGAGCCGTGAGCGGGCGAGCCCGCCGGGGGGCTGCAGACCCCCGGCCCGCCGATTCCGCACTCGCCCGCGCCCAGCCCCCGGGCCGGCGAGCAGCGCCCGCGTGCCTCAGCCCCCGATGCTGGACCGCACCGCCCGCACCAGCGCCTGCGCGCGCGGGTCCGCCGTCACCGTCTTGCGCATGCCGTTCGTGACGTAGCCGAGGGCGATGCCCGACTCCGCGTCCGCGAAGCCCAGGGAGCCGCCGCGGCCGGGGTGGCCGAAGGAGGTGGGGCCGAGGAGCGGGGAGGCCGGGCCGTGCAGCATGTGGCCCAGGCCGAAGCGGGTGCCGACGATCAGGACGCGGTCGGGGCCCGCGGATTCCTCGGTGCGGGCGAGGGTCAGGGTGGCCGGGGCGAAGAGGCGGGCGCCGCCGTCGACCGGGCCGAGGGTGGCGGCGTAGAAGCGGGCCAGAGCGCGGGCGGTGGAGACACCGGCCGAGCCGGGGAGTTCGGCCGCCCGGTACAGCGGGTCGTTCTCGTCGGGCTGCGGGTCGATCGCCCCGAACGCGCGCCGCGTGAGCGACTCGGGGTCGCGGTATGCCTCCGTCACCGAGCGCTTGGGGCGCAGCTTCAGGGCCCCGCCGCCGGGCGGCTCGATCTCCTCGACCGGGCCGAGGCGGCCGGCCCGGTGGGCCTCCTCGGCCGGCAGGCCGATCCAGAGGTCGAGGCCGAGCGGGCGGGCGATCTCCTCGGCGACCCATCGGCCGATCGTGCGGCCGGTGACGCGGTGCACCAGCCCGCCGAGCAGCCAGCTGAAGGTGTGGGCGTGGTAGCCGTGCGCGGTGCCCGGCTCCCAGACGGGCGCCTGCGCGGCGATCGCCGCGGTCGCCGTCTCCAGGTCGACGGCCTCCGTGAGGGTCAGCGGCCGGTCCAGGACCGGCACGCCGGCCCGGTGCGCGAGCAACTGCCGTACGGTGACGCGGTCCTTGCCCGCCGCCTTGAACTCCGGCCAGTACGTGCCCACCGGGGCGTCCAGGTCGAGCTGCCCGCGCTGGTGCAGCAGCAGCGGCACGGCCGCCGCGACGCCCTTGGTGGCCGAGCGGACGACCTGGGCGGTGTCCACGGCCCAGGGGGTGTCCCGGGCACCTTCCCCGCCGTGAGCGTCCCGGGTCCCGGCCCACAGGTCGACGACCTTCACGCCGTCGCGGTAGACGGCGACCGCCGCGCCCCGCTCGCCCCGGTGCTCGAAGTTGCGCAGGAACGCGTCCCTGACCGGCTCGAATCCCGCCGCCACCGTGCCCCGGACGTCCACGTTCCCCACTCCTTCTCGCTCGTACGCGCTCGTACGGACGGACGCGTCGCGATCCCATGGTGCAACGTCGGCCCGGGGCCCCCGATTCCGGGGGTCAGACGACCGGGCGGGGGACGAAGCCGTACGGCAGTTCCAGACGGTTGCGGGCCATCAGCTCCTCGTCGGCGAGGACGTCCGCCGTGGGCCCGTCGCCGGTGATCACGCCTTCGCTGAGGATGACCGAGCGCGGGCAGAGCTCCAGTGCGTACGGCAGGTCGTGGGTGACCATCAGGACGGTGACGTCCAGGGAGCGCAGGACGTCCGCGAGCTCACGGCGCGAGGCGGGGTCGAGGTTGGAGGAGGGCTCGTCGAGGACGAGGATCTCCGGCTCCATCGCGAGGACGGTCGCCACGGCCACGCGCCGTCGCTGCCCGAACGACAGGTGGTGCGGCGGCCGGTCCGCGTACTCCGCCATGCCGACGCGGGCGAGGGCCTTCTCCACCACGGCCTCCAGCTCCGGCCCGCGCAGCCCGGCCGAGGCCGGGCCGAAGGCGACGTCCTCGCGGACGGTGGGCATGAACAGCTGGTCGTCCGGGTCCTGGAAGACGATGCCGACCCGGCGCCGGATCTCGGCCAGGTTCCGCTTCTCGACGGGCAGCCCGGCGACGGAGACCGTGCCGGCGCCGCCGGTGAGGATGCCGTTGAGGTGGAGGACGAGCGTGGTCTTGCCGGCGCCGTTCGGTCCGAGCAGCGCGACCCGCTCGCCGCGCTCGACGGTCAGGTCGACGCCGAAGAGGGCCTGGTGGCCGTCGGGGTAGGCGTACGCGAGGCCGCGTACCTCGAGGGAGGGCACGAAGGCGGGGGTCGGAGCGGTCATGACGTCGTCCATCCGAGGAGGCAGATCAGGAGGGCGGTGAGCGGCAGTGAGGCGGCCCGGAGCCACTGGGCGCGGGTGGCGGTCGCCTCGTCGATGACCGGCATCGAGCCCGCGTAGCCCCGGCTGACCATCGCGAGGTGCACGCGCTCGCCCCGCTCGTAGGAGCGGATGAAGAGCGCGCCGGCGGACTTGGCGAGGACGCCCCAGTGACGGATCCCCTTGGCCTCGAAGCCGCGCGAGCGGCGGGCGACGGACATCCGGCGCATCTCGTCGGTGATGACGTCGCCGTACCGGATCATGAAGGAGGCGATCTGTACGAGGAGGGGCGGGAGCTTCAGCCGCTGGAGGCCGAGGAGCAGCGCGCGCAGTTCGGTGGTGGAGGCGAGCAGCACGGAGGCGGCGACGCCGAGGGTGCCCTTGGCGAGGACGTTCCAGGCGCCCCACAGGCCGGGGACACTCACGGACACCCCGAGGATCTCGGTCTGTTCGCCCGGGACCACGAAGGGCATCAGGAAGGCGAAGGCCACGAACGGGATCTCGATCAGCAGCCGCCGCAGCAGGAATCCGGCCGGGACGCGGGCCGCCGCCGCCACGCCCGCGAGCAGGACGGCGTAGAGGGCGAAGGCCCAGACCGCCTCGCGGGGCGTGGAGACGACGACCACGACGAAGGCGAGCACGGCGGCGAGTTTGGTGTGCGGGGGCAGGGCGTGGACCGGCGAGTCCCCCCGCCGGTACAGCGTGTGCGCGTGCCCCGCGCCCATGTCAGACCCGCGCCCCGGGCGAGGCGGATGCGGGTCCCGTGGTGGAGCCGGCGGCCGAGGCCGTCCGTCGGCGGCGGATCACCCAGAAGGCACCGGTGCCGACGCCGAGGGTCGCGCCCACGCCGATCACGCCCGCCAGGCCACCGGAGAGCCGGGCCGTATCGACACCCTCGACGCCGTAGTCGGCGAGCGGGGAACCGGCGGCAGCGTGCTCTTCGACGTTCTTGTCGATGCCCTTGTCGGCGGCGACCTTCTCCAGGCCGTCGGGGCTGGCGGAGGCGTAGAAGGAGACGAAGCCGGCCAGGACGAGGGCGGCGACGAGGCCGCCGATCCAGACCTTCTTCGGGGAGCCCGCGGCGGGGGCCGCCGTCGGCGCCGGTGCCGCGTCGACCAGTTCGCCGTTCACGCGCAGCTTGAGCGGGGAGCTCAGGCCACGGGCTCCGTGGACGAGGTCGGGCCGTACGGCGACGACCGCGCCGACGGTCAGCATGGTGATGACGGCCTCGCCGATGCCGATCAGCGTGTGGACGCCGACCATCGCGGTGAGCACCTTGCCGAGCGGTACGTCGGTGGTGCCGCCGATCGCGTAGACGAGGGTGAAGGCGGCGGCCGCGGCGGGCACGGAGACGAGCGCGGCGACGAAGGAGGCGACGGTCACCGAGCGGCGGGTGCGCGGCAGGACCAGGACGAGGCCGCGGAAGAGCACGTACGCGACGACGACCGTGACGACGCCCATGACGGTGATGTTCACGCCGAGCGCGGTGAGTCCGCCGTCCGCGAAGAGGATGCCCTGCATGAGCAGGACGACCGCGATGCAGAGCACACCGGTGTACGGCCCGACGAGGATCGCCGCGAGCGCGCCGCCCAGCAGGTGTCCGCTGGTCCCGGCGCCGACCGGGAAGTTCAGCATCTGCACGGCGAAGATGAAGGCGGCGACGAGACCGGCGAGCGGTGCCGCCCGCTCGTCCAGCTCGCGCCGGGCGCCGCGGAGGCTGACGGCGACGGCGCCGACGGCGGCGACGCCTGCCGCGGCCGATATGGGGGCGTTGATGAATCCGTCGGGTACATGCACGGCACTGATGATAGGCGCTACCTGCAAAGGGCTTGCAAGAGCGCACAGGTCACAGCACCGCACCGCGCACACACCGGATATATGGGACATTGGTGAATAAGTGCGACGAACGTGAGGAGTCGGCTGATGTCCCCAGCCCTGGATCACGATGCCGAAGGCCGTCCCGTCGAGGATCACGCCCGAGGCCGGATCATCACCGACGCCCCGCTCTCCCGCCCCGTCCCCGTCGCCCTGCGCTTCGACCCCGGGGCGAGCCCCGCCACCGTGCGCTTCGCCTTCCCCGGCAACATCGAGTGGTCCTTCCCCCGCGCCCTGCTCGAGACCGGGATGCGGGCCCCCGCCCGTCGCGGGGACATCGGGATCTGGCCGTGCGGGCGGGTGCAGACGATCGTCGAGTTCCACACGACGGACGGGGTGGCGGTCGTCCAGTTCGACTCCACGGCCCTCCTCCGCTTCCTCAGACACACCTACGCCGTCACCGCGTCGAGTTCGTCGACACGATGACGGCGTAGGGCCGCGTCGGCTCCCCGTCCCCACGGGTCCGGCGCGATCCGGGGCGTAGCCCTCCGCTCAAGAGGCCGCCCCGGGGCTCAGGCTCAGACCCGCACCAGCTCGCGCCGCGGGTCGTGCGGGCCGTTCCCGTCCTCCGCGTCCTGCGCGGCCAGGGCCTCGCCCTCGACGTCGACGTTCGGCAGCGCCTTGTCCAGCCACTTCGGCAGCCACCACGCCTTGTGTCCGAGCAGCGCGAGCACGGCCGGGACGATCGCCATCCGGACCACGAAGGCGTCGAAGAGGACGGCCACGGCGAGACCGAAGCCGATCATCTTGATCATCTGGTCGTCCATGCCGATGAACCCGGAGAAGACCGCGATCATGATCACCGCGGCGGCGGTGACCACCCGGGCGCTGTGCCGGAAGCCGGTCACGATCGTCTCGCCGGGCCGCTCGCCGTGGACGTACGCCTCGCGCATCCGGGTCACGAGGAAGACCTCGTAGTCCATCGCGAGACCGAAGACCACACCGACCATGAAGATCGGCATCATCGACATGATCGGGCCGGTCTGCTCGACGCCGAAGAGGGAGCCGAGCCAGCCCCACTGGAAGACCGCGACGACCGCGCCGAGGGCCGCGACCACCGAGAGCAGGAAGCCGAGGGCCGCCTTCAACGGGACCAGGATCGAGCGGAAGACCACCATGAGGAGCAGGAAGGCGAGCCCGACGACCAGGGCCAGATAGGGCACGAGCGCGTCGTTCATCTTCTGCGAGAAGTCGACGTTCATCGCGGTGGCGCCGGTGACCAGGACGTTGTCGCCGGTCGCGTCCCGGATGTCGTGGACCAGGTTCTCGGTCTCCACCGAGGAGGGGCGGTCCTTCGGGATCACCGTGATCATCGAGGTGTCGCCGGCCTTGTTCGGCGTCGGCGGGGTGACCGCCACGATCCCGTCCAGGCCCTTGATCTTCTCGACGGTGGACTCGGCGGTGGCCTTGTCCCCGTCGACGACGACCATCAGCGGCCCGTTGAACCCGGGGCCGAACCCGTCCGACAGCAGGTCGTAGGCGCGCCGCTGGCTGGTGGAGGTGGGCGAGGAGCCGTCGTCGGGCAGACCCATCTCCAGGGAGGCGGCGGGCAGGGCGATCGCGCCGAGGCCGAGGACGCCGACGAGCAGGACCGTCACCGGGCGGCGGATCACGAACCGGGCCCAGCGGGTGCCCATGTTGGGCGTGGCGTCGGCGCTCGTGCCGGGCTCGGCGTCCGCCTCGGCCAGGTCCACGGCGCCCTTGGCGTCGCCCTCACGGGCGCCCTTGCGCTGCTTGCGGCCCAGGACCTTCGGCCCCGCGAACCCGAGCAGGGCCGGGATGAGGGTGAGCGCGATCAGGACGGCGATCACGACCGTGCCGGCGGCGGCGAAGCCCATCTTCGTCAGCATCGGGATGTTGACGACGGCCAGGCCGACCAGCGCGATGACGACGGTCAGACCGGCGAAGACGACGGCGGAGCCGGCCGTGCCGACCGCGCGGCCCGCGGCGTCCTCGCCCTCACGGCCCTCGGCGACCTCCGCGCGGTAGCGGGAGACGATGAAGAGGGCGTAGTCGATGCCGACCGCGAGGCCGATCATCATCGCGAGGGTGGAGGTGGTGGAGCCGAGGTCGAGGACGCTGGCCAGCGCGGTGATCGAGGAGACGCCGATGCCGACGCCGATGATGGCGGTGAGCAGCGGGAGTCCGGCCGCGACCAGCGAACCGAAGGTGATGACGAGCACGATGCCGGCGATGATCACGCCGACGATCTCCCCCGCGCCGGTCGCCGGGACGGTCTGGAGCGCGTCACCGCCGATCTCGACGGTCAGCCCCTTCCCCTGCGCGTCGTTCCCCGTCTTCTTCAGGGCCTCGCGCGTCGCGTCGCTCAGCTCCATGCCGGAGACCGTGTAGCTGACGGAGACGTAGGCGGTCGAACCGTCCTTCGAGACCGCCTGGGCGGTGTACGGGTCGGTGACCGAGGCGACCTGGTCCGAACCGGCCTTCAGCTCGCCGACGACGTCCTGGACCGTGGCCTTGTGGGCCGGGTCGGTCATCTTCTGGCCGTCGGGGGCCTTGAAGACGACCCGGGCGGTGGCCCCGTCGGCGTTGCCGCCGGGGAAGCGCTGTTCGAGGAGGTCGAAGGCCTTCTGGGCCTCCGTGCCGGGTATCGAGAAGGAGCTGGAGGTCGCGGCGGGCGCGGTGGCGGCGCCGACTCCGGCGAGCGCGAGGAGCGCCACCCAGAGGAGGGCGACGAGCCGTCGGCGCCGGAAGGCGGAGCGACCCAGCTTGTAGAGGAACGTGGCCACGGGGGCGTACTCCCGATTCGTGAGGGACAGGGCATGGGGAGCCGGCCCGACGGCGTGAGCGGTGCGACGTCAGGTACTGGGGACTACGGAAGTGCTGTCAGGCGCCGAGTGAGGGGAGCACGACGGCGTCGACGTACGCGCTGATGAAGGCGTGGTCGACCGGCTGATCCTCGATCAGCGGCCGGGCGACGAACGCTCCGATCAGCATGTGGGGCACGAGCCTCAGTGCCGGGTTGTCGGCACGGATCTCGCCCCGTTCCACCGCTCGCTCCAGCACTTCGTCGAAACCGGTCATCTCGGGTGCGATGAGCAGCTCGCGGAGCGCCTGGAGCAGGTCGGGGTTGTCGTGGACGGCATGGGCCAGACCCCGCATCAGCGCGGAGTCCTTCTCCATCTGGCAGTCGTCGGTCTGCTCCAGCATCGCCCGGAAGTCGCCGCGCAACGAGCCGGTGTCGATCTCGGAGAAACCGACGGGCTTGTTGTGGCGCAGGGCCTTGGCGACGAGTTCGGGCTTGCTCCCCCACTGGCGGTAGAGGGTGGCCTTGCTGGAGCGGGTGCGGGCGGCGACGGCGTCCATGGTGAGGCCGTCGTAGCCGACCTCGCGCAGGAGGTCGAGCACGGCTTCGTACAGCTCGGACTCACGCTCGGGGGTGAGTCTGCTGCGTGCCATGTCCGGTCTCCATCGCGAACGAAACGGTTTCGTACAGTACGAAGGTACCCCGGTGCCCAGCGAAACGAAACCGTTTCGTACGTGTCGTGGCCCACACCCTGGTACACCCGTACGAGTTGCCGGGCCTCCTCCGCGCGGAAAGCATGAGGAGGTGAGTGACGACGCCGCGTATCTCCGCTTCCCGCACCTCCACGACGATCTGCTGTGCTTCGCGGCCGAGGACGACCTCTGGGTCGCACCCCTCGTGCCGGAGGGACACCCACCCGGCCGGGCCTGGCGGGTGACCGTCGACCGGACCCGGGTCGGCCACCCGCGTTTCTCGCCCGACGGGCGCCATCTCGCCTACACGAGCTGGCGCAGCCTCGACCCCGAGATCCATCTCGCGCCGGTCGAGGGCGGGCCCGCCCGGCGGCTGACCTACTGGGGTTCGACGGACACCCGGGTCTGTTCCTGGTCCCCGGACGGCGACATCCTCGCCGTCTCCTCGCACGGCCAGCCCTTCTCGTACTTCTCCTGGGCCTACACCGTCCCCACCGACGGCTCACCCGGCGGCCGGATGCCCTGGGGACCGGTCTCCGACATCTCCGTGGCCGACCTCGACGGAGAGCGCCGCACGCTCCTCCTCACGGGCAAACCGCCGCACGAGCCGGCCGCCTGGAAGCGGTACCGGGGCGGCGCCACGGGGCGGCTGTGGCTGCACGGGGAACAGTTGCTGCCGGACGTGGACGGCCATCTCGACTGCCCGATGTTCGTCTCCGGCCGGATCGCCTTCCTCTCCGACCACGAGGGCATCGGCAACCTGTACTCCTGCCTGCCCGACGGCACGGACCTGCGCCGGCACACCGACCACGACGCCTTCTACGCACGGCACGCGTCGAGCGACGGGCGGCGGGTGGTCTACCAGTGCGCCGGCGACCTGTGGATCGTCGACGACCTGACCGTGCCCGACTCCGCGCCGCGCAAGCTGGAGGTACGGCTCGGCGGCCCGCGCGCGGGCCGGCGCCGCTACCAGGTCCCGGCCGCCAACCACGTGGACGCCCTCTCGGTCGACGAGACCGGGCGGGCGAGCGCCGTCTCGGTGCGCGGCAGCCTGTACTGGCTCACCCACCGCGACGGGCCTGCCCGCACGATCACGGACACCCCGGGCGTACGGGTGCGGCTGCCGGAGATGCTCGGCAGCGGTGACCAGATCGCGTACGTCACCGACGCCGAGGGCGAGGACGCGATCGAGGTCGCGTACCTGCCACGGGCCAGTGGCGACCGCGAGCCGCGCCGGCTGGCCTCCGGAGCACTGGGCCGGGTGGAGGAGATGGTCTCCGACCCGGACGGCGAACGCCTCGCCATCGCCTCCAACGACGGCCGTCTCCTCCTCATCACCGTGCCCGACGACACGGCCGGGGCCGCGGCGGCGGAAGAAGCCGGGAGCGAGGCCGACGAGGGCAGCGGGGGCGAGGTCACCGAGGTGATCCGGTCGGTCAACGGACCGGTGCGCGACCTCGCCTTCTCCCCCGACGGCGCCTGGCTGACCTGGTCGCACCCCGGCATCGGGCGCTCGCTGCGCCAGATCAAGATGGCCCGGATCTCCGGGCCGGGCGCCCGGACGATCGTCGACGTCACCAACGGCCGCTTCGAGGACGAGAACCCGGTCTTCACCAGCGACGGCCGCTACCTCGCCTTCCTCTCCTGGCGGGGCTTCGACCCGGTGTACGACGTGCACACCGGCGACCTGTCGTTCCCGCTGGGCTGCCGCCCCTACCTCGTACCTCTGTCGTCCGCGACCCCCTCGCCGTTCGCCCTGCTCCCGGACGGGCGTCCGGCGGCGGGCGGTCTCGATCCGGCCGAGAGCGACACCGAGGGCGGGGAGGGCACCACGATCGTCGAGGTGGAAGGGCTCGGGGACCGGGTCACCCCGTTCCCGGTCGCCGCCTCCAAGTACTCGGCGCTGCACCCGGTCAGCGGCGGCGGGCTCGTCTGGCTGCGCTGGCCGATCTCCGGCGCGCTGGGCGAGACCTTCGCCAACCCGGCCGACACCACGGGCCGGCCCACCCTGGAGCACTTCAACATCACCAAGGCCCGTAAGACCGAACTCGTCGGCCACCTCGACTGGTTCGCGGTCAGCGGCGACGGGTCGCGGCTCGTGGTGGTCGACGAGGGCGACCTGCGGGCGGTGCCGGCGACCGAGCCCGGGGACGGCGACTCGACCGTCTACATGGACCTGCGGCGGATCCTGCACGAGGTCGACCCGGAGGCGGAGTGGCGCGGGGCCTTCGAGGAGGCGGGCCGGATCGTCCGCGCCTACTTCTGGGACCCGAACATGTGCGGGGTGGACTGGCCGGCCGTCCTCGACCAGTACCGCCCGCTGGTCGACCGGGTCGCCTCACCGGACGAGTTCGCCGATCTGCTGCGCGAGGTCATGGGCGAGCTGGGCACCTCGCACGCCTACGTCTCACCCGCCCGCCGCAACGAGGGTCCGCCGCACTACCAGCGGCCGATGGGCCTGCTGGGCGCCAACCTCGTCCCGCGGGACGGCGGCTGGATGGTCAAGCGGATCCTGCCCGGCGACTCCTCCGACTCCAAGGCGCGCTCTCCGCTCGCGGGCACCGGCATCCGCGAGGGCGCGATCCTCACGCACGTGGACGGCCGCCCGGTGGACCCGGTCACGGGCCCGTACCCGCTGCTGGCCTCCTCCGGCGGTACGACGGTCGAGCTGACCTTCAGGCCGGCGGAGGGCGAGGGCCGAGCGCGCCGGGTCGCGATCGTGCCGCTGATCGACGAGCGGCCGCTGCGCTACCAGGACTGGGTGGCCAAGCGGCGTGCGGTGGTGCGGGAGGTCAGCGGCGGCAAGTGCGGCTACCTGCACATCCCCGACATGGGCGGCTCGGGCTGGGCCCAGTTCAACCGGGACCTGCGGATGGAGGTCTCCCGGCCTGCCCTGATCGTGGACGTGCGTGGCAACGCGGGCGGTCACATCAGCGAGCTGGTGGTGGAGAAGCTCACGCGCAAGATCCTCGGCTGGGACCTCACGCGCAACGCCCAGCCGGTGTCGTACGCCTCGAACGCCCCGCGCGGTCCGGTCGTCGCCCTCGCCGACGAGGCCACCTCGTCCGACGGCGACATGATCACGGCCGCGTTCAAGCTGCTGGGCCTCGGGCCGGTGGTCGGGCAGCGGACCTGGGGCGGCGTCGTCGGCATGACGGGCCGCCACCGGCTGGGCGACGGCACCCAGATCACGGTGCCGATGAACGCGGCGTGGTTCCCGGAGTACGGCTGGTCGATCGAGAACCACGGCGTGGAACCGGACCTGGCGATCCAGCGCACGCCGCTGGACTGGGCGGAGGGCCGGCACGCCCAGCTCGACGACGCGGTCGAGGTGGCCCTGTCCCTGCTGGGGGAGACCCCGGCGGCGGCCCCGCCCGGCTACGACGACGTCCCGGACCGCTCCCGCCCGAAGCTGCCGCCGAGGTCCAACTCGTAGGACGCCCCGGGCCGGCCGTCGAGGGTCACGCTTCCGACGACCCCGAACCCGACCCGCCCGAGCACGGCCCTCGACCCGTCGTTGTCGAGGGTCGTGGCGGCGGTCAGCCGGCTCAGCCCGTACACCTCCCGGGCCAGCCGGCACAGCTCCCGCACCGCACCCGTGGCCACCCCTCGCCCGGCCGCCTTCTCGGCGACCCGGTACCCCAGCTCCGCGGCCCCGTCCGCCACGTCGACGAGGTTGAACCGCCCGAGTATCTCCCCACCGTCCCCGACGAGCACGTGGAACAGGACGGCCCCGGTCTCCTGCTCGTCCAGCAGCGCCTGATGCCGCGCCGCGAACTCTTCGAAGTAGGCGTCCCCGCGGTCGGGGACGGAGGCGGCGAAGTATCCCCGGTTCTCCCGCTCGAAGGCGAGGAGGGCGGGGGCGTGCTCGGCGCGCAGCGACTGCAGTTCAGGCATGGTCCGCACCGTACGCAATCGACCACCCCGGCGCGCAGGGATTTCGATCTTCGGGGACGCCCTTCCCCTCACCGGCACAAGCCCCCGGACAGCGAGAAGGCGCACCCGGCGTCCCGGGTGCGCCTGCTCAGAGGACAGACGTCAGGCGTCGTAGTCCCGGTCGAGACGCTCCTGGGCCTCCTGGCGGGCCCGGCGCTGCTCCTCCTCGGAGGGGCGGCCCTTGGCCTGGGAGGCGCGCTCGGAGGCTTCGTCCCGCGCGTTGCCGACCTTCTGCCTCGCCTGCTCGGCAGCCTGCTTCGCCTTGTCCTTGAACTGGTCTTGCATGCCCATGAAGGTTCACTCCTAGACGGGTGTGAGGGGAACGGGGCGGGCTCGCCCCGTGGACCTCGACCAGCGTGGCACGGCGGAACATTCCGCGCATTTCGATCAGATACTCTCCGTACGCGCCCGCTCGTCCGCCGCCCCTCCGGCGCCCACGAGCCCCTTGGCGACACTGGCGAGGCGCGGCTCGAAGCGCTTCATCTCCCGCTGGCCGACGGTCGCGATGATCCCCGGCAGGTAGCCGCGGATCGACTGCATCCCGCGCAGCCACCATTGGGCGTACACATGGGCCGATCGCCGCTCGATGCCCGCCACGATCCGGTCCACGGCCGGGCCCAGTGGATACGTCCGATTGGAGGGCCAGGGCAGCCGCTGCCGCAGCTCCTTCATCACGTCGTCCTGGTCCGCGCCCCGGACCATGTCGGTGTCGGTCCACGACAGGTAGCCGACGCCGACCCTCACCCCCTTGTAGCCGACCTCCGCCCGCAGGCTGTGCGCGAAGGCCTCGACGCCCGACTTCGAGGCGCAGTACGCCGTCATCATCGGCGCCGGCGTGATGGCCGCGAGCGAGGCGATCTGGAGGAAGTAGCCGCGGGACTCCATCAGGACGGGCAGGAACGCCCGTCCGGTCACCGCCCCGCCGATCAGGTTGACCTCGATGACCCGCCGCCAGGCGACCGGGTCGGAGTCCACGAACGGACCGCCCGCCGCGACACCCGCGTTGGCGACCACGATGTCGACCTTGCCGAAGCGCTCCTTGACCTCGGCCGCCACCCGGGACATCGCCTCGTGGTCGGTGACGTCCGCGTGCCACCAGTCGGCCTCGGTGTGCAGCCGGGCGGCGACCTGCTTCAGCTCCTCCGGCTCCAGACCGACCAGCGCGATCTTCGCGCCGCGCGCGGAGAGCTTGCGGGCGAGGAGTTCACCGACACCGCGGGCCGCTCCGGTGACGACCGCGACCTGTCCCTCCAGGCTGACCCTGCTCATGCGTCCTCCTCCTGCTTCTGCTGCGTCTGCTGCTGGACGTAGGTGGTCACGAGCTCCCGGATGCGCGCGGTGACGGCCTCCGGGGCCTCCACCGGCGTCATGTGCCCCATCCCCGCCAGTTCGTCGAACCCCACGCACCGCGGTAGCGCGGCGACCAGGGCGCGGGAGTGCACGGGCGGGGTGAGCCGGTCGGCCGTGCCGACGAGCACGGCCACGGGCAGGTCCAACTCCCGTACGCCCGCTTCGAGGTCGAGCTCCGCGAGCACTTGCGACCAGGCCACCCGCGAGGCGCGCGGGCAGGCGTGCACGATCCGGGCGCAGGCGTCGACCCGCTCGGGCGCCGAACCCGGGCCCATCGTGGCGTACTTGAGGATCTTCTTCGACACCGCCGTGACCGGTCCGAGCGGCGCCCTCGCCCCCAGGATCACCCCGGTCAGCCGGGTCCGCAGGCTGCCCGGTCGCAGCGGTACGACGAGGGATTCGGCCGTGAGCCGGGACGGGCCCGTGGAGCAGAGGAGCGCGGCGGCGGCGTGCTCCCGGAAGGCGGACCGCGCGGCCGCGGCCATGAGCGTCATCCCGCCCATGGAGTGCCCGGCCAGGACCGCCTTCTCGCCGGGGGCGAGAGTGGCGGCGAGGACCGCTTCGAGGTCGTCGGCGAGCGCCCGCGTGGAGTGGCCGGAGGGGCCGGCCGGGGCGGGGGTGCGGCCGTGGCCGCGCTGGTCGTAGGCGATGACCCGGTGGTCGTGGGCGAGGTCGCGGATCTGCTCGGCCCAGAAGGCGATGGAGCAGGTCCAGCCGTGGGCCAGGACCACGGGCGGGGCGTCCTCGGGCCCGTACACCTCGATGTGGATACGGGCGCCGTCGGCGGAGACGGCGATCAGCTCACGCGGATGCGGAAGGGGCTCCTGGGACCGAGGGGGGTGCGGGTGCGACTTCTGGTGCGGGAGTGCCGTCGTACGCGCGTGCGTCCGGGCCCCGGAGGAGAGGCGGCTCACTTCACGGTCTCCTTCGTGCGCGCCGTGCGCGTCGACGGCTCGGGCACGCTCTCGGCGGCCGGGCGCAGCACCTCGTACTCCGACAGGTCCACCCGCCGCGTCTCGCGCCGGAACTCGGACGTCGTCCCCGGCCACAGCGTGGTGTTGCGGCCGTTGGCGTCGAGGTACCAGCTGTCGCAGCCGCCCGCCTTCCACACCGTCCGTTCCATCCGGGCCTGCACCCCGCGGTTCCAGGCGCCGACGGCGGACGGCCGGGCGGCGAGGGCCGCGCGTCCGCCGAGGACGTTCAGCTGGCGCAGGTAGTCCGCCATGTAGTTCAGCTGGGACTCGATCATCAGGATCATGGAGGAGTTCCCGAGCCCCGTGTTGGGCCCGATGATCGTCATCCAGTTGGGGAAGCCGTCGACGGTCGCGCCGCGCAGCGACTGCACCCCGTCCTTCCACGCGTCGGCGAGCGTGGAGCCGTCCGCGCCGACGACGCGTTCGGCGATCGGCATGTCGGTCACATGGAATCCCGTACCGAAGACGATCGCGTCGACCTCGGTCTCCGTGCCGTCGGCCGCGACGACGGTGGAGCCCCGGACCTCGCGCAGTCCGGAGGCGACGACGTCCACGTTGGGCTGGGCGAGCGCCGGATAGTAGGCGTTCGACAGCAGGATGCGCTTGCAGCCGATGCGGTACGAGGGGGTCAGCTTGGCCCGCAGCGCCGGGTCCTTGATCGCCTTGGCCATGTTGGCCTTGGCGAGCGACTCGACGAGCCCCAGCTCGCCCGGACGCTTGGTGAACGCGCTGACCTGCAGCTCACGGATGCCCCAGAGCAGTCCCCGGCGTGCGGTGCCGGTGAAGGGGATCGTGCGGTGGAGCCAGCGCTCGGCGCCGGTGATGGCGCGGTCCATGCGCGGCATGACCCACGGCGGGGTGCGCTGGAAGAGGGTCAGCTTCCCGACATGGGGCTGGATCGCGGGCACGATCTGGATCGCGGAAGCGCCGGTGCCGACCATGGCGACGCGCTTGCCGGTGAGGTCGTAGTCGTGGTCCCAGCGCGCGGAGTGGAAGACCTTCCCGGGGAAGTCGGCCAGGCCGGGGATGTCGGGGATCTTGGGGTCGGAGAGCGGGCCGGTCGCGGAGACGATCACATCGGCGGTGAAGGAGCCCTGGTTCGTCTCGATGTGCCAGCGGAGCTCCTCGGCCTCCCAGCGCATCAGTTTCACCTCGTGGTTCAGCCGCAGGTGCGGGCGGAGCCGGAAGGTGTCGGTGACGTGCTCCAGGTAGGCGCGGATGTGGCGCTGGCCGGAGAAGGTGCGGGGCCAGTCGGGGTTGGGCGCGAAGGAGAAGGAGTAGAGGTGGGAGGGCACGTCGCAGGCGCAGCCCGGGTAGCTGTTGTCCCGCCAGGTGCCGCCCACGGAGTCGGCCCGCTCCAGGACGACGAAGTCCGTGATCCCCTCGCGGCGCAGCCGGACGGCGGCCCCGAGACCGCCGAACCCCGATCCGATCACCGCCACTCGTACGTGCTCGTGCTTCGCCATGCCGCCTCCTGTGCGCCCGGCCCGTGCTTACGACCAAGATTCCGCCAGCAATCACTGGCACAGTCGGGACTGTAGAGCAGCGGCATACCGAGCGGTAGGGGTGGAGCAAGGGAAAGTTACCGGCGGTACAACATAGGCTGGCGGGCGTGGCAGAACGATCGGAAGACGTGACAGGTGTACGCGAGTACCGCATGGACGAACTCGCCGCGGCGGCCGGCATCACCGTGCGCACCCTGCGCTTCTACCGCGAGCGCGGGCTGATCGCCCCGCCCCGCCGCGAGGGCCGCATCGCCTGGTACGACGACCACCACCTGGCGAAGCTGCGGACGATCGCCGCCCTGCTCGAACGCGGTCACACCCTCAACGGCATCGCCGACCTCAACACCGCCTTCGAGAGCGGCAAGGACGTCAGCGAGGTCCTCGGCCTCGGCGAACCCACCGAGGAGGAACCGATCCGGCTCACCCCGCAGGAGCTCGCCGACTACTTCGCGGGCGAGGTCACCCCCGAGAACCTGCTGGCCGCCCTCGACCTCGGCTACCTCGCCACCGACGGCGACACCATCGTCCACATCAGCCGCCGGCTGCTCGACGTCTCCGCCGCCCTGGTGAAGGAGGGCATCCCGCTCTCCGCCGTCCTGGAGGCGGGCCGGGCGGTCCGCGAACACGCGGACGCGCTGGCGGGCCTCTTCACCGACCTGCTGCGCGAGCACGCCGAGGAGAAGGACATCCAGCGCCTGCGCCCCCTCGCCAAGAGCGTGGTGGAGGCGGAGCTGTCGATGGCGATGGACCGCCGGCTGCGGGACCTCTCCTGACGCGGTGACACCCTCATGACCGGGTGACAGGTTCTTCAACAGTTCTTCATCACCTCCGTCCTACGGTCTGCCTGCCGGCCGCGCCCGCGGCCGGCGGACACGGGGGCAGGGGAGGAACGGATGAGGACGAGCCGGGTGCTGACGGCCGCCGCGGCCACGGTCATGGCGCTCGCGCTGACCGGCTGCGGCGGCGAAGACGACGGCGCGAAGGTCCCGACGGCGGCGGGGGGCGGCACCTCCACCGCGACGGGTGCGGCGGGCACGCCGGGGACGGGGGGCGGCGGCAAGGACGCCCTCGCCGCGTACGTCGAGGGCAAGCGCGCCTGGGTGGCCTGCATGCGGGAGAACGGGATCCAGCTCAACGACCCCGACGAGAAGGGCCGGATCGACTTCGGCGGGGGCGACGCCGTGCGCGGCATGAAGAAGGACCCGAAGTTCCTGACGGCGAGCGAGACGTGCGCGCCCGTCGACCCGCCCCTTCCCGAGGACCTGGAGAGCTCCCTCAACCCCCTCACACCCGAGGAGATCAAGGCCCGGCACGACTACGCCGACTGCATGCGGAAGAACGGCGCCCCCGACTTCCCCGACCCGGGCCCTGACGGCCAGGACGGCAACGCGGGCGGCGATGCCGACGGGCCGTCGTGGGACCAGAGCTCGGCCGGGGCCGAGCGGGCCGCCCGCGTCTGCGGCCCGATCATCGGCGAGCCCACCGACCCGCCGCCGGCCAAGGGCTGACGATGACGGAGCGGGAGACGGAGAGGGAGAGGGAGAGGGAGACGAGTGGGGCTGCGGCTGTACGGGGGGCGGCGCGGGAAGCGCCGCGGATACCGCCGCCCGGCAGGCGCGGCCGCCGTACGGCACTGATCGCCTCGGCCGTGGTCCTGGTGGCCGCGGTCGCCGCGGTCGGCACCCTGGAGCTCGGCGGTGGCGGCGACGAAGGCCCGAGCGCGCCGCCCCGGTCCGGTTCGATCGTCTCGGTGACGCGGGCGACGCTGACCGAACGTACGGCGGTGGACGGACAGTTGGGGTACGGGGCGGAGCTTCCGCTGCCGGTCAGGGCGCAGGGCACCGTGACCTGGTTGCCCGAGTCGGGAGCCGTCGTCGAGCGCGGCGGGGAGCTGCTCCGGGTCGACGACCGGCCGGTGATCCTGCTGTACGGAAGCCTCCCGATGTACCGGGACCTGGCTCTCACGGCCCAGGAGGACGACGAACCGGAGGAGGGGAAGGGACCGGAGGAGGGGAAGGAACCGGAGGAGCGGGGGGAGGCAAGTACGTCCCCGAAGACCTCGGGCTCACCGGCGCCGGGAAGCGCCGAGGGCGGGAGTGACGCGGATCGCGCGGGAACGTCGTCACCCGAGGTGCCGCTCGAGTTCCGGGGCGCGGACGTCCGGCAGTTCGAGACGAACCTGGCGGTACTGGGCTACACGGGGTTCACGGTCGACGACCGCTTCACCGTCGCCACCACCGCGGCGGTCAAGCGCTGGCAGAAGTCCCTCGGCCTTCGCCAGACCGGTGCCGTCGCTGCCGGAGACGTCATCTACTCCACCGGCAGGGTCCGCATCGGTCGAGCGGCCGGGCGGCCGGGTTCCGCCGTCGGCGAGGACACCCTCACGTACACCGGTACGTCTCGGAAGGTCGTCGTCAACGCCTCTGCCGGCCAGGCCGCTTGGGCCGTACGCGGGGTCGAGGTGACCGTCACCCTGCCCACCGGCGGCGCCGTGAAGGGCACGGTGGCGTCGGCGGGGAAGCAGGCGACCGCACCGGAGGGAGGAGGGGGAGCGGGCGAAGGCGGCTCGGCCGGCCCCGAGGCGACGATTCCGGTGATCATCACGCTCCAGGACCAGAAGGCCGTGGGGCAGCTGGAGAGCGGCCCGGTGACCGTCGAGTACGTGGGCCGGGAGGTCAAGAACGTCCTGACCGTGCCGGTCTCCGCGCTCGTCGCCCTCGCCGAGGGCGGCCACGGCCTGGAAACGGAGGAGGGCCGGTTCGTCGCCGTGTCGACCGGGCTCTTCGCCGACGGCAAGGTGGAGGTGAGCGGTCCGGCGGTCCGCGAGGGCATGAAGGTGAGGATCCCGGAGTGAGCGGCGGATCGGAGCCCGGAACCGCCACCCGAACCGCCGCCGCGCCCGCCGCCGTCGTGGAGTTCGACGCGGTCTCCAAGACGTATCCGGGCGGGGTCGCGGCGGTACGGGACGTGAGTCTGCGGATCGCGCGCGGCGAACTGGTCGCGATCGTCGGCCCGTCCGGCTCGGGAAAGTCCAGCGTGCTGCACCTGATGGGGAGTCTCGACCGCCCCTCCGCAGGGCGCGTCCTGGTCGACGGCCACGACGTGGCACGCCTGACGGACCGGGAGGTCTCCGCGCTGCGGGCCACCCGGATCGGCTTCGTCTTCCAGCAGTTCCATCTCGCGGTGGGCGTTCCGGTACAGGACTCGGTCGCGGACGGCCTGCTCTACGCGGGCCTGCCGCTACGCCGCCGTCGCGCCGAGGCGGCCGCCGCGCTGGCCCGGGTGGGGCTCGGTCACCGTACGAACCACCTGCCGCACCAGCTCTCCGGCGGCGAGCGGCAACGGGTCGCCGTGGCGCGCGCGGTGGTCGGCCGGCCGGCGGTCCTGCTCGCGGACGAGCCGACCGGCAACCTCGACTCGGCGTCGGGCGCTGCCGTACTCGGCCTGCTGCGGGACCTGCACGCCGCCGGCACGACCGTCGTCGTCATCACCCACGACCGCGAGATCGCGGCCGAGTTGCCCCGCCGCATCGAGATGCGCGACGGCCGCGTGGTCGCCGACACGGCACACAGCACGACGATCGGGGCGCCTCGGTGACGGACGACACGACGAACCCGCCTGTCCCCTACGGCACCCCACCGGCCGACCGTCCGGCGCGGGGGCGGGGATCCGACCGCCGCCGACGCTGGGGCGGGCGCCGTAAAGGCACCCGCGGAACCGAGCGCCGTGGGACCCAGCTCCATGGAAGCGAACGCCGTGGAACCCAGCTCCATGGAAGCGAGCGCCGTGGAACCCAGTTCCGCGGAGCCGAGCGCCGTGGAACCCAGCTCCATGGAAGCGAGCGCCGTGACACGAGAGTCCTGCGGCCCGCCCGGCTGCGTCCCGCCGATGTCGTACGGCTCGGCGGGACCGGGCTGCGGACGCGTCCCCTCCGCGTCTTCCTCTCCGCTCTCGGCATCGCCATCGGCGTGGCCGCCATGATCGCCGTGGTCGGTATCTCCGGCTCGGGACAGGCCGAGGTGGATCGCCGGCTCGACGCGCTCGGGACCAACCTGCTGCGGGTCTCCCCCGGTGAGAGCCTGGCGGGCGGAGAGGCCGAACTCCCGCCGGAATCGGTGGCGATGATCCGCCGCATACCGCCGGTGCGGCAGGTCGCCGCCACGGGTGCCACCGGCGCGCACGTGTATCGCAACGACCACATCTCCCCCGGCCGCACCGGCTCCCTCGCCGTCCTCGCGGCCGGCTCCGACCTGCTGCCGGCCGTCGGCGGCCGGCTCCGCAAGGGCCGCTGGCTGGACTCCACGACGGAGAGGCACCCGACCGTCGTGCTCGGTGCGACCGCCGCCCAGCGCCTCGACGTGTACACCCCGGGAACCCGGGTCTGGATCGGCGGGCGCTGGTTCTCCGTGATCGGAGTCCTCGATCCCGTACCGCTCGCACCGGAGCTCGACAGCGCCGCCCTCGTCGGCCGGCCGGTGGCCCGGACCTACCTCCGCTTCGAGGGGCATCCGTCGACGGTGTACGTCCGCGCCGAGGACAGCCAGGTCGCCGCCGTACGCTCGGTGCTCGCGGCCACGGCGTCCCCCGAGAAGCCCGGCGAGGTGAAGGTCTCCCGCCCCTCCGACGCGCTCGCCGCCCGCGAGGTCACCGAGTCGGCGCTGACCGGTCTCCTGCTCGGGCTCGGCGGCGTGGCGCTGCTGGTGGGCGGGGTCGGTGTCGGGAACACCATGGTCATCTCGGTCCTCGAACGGCGCGGGGAGATCGGTCTGCGCCGGGCCCTGGGAGCGACCCGGGGGCAGATCCGCACGCAGTTCGTGACGGAGTCGCTGCTGCTGTCGCTGATCGGCGGGCTGGGCGGAACGGTGCTCGGGACCCTGATCACGGCGGGGTACGCCGTCAGCCGCGACTGGCCGACGGTCGTCCCCGCCTGGGCGAGCGCGGCCGGCATCGGCTCGACCCTGGTCATCGGCGCGATCGCCGGGCTGTACCCGGCCGTGCGGGCGAGCAGGCTGTCCCCGACGGAGGCACTGGCGGGCACGTGACGGGGTCCCGCCGCGCGACCGGGGGCGGGGGGGCGCCGGGGGCGGGGCGGGGCGGGGCGGGGCGGGCGGGCGCCATGCGCCGGGGGCGGGGCGAGCGCCGGGGGCCGGCTCGCCCCTCCCCCTACCTCACGGGCAGGACGACCGTGAAGGCCGTCCCCACGCCCACCTCGCTCGTCACCTCGATGGCCCCGCGATGGTCGGCCACGATCTGGCGGGCGATCGAGAGGCCGAGTCCGCTGCCTCCGGTGGCCCGCCCGCGCGCCGCGTCCGCGCGCCAGAAGCGGTCGAAGAGGTGCGGCAGATCGGCGGCCGGAATCCCGCTGCCGGTGTCCCGGACCGTGATCCGCACCATCTCGTCGCGCTCGGCCAGCTCCAGTCGGACGCTTCCGCCGGGGGCGGTGTGCCGCACCGCGTTGCCGACGAGGTTGCTCAGCGCCTGCCGCAGCCGCCCGGGATCTCCGTACAGCGGTACGGGCCCCACCCCCGGTACGGCGGCGGTCAGTTCCACCCCCGCCGCCGCGGCCAGCGCGCTGTGCGCCGTACGGCAGGTCTCGACCAGCTCGCCCGCGTCGAGCGCGCGCCGGTGGTACGTCAGGGCGCCCGCCTCCGCCAGCGCCAGGTCCTGCAGGTCGTCGACGATCCGCTGCTGGAGCAGCACCTCCTCGTGCAGCGAGTCCAGCAGATCGGCATCGGCCTCCAGGACCCCGTCGCGCAGGGCCTCCAGGTAGCCCCGGAGATTGGCCAACGGCGTGCGGAGCTCGTGTGCGATGTCGCCGACGAGCCGGCGCTGCCGCTCCTCGCTGGCCTGGAGGGAGTCGGCCATGCGGTTGAAGGACCGGCCGAGTTCCGCGATCTCGCCCTTGCCGGCGGCGGGCACGCGCCGCCCCAGGTCGCCCCCGCCGAGGCCGAGGGAGGCATCGGTGAGCGCCCGTACCGGCCGCAGCACGACCCGGCCGAGCAGCAGCGCGCAGGCGAGGACGGTCGCGGCGACTCCGGCGGCCACGGCCACGGTCGGGCCCACGGCGAGGCTCTGTCCCGCCTCGTCCAGCGCGCCGAGGTGGACGCTGACCGGCTGCGGCGCGACGGCGGCGGTCCGCTCGGCGAACACTCGCCGCAGACAGGCGACGCGCGTGTCGCCCCGCGTCGGGGCGCAGACGTCGAGCGCGGCGCGGTGGGACGCGAGCACGGCACTCGACGGCCCCCCACCCCTGACGCACACCCCGGCCCCGGAACCGGAACCGGAACCGGCCCCTGCACCCGCTCCGGAGCCGACACCCACCCCCGCACCGGACCCCGCACCAGTCCCCACACCGGCCCCGCGCGCCGCTCTGCCCGCGTCCGTGAACTCGGGCACGCCCAGGGACCCCTCGCGCACGGTCACGTCGTGTCCGGCCCGCGTCAGGCACGCGGCGTAGGCGACACCGGCCGTGTAGTCGCCGATGGCGCTCGTCGTCACCTTCGCCATCGAGGGGAAGTACGCCGCCCGGTCGCCCTGGAAGGACAGCCTGGGCCGGGGGTCGATCAGCAGCGGCGTCGCGGTACCGCCGGGCCGGGGTTCCCGGCCGAGGAGGACGTCGGAGTCGGCGACCGTCCCGCCCGTCGCGTCGGTGAGCCGGATGCGTTGTCCGGTGTCGCGCGCCAGCGTGCGTACGGTCCCGGCGACACCGTCCCAGGTGCCCCGGGTCTCCCCGTACCGGCGCAGTTCCTCGGTGATCCGGGCGACGTCCTGCCGGTCGGCGGCGGCCGATTCGCGGACCTGGCGGGTGACCTGGGCCAGGGTCAGCCAGGCGGTGGCGGCGGTGGCGGCCAGCGCGACGAGGAGGATCAGGGCGAAGACGCGGATCCGGAAACTCACGCCGGGCCGCCGTCCGCGAGCCGGTACCCCCGCCCGTACACCGTCTCCAGGTGCCGGGGCCGGGCCGGATCGTCCTCCAGCTTCAGGCGCAGGTTGCGCACATGCGCGTCGACGGTCCGTTCCAGCACGTCACTGCCGAAGCCGAAGACGCGCTCGATGATCTGCGCCCGGGTGAACACCCGGCCCGGTTCGCGGGCCAGCGCCTCGAGGACGGAGAACTCCTTCGAGGTCAGCGCCACCGGCCGGCCGGCGACCCGGACCTCGAAGCGCGCGGTGTCCAGCTCCACCGCACCGACCCGCAGCAGTACGGGCGCCGCCGTGCCGGCCTTCCTGGACCGTCGCAGCAGCGCCCGTACCCGCGCGGTGAGTTCGCGGGGGCTGTACGGCTTGGTGAGGTAGTCGTCGGCGCCGAGGTCGAGGCCGAGGAGCATGTCCTCCTCGGTGCTGCGGGCGGTCAGCAGCAGAATCGGTACGTCGGAGACCTCCGAGGGCTCGGCGCGCAGGATGCGGCACACGTCGAGACCGTCGACGTGCGGCAGCATCACATCGAGGACGATGAGATCCGGCCGGGTCGCCCGGGCCTTCTCCAGCGCGGCGATGCCGTCGGCGACGACCTGGACCGCGTTCCCCTCCCGCTCCAGGTAGATCCGTATGAGCCGGGACTGTTTCGCGTCGTCCTCGGCCACCAGGATGCGCGCGCTCAACGGCTCCCCCCTTCCCCTCGCGCGGCGCGGCTACAGCTCGTACACCGCCGTCACGGGCGCGTGGTCGCTCCACCGCTCCCCGTGCGTGGCGGCCCGCTCGACGAACGCCTTGATCGCCTTGGCGGCGAGGCCCGGCGTCGCGACCTGGTAGTCGATGCGCCAGCCGCTGTCGTTGTCGAAGGCGCGCCCGCGGTACGACCACCAGGAGTACGGGCCCTCCTGGTCCGGGTGCAGGGCGCGGACCACGTCGACGTACGCCGCCTCGTCGAAGACGCGGCTCAGCCAGGCGCGCTCCTCCGGCAGGAAGCCGGCGTTCTTCTGGTTGGTCTTCCAGTTCTTGAGGTCGGCCTCACGGTGGGCGATGTTCCAGTCGCCGCAGACGACGACCTCGCGGCCGTCGGCGGCGGCGCGCTCCTTGAGCTCCTTCAGGTACGGCAGGAACTCGTCCATGAAGCGGACCTTCTCGTCCTGCCGCTCGGTGCCGACCTCGCCGGAGGGCAGGTAGAGGCTGGCGACGGTGACACCGGGCAGGTCGGCCTCGATGTACCGGCCGCTGGCGTCGAACTCGGTCGATCCGAAGCCGACCCGTACGCTGTCGGGCTCGCGCCGGGTGTAGAGCGAGACGCCCGCGCGCCCCTTCGCGGCCGCGGGGGCGTGTGCGGTGAACCATCCCTCGGGCGCGGCGACCTCGGCCGGCAGCTGGGATTCCTCGGCGCGTACCTCCTGCAGACAGACGGCGTCGGCGGAGGTGCCGGCGAGCCACTCCACGAAGCCCTTCTTCGCGGCGGCGCGGAGGCCATTGACATTGACGGACGTCACAGTGAGCATCCCGGGAGAATACCGATCCTCTCACTCTGCATAGATGTACGATGCTTCGCATGAACATACGTCCGACGCCCTACGACCATCCTGACGCGGTCAAACTCAACGACGCCGTCCAGCTGGAGTACGCCGCTCGGTACGGCGACGAGGGCGATGTCACACCGCTCGACGCCGGGATGTTCCGGCCGCCGGGCGGCCTCTACCTCCTCGCGTACGACTCCGAGGACCGCCCCGTCGCGTCGGGCGGCTGGCGCAGCCAGGACGAGAACGACGAGGGTTACGCGGACGGCGACGCCGAGCTCAAGCGGATGTACGTGGTACCGGAGGCGCGCGGGCTGGGGCTGGCCCGCCGCATCCTCGCGGCCCTGGAGGCGGACGCCCGCGCGGCGGGCCGGGTCCGCATGGTCCTGGAGACGGGCACGGCGCAGCCGGAGGCGATCGCGCTGTACACGAGCAGCGGGTACGAGCCGTGCGCGAAGTTCGGCCACTACCGGGAGTACGAGAACAGCCGCTGCTACGCGAAGCCGCTGACCTGACGCGGTGACCTGGTCCGGCGGCCCGATCCGGTGACCTGAAATCGCCGCATCGATTGCCTGACGCGCCCCTGACAATCGTCTCACCATCTGGCACGCTTCCTCACGCACGTCGATCCGCACCGTTCTCATCCCCCACCTGCCTCGGCAGAAGGAGACATGCGTGAGACGCCATCGCACAGTCGCAGCGGTCCTGTTGTCGGTCGGAGCCCTGCTGACGGGAGCCCTGACCACGAGCACGGCGGCCGCGGCGGAGAAGCCCGCCTTCTGGACCGCGGAGCGGATGCGCTCGGCGGCCCCGCTGGACCTCGGGGTCGCTCCCGGCGCCCTCAAGACCCTCGAGCAGGTCGCCCGCTCCTCCACCCCGACGACGATCGCCCCGACGACGATCGCCCCGACCTCCGTCGCCCCGACGGCCTTCCCGCAGCCGGGCGGCCCCTGGACGGGCGGCGGCGCGGTCGTGAAGACCTCGGGCCGGGTGTTCTTCACCTTCCAGGGCCGTACGGCCTCGTGCTCGGGCAACGCGGTCACCAGCCAGAACCAGAGCACGGTCATCACGGCCGGCCACTGCGTGAAGTACCAGGGCGCGTGGCACACGAACTGGGTCTTCGTCCCGGCGTACGACAACGGCAACGCGCCGTACGGCCAGTGGACGGCGACGAAGACGCTCACGACCCCGCAGTGGGAGGCGAGCGAGGACATCAACTACGACGTCGGCGCGGCGGTCGTGGCCCCCCTGAACGGCCGGACCCTGACCTCGGTCACCGGCGCCCAGGGCATCCAGTTCAACGGCGGCTACCACAAGCCGATGTACGCCTTCGGCTTCCCGGCCGCCTCTCCGTACGACGGCTCGAAGCTGATCCACTGCGCGGGGAACTCCTCGAAGGACTTCCTCTTCTCCCAGGACCACAGCCTCGCCTGCAACATGACGGGCGGCTCGAGCGGAGGCCCCTGGTTCACCGGTTTCAACGAGACGACGGGCACGGGCCTCCAGGTCTCGGTGAACAGCTTCGGCTACACGTTCCTCCCGAACCGCATGTTCGGCCCGTACTTCGGCAACGACGCGAAGACCCTCTACGACCGCGCCCAATCCTCCTGACCCACACCCCCGCACCCCACCATCCGCGGCCCCCTCCGGAACCTCTCCGGCGGGGGCCGCGGCCCGTGAGTCGTCGCTTGTGTGACGAGATGGGATAGGGGGCGTTCGGGTGGTAAGCCGCGCGAACCGCAACTGGACGCGGCTCGTCCGCAGTCCTCCCAGTCAGTGGCAGGACAACCGAGGAGGAACTCATGACTGCACTCCAGTCTTTCACCGCGGCCCCGACCGAAGTGGCGGACCTCGATCCCTACCGCTTCCCTGCCGTGTTCATCGACGACCTCGACGAGCAGCCGCGGACGGAGGCCCCGACCCACATCGCCCACGGCTTCATGGAGCCCGAGGACTACCCGCTCCCCGCGCCGGCGCCCGACACGCGGCTGTCCGTGGTGCTGGAGCCGGCGGACCGGCGGCGGCTGGAGCTGCACGCCGCGCTCACCACGGCGGGCATCGCCCCCCTGCCCGGCGACCTCGACGCCATCGAGGCGCTGTGCACGCTCGACGACTTCACCCACATCGCGCTCCAGCGGTGGATCGCCCGCACCCCGTGAACCGGCGCGAGGACGAGGGCGGCCGCGTCGACGCGGCCGCCCTCGTCCCGGTGCGGAGGGATCAGAACTCGTCGGCCCCGTTGCGCAGCTCGTGCGTCCAGAAGCCGGTCTTCGCGACCGCGTCGTCGACGGCGATGCCGCCCGCGGGCGCGCCGACCGGCTTGGTGCCCTCGGCCGGGCCGTCCGCGGCGAAGAGGTTCACGTGGAACGAGGTCACCGCGCGGTTCTCCTCGTCGACACCGCCGTCGTTGATCCGCACGGCCGCGTAGGCCGGGGCCCCGGCGGAGAGCACGACCGGCGTGGCCGGCCGGCTCTTGGCGACCGACGGAACGTCCTTGGCCGTCTGGATCTCGCCGAACGCGATCAGCGGGTACTGGAGCAGCGTGCAGGAGCGGCCCGAGACGTTCGTCGCCGTAAGGGTGATGTGCGTGGTGGGCACGCCGCCCTGCTTGACCGCCGAGATCTTCACGTCGTTGACGGTGCAGGCGGCCGGAGACGTGCCGTTCTTCTTCTTGGCCCCGGTCTTCGCGGCCGACGGCGACGCGTTCGACGCTTCCCCGGCGGAGCCGCTGCCACCCGTGGTGCCCGTACCGCCCGTGCCACCCGTGGTGCCCGTACCGCCCGTGCCACCCGCCGTGCCGGCGCCGCCCGCGCCGCCGGTGCCGCTGCCCGTCGTCCCGGAGTCGGCGCCCTGCGTGACCTTCGAGACGGACGCGGCCGCCCCCTCGTCCTTCGTACCCGTGCCGTCCGCCCCGCCGCAGGCGGTGAGAGCGAGAGCGAGCGCGGCGGTGGTGGCGGCAAGGACGGTGGTGCGGATGCGGATGGTACGCATGGGAACTCCCCGTAGCTGGTGTCGACCGCCTCGTCCGGCGGCTGGTCACCACCTTGCGGCCCCGTCCGCCACCACCGCCAGAACCCACCGCCGATGCGGGACGCTGGGACGTTCCATCCCTTCTGACCTGCGATGATGTCTCGCCCTCGAACGGGGGGATGGAACGCTGGGGTGGCACGGCGGACGTCACACGGGCAGGGCCCCGGCCGGGTGACCGTGCTCTCGGCCGCACGCGGTGAGGGCGAGGACTCCGCGGCCGGAGACCCTGGTGTCCGGGCCCAGGGCTCCCGGGTCGACCGACAGTCGCGCCGCGATGTCACCGGCGTGGCAGGCGTCGGGTATCCCGAGCTCCTCCTTGACCTGGCGGTGCCGGGCGACGACTGCCTCGACGTCCCTGAGGTCCACGCCGTCGAAGGCGCCTTCGGGGATTCCGCTGCGGTGCGGCAGGAGTATCCGGTCTCGGCCGGGTGTGCCGGCTCGCCGTCACCGCTCTCCTCGGCGCCGTACGCGCCGTACGCGTCGTAGTGCCGCACGATCTCCCCCGCTTCCGCGATGCACCAGGCGATCCACCCGTCTCCGCAGCTCATCCCGTACCAATGGGCGGAACCGAAACGGCGGCTGAGGTCGGAACACTGCTGTCGTAGGACGTGGGTGTGGGCCTCGTCCCGGTCGTCGGCGTCCTCGATGCGGTGTGGGTGTCCTGGGAGGAGTGGCCGAAGACCAGCGTCCAGGGCGATTGGAGTCGCCCTGTCGTTCCCGGCATCACCGAGCGGAAAACGACGAGATCCCGCCCGATCTTTCGATCGAGCGGGATCTCGTCATTGCGCTTGTGGACCTGTGGGGATTTGAACCCCAGACCCCCTCGATGCGAACGAGGTGCGCTACCAGACTGCGCCACAGGCCCTTGCGACGTGTGAAACATTAGCATCCCGATCGGGCTCGGAGGAAATCCGTTCCCTCGCAGGTCAGCCGCGGGCCCCGGAGGGCCCGCGGCCGAGGGTCATTCGTTGGCCGCGCGCGGGCGGTCCTCGTCCGCGTACTGGTCGAAGAGTGGAGTGCGGCCGTGGTCGCGCTGGCGGCGCGGGGGGTTGGTGCGCTGGCGCGGGGCCGGCGCGGGGGCCGGGGACGGAGCCGGGGTGGGGTCCGCGGCCGTGGAGGAGCGGGCCGAGCTCCAGGTCTCCGGGTCCGTGATGTCGACGCCGCTCGTGGCGCGCGGTGCGACCGGGGCGGTGACGTACGTGGGGAGCGGGACCGGGACCGGGTCCCAGCTGTCGCCGCGGGCCGGGCCGCGCTCGCGCTGCTGGTCCACCCACTCCGCGTGGTCCGTCTGCTCCACGAGCGCGCGGCGGCCGGCCTCCTGCGGGGACACCGCGGGGGACGGTTCGGGTTCCGGTCGGGCCGGCTCCTCGTCGGCGTCCGGCACCGGCTGCCGGCGCTGCGGCCGGCTCTCGCGCAGGCGCGCCGCCGCCGCCTCGGCGCGGCGGCGGTCCATCACGTACACGAAGCGCCGGCGCTCCGTCGTCCGCAGGTGCACGATGTACGCGCTCAGCAGCACGGCCGGAACGGCCGGCGCCCACAGGAACGTGAGGCCGCCGACCGCGGCGACGACCGCGCCGAGGGTGAAGGCGAGGAAGAGGACGACCGTGGTGCGCCGGCGCCGGGCGAGGACCTTGCCGCGGCGGGCGCGCTCGGCGGCCGCCTTCGAGGGTCTCCGCGCCGCGACAGGGGCGGAGGCGGGTGCCGGGGCGGGTGCCGGTTCCGGGATCTCCAGGCGGGCTTCCGTCCTGGCCGCGGGCGCGGAGAAGGCCCGGACGTCGACCGAGCTCAGATGCTCGGTCTCGGCGTCCGGGTCCACGTCGGGCTCCGCGTCGTCCGCCCCACGGTCCCGGTCCTTCAGCTCCTTGGCGTACCGGCGCTCCATCCCCGCCCGTCCGGACAGCAGCCGGATGGCGGTGCTGAAGCGTTCCGTCGGACGGGCCTCGTTGAGCTCGTCCTGCCTGCGGAGCCACATCGGTACCAAGTAGGCGGCCCAGGCCCCGACGATGACTGCGTAGATGAGGCCGCTGCTGCTCACGTCTCACACCGTAGAGGGGTTCGCGTGGGGGCATCGGCCAATTGGGCCGGTGTGTCGCACGATCTGGCTGATATCACTGAACTTTTTTGTGATTGTTCAGATCGATTGAGGATCGACTGCTGATTGAATTCGAACACTTATTTTATTTTGCCGGGTGGGAGGGACGTGCCCGGTGCCAGCGGCGCAGCAGCCCCTCGGGCACTTCCTCGGCGGTCAGCGCGAAGACGAGATGGTCCCGCCACGCGCCGTCGATGTGGAGGTAGCGCGGCCGGAGCCCTTCCTCCCGGAATCCCAATTTCTCGACGACCCGTCGCGAGGGGATGTTCTCGGGCCGAATGCAGACTTCCATCCGGTGCAGCCCGACCGTACGGAAGCAGTGGTCCACGGCGAGCGCGACCGCCGTCGGCATGACACCGCGTCCGGCCACCGCGCTGTCCACCCAGTAGCCGACGTGGCCCGAACACATCGAACCCCAGGTGATCCCGGCCACGGTGAGCTGGCCCACGAGCCGCCCCTGGTACTCGATCACGAACGGCAGCATCCGGCCGGCGTTCGCCTCCGTCCGCAGATGACGGACCATCTGCCGGTACGTCGGCCGCTGCGCGACCGGACCGCCGGGCGCGGGCGGCGGGACCGTCGCCTCCCACGGGCGCAGCCAGTCGCGGTTGCGCCGGTTCACCTCACGCCAGGCCCGCTGGTCGCGCAGCTTTATGGGACGGAGCACGACGTCCCCGTCGGAGAGGACCACGGGCCAGGACGGGATCATGACGCCGGGCCCGGATCCGCGTCGGCTCTGGGGTGGTCACCGCCGCGGACCTGGTCGACCGCGTGCCGCAGCAGCGGTTCCAGTACGGCGATTCCGTCACGGACACCGCCCGAGGAGCCCGGCAGGTTCACGATCACGGTCCCGCGCGCGACACCCGCGAGGCCCCGGGAGAGGGCGGCGGTCGGGACCTTCTCGCGGCCGTACGCGCGGATCGCCTCGGAAATGCCGGGGATCTCGTGGTCCAGGACCTCGCGGGTGACCTCGGGGGTGGCGTCGGTCGGCGAGATGCCGGTGCCGCCGGTGGTGAGGATGACGTCGTACCCGGCCTCGATCCCGGCCCGGAGCGCGGCCTCGACCGGCGCGCCGTCCGGGACGACCTGCGGGCCGTCGACCGCGAAACCCATCCGCCGCAGTCCCTCGACGAGCAGCGGACCGCCCTTGTCCTCGTACACCCCGGCCGCGGCCCGGTTGGAGGCCGTGACGACCAGGGCGGAGTACGGGGCGGTGAGAGCCGCACCGGTGTCCGTGCCCAGCGCCGCAGGGGCGTGGTCCTCGTGCTCGTGAGCCCCCGCCACCCGGCCCGCGCGCGTCACGACTCGGCCCCTTCCCGGGTCCAGACGCCCGACTTGCCGCCCGTCTTCTCCTCCACCCGTACGTCGGAGATGACCGCGCCCTTGTCGACCGCCTTGATCATGTCGACGACCGTCAGCGCGGCCACCGAGACCGCCGTCAGGGCCTCCATCTCCACGCCCGTGCGGTCCGTGGTCTTCACGGTCGCCAGGATCTCCACCGCGTCGTCCGCGACCGTGAGGTCGAGCGTCACGCCCGAGACCGACAGCGGGTGGCAGAGCGGAATGAGGTCGGGGGTCTTCTTCGCGCCCATGATCCCGGCGATCCGGGCGGTCGCGAGCGCGTCGCCCTTCGGCACGCCCTCGCCCCGCAGCAGCTCGATCACGCGCGGCGAGACGAGGACGCGGCCACTGGCGCGCGCCGTCCGCGCCGTGACGTCCTTGGCGGAGACGTCGACCATGCGGGCCGCACCCGCCTCGTCGATGTGGGTGAGTCCTTGCTGCGTGCTCATGGCCGTGACACTCCCGGTCGCTGTGTGGGACGCCACGGTACCGCCACCAGGGCCTCCTCAGCCGAGGAGGACCACGTCCAGCTCATGGCCCGGCTCCACTTCCGTGGCCTCCTCCGCGACGACGAGCAGGGCGTTGGCGTGCGCGAGCGCCGCGATCAGATGGGAGCCCGCACCGCCCACCGGGGTGACGGTGCCCGACTCGGCGTCGTACGTCCCGCGCAGGAACTGGCGGCGGCCGGCCGGCGAGGTCAGCGCCCTGTCGGCCTTCAGCACGGCGCGGACCCGGGGGCGGTGCAGATCCGCGAGACCCATCAGGGCGCGGATCGCGGGCCGCACGAACAGCTCGAAGGAGACATAGGAGGAGACGGGGTTGCCCGGCAGGGCGAGCAGCGGGGTGTGCTCGGGGCCGATCGTCCCGAAGCCCTGCGGCTTGCCCGGCTGCATGGCCAGCTTGCGGAAGTCCACCCGCCCGTCGGCGGTCAGCGTCTCCTTGACCACGTCGTACGCGCCCACGCTCACCCCGCCCGTGGTGACGAGCAGGTCGGCGCGGATCAGCTGGTCCTCGATGGTGGCCCGGAGCGTCTCGGCCTCGTCGGTGACGGCGCCGACCCGGTAGGCGATGGCCCCGGCGTCGCGCGCGGCGGCGGCCAGCGCGAAGCTGTTGGAGTCGTAGATCTGGCCCTCGCCCAACTCCTCGCCCGGCTGGACCAGTTCGCTGCCGGTGGAGAGCACCACGACCCGCGGGCGGGGACGCACCCGCACCGTGGCGCGACCGATCGCGGCGAGCAGCCCGATCTGGGGCGGCCCGAGGACCGTCCCGGCCTCCAGGGCCAGGTCACCGGCCTGGACGTCGCTGCCCCGCGCGCGGACGTGCGCACGGGCCTCGGCGGGCCGGTGGACGCGGACCTCGCCACCGGCGCCCTCGGGGTCGGCGCTGGCGGCGCGCATGCCGCTCGCCGCTCCCCCGCCCGTGCCGCCGTCGGTCCACTCGACCGGGACGACGGCCTCGGCGCCGGGCGGCAGCGGGGCACCGGTCATGATCCGGGCGGCCTGGCCGGGGCCGACGGTCGGCAGGCCGCCGGCGCCGGCCGCCACGTCACCGATGACGGTCAGGACGGCCGGGAACTCCTCGGTGGCACCCGCGACATCGGCGACGCGGACGGCGTATCCGTCCATGGAGCTGTTGTCGAACGGAGGCAGTGCGACCGGCACCGTGACGTCCTCGACCAGGACACAGCCCTGGGCCTCGGGCAGTTGCAGCTCGATGGGTTCGAGCGGGGAGACCGCCGCCAGGATGTCGGCCAGGTGCTCGTCCACCGACCACAGGTCGCGGGACGGGCCGGCGCAGGGATCGGCGGACGAACCGCCGGACGGACCGCCCGTCGCCTCTGCGGACGGACCCCCGGACGCGTCGGGGGACGAACCGCCGGACACCGGTGCCGCACTGCTGCTCAAGGTGCTACATCTCCTCGCTGACGTAACCGCGGAGCCAGGTCCGGAAGTCCGGGCCCAGGTCTTCACGTTCGCACGCGAGTCTGACAATGGCACGCAGATAGTCGCTGCGGTCACCGGTGTCATAGCGCCGGCCCTTGAAGACGACGCCGTGGACCGGTCCGCCGACCTTCTCGTCCTTGGAGAGCTTCTGCAGGGCGTCGGTCAGCTGGATCTCGCCGCCGCGGCCCGGCTCGGTCTCGCGCAGTATCCCGAACACGGCGGGGTCCAGGACGTAGCGGCCGATGATCGCATAGCTGCTGGGCGCCTCTTCCGCGGACGGCTTCTCGACCAGATCCGTCACCTTCACGACGTCGGAGTCGATCGTGGCCTCGACGGCGGCGCAGCCGTAGAGGTGGATCTGGGAGGGGTCGACCTCCATCAGCGCGATCACGCTGCCGCCCTCCCGCTCCTGGACCTCCACCATCCGGGAGAGCAGCGCGTCGCGCGGGTCGATCAGGTCGTCGCCGAGCAGCACGGCGAAGGGCTGGTCGCCGACGTGCGGGGCGGCGCAGAGCACGGCGTGACCGAGACCGCGCGGGTCACCCTGGCGCACGTAGTGCATGGTCGCCAGGTCGTTGGACTCCTGCACCTTCGAAAGGCGCTCGGCGTCGCCCTTGCGGACGAGCGCCTCCTCCAGCTCATAGTTCCGGTCGAAGTGGTCCTCCAGGGGACGCTTGTTCCGACCGGTGATCATGAGGACGTCGGAGAGGCCGGCCGAGACGGCCTCCTCGACGACGTACTGGATCGCGGGCTTGTCGACGACCGGAAGCATTTCCTTCGGGGTGGCCTTGGTGGCGGGAAGGAAGCGCGTGCCGAGACCGGCGGCCGGGATGACAGCCTTGCTGATCCTGGGAGGGGACTGAGTCATGCGCGCATGATAGCCGTTCGATATGAGAGGAAGATGGGCCTCCCATCGACTTCCGGCAGTTACGACAGGTACGAGAGGTTCGTGAGTTCCCGTGAGTCCCGGTGAATCCCCGCTGACGGCCGACGGGGCCGAGAAGGCCACCCTGCGCCGCCGGCTGCTGGCCGCCCGCACCCAGCTTCCGGTCCATGGTGCCGAGTCCGCCGCGGAGCGGCTCGCCCGGGGTGCGCTGGAGCTGCCCGCGCTGGCGGAGGCGTCGACCGTGGCCGCCTATGTGTCGGTGGGCCGCGAGCCGGGCACGCGCGCGTTGCTCGACGCGCTGCGCGCGCGGGGCGTCCGCGTCCTGCTCCCCGTCCTGCTGGCCGACAACGATCTCGACTGGGCGGTGTACGAGGGTCCGGAGAACCTGGCGAAGGCCGGCCGGGGGCTGCTGGAGCCGACGGGCCCGCGCCTCGGCCCGGAGGCCGTGTGCGCGTCCGACGTGGTGCTGCTGCCCGGCCTCGCGGTCGACGAGCGCGGGATGCGTCTGGGCCGGGGCGGGGGCTCGTACGACCGGGTGCTTGCCCGGCTGGCCCGGGCGGGCGCCCGCCCGTCCCTGGTGGTGCTCCTGTACGCGAACGAGGTGGTCGCCCGGGTCCCGGAGGAACCGCACGACCACCCCGTGCACGCGGTGGTGACCCCGGAGGGGGTCAGGCACTTCGAGCCCTAGGCGGCGTCTTGCCGATCCGCCGATCCGCCGATCGGCAAGACCCCCCTAGGGCCGGAGCACCAGGGTCTCCTTCGCCGAGGCGTCGACCGCCGCCTTGCCGAAGGGCCAGGCGAGCAGCTCGCCCTTCGCCCAGGCGTCCGTCTGGTCGGTGTAGTGCGGGTGGTACGCGTGGCCCGAGGCGCCGGACAGGTTGATCCAGCGCGACCTGTCCCAGTCGCCGACGTTGACGACCATCCGCATCGACGGGACCCAGATGACCTCGTAGCCGCCGGCCGCGTTCCAGCCGGTCGCGTTCACCGCCGCCTCGCCGCCGCCCAGGTTCCAGGGGCCGCGGTTGAGCATCGACTGGATGAAGCCCGGACCCGCGGTGCCGAGGGTCTGGTTCTCCAGGGTCAGCTGGTGCAGGCGGCCCCAGCTCCAGGTGGAGACGTCCTTGCCGAGCTTGGCGGTCAGCTCCCAGCGGGCGTCCTCCATGGCCCGGGCGAGCAGCTGGTCACGGGTCTCGGTGGCCTGGTCCTTGCGGTTGGCCTCGGTCTTCCACCACTCGCTGTTCTCCTGCTTGAGGAGCGGGCGGACCACCTCGTACCAGCGGTCGCCGCCGTCCGGCTGCGCCGTGTCGCCGTCGCGCTCGCCGCACTCCCGTACGCGCTTGTTCTGCTCGTCCACCGGCAGTCCGGTGGAGTCGGCCGGGCGGACGCTGATGCAATCACCCTCGGCCCGCAGCTCCTTGGGCAGCTTGTCGCCGAAGGCGAGCTTGAGGACGTTGCGCCAGACCGCGTTGAAGTACGCGGCGGCGGCCGAGTCGGGCTCCTGGGTGTAGTCCCAGCCCTCGAGCAGCTTCTGCGCCTCGCGGACGTACGGGTCCGAGATGTCGATCTTCAGCAGGAGCGGGTTGAGGAGGGTGGCGATCTCGCTGCGGTTGTCCATCTGCATGGTCCGCATGTCGTCCGGCGAGATCTTGCCGCCGTCCTTGGTCTTCGACTCGATGAGGTCGTTGATCCGCTGGCTGCGCGAGCCGTATCCCCAGTCCTTCGTCAGGAGGTAGGGGTACTTCTCGGCGTCGACGACGGCCTGGTTCGCGGTGACGATGTAGCCGCGGTCGGGGTTCTCCTCGTACGGCAGTTCGTCGTACGGGATCCAGCCCTTCCACCGGTACGAGGAGTCCCAGCCGGGCGCGGGGACGGTGCCGTCGTGGCCCTTGGCGCGGAGCGGGATCTTGCCGGGGGCCTGGTAGCCGATGTTCTGCGCGTCGGCGTAGATCAGGTTCTGGGACGGGACCTCGAAGTGCTCGGCGGCGGCGCGGAACTGCTTGAAGTTCTTGGCGCGGTTGATCTCGAAGATGGCGTCCATCGACTTGCCGGCCTGCAGTGCGGTCCACCGGAGGGAGACGGCGTAGCCGGTTCCGCGGTCCGGGGCGGCGTTGCCGACGGGGGCCTTCTGGCCGACCTTCTCCAGCTCGGAGGAGCGGTCGGAGACGAGCGGACCGTTGTCGGTCGCGCGGACCGTGATCTTCCGGCTGCCGCCGCCCGCGATCTTGATGACCTCGTCGCGGACCTCGAACGGCTTGACCCGTCCGTCGACGAGGTAGCCCGCGTCCCCGATCTTCTCCAGGTAGAGGTCGGTGACGTCGGCGCCGAGGTTGGTGAGGCCCCAGGCGATGGTGTCGTTGTGGCCGATGATCACGCCGGGCGTACCGGAGAAGGTGTAACCGGAGACGTCGTAACGGCAGGTGGCCGAGACGGAGCGGCAGTGCAGGCCCATCTGGTACCAGAGGGACGGCAGCATCGGCGCGAGGTGCGGGTCGTTGGCGAGCAGCGGCTTGCCGGAGGTCGTGTACCGGCCCGAGACGACCCAGGAGTTGGAGCCGATGCCGTTGCCGTTGGGGCCGAGCAGCGCGGGGATCTCGTCGAGCGCGTCGGAGAGCGCGCCGAGCTGGGACTGCGCCCCCTGCAGGGCGTCGCCCGCGCTGTCGTCGGCGGAGCCGTCGGTGCTGCCGGTGCCGGCGGAGGCGTCGGTGCCGATGCCGTCCGTCGAGCCGTTGGTGCCGGTGCCCGTGCCGTCGTCGTCCGTCGAACCGGACGCGCCGCCCTTGCCCGTTCCCTCGACGATCGGCTGGTGCAGGTCGTACGGGTACTCCGGGTACAGCTGCTTGATCTGCGCGGGGCTCAGCCGGCTCGTCATCAGGGAGCGGTCGATCTCGTCCTGCATGTTGCCGCGCAGGTCCCAGGCCATCGCCTTCAGCCAGGCCACCGAGTCGACGGGCGTCCAGGGCTCGATCTCGTAGTCGTTGGAGAAGGCCAGCGCCGCGTACTCGACGGAGATGTCCGAGGCGTCGCGGTCCTTGAGATAGGCGTTGACGCCCTCCGCGTACGCCTGGAGGTTCTTCTTCGTCTCCTCCGACAGGACCTTGTCGTACTCCTCCTGAGCCACCTGACGCCAACCCAGGGTGCGCAGGAAGGCGTCGGTGTCGACCTGGTCCTTGCCGAACATCTCGGACAGCCGGCCCGACGTCATGTGGCGCCGGACGTCCATCTCGTAGAAGCGGTCCTGGGCCTGCACGAAGCCCTGGGCGCGGAAGAGGTCGGCCTCGGTGTCTGCGTAGATCTGCGGCACCCCGTAGGCGTCGCGCTTGACCTCGACCTGGCCGGACAGCGCGTCGAGGCGGATCTCGCCCGTGGTCTGGGGGAACGAGCCGCGGACGGTGCTGACGCCCCAGTACCCGCCGTAACCGATGCCCGCCACCAGTGCGAGGACCAGGACGAGGACGATCAGGCGGGCGCGCCGCCCCTTCTTCTTCTTGGCGGGAGGCGCGGTCGTGTTGGAGGGCATCTCTGTCCTTCGAGGGGCAGGGTGGTCCTGGAGTACGGGAGCAACCTTAGGCGCAGCGTCCGGGCGGCCCGGACGCGGTGCCGGTAAGCGGACCGCACCGCGACCGCGGAGCTGTGGGGGAAGACACCGGAAGGGCGTCAAGGAAGCGTTAAAGATTAGGTAAGGTAACGAAGTACCGGCTGCTGGAGGAACGATCCGGCCGCACGCGAGGGGAAGGATCGGCCACTGACTGTCCACCAGCTCAATGAACTCCTGCTCATCTGCTCGCTCGTGCTGCTCATCGCTGTCGCGGCGGTGCGGATCTCGTCCCGGAGCGGGCTCCCCAGCCTGCTGCTGTATCTCGGGATCGGGGTCGCCATCGGGCAGGACGGGATCGGCAACGTCGCCTTCGACAACGCCGAACTGACCCAGGTCATCGGCTACGCCGCGCTCGTGGTGATCCTCGCCGAGGGCGGCCTGGGCACGAAGTGGAAGGAGATCAAGCCCGCGTTGCCCGCGGCGGTCGTGCTGTCGACCGTCGGCGTCGCGGTGAGCGTGGGCGTCACGGCCGCGGCCGCGCACTACCTGATCGGTCTGGAGTGGCGCCAGGCGCTGATCATCGGCGCGGTCGTCTCCTCGACGGACGCCGCGGCCGTCTTCTCCGTACTGCGCAAGGTCCCCCTGCCCGCGCGGGTGACCGGCGTCCTGGAGGCCGAGTCCGGCTTCAACGACGCCCCGGTCGTCATCCTCGTCATCGCCTTCTCGACAGTCGGTCCCGTCGACAGCTGGTACCTCCTGGTCGGGACGATCATCCTGGAACTGGCCATCGGCGCCGCCATCGGCCTCGCGGTCGGCTTCCTCGGCTCCTTCGGGCTGCGGCACGTAGCCCTGCCCGCCTCCGGCCTCTACCCGATCGCCGTCATGGCCATCGCGGTGGTGGCGTACGCGGCGGGCGCGCTGGCCCACGGCTCCGGCTTCCTCGCCGTCTATCTGGCCGCGATGGTGCTCGGCAACGCCAAGCTCCCGCACGCCCCGGCCAACCGCGGTTTCGCCGAGGGGCTCGGCTGGATCGCCCAGATCGGCATGTTCGTGCTGCTGGGTCTGCTGGTGACCCCGAGCAAGCTGGTCGGCGACTTCTGGCCGGCGGTCGCCATCGGCCTGGTCCTGACGGTGGTGGCGCGGCCCCTGTCGGTCTTCGCCAGTCTGTTGCCGTTCCGCATTCCCTGGCAGGAGCAGGCCCTGATGTCCTGGGCCGGCCTGCGCGGAGCCGTCCCCATCATCCTCGCCACGATCCCGATGGTCTCCGGGATCGAGGGCAGCGAGCGCGTCTTCAACATCGTCTTCATCCTCGTCGTGGTCTACACGCTGGTGCAGGGGCCGACGCTGCCCTGGCTGGCGAAGGCGCTGAAGCTCGGCGACTCCTCCGAGGCCGCCGACCTGGGCGTCGAGTCCGCACCGCTGGAGCGGCTGCGCGGGCACCTGCTGTCCGTCGCCATCCCCCGGGGCTCGAAGATGCACGGCGTGGAGGTCGCCGAGCTGCGCCTGCCGGCCGGGGCCGCGGTCACCCTCGTCGTACGGGAGGACAAGAGCTTCGTGCCCGGTCCGGCGACCGTGCTGCGGCGGGGGGACGAGCTGCTGGTCGTCGCGACGGACCCGGTGCGGGACGCCACGGAGCGGCGGCTGCGCGCCGTCGGGCAGGGCGGAAAGCTGGCGGGCTGGCTCGGAACGGGCGGCGCCACCGCGGTCACGGACCGCCGGGCACCCGGCCACCGGTCCTCCGCGCACCGGCCGCATCTGCCGGGCACGAGCGGTACGGGCAGGGGCGGCACGGGCACGGGCACGCGCGGGACCGGCAAGGACGGTCCCCGTCCGGGCGGAACCGGCACGGGCAGGGACGGCACGGACAGGGGCAGCGAAGGAACCGGCAAGGGCGGAAAGCGAACGTCCGGTTAATCACAGGCATCGATTCGAGCAGAAGGGCGTTTTCCCAGGCGGGAAGACGCCCTTCCCTGTACCATGAAGGCACACTTGATCGAACCAACTCTGCCTGACGCAGAGCTGGCGCGACCGTATGGCGGCCGTGAAGCCCTCCGCAGTGAGGCCCGGTATCTACCGCAGTTCCGCGCATGAGGACAGCTCTCGGCGGCACCCGCACCACCGTGCACGGGCGCGCTACCAGGCAGCAGAAAGGCAAGGACCGTGGTGTCCACGGTCACTTCTGACACGCCTGCGAAGACGACGTCGGGCAAGCCCGGCCGCCGCGCCGGTTACGGACAGCTCCTGCGTACCCCCGGAGCCCTGTCCTTCCTGCTGCCCGGCTTCGCCGCCCGGCAGCCGTTCGCGATGCTGACGATCGGCATCGTCCTGCTCGTTCAGCACACCACCGGCTCGTACGGCAGCGCCGGCGCGGTCGCCGCCGTCACCGGCGTCTCGATGGCGATGTTCGCCCCGCAGAGCGGCAAGCTCGCCGACCGCTTCGGTCAGCGCGCCGTCCTGGTCCCCGGCGTCCTCATCCACTCCGCCGCGGTCTCGCTCCTGGTGGCGCTCGCCCTGACCGGCGCCCCGATGTGGGCCCTCTTCCTCGCCGCCGTACCGGCCGGCGCCTCCGTCCCGCAGATCGGGCCGATGGTCCGTGCCCGCTGGGCGGCGAAGTTGGAGCACTCCCCGCTGATGTCGACGGCCGCGGCCTTCGAGTCGGTCACGGACGAGTTCACGTTCGTCGTCGGACCGGTGCTCGCCACGGCGCTGTGCACCGGCGTGCACCCGGCGGCCGGCCTGATCGCCGAGGCGGCTCTGACCCTCTTCGGCGGCCTGTTCTTCGCCGCTCAGCGGCACACCCAGCCCGCCCACGGGCTCATCGCCGCGGCCTCCGACGGGCCGCGCGTCTCCGCCCTGGCGATCCCCGGCGTGCGGGTCCTGGCCATCGCCTTCCTGGGCATCGGCTCGGTCTTCGGCGGAATGCAGGTCTCGCTGACCGCGTTCTCCGAGGAGATCGGCAACCCCGGCGCCAACGGTCTGCTCTACGGGATCTTCGCCGCGGGCAACATGCTCGCGGGCATCGCGTGCGGCGCCGTCGCATGGAAGATCGGCCCGCGCCGACGCCTGATCCTGGGCTACGCCGGGCTGACCGTCGCCGCCTCGCTGCTCTGGTCCGCGCACTCCGTGCTGCTGCTCGGCGCCCTCGGCCTGATCGTGGGCCTGTGCATCGCCCCGGCCCTGATCACCGGCTACACCATCGTCGAGACGCTGGTCCCGGCCTCCGCCCGTACCGAGGCCTTCACCTGGCTCACGGGCGCGGTGGCGCTGGGTCAGGCGGCGGCCGTGACCGTCGCCGGCCGGCTCGCCGACGAGCACGGCGCGAGCACCGGATTCCTGGTGCCGCTGGTCGGTACCGCGGTCGCGCTGGCCACGCTGCTCGCGCTGCGCTCGCGGCTGGCGCCCCGGGCGCCGGGCCGGGTCGCGGCACGTGGTATCGGTCACCGAGTGCCGGTGACGGTGGACTGATCCCGCGGAATACGTCACTATGGATCGTCGTTAGCACTCGATGAGTGTGAGTGCCAGGAGGAAGACAAGTGCCGACCTACCAGTACCAGTGCACCGAGTGCGGCGAGGGCCTCGAGGCGGTGCAGAAGTTCACCGATGACGCGCTGACCGAGTGCCCCAGCTGCAAGGGACGCCTGAAGAAGGTGTTCTCGGCGGTCGGCATCGTCTTCAAGGGATCCGGCTTCTACCGGAACGACAGCCGCGGCTCGTCGTCCAGCAGCTCTGCCGCGTCCTCGTCGTCGAAGCCGGCGTCCACGACCTCGTCGACGGCGTCGTCCACGTCCTCCTCGGATGCGAAGCCCGCGGCTTCGTCGAGCACGACGTCGACCTCGTCGAGTTCCTCGAGCTCCAGCTCGGCCGCCTGAGCCCTCCGAGCCGTCTCGGTCGTCCGAGTCGTCCCGGTCGTCCGAGGCAGCGCGAGTTCGCTTGTCCCACCGAAGCCCCACCGCTGTGCGCGGTGGGGCTTTCGCGTGGTGCGGGCAGCTAATCTGACCGCCATGGCGACCAAGGCGTACGCGGACATCGGTGTGATCGGCGGCTCGGGGTTCTACTCCTTCCTTGAGGACGTGACGGAGGTGTCCGTGGACACCCCGTACGGCAGCCCGAGCGACTCGCTCTTCGTCGGCGAGATCGCGGGGCGGCAGGTCGCGTTCCTGCCGCGGCACGGCCGCGGCCACACGCTGCCGCCGCACCGGATCAACTACCGCGCCAATCTCTGGGCACTGCGCTCGCTCGGCGTGCGGCAGGTCCTGGGGCCGTGTGCGGTGGGCGGGCTGCGGGAGGAGTACGGGCCCGGGACGCTCGTCGTACCGGACCAGCTGGTGGACCGGACGAAGACGCGGGTGCAGACCTACTTCGACGGGGAGCCGCTGCCGGCGGCCTGGGGCGGAGCGGTGCCGAACGTCGTGCACACCACCTTCGCCGACCCGTACTGCCCGGACGGGCGCCGGGTGGCTCTGAAGGCGGCCCGGGGGCGGGGCTGGGAGCCGGTGGACGGCGGCACGATGGTCGTCGTCGAGGGGCCGCGGTTCTCGACCCGCGCGGAGTCGCGCTGGCACGCGGCGGCCGGGTGGTCGGTGGTGGGGATGACCGGGCACCCGGAGGCCGTCCTCGCCCGGGAACTGGGCCTCTGCTACACCTCGCTGGCGCTGGTCACGGACCTGGACGCGGGTGCGGAGACGGGTGAGGGGGTCTCTCACACGGAGGTCCTGCGGGTGTTCGGCGCGAACGTCGGGCGGCTGCGGGAGGCCCTGTTCGACGCGGTCGAGGCGCTGCCGGACACTGCGGACAGGGACTGCCTGTGCACGCATGCGCACGACGGATGGGACTTGGGGATCGAGCTGCCGTGAATCCCCCTGGGGAGTGAGGGAGTTGTCCACAGGGCTGCGTGGGTCCACAGGCGTGAGCGGGATCTTCGCGAAGCCGGGATGGTGAGAGCGGTTCTCCGGACGGCCGGTCCTGGGACGTACGCCATGACTGACGTACGCGAGTCCTGACGTACGCGAGTCCTGACGTACTCGACTCGTGGCGTGCTCGGCTCCTGGCCCGGCTCCTGACAGCTCGACTCCCGACAGGCGGTTCACACGATGACGACCTCTCCTCCCTCCCTCGATTCCCTGACCGGTATCGCTTCCCTCGACCCCTCTCCCGTTCCCGAGACCTGCGGTGTTCCGCGGTTCGAGCCGCTGCGGGTCCGTGGCGGACGGCAGCGGCTGCGACGGGTGCTGCGGCGCCGGCGGCGTGCACCGGCCGCGATCCTCGCGATGAGCGCGGCCGCCCTGGCGGTGGCGGGCGGGGGCGAGGTCTCCGCGGGCCCGCCGACGCGCCCGGCGGTGAAGGAGCAGCGCCGGCCGGTCGCGGTGCGCCTGGTCTCGGCTCCGGTACGGATCGCGGACGCGGCGACCGTACGGCTGCTGCGCCCCGGCGACCGGGTCGACGTGATCGCCGCTCCGAACTCCCCGATGGGCGGGGCCGGTGAGGCTCGGGTCGTGGCCACGGGGGCTCGGGTGGCCGAAGTCCCACGCACCGGTGAGACTCGTTCGGACGGCGGGGCGCTGATCGTTCTGTCCGTGCCACGGCCGACGGCGACGGCTCTGGCGGGTGCGGGGGTCACCTCCCAGCTGGCGGTGACACTGTGCTGATTCGCACGGGCTGCCTGTCAAGTAACCGTTCCGTGTGTACGGATTGGACGCCTCTGCGTCCTTCACGGCCTAATGGCTCAGCTCACTGCACACGGAACGAAAGGCACCCTGGTGACTGCGAAGAAGGAAAGCGTGATGGCGGGCTTCAAAGCCTTCCTCATGCGCGGCAATGTGATCGACCTGGCGGTGGCGGTCGTCATCGGCGCCGCGTTCACCAACATCGTGAACGCGCTGGTGAAGGGTGTCATCAGCCCCGTGGTCGGCGCCTTCGGCACCAAGGACCTGGAGGGCTACAAGTCCTGCCTGAAGGGCACCTGCCAGATCGTGAACGGCGAGGTGCAGGGCATCCAGATCGAGTGGGGACTGGTCCTCAGCGCCACCCTGAGCTTCCTGATCACCGCGGCCGTCGTCTACTTCCTGATGGTCCTGCCGATGGCGAAGTACCTGGCCAGGCGGGCCGAGGCGGAGAAGGCCCGCGAGGGCGTCAAGGAGACCATGGAGGTCAGCGAGCTCGAGGTGCTCAAGGAGATCCGCGACCACCTGGTCGCCCAGCGCGGCCCGAGCTCCGGGGAAAAGGCCGGGGCCGGGACGCACCCCACCTCCTAGCCGGCGACTCGCACCGGCATCAGAGGTGGTGCGGCGGCTTCTCTTCGAGGAAGCGCGCAAGATCGGCGGCGCTGTCACTGCCGCCAGGAGGCCGCTCGCCCCACCCACGGTCCGTATCGTCCGCGGACTGCTGGTCCAACGGATCGTCGAAGATCAGCTTCGGCTTCGTGGTGTTCTCGGGGCTGGGCTGTGCGCCGGGCTGCTTCGCGTCTCGCGGTCCGTGGGCGGGGGCGGTGCTCATGTCTCCAGGGTACGCCGGGTCATCGGCCTCGTACCGCTTCGATCAGCGGTCTTTCGGGTCGATCAGCCACAGGCCCAGGACGACGAGGAACGACAGGACGAGGAAGCCGGCGCCCCACCAGGCCGTGCCGGTGTCGCCCGCCATCCATTCGTCGACCACGATCGTCAGCCCCCACAGCTGGCCGATGACGACCGTGAGGGCCAGGGCGAGACGCGCGCTCAGTTTCGCCGAGCGCTCGGGCTCCTGCTCGGTACCGGCGCCCGGGCCGGGGCCGGTGTGGCGGATCCGCGGATCGCCGTAGCCACTGGTCGGACGGATCTGCGGATAGCGCTCATGGACGGGGCGGTTCAGTCGGGGCTGCGCACTGCCCGGTGTGTACGCGGGGCGGGCCGGCAGGTCGCGCCGGGATCGGCCCGGCTCCTCGGCTACGCGAGCGCGGTCGGGTGCCGGGCCGGGGGCGGGGTCGGGTTCTGGTGCCGGGCCGGGGGCGCGGTCGGGTTCTGGCTCGTCGGGGACACGGGCGGGGGCTTCGGGATCGCGGGGGAAGGGGGTGGCGGGCTCGGGGGTGCGGGCCGGGGCTTCCGGGTCGCGGGGGAAGGTGTCGGTCATGTCCGCTCGCTCCTCGTTCCCGTCCCGCGCGCCGAGAGGCCCGGGCAGCCGACACGTTCGGCCAGGTCGGGTCGCTCCTCGCCGAGTTGGCGGCACAGGCCCTCCTGGACGCTCTCTCCGGAGCGTGTGGTGCCGATGGCCCAGATGCTGCCGTCGGCCTCCTCCATCACCAGCACCTTGGGCAGCGGGCGCGGTGGCGGGCCGGCGGTCACCTCTCCCGTACGGACGTCGAAGACCCCTTCGTGGCAGGGGCAGTACAGCTCGCCCTCGCTGCCCCGGTCCTTGCGCCACAGCACGGCGCAGGCGAGGTGGGTGCAGACCGCGGAGTAGCCGGCGAGGGTGCCGTCCTCCAGCCGGACGGCGACCGCCCGGTCCTCCTGCCCGGGGTACCGGAAGGCCAGGGACTCGCCGGGCGGCAGCTGGTCGGCGATCTTCATCGGTCGGGGCCTGCCCTCCGAGTCGCCGTGGCGGTGCAGCATTCCGGAGGCGACGCCGATGCCCCCGGCGGCCAGACCGCCGGAGACGGTGGCGACGATCCGCAGATAGTCGCGCCGGGTGGTGAGCGAATCGGCGGCGATGCGGTCGTGCAGCGCCTCCTGGGCGGCGTCGGCGCCGGCCGGCCCGGGGCCAGCCGGCCCGGGGCCGCCGGTGGGCGGCTGCTCGATGACGCTCATCGGACACTCACGTCCGCTCCGTTGATCTCGACGACGGGAAGACCGCCGGGTACCGGCCACTGGACCTTGTCGGCGGGGACGACCATCGCCACGCCGGTGGAGACGGTGGTGGAGCCGAAGGCGAAGGAGTCGGCGACCTGGACACCGGGGCGTTCGGCCTGGAGCTCTTCGAGGGTGCCGTAGAAGAGGGCGCCGGTGGGGCAGACGGTGGCGCACATCGGGGCGAGACCGTAGGCGGTGCGGTCGTAACAGAGGTTGCACTTCATCTGCAGCTTCGCCTGGAGGTCGATCTTCGGTACGCCGAAGGGGCAGGCGTTGACGCAGTTGGCGCAGCCGATGCAGCGGGTCGTGTCCGCCTGCTGCACCACGCCGTCGGCGGTGACGAGGATCGCGTCGGCGGGGCAGACCTCGGCGCAGGGAGCGACCGGGTCCTCGCAGTGCATGCAGACGGTGGGGAGGGAGGCGACGGAGTGGCCCTCGTCGGGGTAGTCGAGGTGGATCATCGATGTGCCGCGGTGCGAGTCGCACTCGCGGCAGGCCGAGACACACGCCTGGCATCCGATGCAGCGACCGGGGTCGATGAAGATCGTGCGGCCCATCATGAGCGGCGTCAGCTCCTCTCCGCGGTGCCACGGCCCTGCGGGGACGTGGGAGGCAGGGGGTCGGTGCGCGGGACCTGGGTCTCCGGGTGGGCCAGCCGGCCGGGGCCGGTCGGGGGCGCCGGTACCTCGTCGATCCGTTCCGCGGCCTCGATCCGGGCGGCGCAGACCTTGTACTCGGGGATCTTGGAGCGTGGGTCGAGCGCGTCGATGGTGAGGGCGTTGGCGGCGGTGGGCACCGGCCAGTGGTAGGGCACGAAGACGGTGTCGGGGCGGATCGCCTCGGTGACCAGGGCGGGGAAGACCTCGCTGCCGCGGCGGGTGACGACGCGGACGGGGTCGCCGTTGCGGAAGCCGTGGGAGGGGTGGACCTCCACCCAGGGGCGCGGGGTCTGTTCGACGAGGGCGCCCAGTCGGCGGGTCTGGTTGCCGGAGAGGAAGTGGGCGACGGTGCGGCCGGTGGTGAGCGAGAGGGGGTACTCGTCGCTGTACGGGTCCATGGGCGGGTGCCATTCGACGGCCTGGAGGTGGATCCTGCCGTCCGGGTGGTAGGTCCTGCCGTCCTCGAAGAGGCGGGGGGTGCCCGGGTGGTCCGTGGAGGGGCAGGGCCAGGCGATGCCGCCGGTCTCCTCCAGGCGTTCGTAGGTGATGCCGTAGTAGTCGTTGACCGTTCCGGCGGAGGCGACGCGAAGCTCCTCGAAGACGGATCGGGAGTCGGTGAAGGCGAACTTGTCGCCGGCGCCCAGGCGTCGGGCGAGCTCGCAGATCACCCAGGTGTCGGTACGGACCCCGGCGGGCGGTTCCTGGGCCTTGTTGTGCTTGACGACCCGGGCCTCGGCGTTGGCCATCACCCCTTCGTCCTCGGCCCAGACGGTGACGGGGAAGACCACGTGCGCGTTGGCGGCGGTCTCGGAGAGGAAGAAGTCGAACTGGGCGTGGAACTGGAGGGTGTCGTAACCGTCCTTGACGGTCGCGTGGTTCGGGAGGGAGACGAAGGGGTTGTTGCAGATGCCGATCAGGCCGCGGATCTCCTCGCGCCGCATCTGCCAGACCATCTCCATCATGGAGGTGCCGGCGGGTGGGAGCTCCGACTCCTCGATGCCCCAGATCTCGCAGATCTGGCGGCGGTGCTCGGGGTCGGTGAGGGAACGGCCGCCGGGGAGCAGGTCGGACTTCTGGCCGTGTTCGCGGCCGCCCTGACCGTTGCCCTGGCCGGTGATGGTGCCGTAGCCGGCGCCCGGCTTGCCGATGTTTCCGGTGGCCGTGCACAGGTTGATGATCGTCAGGCAGTTCTCGACGCCCTGGGAGTGGTGCTCGACGCCGCGAGCGTGCCACGCCATGGCCCTGTCCGCGCCGGCGAACATCCGGGCGGTCCGCACGATCTGCTCCTCGGGGACGCCACAGATTGCGGCGGAGCGGGAGGGCGGATAGTCCTTGACGGTCTCCTTCACCTCGTCCCAGCCGGTGGCGCGCTCGGCGAGGAAGTCCTCGTCGGCGAGGCCCTCGGCGACGATCACGTGGAGCACCGCGTTGAAGAAGGCGGAGTCGGTACCGGGCTTGAGGGCGACGTGGAGGTCGGCGGTGCGGGCGACCGCCGTCTCGCGCGGGTCGACGACGATCAGGGTGGCGCCGCGGTCCCGCGCTCCCCAGAGGTACTGCGTCATGACGGGGAAGCACTCGCCGACGTTGGAGCCGGCGATGAGCAGGCAGTCGGTGAGGAGGATGTCGGAGAACGGGTTGCCGGCCCGGTCGATGCCGAAGGCCAGCTTGTTGGCGCCGGCGGCGGAGACCATGCACAGGCGGCCGTTGTAGTCGACGTGCCGGGACTTCAGGGCGACCCGGGCGAACTTGCCGACGAGATACGTCTTCTCCGAGAAGAGGCTGGCTCCGCCGAGCAGGCCGAAGGCGTCGTTGCCGTACGCGGCCTGGATGCGGCGGATCTCGGAGACGGTGAAGTCGAGCGCCTCCTCCCAGCTCGCCTCGCGGAAGGGCTCGTCGCGGCTGTGGCGCAGGAGCGGGGAGGTGAGCCGGTCGGGGTGGTTGACCTGCTGGTAGGCGTTGATGCCCTTGGGGCAGAGCCGCATCCGGTTGATGTCGTGGTTGCGGGGTTCGACGCCGAAGACCTTGCCGCTGTTGTCGACGCGGAGGTACATGCCGCACTGGACGCCGCAGAAGCAGCAGTGGGTGGGGACGAGCGTCTCGCCGGTCTGGTCGGCGTGCCGGAGCCCGGCCGGGATGCCTGCGGCGTCGCGGAAGGCGCGGGTGCCGGGCGGGGTGAGGGAGGGGTCGAGCGGAAGGGGGTGCCGCCCCGCCTGCTGCTGCGTCACTTGAAGCCCTTCTTGACGTGGGTGAGGTAGGCGTTGCCGCGCAGGACGCGCTTGCAGCGGGGGCAGTACTCCGCCCAGTCGTCGAAGCCGAGCTTCAGGTCGCGCATGGTGCCCCGGAGGTTCTCGACGGCGGGAGCGGTGTCGATGGGCTCCTGGCAGCGGCGGCAGGCGAGGGCGTTCTCGCCCTTCCTGCGGGAGGTGTACTTGAAGAGCTGCATACCGACGGCGGCGGGCCGCTGGACGATGTGGAAGAACTTCCCGAAGGGGATGTAGATCAGCGTGAAGACCACCGACACCATGTGGAGGATCGCCAGGAACTCGTAGCCGCCGCCGTGCAGGAAGACCGAGGAGAAGGTGAGCAGGAGCCCGGTCACGGAGATGACGATGAGGGCGATCAGCGGCACCAGGTCGTAGGCGAAGCGCTGGCCGGTGATGGCGCCGCGGTCCCTCATGCGGCGCCACAGGAAGTAGGAGGCGCCGGAGATGACCAGGAGGGCGGCGATGTCGAGTCCGTGGAACATCAGCCGGCCGACGAGGTTCAGCGAGTCGAAGCCGAGGACCTTGAAGCCCCAGATCCGCATCTCGTAGCCCGGCCCGGCGCCGGTGGAGGATGTGAAGGTGAACCAGCCCCAGGTGAGCGGAAAGGTGATCAGGGCGGCGAGGACGCAGCCCCAGAAGATCAGCTGGTGGGCCGCCCAGCGGGCGTGGGAGCGGGCACCGAGGAACTTCTGGAGGCCGAGGTAGGTGGCGATCATTCTCGGCAGGGCGGTGGGGGCGGCGCGGAAGTTGGCGGCGGAGAAGAAGGAGCGCCAGCCCTGCCGGAAAAGGCGGCGGGCGCCGGGTGCGGAGATCCAGACCGTGTAGCGGTGGGCGACGCCGAAGGCGAGGAAGACGGTGGCGACGGCGTACGGGAGGAGCGCCGAGTCGAAGTCGCGCAGGAGCCGGCTGCCGAGGACGATCGCGACGACCAGGAGCGCGGAGACGGCGATACCGGCGAGCGTGGCCCGCCGCCGCACGACGGCGGGCGTCTGCACGGCGGGGCCGGACGCGGACCCGATGCCGGTGCCGGACCCGATGCCGGACCCGGTGCCGGTGCCGGTGCCGGACCCGGTCCCCGGCTCACTGCCGCCGACGCTGTCGCTGCCCGAGGGCGTCTCGGGCACGCTCGGGGGCGCGGTCGAGGCGGCGCTCGCGTTCGTGGTCGGGGGCGTCGGCGAGGCCGCCTTCGGGGCGGGTCGGCCCCGCGACGGATCCGCGGGGCCCTGCGGTGGCTCGGTCACGCGGTCACCGTAGGGCTGTATGTGCGACATTGGCCTCTTTTGGGGTACGAGTGAGTGAGGGTGCCGCTCAGACGGAGTCCTCGCCCACCGGAGTGCCGTTCTCCGCGTGGCGTGCCGGCCCCGCTCGCCGCGCCCGCCCCGCTCAGCGTGCCGTGGGGGCCGCGGCCTCGGGGCCTCTGATGTGCTGAGCCGCATGACGCAACCGTTCCTGCCCCTCACCGCGCGCTCGCGCGCCGAGGCGCATCGCGCCGCCACACCGCTCGAGCTCTTCTTCGACCTCTGTTTCGTCGTCGCCGTCGCCCAGGCCGGCGCCGAGCTCGTGCACGCCGTGGCCGAGGCCCACACCGCCGACGGCCTCGCCCACTACGCGATGGTCTTCTTCGCCATCTGGTGGGCCTGGATGAACTTCACCTGGTTCGCCTCCGCCTACGACAACGACGACGTCCTCTACCGCCTCGCCACGCTCGTCCAGATCGCCGGCGTCCTCGTCCTCGCCGCCGGCGTCTCCCGCGCGTTCGAGGACGACTTCCTCGTCGTGGTGCTCGGTTACGCCGTCATGCGGCTCGCCCTGTCCTTCCAGTGGCTGCGCGCCGCCCACCACGCGAGCGACCCCGCCGAGCGCACGATGTGCCGCCGGTACGCGGGCGGGGTCGTCCTCTGCCAGATCGGCTGGACCTCGCTGCTGTACGCCCCCGAGTCCGCCCGGCCATGGATCTTCCTCGTCATGGCCCTCGCGGAGATGGCGGTCCCGGTGTTCGCGGAGAAGGACGTCACCACCCACTGGCACCCGCACCACATCGCCGAGCGCTACGGCCTCTTCACGATCATCGTGCTCGGCGAGACGATCGCCGCCGCGACCGTCGCCGTGAAGACGGGCGTCGCGGAGTACGACGCCCTCGACGAGCTGCTCCCCATCGCCGCCGGCGGCCTGCTGATCGTCTACGCCGCGTGGTGGGTGTACTTCGTCGTGCCCGCCCACGACCGTCTGACCTCCAACCGGCAGGGATTTTTGTGGGGGTACGGCCACTATCTGATCTTCGCCTCCGCCGCCGCCATCGGCGCCGGCATCGAGATCGCCGTCGAACAGGCCGTGGGCAAGGCCCATGTCTCCACCCTCGCCGCGTCCGCCGCCGTGACCATCCCCACCGCGCTGTTCCTGCTCTGCGTGTGGCTGCTCCACGCCCGCTACTTCAAGGTCGGCATCGCGCAGCAGGCCGTCCTGCCCGTCTCCTCGTTCGCGATCCTGATGTGCACGTTCGCCGGCCGTTGGGCGGTCCTGGCGGCCGGTGTCGTCGCGGCGGCGACCGTGGCGGTCGGGGTGACCCTGACCGCCCGCAACCCGGCCACCCGGGCCCGCGGATAGGACGCGTCCGCTCCGGCCCCGGGCCCCGGCCGAACAACCGTGGTACGCAAGGACCATGACGAAGCACGACGCACTCACGGACGTGGCCGGGCTGCGCGTCGGCCACGCGCGCGTGGCCGGGCCGAACGCGCTCAGCGGGACCACGGTCGTCCTCGCCCCGGAGGGCGGGGCCGTGGCGGCCGTGGACGTCCGGGGCGGCGGCCCCGGCACCCGGGAGACCGACGCGCTGGACCCCCGTAACGTCGTGCAGCGGATCGAGGCCGTCGTCCTCACCGGCGGCAGCGCGTACGGGCTCGAGTCGGCGGCCGGTGTGATGGCCTGGCTGGAGGAGCGGGGCCGAGGGGTACGCGTCGGGCCCGACCCCACGCACGTGGTCCCGGTCGTACCCGCCGCCTGCGTCTTCGACCTCGGCCGGGGCGGCGACTTCACGGCCCGCCCGGGACCCGCGACGGGACGCGCGGCGGTGGAGGCCGCCGCGGCGACGGAGCTCCACGCGCGCGTGGAGACGGGTGCGGTCGGCGCCGGCACCGGCGCCGTCGTCGGCGGGCTCAAGGGAGGGGTCGGTACGGCGAGCACGGTCCTCGACTCCGGCATCACGGTCGGCGCGCTGGTCGTCGTCAACGCGGTCGGCTCGGCCATCGACCCGGAGACGGGTGCGCTGTACGGCCAGTACTTCCAGGGCCGCCCCTCCTACCCCGACCGGGCCGTCCACGACAGGGCACGGCGGCTCCTCGACGAGGCACGGGCCACGAACACCCCGCCGCCCCTGAACACCACGCTCGCGGTCGTCGCCACCGACGCCGTGCTGACGCGCCCGCAGGCGCAGAAGCTCGCGGGCACGGCGCACGACGGCATCGCGCGCGCCGTCCGGCCCGTCCATCTCCTCAACGACGGGGACACCGTGTTCGCCCTCGCGACCGGCGAACGGGACCTGCCCGCCGAAGCGGGCCCACTCGCCCTGAACGACGTCCTGGCCGCGGGCGCGGACACAGTGACCCGGGCGATCGTGCGGGCCGTCCTGGAGACCGCCCAGGGGGTGAGGGGTCCGGGCGGCCACTTCCCCGCCTACCGCGAGCTGTACGGACCGGGCACCGGCCGGGAGCCAGGTCGCCCTGTCGACTCCCCGTCCAACAAGGGGAGTTGAAGGAGAGGCCGACCGGGACCGCGGGAACTTCCCGCACACGCCCTTCGTTTTGCCGAACCCCGGACACGATGTCAGACCCAGGGACTACGTTAAGCGAGCATCAAGTGACATGCGGCGACGGCCTGGAGACCCTCTTGAACGATCCGCAAAATCCTCGCGATCCGTACGAGACGACCGAGGCGCAGGTCGAGCGGCTCCTCGGCCGGGCGCTCAACTCCTTCGATCTGCCCGACACCACGGTCGAGCGACTGGAGACGGCCCTCGCCCACTCCAGCGCGCTCCACTCCTCGCACCACAGCGCGTCGCTGCACCGCACCACGTACCGCCACACCTATCTGCTCGCCGACGGGACGGCGCTCAGCCTGTGGGAGCTGGTGCACAACTCCGGCCGGGACGGCGCCGAGCACCACGAGCTGTACGGGGACGAGGAGGAGGCGCGGCTCGCCGCCTCCCGGCTGCCGACCGGCCTCGACCCGGGATGGGGCGTCGACCGCTCCTCCGGCCCGGACGCCGACGACGACCTGGAGCTGCTGAGCGCCCTGCTGTCCTGCCCGATACCGACGCAGCCCCGGATGTACGTCCCGGACAACTCCGCGGACCACGCGCGCCGGGTGCTGCGCCGCGCGGAGAACGCGGACCGGCCGGGCGAGGAGACGGCGCGCCGACTGCGGGTGGCGTTCGCCCACCACATCACACAGGCGTTCGGCCGCCAGTGCACGGTGGAGAGCGGTCGGGACGCCGGATTCACGCTCTACGAGCACGCGTTCCTGCTGCTCGACGGCGGGGAGCTGAGCCTGTGGGAGGTCGAGCACACGGCGACGCCCGACGGCCGTCACATGTGCGAGGTGTACGAGAACGAGCACACGGCCCGCGAGGCGATGGAGCACCGCGCCCGGGTCCGGTGAGCACCTACCGGAGCGGGAGGAGACACACCGAGGGGCGGTGCGCGGCCGTGCGCATCGCCCCTCCGAGGCACCACCGGCGCCCCTCCGATGTCTCAGGGCGTCCCCGGGACCGTCCCTCGCGGAGCCCGGTCAGGCCGCCACGGTCACCTTCGGCTCGGACCGGGGCTCGTCCTCCGGGTCACCGTTCCGCGCCGAAACCGGCTTCCGCGCGCCCTTGAGGAGGATCACCAGCGCGGTGCTGACGAGCGTGCCCGCCAGGATCGCGACCAGGTAGAGCAGCGGGTGGCCGATCAGCGGGATCACGAAGACGCCGCCGTGCGGGGCCCGCAGAGTGCACTCGAAGGCCATCGACAGGGCGCCGGTGACCGCGCCGCCGGCCATCGCCGCGGGGATGACCCGCAGCGGGTCGGCCGCGGCGAACGGGATGGCGCCCTCGGTGATGAACGAGGCCCCGAGGACCCAGGCCGCCTTGCCGTTCTCCCGCTCGGTCTTGGTGAACAGCCTGCCGCGCACGGTCGTGGCCAGCGCCATGGCGAGCGGCGGCACCATACCGGCGGCCATCACGGCGGCCATGACCTTGAGCGAGCCCTCGTTGGGGGTGGCGAGACCGCCGACGGCGAAGGCGTACGCGACCTTGTTGACGGGGCCGCCGAGGTCGAAGCACATCATCAGGCCGAGGAGGACGCCGAGGACGAGCGCGTTGGCGCCGGACAGGCCGGACAGCCAGTCGGTCATCGCCTTCTGGAGGCTCGCGATCGGCTTGCCGATCACCAGGAACATCAGGAAGCCGACGACGATCGACGCGAGCAGTGGGATCACCACCACCGGCATGATGCCTCTGAGGACGGTGGGGATCCGCACCTTCTGGATGGCGAGGACGGTGCCGCCGGAGATCAGACCGGCGGCGAGGCCGCCGAGGAAGCCCGCGTCGATGGTGAGGGCGATGGCACCGCCGACGAAGCCCGGGACCAGACCAGGGCGGTCGGCCATGCCGTACGCGATGTAACCGGCCAGGACGGGGACGAGGAAGGTGAACGCGAGCCCGCCGATCTGGAACATCAGGGCGGCCCAGCTGTCGACCTGCCCCCAGGCGAAGTGCTCGGCGACGGAGGGGGCCTTGCCGATCTCCCAGCCACCGAGAGCGAAGCCGAGGGCGATGAGCAGCCCGCCGGCCGCGACGAAGGGGACCATGTAACTGACCCCGGACATGAGCCACTTGCGCAGCCTGGTGCCGTAGCCCTCGCTCGGCTCCCCCGCACTCTCGACGGGGGTGGGCCTCCCGGCGGAGACCTCGCCGCGCTCGGCCTTGCCGCGGACCTCGGCGATCAGCGCGGCGGGCCGGTTGATGCCGGCCTTGACGCCGACGTCGACGGTCGGCTTCCCGGCGAAGCGCTCCTTGTCCCGTACGGGCACGTCGTGCGCGAAGATCACGCCGTCGGCGGCCTCGACGACCGCCGGATCGAGCCGGGCGAAGCCGGCGGACCCCTGCGTCTCGACGACGACCTCGACGCCGACCGCCTCGCCGGCCTTTTCGAGGGCTTCTGCGGCCATGTAGGTGTGGGCGATCCCGGTGGGACAGGAGGTGACGGCGACGATCCGGAACCCCGGCCGACCGCCGTCGCCCTCATGGTCGCCCTCGTGGCTGCCCCCAGCGGCGGGGGCCTCGGCTCGCGACTCCTCGGCACCGCCGCCCGGCGCGGCAGGCGCGGCGGGCGCGGCGGGCGAGGCGGGCGCGCCGGGCGCGGACGGTCCGTCGGCGCCGACCGGCGTTGGCGCGACTCCGACCCCGGTCTCGGCTCCGGCCCCGGTCCCGACTCCGGCCCCCGTCCCGACTCCGACCCCGGTCCCGACTCGGGCCCCCGTCCCGACTCCGACCCCGACAGCCGTCCCGGCAGCCGTCCCGGACGCGGGCGCGGGCACGGGTACGGAGGGCGGCGCCTGGTCCGAAACGGGTACGGCCTCCGGCGGGGCCGGGTGCTCCGAGCCCACCGGCGCAGACGCGGGTACGGCCACCGGCCCCGTCGGCTCGTTCGAGGGGGGCGCCGCGTCGCCCGCGATCCGCGCGGCCGCGGGGGGCTTCTCGCCCGAGATGAGGGCCGCCGCCCCGGTCACCGAGGTCGCCGACCTCAGCGCCGACGTGAACTCCTCGTTCATCAACTGGCGGGCCAGGGAGGAGAGGATCGTGAGGTGGGCGTCGTCCGCGCCGGCCGGAGCCGCGATCAGGAAGATCAGGTCCGCCGGGCCGTCCGGGGCGCCGAAGTCGACGCCCGACGACGAGCGGCCGAAGGCGAGGGTGGGCTCCACCACGTGCGCGCTGCGGCAGTGCGGGATGCCTATGCCGCCGTCGAGGCCGGTCGGCATCTGGGCCTCGCGGGCCGCCACGTCCGCGAGGAAGCCGTTGAGGTCGGTCACCCGGCCGAGCGCGACCATGCGCTCCGCGAGCGAGCGGGACGCCGCTTCCTTGCTGTCGGCGGACAGGTCGAGGTCGACCAGGTCCGCGGTGATCATCCTGCCCATCGCGGGCTCCCTTGCTCGCTGAGTACTCGGTCGAGGGGTACGTCGCCGGTCACCGTGACCGCGGACGGGTTCAGATCGGCCGGGGTGGGCATCTCGCTCCCCGGCAGCTGGACGGCCGCCGCGCCGTGCGCGATCGCCGCCGCGAGGGCCTCCGGGCCCTCTCCCCCCGCCGCGAGGAACCCGGCCAGGGACGCGTCGCCCGCGCCCACGTTGGACCGGACGGCCTCCACCTCCGCGGTGCCGAACCAGATGCCGGTGTCCGAGACCAGCAGCTGGCCGTCCGCCCCCAGGCTCGCCAGGACCGTCGCCGCCCCGCGCTCCCGCAGCTCCTCCGCCGCCTTCACCACGTCCCCCACGGTGGACAGCGGACGCCCCACCGCCTCCGCCAGCTCGTCGACGTTCGGCTTGACCACGTCCGGCCGGGCCGCGAGAGCCGCGAGGAGCGAAGGACCCGAGGTGTCGAGGGCGATCCGCGCGCCCGCGCCGTGGGCGCGGGTGACCAGCTCGGCGTACCACGCGGGCGCGAGGCCCCGCGGCAGGCTGCCGCAGCAGGCGATCCAGTCCGCCGCCGGCGAGTACGCGCCCACGGTGGTGAGGATCGTCTCGGACTCCTCCGAAGTCAGCTCCGGACCGGGCGCGTTGACCTTCGTCAGCGTCCCGTCCGGCTCCGCCAGCGCGATGTTGGAGCGGGTGTGCCCGGCGACCGGCACCGGCGCCACCTCGATGCCCTGGTCGGCGAGGAGTTGGGCGACGAGCGCGCCGGGCGCCCCGCCGAGCGGGACGACGGCGACCGTACGGTGGCCGGCAGCGGCGACGGCCCGGGAGACGTTGACGCCCTTGCCGCCCGGGTCCATGCGCTCCCCGGAGGCGCGCAGCACCTCGCCGCGGGTCAGGCCCGGGACCTCGTACGTCCGGTCCAGCGACGGGTTGGGGGTGACGGTGAGGATCATGTGCGTACGACTTCCGTTCCCGCGGCCTCGATCGCCGCGGCGTCCGCGGGGCTGAGCCCGCTGTCGGTGATGAGCAGATCGACGTCGGTGAGGTCGCCGAAGCGGGCGAAGTGCTCCTGGCCGTGCTTGGCCGAGTCGGCGAGGAGCACGACGCGGCGGGCGGAGGCGATCACGGCCCGCTTGACGGCGGCCTCGGCGAGGTCGGGGGTGGTGAGACCGTTGTCGGGCGAGAAGCCGTTGGCGCCGAGGAAGGCGACGTCGGCGCGGATCTCTCCGTACGCCCGCAGCGCCCACGCGTCGACGGCGGCGCGGGTGCGGTGCCGGACGCGGCCGCCGACGAGGTGGAGGTCGATGCCCGGGTGGTCGGCCAGGCGGGCCGCGACGGGCAGTGCGTGGGTGACGACGGTCAGACCGCATTCGAGGGGGAACTCGGCCGCGAGCCGGGCGACGGTGGTGCCGGCGTCGAGGACGACGCTTCCCTCCTCGGGGAGTTCGGCGACGGCGGCCCGGACGATCCGGTCCTTCTCGTCGGCGGCGGTGGCCTCGCGCTCGGCCAGGTCGGGCTCGAAGTCGAGCCGCCCGGCCGGTATCGCGCCGCCGTGCACCCGGCGGACGAGCCCGGCCCGGTCGAGGGCCTTGAGGTCGCGGCGCACGGTCTCGGCGGTGACCTGGAACTCCTCGGCGAGGGACAGGACGTCGACGCGTCCGCTCTCGCGGGCGAGCCGCAGGATCGCTTGCTGGCGCTCGGCTGCGTACATGTGGTTTTACGTCCGTTCCATGCCCGAACCTGTGGTTTCACCAGCAGGGTACGTCTGAGTTTCGGGAAAGTAAACGGACCTGGGCGTCGCTACGGACACGAATGGGCATCGGGGCGCCGTCCGTGGTGAGGAGTAGCGGACGCGGGTGACGGCGCGGGTGACGGACGCGGGGAACGGACCGCACGGCGCATGCCGGAAGGCCCGGACCAGGGTTCCCGGTCCGGGCCTTCCTCGCACGAGAGGTGAGGGGTCAGTGCGTCAGCACCGGCTCCTTCTCCGTCACGGCCTCCAGAGCCGCCGCACCCGCCACGTCGTCGGCGTCATCCACGTCCTCCGCGCCTTCGACGTGCTGCTTCGGCTTCGCCGGCAGGGCGAACATGACCAGGAAGATCCCGGCGAGCACCGCAGCCGCCCACCCGAGCGCGTTCTGGAACGCGTCCGTGAACGCCGCGCCCACCTCGGCCGGAGCCTGCGCCAGACGCTCCTCGTCGATCATCCCGTAGAAGACGACCGACACGAGCCCGAGTCCGAGCGCCATGCCCATCTGGCCGGTCGTGTTCACGAGACCGGACGCCGAGCCCGCGTGCTCACGCGGCACCTCCGAGAGGACCGCGTCCGTCAGCGGCGCCACGATCAGACCCATGCCCAGGCCCATGACCACCAGGGGCGGGATCATCTGCCAGGGGTCGATGGAGGTTCCGTACCGGCCGGCCATCCCCATGTAGAACAGCACGCCCGCGGCCATCGTCAGCGCGCCCGCCTGGAGCACCTTGCGGCCGAAGCGGGGCACCAGCTTCTGCACCGACATGCCTGCCGCCGTCGAGACGGCGATGGAGAACGGCACGCCCGTCAGACCTGCCTTGAGCGGGCTCCAGCCGAGCCCGATCTGCATGTACAGCGTCCAGACCAGGAAGAAGATGCCCATCACGACACCGAAGGTCAGCTGGACCGCGATGCCCGCCGCGAAGCTCTTCACCTTGAACAGCGCCAGCTCGATCAGCGGCGAGCCGTCCTTCCTGACCTTGTACTTCTCGTACGCGATGAGGGCGGCGAACACGACGAGGCTGCCGGCCATGCACAGGTGGCCCCACAGCGGCCAGTCCAGCTCACGGCCGCGCGTCAGCGGGTAGATCAGCATCAGCAGCGCGAGCGTGACCAGCAGGACGCCGACGATGTCGAGACGCAGCGCCTTGGGCGCCTTCGACTCGGTGATGAACTTCCGTCCCAGCAGCAGGCCCGCGATGCCGACCGGCAGGTTGATGAGGAAGATCGGCCGCCACTCCAGCCCGGCGATGTTCCACTGTGTGAGCAGCGCGCCGAGCAGCGGGCCGGAGACCGCGCCGAGACCGATGATCGCGCCGAACATCCCGAAGACCTTGCCGCGCTCGTGGGCGGGGAAGGTGACGTGGATGATCGACAGGACCTGCGGCACCATCATCGCCGCCGCGGCGCCCTGGAGCAGGCGGGAGGCGACCAGCATCTCCGGACTGGCGGCGAAGCCGCAGAGCGCGGAGGCGAGGGTGAAGCCGGCGGTGCCGAGGAGGAACAGCCGCTTGCGGCCGTAGATGTCGCCGAGCCGTCCACCCGTGATCAGGCCGGCGGCGAACGCGAGGGCGTAACCGGCGGTGATCCACTGGATGGCGCCGAAGGAGGCGCCGAGGTCGCGCTCGATGCTCGGGATCGCGATGTTGACGATCGTGGCGTCGACCAGATCCATGAAGGCAGCGGTCATGACGATGGCGAGGGCGACCCAGCGCCGCCGGTCGGCGACCGCTTCCGAGGCGGTGGCCGTGGCGGTGGCCGTGGCCGCTTCGGGGGCTGCTTCTTCCTTGACCGTTTCCGGGACGGCGTCGTGTGAACTCATACGATGAAGATAGAGGCCATATAGGTCAGGTCATGTCCTAGATGAGCGGCATCCTGGAACACATGACGGATACTCCGGCACGACTTCTGAATCTGCTGTCGCTGCTCCAGACACCGCGCGAGTGGCCGGGCAGCGAACTGGCCGACCGGCTCGATGTCTCCGCCCGCACGATCCGGCGGGACATCGACCGCCTGCGGGAACTCGGCTATCCGGTCGAGGCGACGAAGGGCGCGGTGGGCGGGTACCGCCTGGTCGCCGGTACGGCGATGCCGCCGCTGCTCCTGGACGACGAGGAGGCCGTCGCGATCGCGGTGGGACTTCGGGCGGGGGCGGGGCACGCGATCGAGGGGGTGGAGGAGGCGTCGGTACGGGCCCTGGCGAAGCTGGAGCAGGTGCTGCCGTCACGGCTGCGCCACCGGGTCTCCACCCTGCAGAACGCGACGATCCCGCTGACGCGGGGGGACGGGGCGACCGTCGCACCGTCCACCCTGACGGCGCTCGCGGGAGCCGTGACGGGGCACGAGCGGCTGCGTTTCGGCTATCGGGCGGGGGACGGCACGGAGTCCCGACGGCAGGTCGAGCCGTACCGGCTCGTGTCGACGGGGCGGCGGTGGTACCTGGTGGCGTACGACCTGGAGCGCGAGGACTGGCGTACGTTCCGGGTGGACCGGGTGTCCGACCCGTTCGCGACGGGGGCGCGGTTCACGCCGCGCGAGCTGCCGGAGGGCGGCGCGGCCGAGTTCATGACGCGCTCGATGTCCCGGGCCCAGCCCGAACTCGAACTCGACGTCACCTTCGAGGCCCCGACGGAATTCGTGGCGTCCCGCCTCCCGCCCCACCTGACCCCGACCTCGACGGGCCCGACCACCTGCCGCCTGCGCACCACGACGGCGGACTCGACGGAATGGCTCGCCCTCCGCCTGGCCCTGGTCGACGCCCCCTTCACCATCCACACCCCACCGGCCCTGATCACCTACGTGACGGACCTCGCCACCCGCCTGACGGCCGCGACGGGGTGAAACGGGCGGCCCGGGCGGCGGCGCGGAGCGGGGGGCGGGGCGCCACGGCTGTGGAGACGGCCTCGCGCGGGGGGCCCCGGGGGGCGGGGGGACGCCTGCGGAGACGGCCTCGCGCGGGGGCAGGGGGCCGGGGCCCGTGAGGGCCCTTCGCGCTGCGGAGCAGCGCAGACGGACGCCTCTCGAAGCGACGCGGCAGCGGGGTCTGGGCAGTCGGGGCACCACATCAACCCGCGCGCCGCCGCGGTATGGCGCAGTCGCCCTGGCCGCGGGGCCGGGCTCCGGGTGCGCCGGCCGCCCTAGGCCACCGCGTCGAAGCCCGTGTCCCGCGCCATCTTCTTCAGTTCCAGCAACGCGTGCTTCTCGATCTGGCGGATCCTCTCCCGCGTCAGGCCGTGCTCCTTGCCGACCTCCGTCAGCGTCCGCTCCCGGCCGTCCTCGATCCCGTACCGCATCCGGATGATCGACGCCGTGCGGTGGTCGAGCTTGTCGATGAGGTCGTCGAGCTCCTCGCTGCGCAGCAGCGTGAGCACCGACTGCTCCGGCGACACCGCCGAGGTGTCCTCCAGCAGGTCACCGAACTGCGTCTCGCCCTCGTCGTCCACGGACATGTTCAGCGAGACCGGGTCCCGGGCCCAGTCCATGACGTCCACGACGCGCTCCGGGGTGGAACCCAGCTCCGCCGCGATCTCGGCCGGCTCCGGCTCCCGGCCGTTCTCCCGGTTGAACTCGCGCTGCACGCGCCGGATCCGCCCGAGCTCCTCCACCAGGTGGACGGGGAGCCGGATCGTGCGCGACTGGTCGGCTATGGACCGCGTGATGGCCTGGCGGATCCACCACGTGGCGTACGTCGAGAACTTGAAGCCCTTCGCGTAGTCGAACTTCTCGACCGCGCGCACCAGGCCCGCGTTCCCCTCCTGGATCAGGTCGAGCAGCGGCAGTCCACTGCGCGGATAGCGCCGCGCGACCGCGACGACGAGTCGCAGGTTGGACTTGATGAAGAGGTCCTTGGCACGCTCGCCCGCAGCGACCAGCGCTTCGAGCTCCTCGCGGGACGCGCCCGCCCCCTCGCTCTCGACCTCTCCCTCCAGGATCTGCCGGGCGTACACGCCCGCCTCGATCGTCTGGGAGAGCTCGACCTCCTTGGCGGCGTCGAGCAGGGGCGTGCGTGCGATCTCGTCGAGATACATGCCGACCAGGTCGCGGTCGGCGATCTCCCCGCCCACGGCGCGAACGCTGCTTGCCCGCGTGCTGCTACCGCTGGTGGCGGACGAACGACGGGCGACGGCACGGGTTGCCATGCGTGCTCCCTTGCTGAGTAGGTCGCGACACCCTTTCGGGTGCCCTGCATCCGACGGAAACAACGACTGGAATCAGGACAGAATTCCCACGCGGCTCATCGATTTTCGGGATCATGCAGTACCCTGTCCGGCCCCTGAGGGGGATACGTGGCCCCTGAACCCACAGAGACGCAGGTCAGGGCGGGCACGGAGGGTGACCTGACGGCGCTCATGGCGGCGAGTCACCGCGTCCGGGGAGGCGAGTCGTTCTCCGCCCCAGGGCGGCAAGCCCTTCCGTACCAGAAGACGCCCCGCACCACCCTCTGGTTGCTCCCGCGACTCTCCCGCGGCCCTCAGGGGCTCTCAGGGGGCCCTCCCACGGCTTTCCCGCGGCCCTCCACGGCTCTCACGCGCCTCTCCCGCGCTCTTGTGCCGCTCTTACGCGCCCTACCCGGCCCCCGGCACCGAAAACAGGGCCTGCGCTCTACCCGAACTGGACCGAGCGCTTCGCCAGCCCCATCCAGAACCCCTCGATCACGCTCCGCCCGCCCCCCAGATCCCCCGCCGCGTCCGCCGCGCCGAGCGTGACGAACAACGGCGCGAAGTGCTCCGTACGCGGGTGGGCGAGCCGGCCCGCCGGGGACTTGTGCGGGAAGTCGAGGAGCGCGTCGACGTCCTGGGCCTCCAGGGCATGCCGCCCCCAGTCGTCGAACTCCGCCGACCAGCCCGGCACCCCCGGCCCCGGATGCCGGAGCGCGGCCAGGTTGTGGGTGAAGAACCCACTGCCGACGATCAGTACGCCCTCGTCCCGCAGCGGCGCGAGCCTGCGCCCGATGTCCATCAGCTTCCGCGGGTCGAGCGTGGGCATGGAGATCTGCAGTACGGGGATGTCGGCACCCGGGAACATCTCCACGAGCGGCACGTACGCGCCATGATCAAGCCCACGGTCGGGGATGTCCTGCACGGGCGTGCCGGGTCCGTGCAGCAGCTTGCGGACGGACGCCGCGAGCTGGGGCGCCCCGGGAGCCGCGTACCGCACCCGGTAGTAGTGCTCGGGGAAGCCCCAGAAGTCGTAGACGAGGGGAACGGTCTCGATCGCGCCGAGCGCGAGGGGGGCCTCCTCCCAGTGGGCGGAGACGACCAGGATCGCCTTCGGGCGGGGCAGGCCGGCCGACCAGGCGGCGAGCTCCGCGGGCCAGACCGGGTCGTCCGCGAGCGGCGGGGCGCCGTGCGAGAGATAGAGGGCGGGCATCCGTTCCAGCGTGGCGTCCATGACGACCGCCTCCCGATATCCTTTAAGTTTCAAGCTCACCTGACATGACGAGCTTAAACCCGATCTAGTTCAACTTTCAAGGATGCGCCGTAGGATAGATACATGACCACGGCATCCAATGACGCGCCCCGCTGGCTCAGCGACGAGGAGCAGCACGTCTGGCGCGCGTACCTCCACGCCACCACCCTCCTCGAGGACCATCTCGACCGCCAGTTGCAACGCGACGCCGGGATGCCACACATCTACTACGGCCTGCTCGTCCAGCTCTCGCAGGCGCCCCGCCGACGGCTGCGGATGACCGAACTCGCCAAGGCCGTCAAGATCACCCGCTCCCGGCTCTCCCACGCCGTCGCGCGCCTGGAGAAGAACGGCTGGGTGCTCCGCGAGGACTGCCCCTCCGACAAGCGCGGGCAGTTCGCATACCTCACGGACGAGGGTTTCGAGGTGCTGCAGCAGGCGGCCCCCGGCCACGTCGCCGCCGTGCGGCAGGCGATGTTCGACCGGCTCAGCCCGCGCCAGGTGGAACAGCTCGGCGAGATCATGAAGGTGATGGCGGAGGGCCTGCAGCCCACGGACCCGAAAGCGGACCTGCCCTGGCTCCGCTGAGCCGGAGCTCGAGCGGAACCAGGGCAGGAACGGCAGCCGTACGTCGACGGATCAGTGCATGACCACGGGGATCTTCACCTCGTCCTCGGCCCCCGACCCCTCGCCCGACCTGGCCCCGGAACCCGACCCGGACCCGGACGCGGCCACCGCGCCGGTCCCCGGCTTCCCGGTGGTGATGAAGGTGGCGGCGATCACGGCCGAGACGACCAGGATGCCGACGGCCCACCAGATGGCCGCCGCGTACCCCTCGACCATGCCCTGGAGCTGGAGCAGCTTCTGGGCGGCGGGGGTGGCGGCGCCGGCCGCGTGGTCGGTGATGAACGCGGTCGTCGCCGAGGCGGCGATCGTGTTCAGCAGCGCCGTACCGATGGCGCCGCCGACCTGCTGGGAGGTGTTGACCATCGCGGAGGCCACACCGGCGTCCTGCGGGTCGACGCCGTGCGTGGCGAGCGACATGGCCGGCATGAAGGCCGTACCCATGCCGAGGCCGAGCAGCAGCTGGGCGGGGAGGATCAGACCGGCGTACGAGGTGCCGATCTCCAGCTGCGTGAGCAGCAGCATGCCGGCGGCGGCGGTCAGGAAGCCGGGGCCCATCAGCCAGCGCGGGGGGACCCGCATCATCAGCCGCGTACCGATCTGGGTGGATCCGACGATCATGCCCGCGATCATCGGGAGGAACGCGAAGCCCGTCTTGACCGGCGAGTACCCCTTCACGACCTGGAGGTAGTACGTCAGGAAGAGGAACAGACCGAACATCGCGATGACGGCCAGACCCAGCGACAGATACACCCCGCCGCGGTTGCGCTCGGTCAGGACGCGCAGCGGCAGCAGCGGGGACTTCACCTTGGCCTCGGTGAGGACGAAGGCGGCGAGCAGCACGGCGGAGGCGACGAACATGCCGACCGTCGTGGCGTCCGACCAGCCCGCGGACTCGGCGCGGGTGAAGCCGTAGACCAGCGCGACCAGGCCGAGGGTGGACAGGACCACGCCCGGGATGTCCAGCGGGGAACGGTTGCGGCCGCCGGCCGGCTCGCGGATCACGAAGTACGCGCCCGCGGCGGCGACGATCGCGAAGGGGATGTTGACGTAGAACGTCCAGCGCCAGTCCAGGTACTCGGTGAGGAAGCCACCGAGGATCAGACCGACGGCGCCACCGCCACCGGCGATCGCACCGTAGATGCCGAACGCCTTGGCGCGCTCCTTGGCGTCGGTGAACATCACCGCGAGCAGGGAGAGCGCGGCGGGCGCGAGCAGCGCGCCGAACGCGCCCTGGAGCGCACGGGCACCGAGCATCATCGCCTCGCCGGTCGCGGCCCCGCCGAGCGCGGAGGCGGCGGCGAAGCCGATCAGGCCCACGACGAAGGTGCGCTTACGGCCCCACAGGTCGGCGATGCGGCCGCCGAAGAGCAGCAGGCCACCGAAGGCGAGGGCGTAGGCGGTGATGACCCACTGCCGGTTGCCGTCCGAGATCCCCAGGTCCTGCTGGGCGGAGGGCAGCGCGATGTTCACGATCGTCGCGTCGAGCACGACCATCAGCTGGGCGAGGGCGATGAAGACCAGCGCTTTCCAGCGCCGGGGATCTGTTTCGGACATGGGTGTAGCCACCTCTTGGTGCGTTGAGGAAAAACGGGACGTACGTACCGGGGGGGTCGGCGAGTCGGCGCGTCGCGGGACTGCCGGACGGAGCGTGTGGGAGCCGGGTTACGGAGCTGCGTTACGGGCCTGGGCCATGGGCTGCGTTACGGGACTGGACCATGGGGCTGCGTTACGGGACTGGGCCACGGAATCGAGTGACGGACGGAGTGCGGGACCGAGCTACGGAACCGAGTGACGGCAGTGAGTCGCGGGGTCGAGTGGCGGGACCGAGTGACGGGGACCGAGTGACGGGGCTGAGTCGTGGGGTTGAGTGGCGAAGCTGTCTTACGGCGCCGACCGGCGGACTGGTCGGCCCGGGTCACGACGCGTCGGCCGTGGGGGCGGGGGAATCGCCTCGCAGGTCCTCCAAGGTGGCGGCGGAGCCGGGAAGTACCGAGCGCGCGGGCGCTTCGAGACCGTCCAGGAACAGCTGCAGATGGCGGTGGACGAAACGGTCCATGTTCAGGCAGGCGGTGCCCGGCAGCGGGCGGGTCAGTTGGGAGACGGCCACCAACAGGTCCCCGACGCCGACGTCGGCGCGGAGCCTGCCCGACCGGTGCGCGCGGTCGACGAGGCCCTGTACGGCGGCCTCCAGCCGCTTGCGCTCGGCGAGCAGTTCGGGCTGGTCCATCTCGAAGGTGCCGTCGATCATCGGGCACAGGGCGCCGATCCGTTCGTCGGCGGCGCCGTGGGTGAACCGGCGCAGCGCGTCGAAGGCGTCGGACTCCCCGCCGTCCACGGCCGCGGCCGCCTCGTCCGCCAGGTCGGTGGTGCGGGACGTGACGGAGAGGACGACCTCGTGGATGAGGTCGTTGCGCTCCGGGAAGTTGCGGTAGAGCGTGGCGTTGCCGACCCCGGCGCGGCGCGCGATCTCGTCGAGGGGCACCTGCGGGCCGAACTCGACGAACATCTCGCGGGCCGCCGTCACGATCCGCTCGCGGTTGCGCAGGGCATCCGCGCGCGGACGGGGCACGCGACGGGCGGGCACGGTGCCGGCTTCGGTGGTCACGCCACTGCCTCCTCTGATGGGTGATCGATCGATGTGATCGATAGCAGGCGTTCGGTGATCCGGGGACTGACTCCCCACTTCCTCGAACACAGGCGTAAACGGGGATGGAGTCCCCGGTTATTTCCCAGCTCGCATGTGACCTGAGTCACTCCTCCCGACCTCCGGTCCACGCCGGTCCGCACCGGTCCATACCACCCTCCGCGGGTCCACGCGGCTCTTCACCGGTCTCAAGACCGGTCCACGCCGGTTCAAGACTGGTCCATGCCGGTCTCATGCGGCCTCGCGCGAAATACCCACGATCGGGTCACCCGGCGCGCGCCCTCGCACCTCTCGAATCACGCTGATCGGACAGCAGCGCTGACCAGCTGACCTGAAGCCGAAGCCAGAGCCGAGGCCGAAGCTGACCAGAGAGGCGACCGGATGCAGCAGACCCGTAGGCGGATACGCAGACCCGTCGTCCTCGCCGCCGCGGCAGCCCTCGCGCTCGCCGCACTGGCCTCGGCCAGCACGAGCCTCCCCGGCGCGTCCCCGGCCTCGGCGGGCCCCGTGGCCGCCGCGCCCGGAGAGGCACCGCTCGGGCCGTGCCGGATCGCGACGACGATGGGTGTGCAGATGTCGGAGGGGCTGCCGACGGCTCCCGGCTACGTCCGCTCCACGGGCCGGATCAAGGCCCTCAACCTGATGGTCGACTTCCCGGACGCGGCCGGGGACGGCACGGCACTCGGCCGCTTCGACGAGTTCTTCCCGAAGACCGCCGACTGGTTCCGCACCAGCTCGTACGGGCGCCTGCAGTACCACCCCGAGGTCCCCATACCCGACTGGCTGCGGATGCCGCGGCCGTTCTCCTCGTACGGGATAGAGCGCGGCTCACCGTACGAACCGGGCTACCGGGGGCTCGTCGAGGACATCGTGAAGGCCGCCGACCCGAAGGTGGACTTCAGCGCCTACGACCTGGTGAACGTCCTGGTCACCCCGAACGCCGGGCCCTCGGCCCTGGACACCGTCCTGTCGGTCACCTTCTCAGGCAACGACGAGGCCCCGTACGCGGACGGCGTCCCGCTCGCCAACACGTCCTTCGTCTACAGCCGCCAGGACGACGGCTCGGGGTCGTACGCCGAGACCGGTTACCGCGTCCTGCCGCACGAGAACGGCCATGTCTTCGGCCTGCCCGACCTCTACACCGTGGACGGCGGCGGCACGGTCGGGCACTGGGACATCATGTCCGAGGACTGGGGGGCCAACAACGACCTGCTCGGCTGGCACAAGTGGAAGCTGGGCTGGCTCGACGACGAGCAGGTCGGCTGCGCGTCCAAGCCCGGGACGCACGAGTACACGCTGACGCCGCTGGCGACCTCCAAGGGCCCGAAGCTCGCCTTCGTACCGCTCTCCGAGACATCGGGGTACGCGGTCGAGGTCCGCACCCGCGACGGCAACGACGAGGCCGTCTGCGAGCCGGGCGTCCTGATCTACCGGGTCGCGTCGGACGTCGACACGGGGCACGGCCCGGTGACCGTGGCCGACAGCGAGAAGGACAGTGGCGGCTGCACGCGCCGCCCGAACGTCCACGCGGAGCTGTCGGACGCCCCGTACCGCCCGGGAGAGACGTTCACGGACCGGGCGAACGGCATCCGGATCACCGTGATGGCCAAGGACGCCGACAGCCGCTACCGCGTCCGCGTCACGCGCTCCTGACCCCCGTGCCCGGCCACGTCCCCTGCGTCCCCCAGATCCCCCACACCCTCCACACCCTCCACCAGGTCCCCGATCTGGTCCCGGAGCTCCCGCTTGAGCACCTTCCCGGTGGCGTTGCGGGGCAGCTCGGCTTCCCGTACGAGCACGTGGGCGGGCACCTTGAAGGCGGCGAGACGGGCACCGACGTGGCCGCAGAGCTCCTCGACGGTCGCCGTCGCGCCCGCCCGCAGCCGTACGACGGCGGCGACCTCCTCCCCCAGGGTGGGGTGCGGCACGCCGAGGACGGCGGCGTCGAGGACGGCGGGGTGGTCGTGGAGGACGTTCTCGACCTCCACGCAGTACACGTTCTCACCGCCGCGGATCACCATGTCCTTGAGCCGGTCGACGAGGGTGACGCGACCGTCGTGGAGCCGGGCGAGGTCGCCGGTGCGGAACCATCCGTCGCCGCCGAAGGCGGCCCGCGTCGCCTCCTCGTCGTTCCAGTACCCGCGAACGAGGGACTGGCCGCGCAGCCACAGCTCCCCGACGCCGTCCGCGTCGGGCCGGTGGACGCGGACCTCGGTGGCGGGCGTGGGCCGGCCGACGCTGCGGGGATCTGCGCGGTACTCGGCCCCGAAGTTCGCGAACACGCCGCCGCAGGTCTCGGTGAGCCCGTAGCCGTTGCGGGGTTCGATGCGTTCCCCGTACGTGGCGGTGAGGCGGGCCACGATCTCGGGCGGGGCGGCGGCGCCCCCGGTGTTGAGCATGACCAGGCTCTCCAGCGGATCGCCGGTCTCCTCCGCCCGGTCGAGCAGTTGCAGGGCGGTCGTCGGCACGCCGGCGTAGTGGGTGACGCGGTGGCGCCGGATCAGCTCCAGGGCGTGGCCCGCGTCCCACCTCCGCATGAGGACGAGGGCCCCGCCGGCGGCCATGACGGAGTAGAACGACGTGAACGCGGCCACGTGGAAGAAGGGGAACGTGGTGAGCGAGACGGGCGCGGGCCCCTGCCCGGGAATCATGCCGCGCCCGAGGGCGGAGGCGGAGGCGTAGTACCGCGGGTTCATGGCGGCCCCGGCCTGCGCGAGATGCGTGGCGACGGCGCCCTTGGGCCGGCCGGTGGTGCCGGAGGTGTAGATGATGGTGGCGTCGTGCTCGGGCAGGACGTCGACGGCCGGCGGCCCGAGGAACGGGTCCATGTAGCGTACGTATTCCTGGAACCCCTCCCGCGCCTCCCCCTGGAAGACGATGCCGGGCACGTCGTGCTTCCGGGCCCACCACTGAACCCTCTCGACGCGCTCACCGTCGACGAGGAGGATCCCGGGCGTGCAGTCGTCGAGGGCGTACGCGAACTCCGCCTCGGCCCACCAGGCGTTGAGGGGCACGGCGACGAGGCCGGCGAGCTGGGCGGCCCAGAAGGCGATCTGCCACTCGGGCAGATTCCGCATCGCGACGACGGCCCGGTCCCCCGGCCGCAACCCGTACTCGCCGACGAACCGCCGGGCGAGCCCGCAGGCGGCGTCGAAGAACTCCCGGTAGGTCAGCTCCCCACCGTCGGAGATCAGGAACACCTGGTCCCCGTACGCCCAGGTGACCTCGACGAACTCCCGCAGGGTGCGGGGCCCGTCGACATACACCCCACCCTCGACGGCGAAGGGCCCTCCGGCCCCACCCAGCCGAGCCGCGACGCTCCCGGGCGCCTCTCCTCCGACCACGTCCACCTCTCTAAGCGCTCGCTCAGCCCAGCGGGGACGCTATGCGCCCCCACCAGGATGGTCAACCCCGCCCAAGGACGGCCACCCTCTACACTGTCGCCCCTACCGGCCTTCGATCTACGACGGGGCCCTGCGCGGCGTCCACCGTGACGCCCTGGCCCGCCGCGGGCTCCTGGTGATCAACAAACGGCATGGTTGGGTCAGCCCCGTCTTCTACGAACGCATCAAGCCGTGCCGCAGCGGCCACGACCTGTGGTGCGACCAAGGCCGTATCACCGAGAGCGTCCGCATCGGCGACGGCACCCGCGTTCTCCAACCTGTCCCGATCACGCGGCTGGAGCCCCGCATCGGCGTGACCAAGAGCCGCTGGTAACACGTCCTGAGGATCCCCTGCCGGCGCGGGGACCACGAGTACCGCGTCCCCGCGGGCATCACCACCACGGCCGGTGACCGCTCCCTCCGGGACGCCACGACCGGCCGGCGGATCCCCGGCGACCACGAACGCGGCTTCCACCGCGCGGAGCATCTCCAGCAGATCCCGCAGGAGACGCTCTCCCACCAGCTGGTCTACCCGTACCGTAGTGACTCCGAGTCGGTGCACAGCCAGTTCGACCTCAGCCTCTGGAACCGCGGCATGATCGCGTACGGCGTCGAGCGCCAGAAGGTCTTCGTCCTCGGCTTCGCCCTCTCCCAGAACGCCACCAGCCACCAGATCTTCCTTGAGGGCCGCACCAAGACGCAGGAACGCCATAAGGCGGTGTGATGCCGGCTCCGCCTTACTGCACCTGGCCCGCGAGTGCTCCGGCGAGGTCGCCGACCTGCAGCCTGCGGTCCGGGGAGCCGGTCCCCGCCTCTCCGAGGCCGACCAGGAGATAGGCGTCGCCGTCGCCGTCGAGCTTCAGCCGCACTGCGGCGACGTTGCCGCTGTCGGAGACGACGACGGCTCCGGGCTCGGCGTCGCCGGCCTTCTTCATGTAGCCGGCCAGCTCGTCGACGGATGATCCGGACAGCATCTGCACCACCGGTGCCAGCGGGGCGATCGCCTGAGGCTTGCGGGTGGCGACGGTGTGCACCTGCACGTCGTCCTCGCCGATGCGGAAGGTGCAGCTCACCAGAGCACCCGGGTTCTTGGCCAACGGCTCCCATGGCCTGGCCCGCTTGCCGCCCTCGGCCGTGGCGACGGGAGCGGTGTCGTCCTCTACGGACCCGTCTGCTGTCGTCCCGTTCAGGCCTGCGGCCTTCGCCGCCTCGGCCACGTCGTAGGGCAGCGGGCAGGTGCTCTCCCCGACGTCGGACATCCCGTCGGCGGTCTTGGTCAGTCCGCTCAGACTCAGCGGCGCCGCACCGCCTCCGGTGCCTCCGGCGTCGCTCTGGCAGCCGGACACCAGAGTCACCGCCGTCAGGGCGGCCGCTATCAGCAGTCGGTGTCGTGCGTGTGTCACGTGTCGTGTCCTCAGGAGGTCGGGGTGGAGCAGCCGAGCCGCTTGCCGGCGGCTTCGACGAAGTCGTCGAACAGGTCCTGCCTGCGCGGGGTGCCGGGCGCGCCGACGGCGTCCTGATACCTCTGGCCGAATTCCAGTGAGAAGTACGTGGGAACACCTGCGCAGTCGGCGACCACATGCCAGGGATCGAAGCCGGACACCTCACGGCCGACCACCCGAGGCTGCTCCTTGGCCGCCGCGGAGTTCAACCTCATCGCGGAGTCCTGGCGTGCGGCTGCGCCCTCCCGGAGCTGAGTCCCTTCCTCGTCGAACGACATCGGCCCCCCCCTTCGCCAGTGGCCCCGCCCGCCACCCTAACCACACCCCCCGAACACAAGGGCGAACACACGTAGATGGAACCAAGAACGTCCGCCGGTGCATGTCGGGTCGAGCTGGGCATGAACAGCCGCGTGGAAAGTGGACCTGATGACGCGGTCAGGAGCGGCTTACAGGAGCGTTCCGTTTCAGGCGGGCGCCCAGGGTGGCCGCGAAGTCTTCCGCGCGGGACAGCTGGACACGCAGCTTCTCCACCTGTTCGACGGCGGCCCGCTCATAGGTCCGTACACGCTCCAGCAGAGCCTCACGCTCGTCGGCATCCACAGCGGCGCCGGCATCGAGACGGTCGGTGGCCTCCAGCAGGTCGCACATCTGATCCAGAGTGAAGCCGAGCGGCTCCATCCGGCGGACGACTTCGTCGGGCAGTTCCACTACGCCACCGACCCCGACCGGGTCGTCATCGACCTGTCCGCCGCCCATATCTGGGACGCCTCCTCCGTCGCCGCCCTCGACGCCATCGAGACCAAGTACGCCCAGCGCGGCAAGACCGTCGAGATCACCGGCCTCATCACCCCGAGCGCCGACCTGCACGACAAACTCAGCGGCGAACTCACCGGAGGACGCTGACGGCGCTCGCAGCAACGTCAAGAGCAAGGTCGCCGCCACGAGCTGTTCACCCAGGGCCGCGAAACGGACATCGCGCCCACGCTCCCCTGAGGGTGCCATCTTGATCACGCACTCGCGCGGCGACCCCACACCCGACGAAAATGCCAGGTCAGGGCGCATAGCATCGCCATCCGACCACGCGGGGTGCGAAGGGGGGCGACCTCCGTAACACCTATCCGCTAGGCTGTCAGCGGTCAGTCGACCTCCAGGGCGCCTGCCCGGGAAAGTGTCCCTCCGGACCCGATCCCCGGCACCGCCTCTAGAGAGCCTGACCAGGGCGTTTGTCTCGCTCCGTCCGGCATCCCCCTCTGGGGGTTTCCGGCAGGGGTTTTCGGCAAGCCCCGGCCTTCGTAGCTCAGGGGATAGAGCACCGCTCTCCTAAAGCGGGTGTCGCAGGTTCGAATCCTGCCGGGGGCACAGACCGAAGGGCCAGCTCAGGGGAACATTCCCCCGACGCTGGCCCTTCCTCATGATCGCGGCCATGCCGCCTACGTGCCAGAAGGCGGCGGATCGCCCTCTCCACGGGCCTGGCGGATCATCTCCCCGAGCTTCCCCGCAATGTGCCGATCACGGTCGCTCGTCATGTGCTGGTAGATCAACGCGGCCATGGTCGTGCTGTGCCCCATCCGGGTCATCAGTTCCCGCGTGTTGGCCCCGGCACTGGACGCCAGGGTGTTCCCGGTGTGGCGGAGGTCGTGGAAGTGCCCGTCCCCGGAGATGCCGGCCTTCGCCCGAGCAGCTGTCCAGTCGTCCCGGAAGTTGCTGCACCGCAGCAGACCGCCCTGCGGGCCCTGGGCCCGTGCCCGCTCCACATACGTGTGCGTCGACGGCAGACGGGATGGAAGTTGGGGGAGTGGTGGGTCGACGTCGGTTCTTCTACTGGCCGTAGACGTGAGCTCGCACCAGAGGATCGTTCTCCAAGATGAAGTCCGAGACCTGCCAGAACTCTTTCAGCAGCGGGTGCCTCAAGGCAGCTTCACGATCGAGCTTGAGCCCGAAGAGCGGTCCGTCAGGGTTAGCCAGGCTGGCGGTCACCAGCGTGGAGGCCGGAGATGTCTGGTCAGCTACAGGGCCGACACGGCACGCGAAGGCGACGTGGTCCGTCCACTCGTCCGGTCCAGCGCCCCAGGTACCGAAAATCACGTCTATCCACACGTCATGGTCTTGATCGGCGTGGTGGTAGCAGTTCGCGAAGTACACGGCGTGGGGAGCGCCGTCGGCATAAAGGAAGTCCCATGCCCGCTCGATGGGGCGTTGCAGCAGTCGCACGTGAAGTCGAGCGTCTGGCGGTCGGGACCAAAGCTCAGAAGCATGTCGGACATGATGCTTCATGCACTCTGTGGCATCGCTTGCAGGCCACCGCCACAGTCCCGGCGAGAGCGACAGATCGGAAGCGCGTGCCCCGCGGTCGTGCTGCCCGTGGTCGTCGTCCTGCTCGTGCTCGACCTCCAGGGGGCGGCGCGAGCAACTGTCAGTGAGGTCTGACAGGGTGCCCCTCATGAACGACCGACCAACGCCCGCGGCGGCGCGGCTGAGGGAGTTGCTGGGCGAGCCGACGTGCTGAGGCTGGGCGCGGCCGCAGCTGTGGGAGGCGGCCGAGACGCACCTCGGTGTGGCCCTGCCGACGGACTACAAGGCCTTCCTCGACCGGTACGGGCCGGGTTCCTTCGACCATCTCTTCTGGATCGTCCGACCGGTCGAGGGGACGCAGGCCGAACTGGAGCAGATCTGGCCGATGTCAGGTCGGCCGCACCTCGACGACCCCGAGCTCACCCCGTTCCCCTTCCATCCTCACCCCGGCGGCCTGATCCAGTGGGGCGGGGCCGGGGACGGGACCATGTGCTACTTCCTGGCCGAGGAGGACGACCCCGACGACTGGCGCGTGGTGGTCGAGACGGAGGAAGGGGAGTGGCACGAGGCCCCCGGCCCCTTCACCGCGTTCCTCCTGAGCTGCGTCGAAGGCCCGCACCGCCCGTCCTTCCTGGGGCGCTACCGGCCCGGCCCGACCCTGCGCTACTACCCGGAGTCCGAGGACGGCCCAGCCCCGCACTGATGAGCACTCGTCGTGATCACGTTCGTGCCACCGCCGTGCCGGAAGGCGGCGGACCGGCGTTCTGCTGGACCTCGCCCGTGAGACGGAGCTGTCGGTGCCGGGATCTACAGTCCGGACATGTTTCCGCAGCCGGTTGAGGGGGCCGTCGGCCCGTACGACGCGGGGTACGTCCCCCGCGTGGAGATGTGCATGCGTCCGGTCGACGAGCCCATCACCGAGCCCGCCGCCAAGCTCGGCGGCGACCCGTGTGGCTGGGTGAGCCCTGTTGGCCATTGAACCCCCGCACAGGCGAGCCGCTCGACTTCATCGGGCAGTTCCCGGTGCCGGTGGAGCCTGAGGAAGAGTTCCGCATGGCGTATCTGTTCCTGTCGTACGAGGACTACGAGACCGGAGGCATTGACCCGGAGGACGGAGAAGCCGTGCTGCTCGTCCAGCCCGACGGCCGGATACCCGAGTTCGCCACCATCGGGCCGGCCGGGACGAAGGGACGGTCACTGTTCGCGTTCGACGAGGCATACGCGAAGGTGCCTGTCGAGTTCCGGGTCGAGACGCTACCGGTTCCGGACCAACAGGAGCGCTACCTGGAACAGGACGGGAGCTTCGACGTCGACAACTACATGGGGGGCAAGCCCTACTACAAGAACCGGGCAGGGGTCGAGGCGCCGTGGCGCTTCTACTTCTCCTTGGCGGACGGCAGCGACACCGGGCCGCCCTACTTCCTCAACTTCGGCTATGGCGCCGGATACGCCTACCTCAGTGCTGATCGCCTGGAGGGCCGGTTCAACTGGGAGGCAGCCTGACCGTGGGCACCGCCCGCTCAGCTTCCGGCGGTGGTTCCCTGACAATCCGCTCCCAGCTCGCGCAGGCCACCAGTGCGCCGGCGTCCTCGGTGAGGAAGAGCAGGGAGGTCCATGTCCGATCGGCAGAGTCGATCGTCCCCACGCGCACCGGTCGGTCATGTTCGCGGAGGAGTCGCACCGCTCGTTCCAGTCCGAGAGGTTCGCGTCCGTACTTCCTCCGCATGCGCCGCAGTCGGAGGTTGAAGACTCCGGCGTGCCGGCCCGCGGGATGCGTCCCGTCGGTCACCCGGTAGGTGGCGCCGCCGCGGAGGAGGGCCAGGGCTGCCACGGACGCCTCGTCGTCACCCGCCAGCAGCGCTTCCAGCACATGCCGTTCCATGGTCACCGGTCACCCCCGTCTGGATCCTGCGGTACGGGAGTCAGCCACCGCAACCCCCGCAGTCGCCCGCGTCCGGTCGCGTCCCTCCGGGGCCCGGTCGCGGCCGACAGGGCCGCCCCTGACCGATACGGCCAGAGCCACGGGCACGGGCCAGGTGCCGGCAGGCACCTGGTGGAGGGCACTCAGGTGGGCTCGGGCGATATCCGCGTGAGCGGGGCGGACTTCAGCGCGTCGAGCCTGGTCTCCACAGCCCACCGCGGAGGGGTAGATGGGATCGTCCGTCGAGGCGCACGGGACGAAGTATGGCGCCTTCCTCGTCGCCCGAGACGCTCGAGGCGGCGCAGGGGTACGGGCGGGGTTGGCGGAGCAATCGCCTCCGGCTCAGGCGGCAGATAGGTTGCGGTGGTGGTGGACGACTGGCGGGCGGATCGGATCGGCAGCGCCCTGCGCGGCGAGAACCCCTGCGTGCTGCGGCGCTTGGACGCGGGGTTCGCCGTGATCGGGGATGTGCAGTTCCTCCCCGGCTACTCGGTGCTGTTGGCGGACGATCCCGGCATCGAGCGGCTGTCCGATCTGCCCCGGGGCAAGCGGCTGGAGTTCCTTTCCGACATGGACCGGCTCGGGGAGGCGGTCGAGCGGGCCTGTCGGCGGGCCGATCGCGGGTTCCGGCGGGTCAATCTGGAAATCCTTGGGAACACCGACGGCTTCCTGCACGCGCACGTCTGGCCTCGGTACGAGTGGGAGCCGAGCGATCTGGTGGGGATGCCCGTGTGGCTCTATCCGCGCGAGCGGTGGAGCGACGAGCGGTACGCGCTCGGGTTCCGGCACGAACCCCTGCGTGAGGCGATCGCCGGCGAGTTGGACCGTCTCCGGCAGCAGGGCTGACACCCGCGGCGGCGGTGGCTGCCACCCGGCTACACCCTCCGGCACGTCAGGCGCATCTGGCCCGCCGCGTGATGGGCGCCCTCGCGGGCCGGGGTGCCCCAGTCCTGGCCGCGGTCGAGGAGACGGACCGTGAAGGTGGGGGTTCGGAGGGGATGGGTGCCGGCGGGGAGCAACGTGCCCTGGTGGGCGTGCTGGTCGAGGGAGAAGGTCGCGTACGGGGTGCCGTTCGCCAGGAGCTGGTAGACCGAGGGGGCGCCCGCCGCGTCCCGGGCGCGGGGCGGGTGGGGGATGTGGACCGCCAGGTCGCAGGTGCGGTACGCGGGGTCGACCCGCCAGGTCCAGGTGGCCGAGTTGTCGTGGTCCTCGGTCGGGCTGCCCGACATCGGGAGCGCCGAGAAGCGCCCGTCGCAGCCCCCGCCCCGGTGGCCGCCCGTCCGGACCGTGTACCAGCCCTCGTCGCCGTCCTCGTACCGGCCCGCCTCCGTGTATCCCCCGCCGCCCTCGCACCCCGGACCCGCCCACACCTCGTAGGCGGGAGGGGGCGCCGTCGCCCTCGTGGCCGTCCGGGGCAGCGTATGCGTCGGCGTCGGCGTGGGTTCCGTTTCCGGTTCCGTTTCCGGTCGCTCCTCCGGCGCCGGAGCGCCCGGGAAAGCCGTCGGGCCGTTCCTTGTCGGCACGGTCCGTACCGGCGGATCGCTCGCCTCCGCCGGTGGCGGGTCCTCCGCCCCGCTCACCGTCAGTGCCACCACGACCGCCAGGCACCCCGCCACGACCACGGCGAGCGCCGTCCCCGCGCCGCCCCGTCCGGGCGGCCTGGTGGACCCTGGGCAGTGCCGACAGGCCATCCCCGGCAACGGGCCCCGGCCCGCCCCGCCGCACTCTTCGCATGCCATAGCGGCACACCTTACGACCGACTCAGCGGAGTTCCTCCGGGCATGCGGTGCCCCGCGGAAAGATCTTGTACGGCGCGGCCAGCCGGTACACGCCCGCCTTCGGCGCCACCAGCTCCGTCCACTCGTCGCCCTCCGCGTCCGCTTCCGTCTTCAGCAGACAGCCGTACTCGTTCAGGAAGACCTTCGGCAACTCGGTCGGCGACGCCTCGCGTGCCGCCTTCGACGCCTCCGTCTCCTCCGGCGGCTCGATCTTGGCGCCGTTCTCGTCCAGCAGCGCGAGCCACGGCGAGTACGGCACCCGGATCAGCACCCGGCCCGGGCTGTCCAGCTCGATCACGACCTCGTTCGCGCGCGCCCGCCGCACCTCGGCCGGCGGGTCGGCCAGCGGGGTCGGGTCGTCGACCTCGTACAGCCGCCAGTTCGCGTCGGACCAGACCTGCTTCAGATACGGCAGCCCGCCCCCGACCAGCTCCGCCTCCCGCTCGGCACCCGAGTCCGGCGCCCCGGTCGGCAGGACGACGTAGTGCACCGCCCAGCGGTCCAGCCAGTCCTGGTAGTTCGTGGCGTTGAGGGTGTCGTCGTAGAAGAGCGGGTTGCGTTCCATGTCCGCCTGCCGGTTCCAGCCCCGCGCGAGGTTGATGTACGGGGTGAGGGCGGAGGACTCGCGGTGGCTGGAGGCCGGCACGACCTCCACCCGCGCCTTCTCCGCCCCGCGCACCTGCAGCTGGTTGATCAGCGGGGCCACCTCGCGCGCCCAGGACGCGTCCGGGGCGGTACGGATGACGTCGTCGACGCTCTTGAAACCGATCCAGAGGTTCAGCCCCGCGAAGGCGAGCACGACCGCGTACCAGCGGCGCGAACGCGGGACCGCGTACGGCAGGGCCGCCAGGAGGACGACACCCGCGAAGACCATCACCAGCCGCGAGACGTTCGACCCGATCTGCGAGTCGATCAGCCAGGTCAGCAGCGTGCCGGCGGAGTAGACAGCCGCACCGGTGCGGACCGTGCGCCACGCGCGCGGTACGAGCAGGAAGCACAGCACGCCGAAGAGGAACGGCAGCGCCGTGGACGCCAGGGACATCGGCTGCGTACCGGAGAAGGGGAACAGCCACGAGGACAGCGCGACGACCACCACCGGCGCGAGACCGAGGGCGTACGCGCCCGGGCGCCGCTTGTTCAGGAAGAGCGCCGCCGCCGCGACGCCGAGGAAGAGGCCGGCGACCGGGCTGCACGCGGTCGCGAGACCGGCGAGCGGGGCGGCGACCGCCGCCTTCGCCCAGCGGCGGTGGCGCCAGCGGTACGGCCAGCAGAACACGGCCGCGACCGCGCCGAGCGCGAACATCATGCCGAGCCCGAACGTCACCCGCCCCGACAGCGCGTTGCACAGGAACGCGAAGACCCCGGCCAGCGAGCACGCCAGCGGATTGCGGACCGCACGCACCCGCACCAGGATCAGCGCCGTCAGACCGGCGGACACCGTGCCGGCGATCATCATCGTCGTACGGACGCCGAGCAGCGACATCACGTACGGCGAGACCACGCTGTACGAGACCGGGTGCATCCCGCCGTACCAGGCGAGGTTGTACGCCGAGTCCGGGTGACGGCCCACGAACTCGGCCCACGCGTCCTGCGCCGCGAGGTCCCCGCCGCTGTTCGCGAACAGGAAGAACCAGAGGACGTGGGTGAGCGCCGCCAGGCCCGTCGCGATCATCACGGGGTAGCGGCGCCTGCGCCGCCGGGGGCGGTGCGCGGGCGCGGTCTCGATGTGCGGGCGGGGGGACGGGAGGGTGATACGCGGGGGTGCGGAGGTCCGCGGCTGCTCGCCGTCGGCAGTGCGTGAGGGCGTGGAGGTCCGCGGCTGCTCGCCGTCGGCAGTGCGTGAGGGTGCGGAGGTCCGCGGCTGTTCGCCCTCGGCTGCGCGTGTCGGCTCGGCGGTGGTCACTCGCGGCCCTCTCCCGTGCTGCCTCTCGCGCATCGTCGCGGTGTGGGTGTCGGTCTCGTCAGGGTGTCGGTCCCGGGTCTCGGTCCCGATCCTCCGGAACGCTAACAGCAGGGCGCCCCGGAGGACCGGGGCGCCCTTTCGCGTCAGCCCAGCCGGGTCAGCTTCTTGTCGAAGCCCGGCTCCACCAGGTCCGTCTTCAGGGCGAGCGGCGCGCTGACCTTGCCGGAGCCGGTGCCGATGGACACCTGGCCGACGATGTCGCCCGCCTTGCCGGTGTGCGGCACGGCCTTTCCGCCGTCACCGATCCGCAGGTCGACCTTCAGTCCCGGCCACCCGACCGCCTTGAGCTCCTTGGTGGCGATGACAGGCGTCTTCCCGCCGAGACCGTCGTCGACGTAGCCGACGACCTGGCCCTTCTCGACGACGGCGGCGGACGTGACGTCCTTCTGCGCCTGCTGGATCAGCTTGAGGCTGTAGTCGATCGACAGCTGCAGCTTGTCGTCCAGCAGACTGGCGTCCTTGGCGCCCATGACGACACCGAGGATCCGACGGTTCTTGCCGTCGACCACGGTGTTCGCGGACCAGAGGAGATTGCCGCCGGCCGGGGTGGACGAGCCGGTCTTGATGCCGGAGACACCGGGCTCGAGAAGGATCTTGTTGTTGTTCTCGATCCGGCCGGGGATGCCGGGGACGGTCAGGTTCGGCATGTTCACGATCTCGCGGAACACGTCGTACTGCATGACCGCCTTCGCCAGCTTCAGCTGGTCCTTCGGCGTGGAGACGGTGGTCGCCAGCAGGCCCGACGGGTCCGTGTACGTCGACTCCGTCATCCCGAGGTCCTTCGCGGCGGCGTTCATCTTCTCGACGAAGGCCGCCTCGGAGCCGGCGTCCCAGCGGGCGAGGCGCCGGGCCACGTTGTTCGCCGAGGGGATCATGAGGAGCTGGAGCAGCTCCTTCTCCGTGTAGGTCTGCCCCTCCTTGACGGGGGCCCTCGACTCGTCCGTGGAGTTGGCCTCGTCGGCGGCCTTCTTGTCGATCGAGATCTCGGGGCCGGTCTCGTCCCCCTTGATGGGGTGGTCGCGGAGGATGACGTACGCCGTCATCGTCTTCGCCACGCTCGCGAGGGGGGCGGGCTTCTGCGCCCCGTACGTGCCGAGCGAGCCGACGCCCTCGACCTCGACGGCGCCCTGGCCCTCGGTGGGCCACGGCATGGTCAGCTCGCCACCCTCGAAGGTGAAGGTGGGAGCGGCGGAGAGGGTGAGGGCAGGGGTCGGGAGCGGTCGAACAAACTGTACGACTGCAAAGACGATCAGGAGCAGGACGACCAGCGGGGTCCAGATCCGTACCCGCCGCATGGTGTTGCGCAGGGGGGTCGGGGGCGGGGGCGGGGTGTTCGTCAGCTCCGCGAGCAGGTCGAGCGGCGGCAGCGGCGGCATGGGCTGCTGTCTGGTCCGTTCGGCCTCGGTGAGCGACGGCGGAGCCGCGGGGGCGGGGGCCGCGGCCGGCGTGGGCGCGGGCCTCTTCGCTTCGGGGGCCTTCGCCGCGGGCGCGTCGGCCGCGGGCGCCTTGGAGGCGGACGCGTCCGGGCGGAGCGGCACGAACGTGCTCGGGCGCTCGGCGGCGGGCTTGGGCGCCGCGGGCGTCACCGGGGACGCCGGGGGCGTCGCCGTCGGCGGGGGCGTCGGGATCTTCAGGGCGGTCGTCGGCTGGTCCACGGCGGGCGCCACGGGCGGCCGGACGGCCTTGAACACGGCGGTGGGCTGATCGACCGGGGGCTGGGCGGCCTTCGGCCGCTCGGCCGCCTCGGGCGCATCCGCGGGCTGGGGCTTCTGGGTCGCCTCTGGCGCGTCCGCGGGCTGGGGCTTCTGGGTCGCCTCGGGCGCGTCGGCGGCCTCGGCCGTCGCGGCGCGCTTCGCCTCGGGCGCGTCGGCGGCCTCGGCCGTCGCGGCGGGCTCCGCCTCGGGCTCGGCGGCCGGCTTGCGCGCGGCGAACCACGAAGCGTCGGCCTTCCCGGCCTCCGAGGCCGGCTCGTCAGCGTCGTCGGCGGCAGCCTCGTCCGCGCCGCCGCCATCGGCGTCGGCATGGGCACCGGCACCGGCACCGGCACCGGCATGGGCAGCGGCGTCGGCACGGGCAGGGGCGTCGGCGTCGGCCTCAGCGGCCTCAGTGGTGCCCGCCGCGTCCGCCGTCGGCTCCTCGTCGCCGGAGGCGACCCACGCCGCCACCGCCGCCCGCAGACGGTCGCCCTCCGCGGAGCCCTCGGCAACGGCCCCCTCGGAACCGGACCCAGCCTCCTCGGAACCGGAGTCCTCCGGCACGACGTCCTCGGACACGGCCTCCTCGGAGACGGCCTCCTCGGCCGGCGCGCGGTCCTGGGACACCCCGTCCCCGGGCAGCGCCTCGTCCTCGGACGGTGCCTCGCCCTGGGACACCGGCTCCTCCGGGGCGGCCCCCTCGGACGGCGCGTCGCCGTCCGACGGCGCGTCGTCCTCAGGGGTACGCGGGGCGAGGCTCTTGAAGACGGCCGTCGGCTGGTCCACCTGGACCGGCGACGCCGTCGCCGAGGACGCGGACTCGCGGAGCACGGAAAGCCGCGGATCCCGGCCGCCACCGCCCGCGGGCGCCTCTTGCGAGGACTCCTGCTGCTCCGCCTTGTCGGGGGACTCGCCCGCCACCGTGCCTCCTTCATGCGTCATGCGTACGTCCGAACCGTGTACCAGTGTCCTGTGTGAACCCCTTGGCCCCCGTGCTAGACGAGAACGACATACCTACTGGTTCCCGTACGAAGCACCCAGGCGCTCTCGACAGATGAATGTGAGAGGGGTCACCCTGTGACTCATCCACGCGGGGAGGCATGGATGGGCAGGAGCCGCAGAACAATTCCGGAGGAGCTTCTGCTGCTCGCTCTGGACCCGGCCACGGGTACCACAGCGCAGCCGCAGTCGCTCGACCTCGGCCTGGCCGGAGCACAGCTAGTGGAGCTGGCTCTGGCAGGACGGATAGCCCCTGACGGGGATCGTATCGCCGTGGTGATGCCACGGCCGACCGGAGATCCGACTCTGGACTCCGCACTGGAACTGCTGCGCAGGCGTGGCAGTCCGGTACGGGCGGTCCACTGGATCGGCGGGCCCCGACTGGGGCTGCGCCAGATCTATCTCGCTCACCTGGAGCGCTGCGGCATGGTTCATGCCGTGGAGGGCCAGATGTGCGGGGTACTGCCGACGACTCGCTACCAAGCGACGGACACGGCGATCAGCCGGGACATCAGGACCCGGCTGGACAGTGCGATCCGCACCGGCGTACCGCCGGACCCGCGGACCGCGGCGCTTGCCGCGCTGGCCCACGCGGTCGGTCTCGGCAAGCATCTGTACCCGGGGAACGAAGGACGGTCGTCGCGGTCCCGGCTGCGCGACCTGATCCGTCACGACCCCATGGGCGGCCTCGTGGCGCACGCCGTGATGGACGTCCAGAACGGCGTGGCGGCCCAGCCGCGCCGCAGTGCCGCGGGCGGCGTCCCGCAGCAGCCGCGCCACGGCAGCATGGCGCGTGCCGCCGTGCACTGAGACATACCGTTCCATCAGTTCGACCGGCCGGACCGGCTCGGCCGGTTCGACCGGTCGGGCCGGTTCGGACCAGTTCCACCGGAGCCATTCCGGGAGCCGCACGGACGACGTGTGCGGAGCGGCCCTCAGGGGCCGCCCCGCACACGTTGTCGTCATTTCCCAGCGCACACCACACCTTTGGTGGCAGTCTGCCAAGCAGTAGATACTCACAGCTACGCAGCCGACAGCCGGAGGTGCAGTTTCCGTGGCGTCCAACGTCAACCCCACCGTCAGGCGACGCCGATTGGGCCAGGAGTTGCGCCGGCTCCGGGAGCAGAAGAACATGACGGCCGAGCAGGTGGCCGAGCGCCTGCTGGTGTCGCAGTCCAAGATCAGCCGTCTCGAGAACGGCCGCCGTTCCATCAGCCAGCGCGATGTGCGCGACCTCTGCGGGGTGTACGAGGTCGAGGACGAGCGGGTCGTCGAGTCGCTGATGCAGATGGCCAAGGACTCCCGCCAGCAGGGCTGGTGGCACGCCTTCGGAGACATCCCGTACAGCGTCTACATCGGTCTGGAGACGGACGCGGAGAGCCTGCGGGTGTACGAGCCCCAGATCATCCCCGGGCTGCTGCAGACCCATGGCTACGCGGAGGCCGTGATCACCGGCGCGCTGCCGGAGTCGAGCCCGACCGACATCGATAAACGGGTCACCGTCCGCACCCGGCGCCAGGACCGGATCAAGGACGAGGAGCGGCCGCTGCGGCTGTGGGCGGTCATCGACGAGGGCGCGCTGCGCCGGGTGGTGGGCAACAAGCAGCTGATGATCCAGCAGCTGGAGCATCTCGTCGAGCAGTCGCATCTGCCGCATGTCACGGTGCAGGTGCTGCCGTTCGAGATGGGCGCCCATCCCGGTATCAGCGGGCATTACGCGATCCTGGAATTCCCGGACACGTCCGACTCCAGCGTCGTCTACATCGAGGGTGTGACGAGCGACCTCTATCTGGAGAAGGCCCAGGACGTCGCCAAGTACAGCGTGATGTACGAGCACCTGCGGGCGCAGGCCCTGAATGTGGAGCAGACCCGGGAGTTCATCTCGGACATCGCGAAGTCCTACGCCGCCGGGTGAGACCGGAAAGAGCCGGTCGAGAGCCGGCCCTTCCGAATTCTCCGGTTCGGGTGTGAAAGCAACCGTTCGACCGGGGCCGCCGGGGAAGAAGCCGGTACGGTACACCCCGGACTCACTCCAGCGGAAGCTCACTTGGAATATGCCATCCGGTCGGGTGAACGCCGCCCCCACGCGGCGGGACCGGCGAGTAGCGTCGATCACGCCAGCATGAACGTTGGCGCGACACCACTGGCAGAACCGGAGTGAAGAACATGGCGATTATTCAGGGCGCTACGGACACCTGGACGAAGTCCTCGTATTCCGGCGGGAACGGGGCCTGCGTCGAAGTCAAGTCCCCTGTCGTGGCCGCTGTCGCGGTCCGGGACTCCAAGGCTCCCGAGGGCCCGTCCCTCGCTTTCGGCTCGGCGTCGTGGAACGCCTTCGTCGGTGAAGTGAGCAACGGGGCGCTCTGATCCCGGTTGTGCAGAGCGTCACGGAGTGTACGGAAAGAGCCCTCTCGACCGGTCCGCCGTCCTGGCCGAGGGGGCTCGGCTTTTCCCCCGCGCGTCCAGCCCCGCTCCCCGCGTCCGCCCGTCACCGCAGCTGGTCGACGTACCGGTCCGTGCCCGGCACCGTCGGGATGAACGGCGCGACCAGCTCGACCCGCCCCCACTCGCCGCCGACCGTGTCCAGGTCCGCGAAGTGGTCCGCCCAGCAGGCGCGCGGGTCCCGCTCCAGGAACCACAGCAGGGTCAGCCGGGTGTCGACCCCCTCGACCTGCTTCACGTACGTCATGCGGTCCCCCGGTAGCGGTGTCGGCCGGAAGACGGTGACCATGGCGGCCGCCGACCCCGCGAGGCGCCTCGGCAGTTCGCTCGAGCGCAGCCGTTCGAGCAGCTCGGCCCGCCGTTCCGGCCCTTCCGTGTCGATCACCTGGAGGATCAGCCCCTGGTAGGGGTGGTCGAGGGCGTGGAAGTCCCGCGGTCCGGCCGCCCCGTCCCGGTAGACGGTCGCCTCGTGGTCCTGGAAGGCCGTGAAGACGTGCGTGCGGTCGCGGTAGACGCGGGCGTCGCGGTTGAGCCGCTTGTTGATGGCGACGGTCCACTTCATGTGCTCGTCGTAGCGGCCGTCGGTGACCCAGTAGGTGGAGAGGTAGCAGCCGGCCGTGACGGGCTGGGCGACGGCGGACTTCTCGGGGGTGCGCAGCTCCTGGAGCTCGCGGGTGGCGACCCAGCGGCGCCCCGCGAACATCCAGGGCATCGCCATGGCGCCCGCGTAGTAGTGGTCGTCCTCGTACCAGCGGTTGTAGGCGTGTTCGTGGCCCGGGTGCGGTTCGACCATCGTGATCAGCGCGTGGCCGGGGTGCACCCCGTACGGCCCCGTCGACGCCAGCTCCGCGTACGTCTCGCCGCTCATGCCCGTACCCCTTCCCTTGTCCTCCGGAGGCTCCTACTCTGACGGGTCGTCAGATCGATCGCCAGAGTCGGGAGGCACCCGGATGCTGCTCCAGGGAAAGACCGTGGTCGTGTCGGGTGTCGGCGCCGGTCTCGGCCACCGGGTCGCCGAGACGGTCGTGCGGGACGGGGGCAACGCGGTCCTCGGCGCCCGCACGGAGGCCAATCTCGCCAAGTCCGCGTCGGAGATCGACCCCGGCGGACGGCGCACCGCCCACCGGGTCACCGACATCACCGACGAGGCGCAGTGCGAGGCCCTGGCCGCGCTCGCGCTGGAACGGTTCGGCGCGATCGACGCGGTGGTCCACGTGGCCGCCTGGGACGGTTGCTTCGGCGGCATCGAGGACGCCGACTTCGCCACCTGGCAGGGCGTCCTGGACGTCAACCTGCTCGGCACGCTGCGGATGACCCGGGCCTGTCTGCCGGCGCTCAAGGAGCGGGGCGGTTCGGTGGTCCTCATCGGCACGCAGTCGGCCGTGGCCGCGCCCTCGCAGGTGCGCCAGGCGGCGTACGCGGCCTCGAAGGGCGCCCTGACGTCGGCGATGTACTCGATGGCGCGGGAGCTGGGGCCGCACAGGATCCGGGTCAACACCGTGCTGCCGGGCTGGATGTGGGGTCCGCCGGTCCAGGCGTACGTGCGGTTCACGGCGCACACCGACGGGGTGGCGGAGGACGAGGTGCTCGCGCGGCTCGCCGAGCGGATGGCGCTGCCGGAACTGGCGACGGACGGGGACGTGGCGGAGGCGGCGGCCTTCCTCGCCTCCGACCGGGCGCGGGCGATCACCGGGCAGTCGCTGCTCGTCAACGCGGGAGAGCTGATGCGGTAGCCCGGAGGGAGGGCCGGGGTCGGATCACGGGCCGTAAGGTGCGCGAGGGCGCGTCGTACGGCCCTTTTTGGGCCCCTTTGGATTCAGAAACGTGAACACAGGTCATCACGAAGAACGATTTTACCTGCTCTTGACCCTCCTCCGCGTTGTCGTGGCCCTGCAACTCACCACACCATGAACGGCGTTCACAAGGCGGACCGGATCCCCTGGAGGGGGCTCAATGAACAGTCTCGACTGGGCCGTGCTCATCGGCTATTTCGGCGTGATGGTCGCGATCGGCGTCTGGTCCCACAAGCGCGTGGACAACGTCTCCGACTTCTTCACCGCCGGCGGCAAGATGCCCTGGTGGCTCTCCGGCATCTCGCACCACATGTCGGGCTACAGCGCGGTGATGTTCACCGGGTACGCGGGCATCGCGTACACCTACGGCGTCACCTCCTACGTCACCTGGTCCTTCCCCATCGCGATCGGCATCGCCATCGGCGCCCACCTCTTCGCGCCCCGCCTCAACCGGCTCCGCTCGCGCCTCCACGTGGCCTCCCCGCTGGAGTACCTGAAGAACCGCTACAACCTCCCCACCCAGCAGGCCCTCGCCTGGTCCGGCGTCCTGCTGAAGATCGTCGACGTGGGCGCCAAGTGGGCCGCGATCGCCACCCTGCTCTCCGTCTTCACCGGGATCTCCCTCAACCAGGGCATCCTCATCACCGGCGTGATCACCGGCATCTACTGCACGGTCGGCGGACTGTGGGCCGACGCGCTCACCGAGCTGGGGCAGTTCATCATCCAGTTCTTCGCCGGCATCGCGATGCTCGTCGCCGTCATGGCGAAGCTCGGCGGCTTCAGCGCCCTGTGGACGGTCTGGGACCGCCCCGAGCTCCAGGGCCACACCGCGCCGACCGCCGGTCCGTACACGATGACGTTCCTGCTCGCGTACCTCTTCATCAAGACCTTCGAGTACAGCGGCGGCATGTGGAACCAGGCCCAGCGCTACATGGCCACCCCCAGCGCACGCGAGGCCACCCGCTCCGGCCGGCTCTCCGCCGTGCTGTGGTTCGTGTGGCCGCTGGTCCTCTTCTTCCCCATGTGGGTCGCGCCGCTGCTCGTCGACCCGAAGAAGCCCGACGCCTCCGACGCGTACGCCCTGATGACCGAACAGCTCCTCCCGCACGGGCTCCTGGGCCTGGTCATCGTCGGCTTCTTCTCGCACACGATGGCCATGTGCTCCTCCGACGCCAACGCCATCGCGGCCGTCTTCACCCGCGACATCGCGCCCGCCATGAGCAAGGCGGCGCGCACCTGGACGCAGCACGCCGGACTGATCGCGGCCCGCTGGTCCACGATCGCGTTCCTCGCCCTGTCGATGGCGGTCGCCACCCAGGTGAACTCCCCCGCCTTCAAGGACATCATCACCGTCGTCATCAAGTGGGTGGCCGGACTGATGGGCCCGATCGCGATCCCGTTCATGCTCGGTCTGCTGCGGAGCTTCCGTAAGTCCGGGCCGACGGCGGCCCTCGTCTCCTGGGCGGCCGGCCTGTTCGCCTTCTGGCTGACCAACTACGGCCTGGACGGCATCGAGCTGCAGATCCAGATCGTCTCGCCGCTCGCCACCTCGCTGATCCTGTACGTCCTCATCGGCTACATCCGGCCGGAGGACACCCCCGAGCGCGACGCCGTGCTCGACCAGCTCCACTCGGACAGCGGGGCCGCCGCCGTGCCCCCGCAGGGCTCGGGCGACCGCGCCGGTCAGCCCCTGGGGTAACGGGCGAGCCAGCCCGGGTGCGACTCCGAGGGGCTGTGCAGGGCGGCGCCCTGCGTCATCTCCATCGCGAAGTCGTCCGCGAGCTCGAGCACCGTGGAACGGCCCTCCAGCTCGGCCAGCCAGGCCGGCGGGAGGGCCGTCTCGCCGTGCAGGACGCCGAGCAGCGACCCGGTGATCGCCCCGGTCACGGCGGACGGGCCGTCGTGGTTGACCGCGAGGCGCAGCCCGTGCCGGATGTCCTCGCCGACCAGGGCGCAGTAGACGGCGGCCGCGAGCTGGCCCTCGGCCCGGTCCTCGTCCGCGCCCAGCGCGACGACCCGGGCGGCGTTCGGCATCCCCTGGCGTACGGCTCCCAGGGCCTGCTGGAGCGCGTCCGTGACGGGCTCGTGGCCGGGGCGGGGGGCGAGCTGGCCCAGCGCCCGCTGGACCGAGCCGTCCACGCTCTCGCCGCGCGCGAGCCCGTGGACGACGACGGCGAGCGCCCCCGCCGCGAGGTACGCGGCGGGGGCGCCGTGCGTCTGCGCCGCGCACTCCACGGCCAGCTGGCACACCAACTGCGGCTCCCAGCCGACGAGCAGCCCGAAGGGCGCCGAGCGGACCAGGGCGCCGGAGTCGGTCGCCTCCGGGTTCTTCGGCTTGTCGAGGGTGCCGAGGATCTCGTCGCCCAGTCCGATGAGGCAGGCGCGCGCCGGGTCGCGGCGGGCGTAGAGCCACTCCTCGCGGGCCAGCCAGCCGATGTCGGGGCGCCGCTCGTCGGGGCCCCAGTCGCGCTGGGTGGCCGCCCAGCGCAGATGGGCGCGGTGGACGTCGGTGGGCGGATGCCAGGCGCCGGTGTCGCGGCGGACCTGGGCGCGTATGAGCCCGTCGACGGTGAAGAGGGTCATCTGGGTGGCGGCGGTGACGGCGCCGCGTCTGCCGTGCGCGGGGACCGGCTCGGTGAGCCCCTCGGCCCCGTGCGCGGCTCTGATGCCCTCCAGGGAGAGCCGCGCGACGCCGGCGCCGAAGGCGTCGCCGACCGCCCCGCCGAGGAGGCAGCCCCGGACGCGCGCCCGGAAGTCCTGCTGCTCGGCGCGGCCCCACACGGCCGCGGCGATGGTGGACACGACGCGCCTCCCCCGGATAGCCCTCCGTACTCGGTCCCGCAGCACTGTAATCGACCGGGTACGCGCGTTCGGGAGCCGGAACGTTATGTGATCGGACGCCCCTCAGGCCGGTTTTGACCGCAGTTCACCGGGGTCTGCCGCGCGTGCGGACGACCCCGCGGACCGTGGCCACGGTGGCCGGCGCCGACGGGGTTCCGTACGGCGTCCGTCAGTCGCCCAGCACCGGCAGCAGCTCCGGCAGGTGCCCGTCCGAGGCCGTCGCGGTCCGGACCCGCTCCTCCGGGACCTCGCCGTACAGCGTCGTACGGGGGCGGGACGGCCTGCCCGCCGATTCCGCGATGGCGACGAGGTCCTTGATCGAGCGGTACGAGCCGTAACCGGAGCCCGCCATTCGCGAGATGGTCTCCTCCATCAGCGTGCCGCCGAGGTCGTTGGCGCCCGAGCGCAGCATCTCGGCGGCGCCCTCCGCGCCCAGCTTCACCCAGCTGGTCTGGATGTTGGGGATGTGCGGGTGGAGGAGGAGCCGGGCCATGGCGGTGACCGCGCGGTTGTCGCGGACGGTCGGGCCCGGGCGGGCGATGCCCGCGAGGTAGACGGGGGCGTTGGTGTGGATGAAGGGCAGCGTCACGAACTCGGTGAAGCCGCCCGTCTCCTGCTGGATCCGGGACAGCGTGCGGAAGTGGCCGAGCCAGTGGCGGGGCTGGTCGACATGCCCGTACATCATCGTGGACGAGGAGCGGATGCCCAGCTCGTGGGCGGTGGTGATCACCTCGATCCAGGTGGCCGTGGGCAGCTTGCCCTTGGTGAGCACCCAGCGGACCTCGTCGTCGAGGATCTCGGCCGCGGTGCCGGGGATCGAGTCGAGCCCGGCCTCCTTCGCCGCCGTCAGCCACTCGCGGATCGAGAGCCCGGTGCGGGTCGCGCCGTTGACGACCTCCATCGGGGAGAAGGCGTGCACGTGCATGCCCGGGACGCGCGCCTTCACGGCCCGCGCGATGTCGAAGTACGCGGTTCCCGGCAGGTCCGGGTGGATGCCGCCCTGCATGCACACCTCGACCGCGCCGACGTCCCACGCCTGCTGGGCGCGGTCGGCGACCTGGTCGAGGGAGAGGGTGTACGCGTCGGCGTCGGTGCGGCGCTGGGCGAAGGCGCAGAACCGGCAGCCGGTGTAGCAGACGTTGGTGAAGTTGATGTTCCGCGTGACGATGTACGTGACGTCGTCGCCCGACACCGCCCGGCGGACGTCGTCCGCGATACGGGTGAGCGCGTCGAGCGCCGGGCCGTCCGCGTGGAGCAGGGCCAGGGCCTGGTCGTCCGTGAGCCGCGTCGGGTCGTCGGCGGCGACGGCGAGCGCTTCGCGGACATCGGTGTCGATGCGCTGCGGAACCATGCCGGGGGCGGCGGCCTCGCGCAGCGACTCCCAGTCGCCGTACACCTCGTCGAAGTCGTCGCGGCGGTCGTGGGTGCGGCCGGTGGTGTCGATGGTGCGGTGCAGGTCGGTGCGGCCGGCCGCGGCGAACGCCTCGTCCGGCTCCTGCCAGGGCAGACCGCGCACCGGCGCGTCCGGGTTCGCCAGGCCCGTCTCCGGGTCGGCGAGCGCGCGGACGTGCGGCAGCAGGCGCGGGTCGAGCCAGGGCTCGCCCCGGCCGACGAACTCGGGGTACACGCAGAGGCGTTCGCGCAGCTCGAAGCCGACGGCGCGGGACTTCTCGGCGAGGGTGTCGATCTGCGGCCAGGGCCGCTCGGGGTTCACATGGTCGATGGTGAGCGGCGATACCCCGCCCCAGTCGTCGATGCCGGCGCCGATCAGCCGTCCGTACTCCTCGTCGACGAGGTTGGGCGGGGCCTGGAGGCAGGCGCTCGGGCCCATGATGTGCCGGGCGACGGCGATGGTGGCGACCAGGTCGTCGAGTTCCGTGTCCGGCATGCCGCGCATCGCCGTGTCCGGCTTGGCGCGGAAGTTCTGGATGATCAGCTCCTGGATGGAGTGGTAGGCGCGGGAGACCTTGCGCAGGGCGAAGAGGGACTCGGCCCGCTCCTCGTACGTCTCGCCGATCCCGATGAGGAGGCCGGAGGTGAAGGGGACGGAGGAGCGCCCTGCGTCCTCCAGGACCCGCAGCCGCACGGCGGGGTCCTTGTCCGGGGAGCCGTAGTGCGGCCCGCCGGGCTCGGACCACAGCCGGGTCGCGGTCGTCTCCAGCATCATGCCCATGGACGGGGCGACGGGCTTGAGCCGCTGGAAGTCGGTCCAGGACAGCACACCGGGGTTGAGGTGGGGCAGGAGCCCGGTCTCCTCGAGGATGCGGATCGCCATGGCCCGTACGTACGCGAGGGTGTCGTCGTACCCGTGCGCGTCGAGCCACTCGCGCGCCTCGGGCCAGCGGTCCTCGGGCTTGTCGCCGAGCGTGATCAGGGCTTCCTTGCAGCCCAGTTCGGCGCCGCGGCGGGCGATGTCGAGGACCTCGTCGGGGGACATGAACATCCCGTGGCCGGCCCGGCGCAGCTTGCCGGGCACGGTGACGAAGGTGCAGTAGTGGCAGACGTCCCGGCACAGCCTGGTGAGCGGGATGAACACGCTCTTCGAGTACGTGATGACGCCGGGCCGCCCGGCGGCCGCCAGGCCCGCGTCCCGCACGCGCCCGGCGGAGGCGGCGAGGTCGTCCAGGTCGGCGCCCCGCGCCTGGAGCAGCACGGCGGCCTCGGAGACATCGAGCGCGACGCCGTCCCTGGCCCGCTTGAGGGCGCGGCGCATGGCGTTCTCGGTGGGCCGTCCGGTGGGCTGTCCGGTGGGCCGTTCCGCCTGGTGATCCGTCATGGACCGAGCATACGAGCGGCCCGCGGCATTGAGTACGCGTACTCGGTCCCGCCATCCGCGGCTTCCCGGAACGACGTCTCGCCGGGCGATGGGCGGCGGCTTCCACGACATCGTCGTGCGTCACGGCGGCCGGCTCGTCGGGCACGGTGAGGGCGGCAGCATCCCCACGGACGAGGACTTCGGCGGCACCGTCTTGTGGCCCGCCCGACGAGGAGGCGGAGCCCCTCGCCGGGGCGACATGACGGGTGGGGCCGGTTCAGAGGTACCGCGCGTAGTCGTCCAGGACGCCCAGCACCTCCGCCTCGTCCCCCGGCGGCAGCTGCAGCACGACCTCCTCGCAGCCCAGCTCGGCGTAGTGCGCCAGCTTGCCGGGGTTCGGGAGGACCGCGTACGGGACGACCTGGAGGGTCTTCGGGTCGCGGCCGGCCTGCTCCCAGGTCTCCTGGAGCACCGGCATCGACTGCGACAGGCCACGTCCTCCGATCGGCATCCAGCCGTCCGCGTACTCCGCGATGTGCGCGAAGAGCTTCGGGCCCGCCGCCCCGCCGAGCAGCGTGCGCGGGGCGCCGCCGGCCGGCTTGGGCCAGGCGTACGAGGCGCGCACCGAGACCCCGAACTTCCCCTCGTACGCCGTCGGCTCGGGCGCCCACAGGGCCCGCATCAACGCCGTCCGCTCGCGGCTCAGCTCCCGCCGCGTCGCCCACTCCACCCCGTGGTCGGCGGCCTCCTCCTTGTTCCAGCCGAAACCGACGCCGAGGGTGAAGCGCCCGCCCGAGAGGTGGTCGAGCGTCGCGATCTGCTTGGCGAGTGCGATCGGATCGTGCTGGGTGACCAGCGTGATGCCCGTGCCGAGCGCGAGCCGCTCCGTGACGGCGGCGGCCTGGCCGAGGGCGACGAAGGGATCGAGCGTCCGGCCGTACTCCGGGGGCAGTTCGGCGCCCGCCGCCGGGTAGGGGGTCGTCCGCTCGACGGGGATGTGGGTGTGCTCCGGGAGGTAGAGGCCGGCGAAGCCGCGCTGCTCCAGCTCGCGGGCGAGCCGCACGGGCGTGATGGTCTCGTCGGTCAGGAAGATCGTGGTCGAGATCCGCATAGCGGCACGGTAGGCGGTGGAACGGGGATTTCCGAGAGGTTCGACGCGTCAGGCTTCTTGCGTTGTCGGGAAGTTCACGGCTTTCTATGAGGGTGCCGGACATGAGCGAACCGACCAGACGCACGCTCCTCGTGACCTCGGCCGCCTCCGCCGTCACCTGGGCGGGTGTGAGCTTCGCCGAGGCGGACGCCCGCGGCGGCGACCGTACGGAGACGGTCGGCGGCACGCTGCCGCCCGGCTCCCCCGACTTCGTGTACCTGCCTGTCGAGATACCCCGCGGCGTGCGCGAGATCCATGTCTCCTACGCGTACGACAGACCGGCCGTGCCCGCCGGCACACAGGGCAACGCCCTGGACATCGGCATCTTCGACCAGCGCGGCACCGAGCTGGGCGGCAAGGGCTTCCGGGGCTGGTCGGGCGGGGCGCGCCGGGAGTTCTTCCTGCGCGCCGACGCGGCGACCCCCGGCTATGTCGCGGGTCCGCTGCCGCCGCTGCCGGGTGCGCCGGCGGCCTTCACGAACCCGGTGTTCCTCGACGGGGAGGGGTGACTCAGCCCTGGTACTCGCTGAGGTCGATGGCGTGCACGCGCAGCGGGACGCCGAAGACCGGGTGGTTCGTGTCGCGCTCCGGGGTCATGCCGAGCTTGCGCAGGACGTTCTCGGAGGCCGTGTCGGAGATGTGGGCGATGGCGATCACCCGGTCGAGGCCCCGGTCCTGGAGCGCGAACTCCAGGGCGGCGTGCGCGGCCTCGGAGGCGTACCCCTGACCCCAGAAGGGCCGCCCGAGCCGCCAGCCGATCTCGACCTCCGACGCCGCCTCGGGCAGGTGCTCCGGCACGGAGAGACCGGCGAAGCCGATCAGCTCACCGGACCCGAGCAGCTCGACGGCGAAGCGCCCGAAACCCTCCTCGTCCCACTCCTCCTCCCACCGCTCGATGTCCTCGGCGGTCTGTTCCAGGTCCCGCACGGATCCGTCGCCGATCCAGCGCATCACCTCGGGGTCGGCGTTGATCTCGGCCATGGGGACGAGGTCGTCGTCGGTCCAGCGGCGGAGGAGAAGGCGGGGGGTGTGGATCTCGGTCATGACTCCATCGTCCCTCACCACGCCCGTCCGCCCGCCCCCCGGTCAGGGGGACGGCCAGGCGCTCGCCACGACGACAGGCACATGTCAGGCTGAGCCCGTGCCGGTGACCGAACAGGAGACGTACCGCCGGGGCCGTGCCCTGCTGGTCACCGATCCGCGCGCCGGAGTCGCCGCCCTGCACGAGGCGCTGCACGACTGGCGGGGCGCGCCCGTCGAGCTGCTGCCCGACCTGCTGCGGCTGCTGGACCTGCCAGAGCTGCGGGCCGACGTCCTGGACGCCGTTTCGACGGCGAGGCTGTCGGCCGAGGCGTGCCGGGTGCACGCCGGGCTGCTCGCGGCGGCAGGTCATCCGCCGGGGCCCGTGCGGTACGGGCGTCGCCGCCGGATCGGGCCGGTCCACTCCCCCGAGTCCGCCACCGCGCTGCTCGCCGCGCGGCCGGTCGGCCTCACCCGGCTGGGACCCGCCCCCGAGATCTTCGGGGCCCTGCTCGACGCCGGGCCGCTGACCTTCCGGCAGGCCGCCCAGCTCTACAACCTGACGTTCCGGTGGCCGAACGCCACCCAGGCCCGGTGCGCGCCCCTCTGGTTCCGCCACGCGGGGCCCTCCTCACTCCCCCGGCTGCTCGCGCTGCTCACGCGGCGGCTCCACGACCAGGCGGTCGGTGAGGACTTCCTCGACGCGCTCGCCGCCCTCGGCCCGCACGCCCGGCCAGCGCTCCCGGCCGTGCTGAGGATCGTCGACCGCCCCGACCGAATCCCGTCCAACGACCCCACTCGGTACGGCGAGACGCTGATCGACGAGACCCTGCTCGCGGCCGCGCTCCGGGCCCGGGACGCGATCACCGGGGAGACGTGTTCCCTCAAGATCCTTGACCTCGACCAAGGTTGAGGTACGAGGCTCGTCCCATGAACACCGACACCGCTGACACCGCCGCCATCACCCGTCTCTTCGACCGCTACCTCCGCTCCCTCGACGACGGCGGGCCGCTCGACGCGGCCTGGGCGGCCTCCTTCTTCACCGAGGACGCCTCCGCCTCCACCCCCGCGGGCGACGTCCACGGGCGGGACGCCGTGACGGCCACCGTGCGCGGAGCCATGGGGCTCTTCGACCGGACCCTGCACATCGGCTCGGACTACCTGATCGACGTGGACGGCGACCGCGCCACGCTGTTCGGCAACCAGCTCTCCACGCACGTCCTCGCGGGCGACGGCGGGCTGTTCGTCTCCGGCGGGCGTACGGAGAACGAGCTCGTCCGCACCGCCGGAGGCTGGCGGCTGTCCCGGGCCGATCTGCGCATCGTCTGGACGCGGGGAAATCCGCCTGTGCTTCCGTAGCCCGCCTGCTTGGATGGCGGACATGCTGAAGCGCCTCGAGACGTACTACGACGCCGTGCCCCGATCCGCCGCCCACGCCGAGGAGTTCGGGCCGCTGACCCTGTTCGTACGAGAAGGGGACGGCTGGCCGTACTACGCGCGGCCCGCGCTCGGGCACTCCGGGGAGATCTCCCTCGTCGACGTGGTCCGCGTCCGGGGACGGCAGCGGGAGCTGGGGGTGCCCGAGGCCTTCGAGTGGGTGGCGGAGACGACGCCCGGGCTGCGGGCCGCCGTGGAGAAGAGCGGGCTCGTGGTGCACGAGCACCCGCTGATGGTCCTCGACGGCGCGGGCGAGGCCATCACGGTGCCCGAGGACGTCACCGTACGGATCGTGGACGCGGGCGATCCCGCTCTGCCGTCGGCCGCGGCCGTTCCGTACGCCGCCTTCGGCGTCCCGGCCTCGCCCGAGGCCGTCCCGCAGCTCACGGCCCGGCTCGAGGCGGGCCTCACCCGCCTCGCCGCCGCCGTGGACGCCTCCGGCACCGCCCTGTCCGCCGGGCAGCACCAGCCGGTCGGGACCGTCACGGAGGTCGTGGCCGTCGGCACCCTGCCGGACGCCCGCCGCCGCGGCCTGGGCCTCGCGGTCACCGCCGCGCTGGTCGCCGACGCCCGTGCCCGGGGCGTGGAGACCGTCTTCCTGTCGGCCACCGACGAGTCCGTGGCCCGCCTCTACGCGCGGCTCGGCTTCCGCACGATCGGCACCGCACTGATCGCGGAACCGGCCTCCTGAGGATCCCGCGGGACCACCGGAGGCGGCGGACCTCTGCCGTGCGGCTTCCGCACCGCCCGCCCGCCCGTCACCAAGCGCCCGCCAGGGGCCCGATCGCACGCCGGCGGCTGCCTCCCGCACCGCCCGCCAGGGGCCTCCGCGGCACCCACGACACGTTCGCTCGTTGGAGCGGGCATGAAGAAGATCCTCACCGCAGCCCTCACCGGACTCGCCGTGGTCGGGAGCATCGGCGCCGCCGGTTCCGCCGTCGCGGACGCCGCCGACCTCGGCAACGCCCACCTCCCCTCCGTCGTACCGCTGAGCGGCGTCCTGAACCCCGAGGGGAAGCCGGTCGACGCGGCCGCCGCCGTGCCGGCCGCCGACGCGGCCGCCGGGCTCCTGCCCGGGCACTGAGGGCGGGGCCCACGAAAACGCCGAGGTGGCGGGACCTTTCCGGTCCCGCCACCTCGGCGTCTGTGACTCAGGGGGTCGTACGGTCGTCGGTCAGTCCGCGACGACCAGCGACGGCGTCTCCTTGGTGAGCACCTCGCCCCGGAAGAACGCGGGGCTCCTGCGCTGCATCACCAACATGATCACCAGGCCGACCAGCAGCAGTCCGACACCGATCACGAAGACCGAGCCGACGCCGAGGACGGACGAGCCGCTGCCGTAGGCCGGGTCCCACATGTCGTACAGCGTCTTGCCGAAGACGGCGGTGAGCATGAGGCCGCCGAGGACCGGGCACAGACCCTTGTAGACGAAGTCCCGGCCGGAGCGGAAGAGCTCCTTGCGGAAGTACCAGGCGCAGGCGAAGGCGGTCAGCGAGTAGTAGAAGCAGATCATCAGGCCGAGCGCGTAGATCGTGTCGACCAGGACGTTCTCGCTGACCAGCGTCATGACCGTGTAGAAGACGCCGGTGGCGACACCCGCGATGATCGTGGCCTTGCCCGGGACCTTGAAGCGCGGGTGGACCTTGGCGAAGGAGGCGGGGAGCGCCTCGTACGCCGACATGGCGAGCACGGTGCGGGCGACCGGGATGAACGTCGTCTGGAGGCTGGCCGCGGCCGAGGCGAGGACGGCGATGAAGAGCAGGACGCCGAGGGCGGGGCCCATGACCGGTCCGGCGAGGGCGGCGAAGACGTTGTCGGAGGTCTCCGGGTTGGCGAGGCCGAGGCCGGTGTCGCCGGAGCCGACGGCCATCTGCGCGGCGACGCCGGTGGCGAGGTAGGAGCCGACCAGGACGACCATCGCGATGAGCGCGGCGCGGCCGGGGGTCTTGGTGCTGCCCGTGGTCTCCTCGTTGGTCGCCATGCAGGCGTCCCAGCCCCAGTACATGAAGATCGAGAGGGACAGGCCGGCGGTGAAGGCGGCGAAGGACTGGACGGCGAACGGGTTCATCCAGGACCAGGAGAAGGAGAGCCCGGTGTCGAAGGCACCGCTGCCGGCCTTCTGGAAGGCCATGGCGACGAAGAGCGCGAGGACGACGAGCTGCAGGCCGACGAGGGCGTACTGCACACCCTTGGTGGCGGTCATGCCGCGGTAGCTGATCGCGGTGGCGATGGCGATGAGCACCAGGCAGGTGAGGATGTGGACGGCCTTGTTGTCGTCCAGGGCCGCGACGGACTCACTGCCGGTGACCTCACCGGCGAGCAGCCAGAAGTAGGACGTCGCGACGCCGGCCAGGTTCGAGAGCACGATGATCGTCGCGATGACGAGGCCCCAGCCGCACATCCAGCCGATCTTGGGGCCGAAGGCCTTCACGGTCCAGGTGAAGGAGGTGCCGCAGTCGGGCATGGCCCGGTTGAGCTCTCGGTACGCGAAGGCGACGAGCAGCATCGGGAGGAAGCCCGCGAGGAAGATCGCGGGCATCTGGAGTCCGACCTCGCCGGCCGTGGAGCCGAGCGTGGAGGTCAGACAGTAGACGGGGGCGACGGTCGAGATGCCGATGACGGCACTGCCCATCAGCCCGACGGAGTTCCCGCCGAGTCCCTTGCTGCGTACACCCTGCGTGCCGTCCGGGGCGTTGACGCCCCTTACCGTGTCTCCGGCCTGGGGCCGTGCTTCCACCTGAGTCATGAACAGGACGTTAAGTGCTGCGGTTTCCACATCCGGAAGATCAGCCTCCGGGACGTTCACCGATCTTCGCCTTGCATTGAGAGGCCGTAACGCCCCTCTCGGCATTGATTGAAAGATCGACCACCGGTCGGAACCGACCGATTGGTAGGCGTCTCAGAAGCCGTCCGCTATGCGGGAATCGCAGCACTGCCCTGAATGTCCGTTTCCAAATTTTCCCGTGCCATTTTTCGGAGCCGTGCGGGCAGGGGCCCGCCGGGCCGTGCGCGGGGGGTCAGCCTGGCCACACCACCGCCTGCGTCTCGCTGTACGCATGCAGGGCGTAGGAGCCCACGTCCCGCCCGACACCGCTCTTCTTGAACCCGCCGAACGGCGCCTCCATGTTCCGTCCGACGGTGTTCACCCCGACGCCACCGGCCCGCAGCCGGGACGCGATACGGAATGCGCGGGCCACGTCGCCGGACCAGACGTAGTCGAGGAGCCCGTAGTCGCTGTCGTTCGCCAGCGCGACCCCCTCCTCCTCCTCGTCGAAGGGGACGACCACGACGACCGGGCCGAAGATCTCCTCCCGGACCACCCGCATGTCGTTGGTGCAGTCCGCGAGCAGGGTCGGCGCCACGTAGAAGCCGCGTCCGTCGCCCACGTACGGCCGCTCGCCGCCCGCGACGACCCGGGCGCCCTCCTTCCGCCCGAGGGCGATGTACGACTCCACCCGGTCGCGGTGGGCCGCCGAGATCACCGGCCCGACCACCGTGCCCCGTGCCGTCGGGTCCCCCACCTTCATGAAGGCCAGACAGCCGGCCAGCTTCTCGACCAGCCGCTCGTAGATCCCGCGCTGGGCGAGCACCCGGGTCGGGGCCGTACAGATCTGTCCGCTGTAGAAGGCGAAGGTGGTGGCGATCCCCGCCACCGCCGAGTCCAGGTCGGCGTCGTCGAAGACCAGCGCGGCGCCCTTGCCGCCCAGCTCCATCAGCTGCCGCTTCAGCTCCCGCCCGCAGACCTCGCCGATGCGCTGCCCGACGGCCGTCGAGCCGGTGAAGGAGACCATGTCGACGTCCGGGGAATCGACGGCCGCCTCGCCGACGGCGGTGCTCGTGCCGGTGACGACGTTGACGACTCCCGGCGGCACCCCCGCCTCCGCCAGGGCGCGGGCCATCGCGTACACGGAGAGCGGGTCCTGCGGCGCGGGCTTCACCACCACCGTGTTGCCCATCGCCAGCGCCGGGGCGATCTTGCCGGCCGGGTTGGCCCAGGGATTGTTGTACGAGGTGATGCAGGTGACCACGCCGACCGGGCGGCGTACCGCCACCGCGCCGAAGACCCCCGCCCTGCCCATCGGCCCGGCCTCGTTGATCTGTGGAGGCAGCGCCTGCTCGACCGGCTCCAGGGCCCCGCGCGCGTACCGGCGGAAGCGGGCGGCGCCGACGGCGACCTGCATCCCGCGCGCGGTGCCGGTCGTCGCCCCGGTCTCCGCCTGGGCGAGGGCCGTGTTCGCGTCGGCGTCGCGGGCCATCAGGTCCGCGGCCCGGTCGAGGACGGCGGCGCGCTCCTCTGGTGTCGTACGGGACCAGGTCGCGAAGGCCGCCCGGGCGGCGCCCGCCGCGTCGTACACCTGCCGGCGGGAAGCCTCGGGCGCGAGGCCGACGACCCCTTCGGTGGCCGGATTGACCACCTCGTAGTGGCCGCCCTCGGGCGCGACCCATTCGCCGCCGATGAAGAGGTCCTGGCTCACCGGGTGGCCACCGTCCTCGTGTCGCGGCCCGAGCGCAGCACCCGGCCGGGGATCGCCCCGGTCACCTCGTCGTCGCGGATGGTCTCCACGCCGTTGACGCGGACCGACACGACTCCGATCGCCCGTGAGTCGAGCCGGGGGCTGTCGCCGGGCAGGTCGTGCACCAGGGTCGCCGGGCCCGCGTCGATCCGCTCGGGGTCGAAGAGGACGAGATCGGCGTGGAAGCCCTCCGCGATCCGCCCCCGCTCGCGGAGCCCGAACAGCCGGGCCGGGTCGTCGGTGAGCATCCGTACCGCCCGCTCGAGGGGGAGGAGCTTCCGGCCGCGCAGACAGTCGCCGAGGAAGCGTGTGGTGTACGGGGCGCCGCACATGCGGTCCAGGTGCGCGCCGGCGTCCGAGCCGCCCAGCATCACGTCCTCGTGCTCCCAGGTCTCGCGGCGCAGCGCCCAGGAGGCCGGGTCGTTGTCGGTGGGCATGGGCCACAGCACGGTCCGCAGCTCGTCGTTGGCGCAGATCTCGACGAGGCACTGGAAGGGGTCCTGCCCGCGCTGGACGGCGATGTCGCGGACCACCCGTCCGGTGAGCCCCCGGTTCTCCTCGGAGTACGTGTCGCCGATGACGTACCGGCCGAAGTCCGCCAGGCGGCGGAAGACGCCGGCCTCCTTGGAGTCGGCGCGGCGCAGCATCTCGGCGCGGGTGGCGGGGTCGCGCAGCCGCGCGATCCGCTCGGGGACGGGAAGGCCCAGGATCTCGCCCCAGCCGGGGATGAGGTTGAGGGCGCAGAAGGTGCCGAGCGACATGTTCATGGGGGTGAGGATCGGCATGGTGAGGGCGACGATCCGGCCGCCGGACTTGCGGGCGCGTTCGGAGGCGAGGAGCTGGCGCGGGACGCGCTCGGGGACGGTGGCGTCGATGGTGAGGACGTTCCAGTTCAGGGGCCTTCCGGCGACCGCCGTCATGTCGACGAAGAGGTCGATCTCCTCGTCGGAGAACTGGTCGAGGCAGCCGGCGAGGATCGCTTCGAGCTGGGTGCCCTCATGTTCGCCGACGGCCCGGGAGAGGGCGATCAGCTCGGCGGGGGTGGCGTGCCGGGAGGCGACGGAGGCGCCGTCGCCGTCGGAGTGGGTGGAGGACTGGGTGGTGGACAGGCCCCAGGCGCCCGCGTCCATCGCGTCGTGGAGCAGCGCGACCATGCGGGACAGCTGCTTCTCGGTGGGCTGCCCGCCGACGGCGTCGGTCCCCATCACGTACCGGCGCAGGGCGCAGTGGCCGACCATGAAGCCGGCGTTGACGGCGATGCGTCCTTCGAGGGCGTCGAGGTACTCGCCGAAGGAGGACCAGCTCCAGTCGACGCCCTCCTCCAGGGCCGTGAGGGCCATGCCCTCGACCTTGGACATCATGCGGCGGGTGTAGTCGGCGTCCTCGGGCCGGTCCGGGTGGAGGGGCGCGAGGGTGAAGCCGCAGTTCCCGCCGGCGACGGTGGTGACGCCGTGGTTCATGGAGGGGGTGGCGAAGGGGTCCCAGAAGAGCTGGGCGTCGTAGTGGGTGTGGGGGTCGACGAAGCCGGGGGTGAGGACGAGACCGGTGGCGTCCTCGGTAATCCTGGCGGCCGCGCCGGGCTCGGCGAGGACGATCCGCCCGTCGCGTATGCCGATGTCGGCGACGCGAGCGGGGGCGCCGGTCCCGTCGACGACGGTGGCGCCCTTGATCAGGTGGTCGAGCATGGGTTCCCTTCCTTCGTACGGGAGCTCAGCGCGGAGACCGGGGTCAGGCCCACGGAGCGCTGCGCGGCCTTGCGGGTGGTGCCCGGCCCGCTCCTCCCCCGCGGACTTCGTCCGTGGCCCCCGGCGGAGCGCCGGCCCGCAGCGGACCGGACATGCCCCGGCCGGGGACGCGGTAGCCGGCCGCGGCTACGACGTCCCCGACCGGGGCCGGACGAGGCGGCGGTCCGGGAAGACACCGCCTCGGTACGGGGCCCTACTCCCCGGCCTGCCGCCGGAAGCGGGTCGTGCGGTGGACCGGGTCCGTGTCGATCTTCGGGACCACGTGTTCACCGATCAGCTTGATCGTGTTCATCGTGTCCTCGTACGACACCCCGATCGGCAGCCCGAAGGAGAGCTGGTCCGCTCCGGCCTGCTCCCAGCGCTTGCACTGGCGCAGGACCTCATCCGGGTCGCCGCAGATCATCAGCTCCTCCGCGATGAGGAGTTCGATGATCTCGGCGCTGTACTCCGGCAGCAGCTCCGGCCACTCCGGGACGCCCTCGGGCCGCGGGAAGGTGTCGTGGTAGCGGAAGAGCAGGGACTGCAGGTAGTTGAGCCCGCCGTTCACCGCGATCTCGACGGCCTTGTCGTGCGTCTCGGCGCAGATCGCGGTCGAGGTGACCATCACGTTGTCGTTGACGAAGTCCCCGACGGCGACCGCCTCCTTGATCGCCGTCTTGTAGGAGTCGACGACCCACTCCATGTCGGCGACCTTCTGCACGCTGAAGCCGAGGACGCCGAGCCCCTTCTTCGCGGCCATGGCGTACGAGGACGGGGAGCCGGCGGCGTACCACATGGCCGGGTGGGACTTCCCGTACGGCTTGGGCAGGATCTTGCGCGGGGGCAGGGACCAGTGCTTCCCCTGGAAGCCGGGGTACTCGTCCTGGAGCCACATCTTGGGGAACTCGGCGATCGTCTCCTCCCAGATCTCCTTCGTGTGGTTCATGTCGGTGATGCCCGGCATGAACCCGAGGATCTCGTGGGAGCCCGCGCCGCGCCCCGAACCGAACTCGAATCGGCCCTCGGAGAGATGGTCGAGCATGGCGACCTTCTCGGCGACCTTGACCGGGTGGTTCACCGGCGCGAGGGGGTTGAAGATGCCGGAGCCGAGGTGGATCCGGTCGGTGGCGTGGGCGAGGTAGCCCAGGTAGACGTCGTTCGCCGAGAGGTGCGAGTACTCCTCCAGGAAGTGGTGCTCGGACGCCCAGGCGTACTTGAACCCGGACCTGTCGGCCTGGATGACGTACTCGGTCTCCTCCATCAGCGCCTTGTGCTCGGCCTCGGGATCGGTCTCGGCGCGCTTGCCGACGTATCCCTGTACGAAGATCCCGAATTCCAAGGGGGTTCACCGTCCTCGTCGTTTCTGACGTACCGTCAGATTTTCGATGTGCCCGACTTTCGCACCGCCCGGCGGGGGCGTCAATACCTGACGGCACGTCAGGATCAGTCAGAAGAGGCTCACCCCGGCCAGCCAGCCCCCGTCGATGACGAACGGCTGGCCGGTGATGTACGCCGAGTCGTCCGAGGTCAGGAAGAGCGCGAGCGCCGCGACCTCCTCCGGCCGCCCGATCCGCCCGAGCGGCACGAGCGTGCGGTACAGCTCGGCGGTGGCCGACGGGTCCACGCCCTCGGGGTTGCTCATCGGGGTGTCGATCGCGCCCGGACAGACCGCGTTGACCCGGACCCCCTTGGCCGCCAGCTCCAGGGCCGCGACCCGGGTGAGCCCGAGCACCGCGTGCTTGGTGGCGGCGTACGCGCCGACGCCCGCCATGCCCGTCACACCCGTGTACGAGGCGGTGTTGACGATCGTGCCGCCGCCCGCCGCCTCGATCTCCGGCGCGACGGCGCGGATGCCCAGGAAGCAGCCGACCTGGTTGACCTGCACGATCGCCTGGAACTCCGCCAGCGGCGTGGACACCAGCTCGTTGAAGCGCAGGATGCCGGCGTTGTTGACGAGCCCGTCGATCCGCCCGAACCGGTCCCGGGCGGCCGCGACCGCGCGCGCCCAGTCCTCCTCCCTCGTCACGTCGAGGTGGACGTACGCGGCCCGCTCCTGCCCCAGCTCCTTGGCCAGCGCCTCGCCGGGATCGTCGAGCACGTCGGCGAGGACGACCCGCGCCCCCTCGGCGGCGAAGAGCCGCGCCTCCTGCTCGCCCTGCCCGCGCGCCGCGCCCGTGATCACGACGACGCGCCCGTCCAGCTTGCCCATGTCCGTACTCCTCTTTCACTGGAGGTGCGGAGCCACCCCGGCGGCGAAGGCGGCCATCTGATCGGTGAGTTCGGTACGGCTCCGGGAGCGGAACCGCACCTGGACCTGGTCCACGCCCATCTCCGCGTACGCGCGCAGCGACGCGGCGAGGGCCTCCGGCTCGCCGGTCAGCGTCCGCCGGCCGACGTCCCAGCCGGCCCGGCCGACGTAGAGGGGCTCGACGATCGCCCCGACGGTGATCGGCTCCTCGATCCCCGCCCCGGCGCGCAGGTCCTTCAGCCGGGTGATCAGCGCGGGCAACTTCTCGCGCGGATCGCCCTGCGGGAGCCAGCCGTCGCCCCGGAGCGCCGCCCTGCGCACGGCGGCGGGCGAGGATCCACCGACCCAGACGGGCACCCTTTCCTGGGCGGGCCGGGGCCGCTGCCCAAGCTCCTTGAAGGAGAACCGCTCACCGCTGAACTCCGGGAACTCCTCCGGACCGAACGCCGCCCTGAGCGCGTCGATCGTCTCGTCGAGGACCGCCCCCCGGCCCGCGAAGTCGGCCCCGACGGCCTCGAACTCCTCCCGGACGTGTCCTGCCCCGACCCCGAGGACCAGCCGGCCGCCGGAGAGGTGATCGAGGGTCGCGTACGCCTTGGCGGTCACCAGCGGGTGCCGCAGACCGACGACGGCGACATGGGAGAGCAGCCGGACGCGCTCGGTCGCCGCCGCGAGGAAGGAGAGCGTGGCGACGGGGTCGTACCAGACGGTGCCCATCGGCCCGGCGAGACGGCGCGGGATGGCGACGTGGTCGCAGCACGCGATGTAGTCGAAGCCGGCCCGGTCGGCGGTGCGGGCGATCTCCAGCAGGTCGGCGGGACCGGCCGCGGCCTCCCAGGGCTCGGCGTAGAGGGTGCTCTGCGACTGGACCGGGAGCTGCATCCCGTAGACGGCCATGAGGGGCCCCTTTGCTCGGTCGAACCGACCTGACGAGCCGTCAGGTATAAGCGGACGGCCTCATGCTCGTACCTGACGTGCCATCAGACAAGGGGTGTGCGGGTGCGGGCGGCTACGGGCCCGGCCACAGCCCCTCCGGGGTCAGCCCCAGCCGCTCGATCGCGTTGCCCCGCACGATCCGCTCGACGACCTCCGGCGCCAGGTGGCCCATCTGCGCCTCGCCGACCTCGCGGGACTTGGGCCAGGTGGAGTCGGAGTGCGGGTAGTCCGTCTCGTACAGGACGTTGCCGACCCCGATCGCGTCGAGGTTCCGCAGCCCGAAGGCGTCGTCGAAGAAGCAGCCGTACACGTGCTCGGTGAACAGCTCCGACGGCGGGCGCAGCACCTTCTCCGCCACCCCGCCCCAGCCGCGGTTCTCCTCCCAGACCACGTCGGCGCGCTCCAGGATGTAGGGGATCCAGCCGATCTGGCCCTCCGCGTACATGATCCGCAGGTTCGGGAAGCGCTCGAACTTGCCGCTCATCAGCCAGTCGACCATCGAGAAGCAGCAGTTGGCGAAGGTGATGGTGGACCCGACGGCCGGCGGGGCGTCGGCGGAGGTGGACGGCATCCGGCTGGAGGAGCCGATGTGCATCGCGACCACGGTGCCCGTCTCGTCGCAGGCCCGCAGGAACGGGTCCCAGTGGTCGGTGTGGATCGACGGGAGCCCGAGGTGCGGCGGGATCTCGGAGAAGGCGACGGCCCTGACCCCGCGGGCGGCGTTGCGCCGCACCTCGGCGGCGGCGAGGTCGGCGTCCCAGAGGGGGATCAGCGTGAGCGGTATGAGACGTCCGCGCGCCTCCGGTCCGCACCACTCCTCCACCATCCAGTCGTTGTACGCGCGGACGCCGAGGAGCCCCAGCTCACGGTCGGCCGCCTCCGTGAACGTCTGCCCGCAGAAGCGGGGGAAGGTGGGGAAGCAGAGGGCGGACTGGACGTGATTGACGTCCATGTCGGCGAGCCGGTCGGGGACGCTGTACGAGCCGGGGCGCATCTGCTCGTAGGTGATGACCTCGAGCTTGATCTCGTCCCTGTCGTAGCCGACGGCGGTGTCGAGCCGGGTGAGCGGCCGGTGCAGGTCCTCGTACACCCACCAGTCGCCGATGGGTCCGTCGTCGCCCTTCGCCCCCATCACCGGGGCGAACTTTCCGCCGAGGAAGGTCATGTCCTTCAGGGGTGCCCGGACGACCCGGGGTCCGGTGTCGCGGTACCTGGACGGGAGCCGGTCCCGCCAGACGTGAGGCGGCTCCACGGTGTGGTCGTCCACCGAGATGATCTTCGGGAAGGTCTCCATGCCTGTCACGGTAGCGCTGATCTGACGACCCGTCAGCTCACTGGTCGGCCGAATCTGTGGCAGGACTTGTGCAGACAGTCACCCGATGCTGACGTGTCCCCTCCGGACAAGGCAGACTGTCTTGGGCGAAACCAGCGGTGGGCAGGGGGAGCTATGGACCGTGAGAACGGCCCGCGAGTTCCGGAGCAGCGTGCTCCGTTGACAGGTCCTGACTTTGTCGGCAACGACCTGCGCTTCGGCGTGCTCGGACCCGTCCGCGCCTGGCGCGACGGCGCGGCCCTGCCGTCCGGCTCCCCGCAGCAGCGGGCGCTGCTCGCCGCGCTCCTGCTGCGCGACGGGCGCACGGCCACGGCCTCGGAGCTGATCGACGCCATCTGGGGCGACGACCCGCCCTCGCAGGCCCTGGCCGCGGTACGGACGTACGCCTCGCGGCTGCGCAAGGTCCTCGACCCCGGGGTTCTGGTCAGCGACGCCGGCGGCTACGCGATCCGCGTCCCGGCCGGTGTGGTGGACGTGCACGTCGCCCAGGAACTGGCCACCGAGGCGGAGAAGCTGCGGGCGGCCGGGGACCGCGGTGAGGCGCGCGCCCGGCTGGCGCAGGCGCTCGCCCTGTGGGACGGCGAGCCCCTGGCGTCCGTCCCGGGGCCGTACGCCGAGACCCAGCGCGCCCGGCTGGAGGAGTGGCGCCTCCAGCTTCTGGAAGCGCGTCTGGACATGGACCTGGAGGCTGGCGCCCACGCGGAGGCCGTCTCCGAGCTCACCGCGCTGACGGCCGCGCACCCGCTGCGGGAGCGCCTGCGGGAACTGCTGATGCTGGCCCTCTACCGCGGTGGCCGGCAGGCGGAGGCCCTGGCCGTGTACGCGGACACCCGCCGGCTCCTCGCCGACGAGCTGGGCGTCGACCCCTGTCCCGAGCTCTCCCGGCTCCAGCAGCGGATCCTCCGGGCGGACGCCGAACTGGCCCGGCCGGTCGAGGAGTCCGCGCCGGCGTCCGTCGTGGCCCGGCCCGCACAGCTCCCGGCCACGGTCCCCGACTTCACCGGCCGCAACTCCTTCGTACGGGAGCTGGGCGGCCGGCTGGCCACGGCGGAGGGTTCCGTGATGGCCGTCTCGGCGCTCGCGGGCATCGGCGGCGTCGGCAAGACGACCCTCGCCGTGCACGTGGCGCACGAGGCGCGCCCGCACTTCCCCGACGGGCAGCTGTACGTCGACCTCCAGGGCACGGGGGCCCGCGCGGCGGCGCCGGAGACGGTCCTGGGCGCCTTCCTGCGCGCCCTGGGAACGCCGGATTCCGCCATCCCGGACTCGCTGGAGGAGCGCGCGGCGCTGTACCGCTCGACGCTCGACGGCCGCCGCATCCTGGTGCTGCTCGACAACGCCCGGGACGCTGCCCAGATCCGCCCCCTGCTGCCGGGCACGGCGGGCTGCGCGGCCCTGGTGACCAGCAGGATCCGCATGGTGGACCTGGCGGGGGCGCATCTGGTGGACCTGGACGTCATGTCGCCGGAGGAGGCGCTCCAGCTCTTCACCCGCATCGTCGGCGCCGAACGCGTCTGCGCCGAACGCGAGGCGGCCCTCGACGTGGTCGCCGCGTGCGGCTTCCTCCCGCTGGCGATCCGTATCGCCGCCTCCCGGCTGGCCGCGCGGCGCACCTGGACGGTGGCGGTCCTGGCGGCGAAGCTCGCCGACGAGCGCCGCCGCCTGGACGAGCTCCAGGCGGGCGACCTCGCGGTCAAGGCCACCTTCGAGCTGGGCTACGGCCAGCTGGAGCCGGCCCAGGCCCGCGCCTTCCGGCTTCTGGGTCTCCCCGACGGCCCGGACATCTCCCTCGCGGCGGCGGCGGCCGTCCTGGACCTGCCGGTCCAGGACACCGAGGACCTCCTGGAGGCCCTGGTCGACACCTCCCTGCTCGAATCGGCGGCTCCGGGCCGCTACCGCTACCACGATCTGGTGCGCCTCTACGCGCGTGCATGCGTGGGGGTCACCCATGACGAAGGCCGGGGGAGCGACGGGCAGCCGCCGGGGGAGCGGGAGCGGGCGCTGTCGCGGCTGCTGGACTTCTACCTGGCGACGGCGGCGAGGGTCTACGCGATCGAGCGCCCGGGCGACCGCCTGGTCGACCACCTGGAGCCCACGGCGTACGAGGGACTGACGTTCACGGACCGCCACGCGGCACAGGACTGGCTGTACCGCGAGGCGAACTGTCTGCTGGCGTGCGTGCGGCAGTCGGCGGGGTCGGAGGGGACGCTGCGTCGGGCGGTGGATCTGCTGTGGGCGGCCATCGATCTGGGTGAGTCCGGTGCCAATTCCAAGCAGTACGAGTCAGTGGCCACCGCACTGTGGGAGGCCATCCGGACGGTCGGCGACGAGTACGCGGAGGCCCGCGGCCTGATGGCGCTGAGCAACGTCCACGCGCACACGGGACGCTTCGACGACGCCGACCGCGACGCGGATCTCGCCGCCCGGCTGGCTGCCCGCACCGGGGACAGACTCACCGTCGCCTGGGCGGCCAACGCCCGCGGCATCATCGCCATCTACCAGAACCGGCACTTCGACGGCGAGCAGCACCTGACCGAGGCCATCAACGAATTCCAGGCGGACGGTAATCGCCCGAGCGAAGCGAGCGCGCTGTGCAACCTCTCGCGCATCCACCTCGCGATGGGGCGGATCACCAGCGCCATCTCCCTGGCAGAACGCGGAATCGCGATCTACGACTCGATGGGCCACTCGCTGCGCGGTGCGAACGGGCGCTACGCGCTGGGGCTCGCCCTGACCGAAGCCCGGCAGTACGCGCTTGGCTCCGAGGCACTGCGGGAGGCGCTGGCCGTCTTCCAGGACAGTCGTCAGCACCTCTGGGAGGGCATGACTCTCTACCGGATCGCGGAGCTCGAACTGTCGGCTCACCGCCCGGCGCAGGCCGCGGCCATGGCGGAGCAAGCACTCGCCGTGCTGAACGGCATCGGCGGGGAATGGCGCCGTGCGAACGTCCTCACCGTGCTCGGTCAGGCGCTCAGCCGTCTCGGCCAGAACGGCCGCGCGCAGGTCTGCTGGCGTGACGCGCTCGCCGTCCACGAGAGCTTGGACTCCCCGGAGGCGGAGACGCTCCGGTCCCTGCTCGCACCCTCCGCCGCCGCGTAGGAGCGCCACCGTCTGCACGTTCATCGAACGTTTATCACCGGGCGCCATGCTCATCTCATCGATCCGTCGCGTCGGGGGGCAGGCGGGTCACGGTGAGGCCGTCACCCCCAGGCACTAAGGTGAACGGCCCTGACAGGCCCGGCCGGCCGCCCACGGGGGAGCAGCCGGCCGGGCACGACAGACCCAACTGCTCCGCAACGACAAGGGAGGGACTCATCATGACCGAGCCGCTCAAGACCGAGCCCGTACTGAAGCCTCAGGACCAGCACGCCACGGGCACGGAAGAAGCTCCCGTCACCACCCAGGACCAGCACGCCACGGGCGGCGGCATCACCACGCTCGACCAGCACGCGACCGGCGGAGACATCCGCACGCTGGACCAGCACGCCACGTCGGAGCCGTTCAAGCCGACCCAGGGCTGAACCTTCCCCACGGGGGACGGCTTCGGCGACACCGACGGGGGAGCCGCCGAAGCCGTACATGTCCGGGGCCGAAGCGACGGCGCTCGGGGGACGTCCGCAGAGCCCGGGGGGGGAACTCGGCGGACAGGGCGCGGCGCGCCGCGACCGGACGCACGACGGAGGGGCTGGGCTTCTGCCCAGCCCCTCCTCCGTGTGTCGGCACCGATGGCCGCCGGCGCGGCCGTCCCCGCCCCGGGTGACGGGGACGACCACGCCCGTCGCGGCCTGTTGAGGAGTCAGGGTGAGGAAGAGTTCGGGCGACGACACCGGCAGCTCCAGAGGGAGGCGGAGGAGGGGACGATCCCAGCGGGTCGTGGCGGGCGCAGCCGGCTGGAAGCCGATGTTCCTCCGGTCAGGGACGAGGTTGTGACCTCAGCACTCCCTTCACCACCTTCCCGCTCGCGTTCCGCGGCAGTTCCGCCACGAACTCCACCTCCCGCGGCACCTTGTAGTTCGCCATCTCCCGCCGCGCCCAGGCGATGAGGTCGTCGCCCGTCACCCGGGCGCCCGCCCGCCGCACCGCGAAGGCCTTGCCCACCTCGCCGAGGCGCGGGTCCGGTATGCCGATGACCGCGACGTCGGCGATGTCCGGGTGCAGGCCGAGCAGTTGCTCGATCTCCGCCGGGTAGGCGTTGAAGCCGCCGACGATGAACATGTCCTTGATGCGGTCCGTGATCCGCAGGTTGCCGGCCTCGTCCAGGACGCCCACGTCGCCCGTGCGGAGCCAGCCGTCCGCGTCGATCGCCCGGGCCGTCTCCTTCGGGTCCTCGAAGTAGCCGCTCATCACGTGATGGCCGCGCACCAGGATCTCGCCCGCGGCCGAGAGGCGGACCTCCGTGTCCGGGATGGGACGGCCCGAGGTGGTCGCGACGACGTCGGCGGGGTCGCCCCTGCGGCACATGGTGACGATGCCGCTCGCCTCGGAGAGGCCGTACGCCGTGAGGACCGTGCCGACCCCCAGCTCGCCGCGCAGGCGCTCGACCAGCCGCAGGGGAACGACCGCGGCGCCCGTGACCACCAGGCGCAGCGCGGAGAGGTCGTACGAGGACCGGGCGGGGTGGTCGAGGAGCGACTGGTGCAGCGTCGGCGGGCCCGGCAGGACCGAGATGCGTTCGGCGGCGATGTTCGCGAGGACGGTGTCCACGTTGAAGACGGACTGCGGGACCATCACCGCCCCGCGCATCAGACAGGCGATGATCCCGGCCTTGTAGCCGAAGGTGTGGAAGAAGGGGTTCACGATCAGATAGCGGTCGCCCTCCCGCAGGCCGGCCAGGTCCGCCCAGATCCCGTAGCAGCGCAGCGTCTGGCCGTGCGTGATCACCGCTCCCTTCGGGGCGCCCGTCGTCCCCGAGGTGTAGATGATGTCCGAGGGGTCGCCCGGGCAGAGGCCGGCCGCCCGTGCGCGGACCTCCGCCGAGGAGACGGACTCGCCCTCCGCGAGGAAGTCCTTCCAGGTCGTGTAGTCCTCGGGCGCGGCGTCGGCGAGCACCACCACCCGTTCCAGGTCGGGCAGTTCGACCTCCGCGCGACGCAGGGAGGCGACGTACGAGGTCCCCAGGAACGTCCCCGTGATGAACAGCAGCTTCGCCCGGGACCTGGCCAGCACGTACGCCGCCTCCGTGCCCTTGAAGCGGGTGTTCAGCGGGACGAGCACGGCTCCCGCCGTGACCGCACCGAGCGCCGAGACGATCCAGTCCAGGGTGTTCGGCGCCCAGATCGCGACCCGGTCGCCGGGCTCCACGCCCGCCGCCAGACAGGCCGCCGCCGCGCGCTCGACGCGCTCGCCCAGCTCCTCGTACGAGATCCGGGTGCGGCCGTCGACCACCGCCTCCGCCGTCCCGTACCGCTCGGCCGCCGAGCGCACGAGGCCCGCTATCGAGCCCCATTCCAGGTCACCGCGCATTGTCGTCCCTCCCACCGCACCCGTAGCTGACTATCCGTCAGATTAGCTGTAGCCTGACGCGCTGTCAGCAGCTCGCGATCGGGGAGGTTGCAGTGCTCAAGGACGTCACGGCCATCGTCGGGATAGGACAGACACCCTTCGCCAAACGGCTCCCCGAGTCCGAGAAGACGCTCGCCTGCCGGGCCGTCCTGGCCGCCCTCGACGACGCCGGCATCGCCCCCTCGGAGGTCGACGCCTTCGCCTCGTACACGATGGAGGAGACCGACGAGGTCGAGGTCGCCAAGGCCATCGGCGCCGGCGACGTCACCTTCTTCTCCAAGGTCGGCTACGGCGGCGGAGGCTCGTGCGCGACCGTCGGCCATCTCGCCGCGGCCGTCGCCACCGGACAGGCGAGCGTCGGCGTCGCCTGGCGGTCGAGGAAGCGCGGCTCCGGCCCCCGGCCCTGGAAGAACACCGCCGTCCAGCTGCCCACCCCCGGCCAGTGGACCCGCCCCTTCGGCCTCCTCCGCCCCACCGACGAGATCGGCATGCTCGCCCGCCGCTACATGCACGAGTACGGCGCCACCCGCGACCACCTCTTCAACGTCGCCCTCGCCTGCCGCAACCGCGCCAACCAGAACCCCGACGCGATCATGTACGAGCGGCCGCTGACCCGCGAGATGTACATGACCGCCCGCTGGATCAGCGAACCCCTCTGCCTCTTCGACAACTGCCTGGAGACCGACGGCGCGCTCGCCTGCGTCGTCGTGAGCGCCGAACGCGCCCGCGACTGCCGGCAGAAGCCCGTCTACGTCCACTCCGTCGCCCAGGGCCTGCCCGCCCAGCACCACGGCATGGTCAACTACTGGAACGACGACCCGCTCTCCGGGCCCGCCTGGACGGCCGCCCGACACCTCTGGAAGCAGGCGGACTTCGGCCCCCAGGACGTCGATGTCGCCCAGATCTACGACGCGTTCACCCCGCTCATCCCGCTCTCCCTGGAGGGGTACGGATTCTGCGGCAGAGGAGAGGGCGCCGCGTTCACCGAGGGCGGCGCCCTGGAGATCGGCGGACGCCTGCCGGTCAACACGGGCGGCGGTGGTCTGTCCGAGGCGTACGTCCACGGCTTCAACCTCATCAACGAGGGCGTGAAGCAGCTCCGCGGCGTCTCCACCGCCCAGGTCCCGGACGCGGCCACCTGCCTGGTCACCGCCGGGGAGGGCGTCCCCACATCGGCGATCCTTCTGAGGAGTTGAGATGCTCACACCGGTCCCCGACGAGGACGGCGCTCCCTTCTGGGAGTACGCCGCCCAGGGCGAACTGCGGATCCAGGGGTGCGCCGACTGCGGCGAGCTGCGCTTCCCGCCCCGGCCCTGCTGCCCGCACTGCCAGTCCTTCGCCGCCGAGTGGCGGCTGATGTCCGGCCGCGGCCGGATCTGGTCGTACGTGCTCCCCCACCCGCCGCTCCTGCCCGACTACGCGGCCCAGGCGCCCTACAACGCCGTCGTCGTCGAACTCGCCGACGCGCCCCGCATCCGCCTCGTCGGCAACGTCGTCGCCGCCCCGGACGCACCGCTCGACTCGGTCGACCCCGCGCGGCTGCGGATCGGGGCGGGCGTGAAGGTCGCCTTCGCCGAGATCGACGGCGTCACGGTGCCCCGCTGGCTCCTCGAGCGCGGATGAGCACCCCCGGCATCGCCGTCACGCACGACGAGGAGACGGGCGTCGCGGTCGTCACCCTGGACCGGGCCGAGAAGCACAACGCCCTCACTCTGGACATGGCGCGCGCACTCGCAAGGACCTGGCGGGAGTTCCGGTACGACGACACCGTACGGGCGATCGTCGTCACCGGCGCCGGGCGGCGGGCCTTCTGCACCGGCATCGACCGCGCGGCCGAGGTCCCGCAGCCCTCGTCCCCGTACACGGTCGACGATCCGCTGATCGCCATCGGCCCCAAGGCCAACGACCTGTGGAAACCGGTCGTCGCCGCCGTCGAGGGCATGGCCTGCGGCGGGGCGTTCTATCTGCTCGGAGAGGCGGAGTTCCTCGTCGCCGGCGAGGGAGCGTCCTTCTTCGACCCGCACACCACCTACGGGATGGTCAGCGCCTTCGAGACGATCCACATGGCGCAGAAGATGCCGTTCGGGGAGGTGGCGCGCATGGCCCTGATGGGGACGGCCGAGCGGATCTCGGCCCGCCGGGCGTACGAGACGGGGCTCGTCTCCGAGCTGACGGCGCCGGGCGGGGCCCTGGACGCCGCTCGGCGGGCCGCTGCCGTCATCGCCGCGTACCCCACCGAGGCGGTCCAGGGCACCGTCCGGGCGCTGTGGTCGGCCAAGGAGGCGGCCAGGGCCCAGGCGCTCGCCCACGCCCCGCACCTGGTGACGCTCGGGAACCTTCCGTCGGAGCGGCAGGCCGAGCTGTTCACGAGGAGGGCGCCGGGCTTCCGGACGCGGTGAAGGGGCGGGGCCGAGGGGTCAGGGCGTGCCCACGCGCCAGACCTCGCACTCCTTCACCTGGTCCACGGACTTCGGCTTCGCCATGGCGATGTCGAAGATCCTGGTCTGGCCCGGCTGGACGGTGACCACTTTGTCCACCGTGTCCACCACCGTCGCCCGGGACCGGAACCGCAGCGTGACCTTCACCGTCTCCTCGACGGCCGCGCGCGAGGTGATCTCCAGCGTCGCCGTGGTGTCCGCCTTGCGGGCGGGCTTGCCCTTCCGCTTCTTCTGGGCGGGCTTCACGCAGTCCACGATGACGACATCGAAGTCCGACGAGGGACTGGGCGCGGCCGTCACGGTCGGCTCGGCCGTGTAGTCACTGCCGCCGCCGGACCCGGCGCCGTCGTAGTCGTCGTTCTTCTTCTTGGAGCTGGAGCAACCACCGCCGGAGCTGCTCTTGCTCTTGCTCTTGCCGCTGCCGCCCTTGCCACCGCTGCTGCCCGTCTGGAAACCCGTCAGGGCGAGCACCACCACCGTGAGCGTGGCCGCGAGCCTGATGCCCCGCCGGCCGGCCGTCCCCGTCACCATCTCGGCCTTTCTGTCGTGTTCGCGCCACCTTAACGTCGCATGGCGGGCCCCCCGCACCCGGCGTAGCGTCGACAGCGAGAGCCGGACCGTAAGGAGGCCGATCGATGGTCCGTAACGTCATCGGCTCGATCCTGGCCCTCGCCGGAGCGACGGCCGCCGTCTGGAGCCCCTTCCGTGCCTGGTACGACGGCCGTCACGGCAGCGATTACCGCATCGACGACCTGTTCGGCGGAATCACCGACGCCAGGGCGGAGGTGATCGGCTCGATCCTGCTGCCCTTCGCCTTCGCGGCCCTCGTCACCCTTGTCGGCGTGGTGCTCCGCTCGCGCCTGCTCGTGGCCCTCGCCGGGCTGATCGTGCTGGGCTTCACCGTGCTCTGGATGGTCCGCGTGGGCCAGGCCGAGGGCGCTCTGACGGTCGGCGGCGACGGGGCGGGGCTCGGCGACGGCGTCGCGAACGCCGTCGGCGGCGGGGTGCTGCTCCTGGTGGCGTCGGTGGTCATGGCCGGCCGCCGCCGCGCGCACGAGGTGCGTCTCGACGGGGAGCCGTACCGTCCGGACCACCACGCGGCGCCCGACGACACCCCGCCGTCCCCCTATCCGCCCTCCCCCTACGGGCCGCCCACACAGACCATGGACGTCCCGCCCTGGGACCCGGGCCGCGAGCCCCCGCCGAACCAGGATCCGGACCAGCATCACCGGGCCTGAGCACACGGAGCCGACAGCCCCGGCCCGCGAGCCCGCGACCGGCGAGCCGCGAATCCCTACGCCCGAGGTGCCGAGCGCCCCGTCGCCGTGCCCTTCACCGCGTCCAGCGCGTACACGCAGCGGTCCTTGCTGCACGCGTACACGACCCCGCCCCGCGCCACCGGCGAGCCGGTGATCTCGCCACCCGTCGCGAGCTTCCACCGCAGCTGGCCGCCCATCGCGTCCAGCGTGTAGAGGACGTGGTCCGCCGAACCGAAGTGCACCCGGCCGTCCGCGACGACCGGCGCGCCGATCAGTTCGCCGCCGGCCGCGAACCGCCACTTGGGCGTGCCGGTCACCGCGTCGAGCGTGTACAGCGCGCTGCCGCTGCCCACATGGACGTTCCCGTCGACGACGAGGACCGGCTCGACCGACTGGCGGGACTCGGTGGCGATCCGCCAGCGGTCCTGGCCGGTCGTCGCGTCGAGGGCGTAGACCGTGCCGAGGTAGTCGGCGAGGTAGACACCGCCGCCCGTGACGGCGGGGCCGGGCGCGAACGCCGGCGGGGAGAGGAAGACCGCGGGCGCCTCGAAGTGCCAGCGGACGTGCCCGCCGGCGATGTCGATCGACAGGACGCGCGTACCGGCCGAGACGTACACACAGCCGTCCTCCGCCGGGGACACCCGCACCGGGACGTTGCCGCAGGAGGCCGCGTCGCCGACCGGGTACGACCAGCGCTCCACGCCCGTACGGGCGTCCAGGGCCTGGAGGCGGGCGTCGCGCCACACGTACACGGTGTCGCCGTGGACGGCGGGCCCCGCCTCCGGGGTCTCGAAGTCGGTCTGCGCGCCGGAGATCTCCCACAGCTTGGCGCCGTTCGACGCCTCCCAGCCCTGGACCCCGCCACCCCGGGTGCCGGTCACGACCGTGCCCCGGTCGACCTTGAGGGAGTAGACCCAGGCGTCCGTCTGGAGCCGCCACCGCTCGCTGCCGTCGGAGGCGTCGAGCGCGTACAGCGTGGGTCCGTCGGAGGCGTGGATACGGCCCTGGGCCACGGCCATGGACCAGGCCACGTCCCGGGTCTTGAACTGGCGGCGGCCACTGGCCACGTCGAGGGCGTGCACCTCGAAGGAGGTGACGTAGAGGAGGTCACCGGCGACGACGGGGGTGCCCCAGACGTCGTTCGACATCCGGAAGCGCCAGGGCCGCCAGTGCGCCGGCTCCGGCGCGGCCTCCGGCGCGGGGGCGGGAGCCGGCAGCGGTCGGGAGCCGGCCGGCGGGCCGGGCTCGGCGCCGTTCGGGCCGCCGCCGGGCGGGCGGATCCAGCCGGTGGCCGGGCCCGCGTCGGCGACCGCGCCGACGGCGGCCCGGGCGTCGGCGACCCGGGGGCCGGGGCCGATCGGGACGGCCACGCCCGCGAGCCGTACGGGGCCCGCGGCCTCGGCCGGTCCCGCGTGCCGGCCGCCACCGCCCTGGCCGGAGTGCGGTTCACCGCTCCACTCCGGCGCGGGCCGGGGCGGACGCGGCGGTACGGGAGGGGCGGGCGGGGGCTGCGGGGCGCTCGGGCGGCCGCCACGGCGCGTCTCGATCATGGCCGTGGCGGACTGCGGCAGCCAGGCCGAGGCCGTACCGCTGTCGTCACTGCCGGAGCCGAAGAGATGCGGGGCGAGCTGGGCCTGGAGATCGGCCGGGGTCGGCCGGCGCGAGACGTCCATCTGCATACAGGACTCGATGAGCGGGCGCAGCTCGTCCGGCAGCCCTTCCAGGTCCGGGCCCTCCCTGAGCAGCATGAAGACGGTCTCGACGGGGTTGGCGCCGTGGAAGGGGGCGTGACCGGTGGCGGCGAAGACCAGCATCGAGCCGAGTGAGAAGACATCGCTGGCGCCGGTGACGCTGCGCGAGTCGCGGGCCTGCTCGGGCGACATGTACGCGGGCGTGCCGACGGCGACGTTGGTCATGGTCAGGCGGGTGTTCGAGACGCCGGACGCGATGCCGAAGTCGATCACGCGGGGGCCGTCCTCGACGACGAGGACGTTGGACGGCTTGAGGTCACGGTGGACCAGGCCCGCGCCGTGGATGGACTGCAGGGCCTCGGCGACACCGGCGGCCAGCCAGCGCACGGCCTGGGCCGGCAGCGGTCCGCACTCGTTCACTATCTCCTCGAGGGAGGGCGCGGGCACGTACGCGGTGGCCAGCCAGGGCACGGCGGCCCGCGGATCGGCGTCGACGACGGCGGCCGTGTAGAAGCCGGAGACGGCCCGCGCGGCCTCGACCTCACGCGTGAAACGGACTCGGAACAGCTGGTCCTCGGCGAGCTCGGTCCGCACGGTCTTGATCGCCACGCGCCGGCCGGACGCCGAGCGCGCGAGATAGACCAGACCCATGCCACCTGCACCGAGCCGGCCCAGCACCTCGAAGGGCCCGATCCGTCTCGGGTCGTGCTGCGTCAGCTGCTCCACTTGCCTGCCACCTCCCCGTACGGGCCATGAAGGTACGGCCCCGTGGCCCTGATTCTTCCTGTCCGAGGCGATGGTTGCGAACCCGGGGGCGGATCGGGGTGTCGCCCGTTCGGCCGCCGGGTCCCGGGCGGGACACCGGGGCGGCCGAACGCGGAGGTGACGCATCACTCAAAGCGCCGCGCCTGTTCGATATCGGCGCGTTTGTACGAGTGGGGTGGCGCGGGTCTCAGCGCCCGTCGTCGGGCGAGGCGGACGACTTCCCGGCCGTGCGGCCGCGCTCGCCCGGCTCCGCGGGCCGGGGCGGGTCGTCACGTTCGCCCGGCCCGTCGGTTCCGGCCGATCCGGCACGTTCGCCCGGCCCGTCGGATGCGTCGGCCGATGCGGCGCCAGGCGTCCGCGACCTCTCCGCCGCGTCCTCCGTCGCATTCTCCGTCGCGGACTCCGCCGCGTTCTCCGTCGCGGGCTCCGCGAGCACGGCGAAGCGCGCCCCCTGGTTGTCGCGGAGGACGGCGATGCGGCCGTGCGGGGTGTCGAAGGGCGGGTTCGTGACCCGGCCGCCGAGGGAGACGGTGGTCGCACATGCCGCGTCGCAGTCCCGCACGGCGAAGTAGACGAGGATGTGCCCCGGCATCTCGGCCGGGAAGGCGTCGGTGAGGACCGCGCGGCCGCCGAAGGACGTGTCGTCGCCGGGACGGGAGCCGGGCGGGGACCAGACCCGGTAGTCGAAGTCGCCGTCCCTGCCCTCCTCGTCCGGTTCCACCTGGCGGCCGAGGTAGCCGAAGACGGAGGCGTAGAAGGTGTCGACCGCGTCCCGTTCCCGGGTGTAGACCTCCATCCAGCAGAAGGAACCGGGCAGCATCGTCTTCTCGAAGCCCTCGTCGTCCCCGGCCTGGCGCAGGCCGAAGACGGCTCCGCCGGGGTCCGCGGCGAGCGCCAGCACGCCGAAGGGGCCGACGGGATAGGGCTCCATGATCATCTGGCCGCCGCCGGCCTTGATCCGGGCCGAGAGCGTGCCCGCGTCCTGGGCGGCGAGATAGACGGTCCAGGTGGTCGGCATGCGGCCGTCCCGCTTCGGAACGAGACCGGCGACGCGCTTGCCGTCGCTGAGGGCCTCGTCGCGGCCGGGGTCGAAGGTCCAGCCGAAGAGCTCGCCGTAGAACCGCTTCCCCGCCTCGAGGTCGGGGAGCTGCGCTTCCACCCAGCACGGGGTGCCCTCTGTGAATGCGGCCATGGCACCACGCTAGGTCCGCCCGTCCCGCCCCGCACGCCCCGTAATCGAACATACCGCCATATAGGGACCCTGCGTTTCTCGATTTCCTTGAGTTGTCCACCGAAGTTATCCACAGGCTGTTAATAAGCTTTTTCGAGTCGGGGCACCGCCCCCCGCCTTTTCCGGCACCCCCCGGGTCTTCCCGCCGACGCCTTCCGTGCCACCGGGGGACCTGCACCGACCGCCCGGGAGGGGGTGCACCCCATTTGCAGTCGGCCGAATCGCGCGCCGATCACCCCTCGGTAAGCTGACGGCATGACAGGACAAGTACGCACCGTCGACGGCCGCGTGGCCGGACGACGCGGTCAGGCGACGCGGCAGAAGCTGCTCGACTGCCTCAGCGAGATGCTCAGCTCCTCGCCGTACCGGGACGTCAAGGTCATCGACGTGGCTCGGAAGGCGGGCACTTCACCCGCGACGTTCTATCAGTACTTCCCCGACGTCGAGGGAGCCGTCCTCGAGATCGCGGAGGAAATGGCCAAAGAAGGCGCGGCGTTGACCGATCTGGTCTCCGGCCGCTCCTGGGTCGGCAAGGCCGGCTGGCAGACCTCCGAGGAACTGGTCGAGGGCTTCCTGGACTTCTGGCGCCGGCACGACGCGATCCTTCGGGTCGTGGATCTCGGGGCCGCGGAGGGCGACAAACGGTTCTACAAGATCCGCATGAAGATCCTGAACTCCGTCACCAACTCCCTCACGGACACGGTGAAGGAGCTCCAGGGCAAGGGCAAGGTCGACAAGGACGTCAGCCCGGCCGCGATCTCCGGCTCCCTGGTGGCGATGCTGGCCTCGGTGGCCGGTCACCAGAAAGGCTTCCAGGCCTGGGGCGTCAAGCAAGCCGAACTTAAGCCCAATCTGGCCCTCTTGGTGCACCTCGGGATCACGGGCAAGAAGCCGACGAAGTAGCCCACCCCTTCCCCCCTTCCGTCCTGTCGCGCCGACGGCGGTCCCGATCGAGAGACTGCCGTCGGCGTTCCCGTGTCAGGAGCCGGTTCCCGAGCCCGGCTGCCGCCGGGTGAGACGGAAGAGCCGGATCTCCCGCTCCACCCTGGCCTGGTACGTCGCGTACGGCGGCCAGAATCCCAGCGCCGCCTCCCAGGCGGCCGCGCGCTCCTGCCCGCCGAGCAGCTCGGCCCGCACCGGGATCGTCTCGCCGCGCCAACTCACCTCCGCGTCCGGGTGCTTGAGCAGGTTCGCGGTCCACGCCGGATGCCCTTCCCGCCCGAAGTTGGAGCCGATCAGCAGCCAGGTCCCGCCGGGCTCGGGCATGCAGGCCAGGGGCGTCACCCGGGGCAGCCCCGACTTGGCGCCCCGGACCGTGAGGACGAGGCCCGGCAGCATCTGGGCGCTCAGCATCACCTTTCCCCGCGTCAGCCGGTGCACGGCCCGGTCCATCGCCGGGATGAAGTGGGGCGCGACCTTCGCGAACGCGCGCGTGGACGACACCTTCTGCATCAGGCGCACTCCGAGGGCAGCCACGACGCCGTCACCTCCCCGAAGAGTCCGGTCCGCTCCGCCACGCGCGCCCGCAGCCGCCGGGCCGGCCCGAAGAGCAGCTCGTCGGCAGCCGCCCGCTTGAAGTACAGATGGGCCTCGTGCTCCCAGGTGAAGCCGATGCCGCCGTGCAGCTGGATCGTCTCGCCCGCCACGGCCCGCAGCGCCTCCAGGGCCGCCGCGAGGGCGAGCGCCCCCGTGTCCGGTTCGCGGGCGGCGCCGTAGGCCAGGGAGCGTGCCGCCTCCACCTGGACGTACAGGTCGGCGAGGCGGTGCTTGACCGCCTGGAAGGAGCCGATGGGCCGGCCGAACTGCTCGCGGGACCCGACGTACTCGACGGTGCGGTCCAGGGCCGCCTGCGCGGTGCCGACCGCTTCGGCCGCGAGGGCCGCCGCCGCCGTCCGCCCCACCGCGGCGAGCGCGCCTGGCACGTCGAGCGGCTCCTCACCCAGCAACTCCGCCTCCGTGTTCCGCAGTTGTACGCACGCCTGGGAGCGGGTGGCGTCCAGGGTGGGCTGCCGTACGCGGGTGAGCCCGGTGGCCTCGCCCCGCACCAGGAAGAGCAGGGTCCGACTGCGCGCGAAGCCACCGGTGTGCGCGGCGACCACGAGCAGCCCGGCGCTGTGCCCGTCGAGGACCTGGGCCGCCTCCCCGTACAGCAGCCACCTCTCCCCCGCGGACCGCGCCTGTACGCCGCCCGCCCGGCCGCCACCGGCCCAGGAGCCGTCGGTGTTGTCGCCGGTCAGCCCGAGGGCGAGGGCGAGGGAGCCCCCGGTGACGGCGAGGGCGCAGGTCAGCGAGGAGTCGGCGATGCGGGGCAGGAGATCGGCGCGCTGTCGTTCGCTGCCGAGGGCGGCGATCAGCGGGGCGGCGAGGACGGCGGTGGCGAGGAGCGGGGAGGGGGCGAGGGCCCGGCCGGTCTCCTCGCAGGCGAGGGCGAGCTCGGCGGGGCCGCAGCCCACGCCTCCGTACTCCTCGGGCAGGGCGAGTCCGGCGAGTCCGAGGGTGCCGGACATCCGGTGCCACAGGTCGGTGTCGTACCCCTCGGGGGTCGTGACGGCGGCGCGGACCTCGGCGGGTCCGGAGCGTTTGGCGAGCAGTTCGCGCAGGGTGCGGCGGATCTCGTCCTGCTCCGCGGTGAAGGCGGCGTCCATGGAGCTCCCCTCCAGTATCTGACGGCCCGTCATGCTAGGGGCGCGGGGGACAGAAGCACAGAGCCAGGATCGGCGGATCTCGCGAGCCGCGCCTGTCGACTCACCCCCTCCCCTCCGTACAGATCTGATGTACCGTCAGATTCATGCCCACCACTTCACGGAACCGCGCCGGGCGCCGCGTCGCCGTCGTCGGCATATCCCTCTCCGACTGCGGTCGCGTCGACGAGGCCACCCCCTACGCCCTGCACGCGCAGGCCGCGCGCCGCGCCCTCGCGGACAGCGGACTCGACCGCTCGGTGATCGACGGCCTCGCCTCGGCGGGCCTCGGCACGCTCGCGCCGGTGGAGGTCGCCGAGTATCTGGGCCTGCGCCCCCGCTGGGTGGACTCCACCGCCGTCGGCGGCGCCACCTGGGAGGTGATGGCCGCACACGCGGCCGACGCCATCGCAGCCGGGCACGCCGACGCCGTCCTGCTGGTCTACGGATCGACCGCCCGGGCCGACATCAGGGCCCGCCGCCGCACCTCGAACCTCTCCTTCGGCGCACGCGGCCCGCTGCAGTTCGAGGTCCCCTACGGGCACACCCTGATCGCGAAGTACGCGATGGCCGCCCGTCGCCACATGCACGAGTACGGCACCACCCTGGAACAGCTCGCCGAGGTCGCCGTGCAGGCGCGGGCGAACGCCGCGCTCAATCCGGAGGCGATGTTCCGCGAGCCGATCACGGTCGACGAGGTGCTCGCCGGCCCGATGATCGCCGATCCCTTCACGAAGCTGCACTGCTGCGTCCGCAGCGACGGCGGCTGCGCGGTGCTGCTCGCGGCCGAGGAGTACGTCCCGGACACGGCGAAGGCTCCGGTGTGGGTGCTCGGCACGGGCGAGTACGTCTCGCACACCACGATGTCGCAGTGGGAGGACTTCACGGTCTCCCCCGCCGCGGTCAGCGGCTGGCTCGCCTTCGAACGGGCCGGCGTCCGGCCGGAGGAGGTCGACCTCGCCGAGATCTACGACGCCTTCACGTACATGACGCTGGTGACGCTCGAGGACCTGGGCTTCTGCGCCAAGGGCGAGGGCGGCCCGTTCGTCGAGGAGAAGGGGAGGCTGCCCGTGAACACCGACGGCGGCGGCCTCTCGGCCTGCCACCCGGGCATGCGCGGGCTGTTCCTGCTGGTGGAGGCGGTGCGGCAACTGCGCGGGGAGGCGCCGGGGCTGCAGGTGCGACGGGCGGACGGAAGCCTTCCGGAGCTGGCGGTGGCCTCGGGGACGGGCGGCTGGTTCTGCTCCTCGGGAACGGTGGTCCTCGGCCGGGGCTGAACACCCTCCGTACCGGCGGCGCTTCGGTCCGCACAAGCCTCGATCCGCACAAGCCTCGATCTATACAAGCGTCATAGACAGACGTGTAGGACATCCGTATAGTCCGTGGTGGGGGGGGGGGGGGGGGCCCCCCCCCCCCCCCCCACCCCCCCCCCCACCCCCCCCCCCCCCCCCCACACCACCCCCCCCCCCCCCCCCCCCCCCACAACATAACCACGAGACCGCTCAAAAAAAGAAAAA
>NZ_JBVHWN010000007.1:0-69618 GCF_055564335.1 Streptomyces sp. NPDC029139 | reverse complement strand
GTAGGGGGGGGGGGGGGGGGGGGGGGGGGGGGGAGGGGGGGGGGAGGGGGGGGGGGGGTGTTTTTGTTTTTTTTTTTTTTTCCCCCCCCCCCCCCCCCACCACCGACGAGGAGTCCCGCCATGACGCACCCGCCCGCGAACCGGACCGTCCTGATCTCCGGCGCCTCCGTCGCCGGCCCCGCCCTCGCCCTCTGGCTCCACCGCTACGGCTTCGTCCCGACGGTCGTCGAACGTGCCCCCGAGCTGCGCACCGGCGGCTACAAGGTCGACATCCGCGGCACCGCCGTCGAGGTCTGCCGCCGGATGGGTGTCCTCGACGAGATCCGCGCCCACTCCACGGACATGGCCGGCGGTTCGTACGTCGACGCCAGGGGCCGCACGGTCGGGGAGATGCCCGCCGCGATCTTCGGCGGACGGGCCGAGCAGGACGACGAGATCATGCGCGGCGACCTCGCCCGGATCCTGTACGAGCGGACCCGCGACGACGTCGAGTACCTCTTCGGCGACTCCGTCGCGGCGGTCGACGACGACGGCGACGGCGTCGACGTCACCTTCGAGAGCGGGACCCGCCGCCGCTTCGACCTGGTGGTCGGCGCCGACGGGATGCACTCGCACACCCGGCGTCTCGTCTTCGGCGAGGACGAGCGCTTCGAGCGGTACCTCGGCGCGTACATCTCGATCTTCACCGCCCCCAACCGACTGGGCCTCACCCGCTGGGAGACCTACCACGCCCGCCCCGACAAGCTGATCTCCGTCTACAGCACCGCGGGCGAGCAGGCGCACACCGCGAAGAACTGCTTCGTCTTCGCCTCGCCCGAAGAGCTCTCCTACGACCACCACGACACCGGGCACCAGAAGCGGCTGCTCGCCGCCGCCTTCGCGGGCGACGACTGGGAGATCCCGCGGCTCATGGCCGACGCGGCCGACGCCGAGGACTTCTACTTCGACGCGATCGCGCTCATCGAGATGGACCGCTGGTCCAGCGGCCGGGTCGTCCTCCTCGGCGACGCCGCCCACTGCGCCTCCCCCGCCTCGGGACAGGGCACCGGCCTCGCCCTGACCGGCGCGTACGTCCTGGCGGGCGAACTGGCGGCGGCGCACGGCGACCACCGGGTGGCGTTCGAGGCGTACGAGCGCGTGATGCGTCCGGGAGTCGAGCTGAACCAGAGGTTCGCCGCCGGCTTCGTCAAGGAGATGACGGTCTCCTCGCGCTGGAAGATCGCCCTGCGCATGGCGATGGTGCGCACGCTCCCCCGCACGCCGTGGAAGAACCTCGTCGCGAAGAAGATCCGTGACGACATCCAGCGCGCGGCGCACGCCGTGCCGGTGAGGGAGTACGGACGCGGGTGCGCGGCACCTACTGTTTCCGCATGACCAACTTCGACGGCACGCTGCGCTCCCTCCGGGTCTGGGACACCGACCTGCCCGGCTTCGCCCCCGAGGCCGCCCCGGGCGAGCCCCTGCCGCTGTTCCACGACTGGTTCGTGGCGGCGGCCCGTGCGGGGCAGACCGAGCCGCACACGATGTCCCTGGCGACCGTCGACGAGGACGGGCGACCCGACGTCCGTACGGTCATGCTGCACGGCGCCGACGAGCGCGGCTGGCACTTCGCCTCGCACGCGACCAGCGCCAAGGGCCGCCAGCTCGCCGCCCGCCCCGAGGCCGCCCTCCACTTCTACTGGCCGGTCCAGGGCCGTCAGGTCCGGCTGCGCGGCCGGGTCACGCCGGGCACGCCGGCGGAGGCGTACGAGGATCTGCACGCGCGCTCGACGGGCGCCCTCGCCTCCGCGCTGGTCGGGCACCAGAGCGAGGTGCTCGGGTCGGCCGAGGAGCTGAACCGGGCGAGCCGGGCGGCCTGGGAGCGGGCCCAGGCGGAGCCGGACGCCCACGCGCCCAGCTGGACCCTGTACGTCCTCCAGCCCTCCGAGGTGGAGTTCTTCCAGGGCGACGAACGGCGACGCCACGTGAGGCTCCGGTACCGCAGGGAAACGGCGGGCTGGGTCCGCGAGCTGCTGTGGCCCTGAGGGCGCACCATGAGAGAAGGAGGTGGAACGAGATGGGTACGTACATGGACGTCCACCGGAACATGAGGGGCATCACCGCCGACCAGCTCAAGGAGGCGCACGCCGCCGACCTCGCCATCGAGAAGGACGAGGGCGTGCACTTCCAGAAGGCATGGGCGGACCCGGCCTCCGGCACGGTCTACTGCCTCTCCACCGGCCCGTCGGCCGACGCGGTCCAGCGCATCCACGAGCGCACCGGCCACGCCGCCGACGAGATCCACGAGGTGCCGCTCAGCGTCTGAGGAGTTGCCGAGATCCCACCGCGCAGGGGCCTGCGTCCAGACTGACTCCGAAGTAACTTACTCTCACGTCAAGACACTTCGGCTCAAGGAGTACCGGACGATGGCCCCTCGCGAAGCACCGACGGCCCTCCTCTTTCTGGCCGGGGCCGTCGCCCGCTCCCCGTTCACGAAGGCCCGGCCGGAGGCACCGCTGCCGAAGGCCCGGATCGTGAGCGGACCGCGGCGCGTCGAGCCCGGGCGCCTCGCCGCGTACGCGCGGATCTGCGGCTTCCGTCCCGACGGCGGCGCGCTGCCGGTGACGTATCCCCATGTCCTCGGCTTCCGCTCCGCGCTGCGGCTGATGGCCCGCCGGGACTTCCCGCTGCCGCTGCTCGGCCTCGTGCACACCTGGATCACGGTCACCCGGCACGCCCCGCTGACCGCGCTCGACAGCCCGGAGATCAGCGTGTACGCGCGGGAGTTGGCCCCGCACCGCCGGGGCACGGAGGTCACGATGGTGACGGAGGCACGGCTCGACGGACAGCTGGTGTGGGAATCGGCGAGCGGCTATCTGGCGCGCCACGCCCGCCCGGCCGGCGCCCCGTCCCCGAGCCCGGCGCGACCGTCGGAGACGGTCGGGACGACAGGGACGGCAGGGGCGGCCGGGACGAGCGAGTGGCGGCTCCCCGCCGACCTCGGCCGCCGCTACGCAGCCGTGTCCGGCGACCGGAACCCGATCCACCTCCACCCGCTGACCGCACGGGCCTTCGGCTTCCCGAGGACCGTCGCGCACGGCATGTGGACCTTCGCCCGCTGCCTCGCCGAACACGATCCGGTCGGTGAACTGCCCTATGCCCGGGCCGAGTTCAGGGCGCCCGTACTGCTACCGACAGTGGTCTCCCATGCCACCGACGGCACCGGACGCTTCCGGTTGTGGAGCGGCGACCGGCTGCACCTGACCGGCGTCACCGGGGAGCACGGGGAGACCAGCGCTCGCTCTTCATGAGGTTGCCGAGTCCCGCCCAGGCGAAGTTCATCAGCGTCGCCGCCGCCTCCCAGGCCGTCATGCCCGGGGTCTCGTTGGCCCAGCAGGCCAGCGACTCCGCCGCCCCCACCAGCGCCTGGGAGAGCCCGGCGACATCCCGCTCGGCCAGCTCCGGGTCGCGCTGCGTGGCACGGTGGGTCTCCTGCGCGGCGGCCCCGATCAGCGTCCCCACGTACGCCACGATCTCGTCGCGCATCTGCGCGGCCTCGCTCGCGAACGGCTCACCGTGCGTCCGCGCCTGACGGCTCAGCACCGCCCAGCCGTCGGGGTGTTCGGCGGTGTGCGTGAAGAAGGCGAGCAGCCCGGCCCACAGCTGCTCCTCGGCGGGCAGCCGGGCGTCGACCCCAGCCGCGACGGCCCCGAGCAGTGCCTGCGCCTCCCGCCGGATACAGGCGGTGAAGAGCTCTTCCTTGGAGTTCAGATACAGATAGACCAGCGGCTTGGAGACACCCGCGAGCTCGGCTATCTCGTCCATGGACGCGGCCTGGTACCCCCGCTGCCCGAAGGTCTGCACGGCGGCGTCCATCATCTGCCGCTCGCGCACCGCCCGCGGCATCCGCTTGACCTTCGTGGTGCCCACCTCGGCCGTCCTTCCCACCCCGCCCGCCTGCTCCGGGGAGAGCCTACGGGACGGGAACGCGACCACCCGGTCTCGGCGGCCGGCTCGACCCGGCGAACGGCCGGCGAACGGCCGGGGCACGCCCGGGGCACGGCGGTTCCGGAGGGCGGAACGACGTGATGCCCATGCCCACGGGAACGGGGGCATGGGCATCAACGGCGGCTGTGCGCCAGGGGGTTGTGGGTCAGGCGGCGACGGCGACCCGCTCGCGCTCGTCGACCGGCGACGAGGAGGCCGCGTTGTACGCGTCGACGTCCAGGATCTTCTCGCGGGCGGCGACGACGACCGGGACCAGCGCCTGGCCGGCGACGTTCGTGGCCGTACGCATCATGTCCAGGATCGGGTCGATCGCCATCAGCAGGCCCACGCCCTCCAGCGGGAGGCCCAGGGTGGAGAGGGTCAGCGTCAGCATGACCGTCGCGCCGGTGAGACCCGCGGTGGCGGCGGAGCCGACGACCGAGACGAACGCGATCAGCAGGTAGTCCTGGATGCCCAGCTGGACGTCGAAGATCTGCGCGATGAAGATCGCGGCGAGCGCCGGGTAGATCGCGGCGCAGCCGTCCATCTTCGTCGTGGCGCCGAACGGGACCGCGAAGGAGGCGTACTCCTTCGGGACGCCGAGGCGCTCGGTGACCTTCTGGGTGACCGGCATCGTGCCGACCGAGGAGCGGGAGACGAAGGCCAGCTGGATGGCCGGCCAGGCTCCCTTGAAGAACTGGATCGGGTTGACCTTGGCGACCGTCGCGAGCAGCAGCGGGTAGACGCCGAACATCACCAGGGCCGAGCCGATGTAGACGTCGGCGGTGAACGTCGCGTACTTGCCGATCAGCTCCCAGCCGTAGTCGGCGATGGCGAAGCCGATGAGGCCGACGGTGCCGATCGGGGCGAGGCGGATGACCCACCACAGGGCCTTCTGCAGCAGCTCCAGGACCGACTCGGAGAGCGCGAGGATCGGCTTGGCGCGGTCGCCGAGCTTCAGGGCGGCGACACCGGCGACGGCGGCCATGAAGACGATCTGCAGCACGTTGAGCTCGGTGAACGGCGTGATGACGTCCGAGGGGATGATCCCGGTCAGGAAGTCGATCCAGGTGCCCTCGCGCTTCGGCAGCTTGCCGTCCTGCGGGGTGAGGCCGGTACCGGCGCCCGGGTTGGTGAGCAGGCCGATCGCGAGGCCGATGGCGACCGCGATCAGCGAGGTGATCATGAACCAGACCAGCGTCTGGGCCGCCAGCCGGGCCGCGTTGTTGACCTTGCGGAGGTTGGTGATGGACACCAGGATCGCGAAGAAGACGAGCGGGGCGACGGCCAGCTTCAGCAGCTGGACGAAGATGTCGCCGACCTGGCCGAGCGTTTCCTTGAGCCAGCCGACGTCCTGGCTGCGGGCGAGCCAGCCGAGCAGGACACCGAGCACGAGACCGGCGACGATCTGGGCCCAGAAGGGGATCTTCGGTATGCGCGACGAGGTGGGGGACTTCGTCTCGGGGGTGGACGCGGACGCGGACACAGACACACTCCACAGGTGCGTATCGGGGAAATACGGGACGGGGGTGCGGTACACACGCGCTCAGGCGTACCGCTGCATGATGCCGGGGTCAGAGCTCGCGGCAACAGACCGCGGACATACAGCGGCAGAGATCGACATGCAGGCGCGCCACGAGCGGAATGCTCGCGGCATCGGGAAGGCGCACAGCTGTCGTCATGCCGAACACGTTAACACTTGAACTTTGAGAACCTCAAAGCCCTGCTTTGGGGCATCGAAGACCCCGCAGCGCCTCCGAAACACAGAACACCCCGGTCAGGAGCCTTCGAAGCTCCCGATCGGGGTGTTTGTACTGTGATGAAACTTACCCGGGCCTTACGCGTCCTCGCGGGCCTTGTTGGCCTCCAGCTTGGTCTTGGCCCGGTCCACCTTGGCCACGATCTGCTCGGACATGGCGTCCCGCTGTCCGCGCAGCAGCACGAAGCTGAGCGGTGCGGAGATCACGATCGCGAGCAGGAGCACCCAGAGCAGGTTGGAGTCGCCGAGGCCGCGCGGCAGCACGCCGACGTAGACGAGGCCCCAGAGCGCGAAGAAGCAGCCGGCGAAGACGCCGAGGCGCATGAGGGTGTATCGGAGGGTGGCTGCACCCGTCCCGTTCTCGGCCACGACGGCCCCTTTCTCTACGACTGACCACTTAGTGAAGCACGGTACGAAATGGATCAATTCAGCGGGAGCAGCATGAAGATGTCGTCCCGGTCGTCGCCCTCGGCCACCCGGATCGCGCCGGGCACCCGCCCGACCTCCTTGTAACCGCAGGAGGCGTAGAAGCGGTCGACGCCGGTGCCGCCCCGGCAGGTGAGCCGGATCGCGTCGATCCCGTCGAAGCCGCGGACCGCGTCCTCGACGGCGGCCATGAGGTCGCGCCCGTACCCCTTGCCCTGGTGGGAGGGGTGGACCATCACCGTGTAGAGCCAGACCCAGTGCCGCATGAGCCGGTGCGTGTTGTACGCGACGAAGGTGGTGGCGGCGACGGTGCCGTCCTCCTCGTACCCGACGACGAGCCGCATCCGGCCCTCGGCCATCGCGGCGAGGTGCTTGAGGAGGTCGGGCCTGATCTCGTCCACGCCCACCGGCGGGACGAAGCCGACGGCACCGCCCGCGTTGGAGACGTCCGCCCACAGGCGCAGGACGCCGTCGCGCAGCGCGGGGGTGACCGCCGGGTCGAGTTCGAAGCGCAGGGCCATGGCCTCAGACCCGCATCGGCTGGGGCGACTCGCGGCGGTCCGCGTCCGGTCCCGGGTACTCACGGATGATCTCGTAACGGGTGTTGCGCTCGACCGGGCGGAAGCCGGCGTCCCTGATCAGTTCGAGCAGGTCGTCACGGGTCAGCTTGTTGGGCGTGCCGTAGTTGTCGGCGTCGTGCGTGATCTTGTACTCGACGACCGAGCCGTCCATGTCGTCCGCGCCGTGCTGGAGCGCCAGCTGGGCGGTCTGGACGCCGTGCATGACCCAGAAGACCTTGACGTGCGGCACGTTGTCGAAGAGCAGCCGGGAGACCGCGAAGGTCTTCAGGGCCTCGGCTCCGGTCGCCATGGTGGTGCGCGCCTGGAGCTTGTTGCGGACCTTGCCGTCCTGCATGTCGACGAAATCGTGCTGGTAGCGCAGCGGGATGAAGACCTGGAAGCCGCCGGTCTCGTCCTGGAGCTCACGCAGCCGCAGCACGTGGTCGACGCGGTGCCGGGGCTCCTCGATGTGCCCGTACAGCATCGTCGAAGGGGTCTTGAGCCCCTTCTCGTGCGCGAGGCGGTGGATCCGGGACCAGTCCTCCCAGTGGGTCCGGTGGTCCACGATGTGCTGCCGGACCTCCCAGTCGAAGATCTCGGCACCGCCGCCGGTCAGCGACTCCAGGCCGGCCTCGATCAGCTCGTCGAGGATGTCGGAGGCGGACATGCCGGAGATCGTCTCGAAGTGGTGGATCTCGGTGGCCGTGAACGCCTTCAGGGAGACGTTCGGCAGCGCCTTCTTCAGCTCGGAGAGCGAGCGCGGGTAGTAGCGCCAGGGCAGGTTGGGGTGGAGCCCGTTGACGATGTGCAGCTCGGTGAGGTTCTCGCCCTCCATCGCCTTGGCGAGGCGGACGGCCTCCTCGATGCGCATCGTGTACGCGTCCTTCTCGCCCGGCTTGCGCTGGAAGGAGCAGTACGCGCAGGAGGCGGTGCACACGTTCGTCATGTTGAGGTGACGGTTCACGTTGAAGTGGACGACGTCACCGTTCTTACGGGTCCGGACCTCGTGGGCGAGGCCGCCGAGCCAGGCCAGGTCGTCGGACTCGTAGAGGGCGATGCCGTCCTCACGGCTCAGCCGCTCACCGGCCCGGACCTTCTGCTCCAGCTCGCGCTTGAGTCCCGCGTCCATGTACGGCCGCCTCCCATGTCTCCGAAATCAGGCTCCACCCACGCTACCCTCAGCCCTCCTCGGGCAGATCTCCGACCCGGTTCTCCCACTTGGTGGAGAGCACGATGGTCGTACGGGTCCGGGAGACGCCCTTGGTGCCGGAGAGCCGGCGGATCGTCTTCTCCAGGCCGTCGACGTCGTTCGCGCGGACCTTGAGCATGAACGAGTCGTCGCCCGCGATGAACCAGCAGTCCTCGATCTCGGCGAGGTCCTTCAGCCGGCGCGCCACGTCCTCGTGGTCGGCCGCGTCGGAGAGGGAGATGCCGATGAGCGCGGTGACGCCCAGGCCGAGCGAGGCGGCGTCGACCGTCGCGCGGTAGCCGGTGATGACGCCGGCCGCCTCGAGGCGGTTGATGCGGTCGGTGACGGAGGGGCCGGAGAGCCCGACGAGCCGGCCGAGTTCGGCGTACGAAGCCCTGCCGTTCTCGCGCAGAGCCTGGATGAGCTGCCTGTCCACGGCGTCCATAGGTATGAAGCCTTCCATTGTCCAGCGATACCGCGAGTATAGGTATAGAATCTAAGGCACACAGGGCCGACACCCTGCGAAACTTTTAGTCGATCACAGACGATCTTTCAGGAGTGGTGTTCACCGTGTACACGATCGAGATGGCCTACGCCCGTATGCGCGAGCTGCAGGAGATGGCCAACCGCTCGCGTGCCCACCAGCCGTCCGCTTCCCGGCGCGCCCAGAAGAAGCGCGCCGCCGCGAAGCGCTAATCCTCCCGGGAAGCGGCTCCACCGAGCTCCCCTTCCCAGCGGCGGTACAGCCGGTGCGGCACCCCTGCCGCGTCCAGCACCCGCCCGGCGACGAAGTCCACCAGATCCTGGATGTGCGTCGCCCCCGCGTAGAACGCCGGAGAGGCGGGCAGCACCACAGCGCCCGCCTCGTCCAGCGCCACCAGCTGCTTCAGCGTCTGACCGCTCAGCGGGGTCTCCCGCACCGCGACCACCAGCGGCCGCCGCTCCTTGAGCGTCACGCTCGCCGCCCGCTGCAGCAGGTCCTTCGAGAGCCCCAGCGCCACACCCGCCACCGAGGCGGTCGAGGCGGGCACGATCAGCATGCCCTTCACCGGGTACGACCCACTGCTCGGCCCCGCGGCCAGGTCCCCCGCGCTCCAGTACCGCACGTCGTCGATGGCGGGAGCGAACGTCTCCGGCTTCCCGTCGGCGCCCCGCGCCAGCCACGCCGCCAGGTCCTCGCGCCAGTGCGCGTCCCGGAAGGCGATCCCCGTCTCGTCGAGCAGGGTCAGCCGCGACGCCCGCGAGACGACCAGATCGACGCTCTCCCCCGCTGCGAGCAGCCCCCTCAGGACGGCGGCCGCGTACGGGGTTCCTGACGCCCCGGACACCCCGACCACCCAGGGACGACGCTGCTGTTCCTCTACCGGCTCCACGCCGATGAGCCTATCCGGCGGAGTCGGGGCGCGATGCGTCAGGCGTTCGGGTCCACCGGGAGCTTGCTCGTGTCGACGGTGAGCTTCCCGATGCCGGAATCCACAGTGACGGTCGTGCCGTAGGGGATGGTGTCCCGACCGAGGTAGCCGTCGGGGCCGGGGTTCCAGAGGGTGACGCATTGCGCCTTGTACGGGTCGAAGATCAGGTAGTGCGGGATGCCGCGTCCCGCATACGCCCGGTCCTTGATCTGGTAGTCGTTGCGCACGCTGCTCGGGGAGACAACCTCGACGGCAAGTTCGATCAGGTCGGGTGAGTAAGCGCTGAGGTTCTTGGCGACCTCGGCAGCGGGGACGAGAGCGAGGTCGGGGCAGAACTCGTTGTCCGAATCGAGCGGAATGGCCACATCGCTGAGGAAACCCCACTCGTCGGACAGCTGCGCCTCCAACGCGTTCCACACCAGCCGGATGGTCTGGGCGTGGTGCGGCTTCAGCGGACTCATCACGATGTTGCCCTCGACAATCTCCGTCCGGTACCCGCGGAACATGTCCTCGTACCGGGCGAGCTGTGAGCGCAGTCGGTCGCTGTCCGAGACGGTCACGTCGGCCTCCCTCTCTCTGCACTCGATGGTAGGCCGCACGCTAGTCACACGGTGAGACCACGCACCAGGAGATCCAGCAACGCACACACGAACAGGGCCATCCCGATGAAGCCGTTGACCGTGAAGAACGCCCGGTTCAGGCGGGACAGGTCGTGCGGCTTCACGATCGTGTGCTCGTAGACGAAGGCGACGGCCACGATCACGAGACCGGCCCAGAAGAACAGTCCCGCGTCCGTCGCCAGCGCGTACCAGGCCAGCAGCGCCGTGGTCACCACATGCGCGCCCCGCGCGCCCCACAGGGCCGCCGGGATGCCGAAGCGGGCGGGCACGGACAGCACGCCGTGCGCCCGGTCCGCCTGGACGTCCTGGCAGGCGAAGATCAGGTCGAAGCCGCCGATCCAGACGCCGACCGCGAGCCCCAGGATCACCGCGTCCCAGGACCACTCCCCGGTCACCGCGAGCCAGGCCCCGAGCGGCCCTATGGCCTGCGCGAGGCCCAGGATCGCGTGCGGGAAGTTCGTGAACCTCTTCCCGTACGGGTAGACCACCATCGGCACCACGGCGAGCGGCGCGAGCGCCAGGCACAGCGGGTTCAGCAGGGCCGCGGCGCCGAGGAAGACGACGACCGCGATGCCGGCACCCGTCCACGCCGACCGCACCGACACGGCACCGGTCACCAGCTCCCGGCCCGCCGTCCGCGGGTTACGGGCGTCGATCTCGCGGTCGATGATCCGGTTGCACGCCATCGCGAAGGTCCGCAGCCCGACCATGCAGACGGTAACGAGGAGCAGCGTGAGCCAGTCGATGTTCCGGTCCTGCTGGAACATCGCGGTCAGCGAGGCGATGTATGCGAACGGCAGCGCGAAGACCGAGTGCTCGATCATCACCAGGCGGAGGAACGCCTTGGTGCGGCCGGGCACCGGGGCGGCCGCGGCGGCGCTGGTCACAGGCCGTACTCCTTCCACCGGCGGTCCACCAGCGCGGCCGTCGCCGGGTCCGACTCCACCATGTCCGGCCAGCCGCCGTCCCGGGTGTAGCCCTCCTCGGGGAGCTTCTTCGTCGCGTCGATGCCCGCCTTGCCGCCCCAGAACTGCTGGTACGAGGCGTGGTCCAGGTGGTCCACCGGGCCCTCGACGACCGTGAGGTCACGGGCGTAGTCGGTGTTCCCGAGCGCCCGCCAGGACACCTCGTGCAGGTCGTGGACGTCGCAGTCCTTGTCCACCACGATGATCAGCTTCGTCAGCGACATCATGTGCGCGCCCCAGATGGCGTGCATGACCTTCTGCGCGTGCTTCGGGTACTTCTTGTCGATCGAGACGATCGCGCAGTTGTGGAAGCCGCCCGACTCGGGCAGGTGGTAGTCCACGATGTCCGGCACGATGATCTTCAGCAGCGGCAGGAAGAAGCGCTCGGTGGCGCGCCCCAGCGGCCCGTCCTCCGTCGGCGGCCGGCCGACCACGATCGACTGGAGCAGCGGGCGCTTGCGCATCGTGACGCAGTCGATCTTCAGGGCGGGGAACGGCTCCTGCGGCGTGTAGAAGCCGGTGTGGTCGCCGAAGGGGCCCTCCGGGAGCATCTCGCCCGGCTCCAGCCAGCCCTCGATCACGACCTCGGCGTTCGCCGGCACCTGGAGCGGCACCGTCTTGCAGTCGACCATCTCGATCCGCTTGCCCTGCACGAAGCCGGCGAAGAGGTACTCGTCGATGTCCCCGGGCAGCGGCGCCGTCGACGCGTACGTCACCGCCGGTGGGCAGCCGAAGGCGATCGCGACCGGCAGCCGCTCGCCCTTCGCCGCCGCCACCGCGTAGTGGTTGCGGCTGTCCTTGTGGATCTGCCAGTGCATGCCGATGGTGCGCTTGTCGTGCCGCTGCAGCCGGTAGAGACCGAGGTTGCGGACGCCCGTCTCCGGGTGCTTGGTGTGCGTCAGTCCCAGGTTGAAGAAGGACCCGCCGTCCTTGGGCCAGGTGAACAGCGCCGGCAGCAGGTCCAGGTCGACGTCGTCGCCGGTGAGGACGACCTCCTGGACGGGCGCGTCCTTCACCTTCTTCGGCGGCACGTGGACCATCGAGCCCAGCTTGCCGAAGGCCTCGCGCACCCCGACGAAGCCGTGCGGCAGCTCCGGCTTGAGCAGGCCGCCGATCTTCTCGCTGATCTCGCCGTAGGACTTCAGGCCCAGCGCCTTGAGCAGCCGGCGGTCCGTGCCGAAGACGTTCATCGCGAGCGGCATGGCGGAGCCCTTGACGTTCTCGAAGAGGAGCGCCGGACCTCCCGCCTTGTTCACCCGGTCGACGATCTCCCCGACCTCCAGGTACGGATCGACTTCGGCCTTGATGCGCTTGAGGTCGCCTTCACGTTCCAGGGCCCTCAGCAGCGAGCGGAGATCGTCGTAAGCCATAGGGGCAAGTATCGGTCACCGGCTAGGCTGGACCTGTCACCGGGGCCGTCGAAACGCGCCCTGCCATTGCTTCCAGGGGGCTGTCCCACATGCTCAGGGCGCTGATGTACATCCTGCCGCTGGCGCTGACGATCTACGCGTTCATCGACTGCCTCAACACCCCCGAGGACGAGGCGAAGCACCTGCCCAAGGTCGTCTGGGTCATCATCATCCTGCTGTTCTGGATCGTCGGCCCGATCGTCTGGTTCGCCGCGGGCAAGATGCGCAAGGCCCCCGCCGGCGGCCGTACGCCCTCCGAGTGGCACCGCAACCACCGCAGCGAGTGGGTCGCGCCGGACGACAACCCCGACTTCCTCAAGTCCCTCAAGGACGAGAACAAGAAGGACGAGGCCGTCCTGAAGGACTGGGAGGCGGACCTGCGCCGCCGCGAGGAGGAGCTCAAGAAGCGCGAGCAGGGCGACGACGAGCCGAAGTCCTGACATGGAGCTCCGGCTCCTGGTCACCTTCGAGAAGGTCGCCGGCGTCCTCTCCTTCACCCGCGCCGCCGCCGAACTGCGGTACGCCCAGTCCAGCGTGACCAGCCAGGTCCGCGCCCTGGAGTCCTCGCTCGGCGTGGAGCTCTTCGAGCGCCTCGGCAGCCGTATCCGCCTGACCGAGGCCGGTGAGCGGCTCCTGCCGTACGCCCGCCGGATCATCGAGCTGGCGGAGGAGGCACGGGCCGCGGTCGTGGAGAGCGAGGAACCCGCCGGGACCATCGCGGTGGGCACGATGGAGTCGCTGACCTCCTACCGGCTGCCACCGCTCCTGGAGCTGTTCCACCACCGCTACCCGAAGGTCCAGCTGGCGCTGCGCCCCACGCTCGGCGACGCGACCCGGCAGGCGCTGCGCCAGGGGACGTACGACATCGGCTTCCTGATGGAGCCCGACACCGGGCACGACGGCCTGGAGAGCGAGGTCCTGGCCGAGGAGCCGCTGGTGCTCGTCGCCTCGCCGCGGCATCCGCTGGCGGGCCGTACGGGTCTGACGCCGGCGGACCTGGCGGCGGCGCAGCTGGTGGGGACGGAGCCGGGATGTCCGTACCGCGACCTGTTCGAGGACGCGCTGAGCCAGTGGGCCCCGCCGTTCATGGAGTTCGGCACGATCGAGGCGACCAAGCGCGGTGTGGCCGGCGGCCTGGGCATCGCCCTGGTGCCCCGGATCACCGTCTCCGAGGAGCTGGCGTCCGGGGCACTGGCGGAGCTGGACTGGCGTCCGCCGTTCACGCTCTTCACGCAGATCGCGTGGCGGCGGGGGAAGCGGCTTCCGGCGCATGTGCGGCTGTTCGTGGAGCAGGCGCGGCGACTCGTGCGGGAGCAGAGCCCGACAGGGTGACCTTCAGGCCGGCCAGGACGATCAGCGGGACGCCGAGCGCCTGGACGAGGCCGATGTGGTGCCCGTACACCGCCCAGTCGGCGAACATCGCGACGGCGGGGTAGGTGAAGGCGAGCACGGCGATCTTCGCGGTCGGCAGCTTGGCGTAGGCCGCGTACATCAGCACGTACATCAGCCCGGTGTGGATCAGTCCCAGCCCGGCGAGCCAGGCCCAGCCGGCGACGAGCCCCGCCGCCGCGCCGAAGTCGGCGAAGGGCAGCAGCAGCGGAAGGCCGACCAGGACCTGCACCAGGGCGATCAGGTGGGGCCGGACGCCGGTGATCCGCTTGGTGACGATGGTCGACAGCGCGTAGAGCACGGCGGCCCCGAGCGCGAGACCGAGCCCCTTCAGGGAGGCGGTGTCCCCGGGCCTGATGCCGGAGACGAGGACGAGTCCGACGAAGGCGAGACCGAGCCAGCCGAGCTTGGCGGCCGTGATCCGCTCCCGGAACAGCACGGCGCCGAAGACCACCAGGAAGAACGGCTGCGTGTGGTAGACGACGGTGGCGAAGGAGATCGAGACGGCTTCGTACGCCTCGAAGAGGAACACCCAGTTGAAGACGATGAACACCCCGCCGAGGGCCGCGAGCCCGAGCTTCTTCGGCGTGAAGCCGTGCCCGGTGAAGTAGCCGCGGGCCAGGCTGTACGCGCCGAGGGCGGCAGCCCCGAAGAGGCACCGGAAGAAGACCACGTCGAAGGGCGAGGCCCCGGACTCGACGACGAAGATGCCGAGGGTGCCGGAGAGCACCATGGCGAGGGTCAGTTCGAGGGTTCCCCTGGTCTGCGTACCGCGCTCGTTTCTCATGACTGCGACGCTACGGAGGGGGCCCGGAGCCGGTCCACGAGCCAGTGGGGCGTCCTGCCGATGGGCCCATCGGCGGAGCCGATGGCGTCCGGAATACCGCCGGGGAAGGCGGAGTTGGCACCGGGGCACCCCTGACACCGGAGGAGACATGACCCTCGACGCCGCACCCGGCCCGGACCGCCCGGACCGCTCGTTCCTCTTCGTCCTCGGCAGTTCCCGCGCCGACGGCAACTCCGAGACGCTGGCCCGCGCGGCCGCCGCGCACCTGCCCACCGACATCCCGCAGCACTGGATCGACCTGAACCGGCTGCCCCTGCCCGACTTCCAGGACGGACGGCACGAGAGCGCCGAGCGGCAGGCCGAGGAGAACGAGGAGCTGCTGCGACTGGCCACGGTGGAGGCCACGGACGTCGTCATCGTCTCGCCCCTCTACTGGTACAGCTTCTCCGCGCAGACCAAGCGCTACCTCGACTACTGGTCGGGCTGGCTGAACGTGCCCGGTTCCGACTTCAAGGAGCGCATGGCGGGCGGCACGCTGTGGGGAGTGACGGCCATGGCGGACGACGACCACGTCGTCGCGGACGGCCTGGTCACCAGCCTGAGTCATTCGGCCGCCTACCTGCGGATGCGGTTCGGCGGCGTCCTGACCGGAACGGGCTCCCGCCCCGGCCGGGTACGCGCCGACGAACAGGCGATGATCCGCGCCAAGACCTTCTTCCAGGGCGAGACCCCGCTCGCCCTGTTCCCCTACGAGGCGAAGGCCGGCGCCGTCGCGTGAGGCCCCACGGCCGCCCCGACGCCTCAGGGGCGGTCGTCGGGCGGACCCGCGAGGGACACCGGATGGCACAGGCACCCGCAGACGAGATGGCGGACGCCGTCCACACCGCTGTCCCGGACCACATGGTCCCGGCAGCGGTCATGGCGGCCGACGATGCAGCGCGGTGACCGGAACTCCGGTTCCGGCGTGAGGGCTCGTACCAGCAGGGAGACGCTCACCGCGTCGGCGATCTCGGGCGTCACCCACCAGGCGTCCCCGGCGCGGTCGCGATGCGGGCCGTCATGACCCAGGACGAGTACGCAGACCGAGCCCGCGCACACCGGCCGCATCACCTCCACGACGGCGATGACGGGCCTCCGCGCCCCACAGCGGCTCATCGGGCGGCCCCGGCGTGGATGTTCCGCTGATCGACATCCACCCCGACCGTCGCCAGCCACAACGCCCGCCGGCGCCTGCGCTGCGCTGCTCGCGCCGAGGTGGCGGTGAGGTAGGGGCGCTCCAGAGGTGACCGGGAGCCGTCGAGGAGAGCCGTCTGTTCCCGGGCGTACGGAGACCGCCGGGTGGGCGCGCGGTGACGCGGCTGCGCGGCCTGGACCGGCGGGGTCGGGGTCGGGCGGGGGCGGTGCCTGCCGGTGGGCGGCAGGGTGAGCATCAGCAGCCCGAGGAGAACGGGGATGAGCGCCCTGCCGAGTACGCGCGCGATAGGGTTCCGCACGTCATCAACTCCCTTGAAGTTGGTGGCCGTGCCCCGGGAGGTCTAGCCACCTCGCCGGGGTCTTCGTGTCACACGAGCCTATAAGGCATGTATAGCTCTGCATAGCTCAATGATGGTTCGCACAGGTCTTCGATGCTTACGTTGGTCGTGTGACCGACCGCAGCCAGATCCCCGAGTTCGACCCGCAGGGCCCCCAGCTGGTGTACGTCGCGGTGGCCGACCACATCGCCGCCCGTATCGCGGCCGGAGAGCTTGCCCCGGGCGCGCGGCTGCCCGCCGAGCGGGACCTTGCCGAGGAGTACGGCGTCGCCTATCTGACGGTGCGCCGCGCGGCACGGGTCCTGCGCGAGCGGGGCCTCATCCTGACCGTTCACGGCAAGGGCACCTTCGTCGTCGACCCGCTGCCGACGGACGAACAGCAGGTGTGACGGCCCCGCTCCGGCGGGAAAGGCTCTCGCATGGACCAGGAACACGCCCGGCGCTGGCTCTCCACCGCCCTCGCCGAGGCCCGTGCCGGGCTCGACGAGGGCGGGATCCCGATCGGCGCCGCGCTCTACGGCGCCGACGGGACGCTGCTCGGGCGCGGGCACAACCGGCGCGTACAGGACGGCGACCCCTCGGCGCACGCCGAGACCGCCGCCTTCCGGGCGGCCGGGCGGCAGCGCTCGTACCGGGGGACGACGATGGTGACGACCCTCTCCCCCTGCTGGTACTGCTCGGGCCTGGTCCGGCAGTTCGGGATCTCGCGGGTCGTCGTCGGCGAGGCGGAGACCTTCCACGGCGGCCACGACTGGCTGGCGGAGCACGGGGTGCAGGTCCTGGTGCTCGACGACCCCGAATGCGCCGCGCTGATGCGGGAGTTCATCGAGACACGCCCGGCCCTGTGGAACGAGGACATCGGCGACGGGTGAAGCGCGCCTTCCGTCCGGATGCCCCGCCGACGGGAGCCGACGGGGCAACCGGACGGAATCAGAAGTGGGGGTCGAGCTGCGAGCCGAAGGTGACCCAGCCGGGATCCGCGATGGTGAAGCCGTAACTCATCTGGGCGGGTGACGTACCCGCCTTGTCGAGAGTGGACACATGGTCGTACTTACCCGCACCGGGCTTGACGCAGTCCGTCCATGTGTACGTGCCCGCGGCGAGGGTGATGTCGCGGTACATGGTCACCCCGCTGAACTGACGCCACGTGTAGCGGCCCGACTGCAGGGCGATGGTCCTGGTCACGCAGGCATCGGCCATGTCGTCCGTCGGATGGTCCGTCAGGTAGACGGTCCGCGAGTTCTGGGCCGTGCTCGCCGCACTCGCGGGCGATCCGGCGACGGCGACGAGAGCCGTCGCGGACACGGCGACCGCGGCGACCTTACCGAGCTTGTTCATTGCGCACTCCGAACATCTGTGTAGGTCCTGGCAGCCCCGCGGGGCTGGTTCGCCACTTCGACACGACATCCGGGCGGATGGTTGTACGCCGCGCCCCCTCATGGAGCCCCCACGCCACAGGGTGACAACAGCTCCGCAACGGAGTCGAAAAGGCTGCCGCTTTCCCAACTCTCTGTCGATAAGCTGTAGTTGTCTGTGACGGGGGTGGCAGAGCGTGGACAGAGAGCTGTACGGCCGCGAGGCGGTCTTCCAGGATTCCGGACTCGCCGCCCGGCTCATCGGGCTGACCCCGTACCGCTTCACCCGCACCCCGTACGAGCACGGCGACGATCCCCCGGTCACCGTCTTCACCGGCGGCCGGGGGATGGGGAAGACGGCCCTGCTCAAGCAGGTGCGCAACGCCTACAAGGGGGCCACTCCGCTCGCCCTGCTCGACTGCGCGCACATCGAGCCGCCCGCCGACCACGGCCCCGGATGGAACCCGCTCACCGGCGCGCTCGCCGAGCTCGCCGGGCAGCTCGCGCCGCGCGGGTTCGCCAGCGCGCCGGTGGAGTTCCCTCGGCTCTCGCTCGGTCTGGTGGCCGTCGCCTCGACCAGCTGGTCGCGGGAGGACGAGGAGCAGGCGCGGCGCGATCTGCAGCGGCTCGGGCCGGTCCTCGCGACCGTCGACGCGGCGAAGGGGGCCGGTGCCACCTGGGTGACCAAGGTCCTGAGCAAGCTGGCCGCCAAATTCGCCGAGGCCACCGCGCCGATGGCCGGCCTCCTCGCCGAGGCGACCGTCGAGACCGTCCTGGAGGAGGTCTTCGGCCGCGCACAGCGCAGGTCGGAGACCTGGTACGGGAACTACCGCAACGCCGGCGGCCGGGGCAAGGTCGGCCTCCAGTACCTCGCCAACGACTTCGAGCAGGGCGGCCGGCGCCGCCAGGAGGCCGAGAGCTTCCTCGTCGGCGCGCTCGTCGAGGACCTGTACCGCGCCTTCACCGGCCTCCTGCGGGCCGGCGCCCGCAGCGGACGCCCCGTACTCCTCCTCGACAACGCCCACGAGCCGCTCGGCCGCCGCCTGCTCGAACCGATCCTGCGGGACCGCGCCGCCGGCCGCCGTGACCGCATCGTGGTCTTCGCCTCCTCCCGCGTGGCCGACCACGAGGGCATGCGCCGCGCCACCCGGCTGCGGCTGCCCGAGACCGCACGCGTGGCCCCCTGCCCGCGCGGTACGGACGTCACCTCCGGCATCCTCGCGGTCGAGCTCACCCCGCTCTCCCCCGCGCACACCCAGGCGGCCTTCGACCGCCACGACCCGGCCGCCCGGACCCCGGCCGACCTGGCCCGCGGCGTGCACCGGCTCACCGGCGGGCGCCCCCTGGGCGTGACCCTGCTCGGCCGGACCGCCGGTGAGGCCCCGGCGGAGCTGCGCCCTTCCCTCACGCCGGGCGCGCTGCTCGACCTGACGGTGGAGCTGCGCGAGGACACCCCGCCGGTGCCGGTCGCGCCGACGCTGCTCGGGGAGCTGCTGCCCGGGGAGCACCACGGCCGGCTAGCGGTCCTCGCCGCGGCCCACGACGAGACCTCCGCCCGGCTCCTCGCCCACACCCGGCTGCCCGGGGAGTCCCCGGACGGGGACATGGCGCTGGAGGTCCGCGACCGGCTGCGCGCCGAGGGCTGGCCCGAGAGCCCGGAGCACTTCGTCGCGGACCCGCTGCTGCGCGCCCTCCTGCTGCACTGGCTGCGCTTCGAGGACGGCGAGGGACCGTCCGGGTACGCGACCTGGCGGGCCGTCCACGAGACCCTGCACCGGCACTACGACCAGGAGAGCGGGCTCCCCTACCGGCTGCACCACGAGCTGGCCCTCGGCCGGACCCAGCAGGCCGTGACCCATCTGCGGGTCACGTTCCCCCGGCCGGACGTCGAGGACTGGCTCGGGCGGCTGCGGTTCATCGCCTCCGCGCCCTACCCGCGCGTCCGCGGCCGGTCGGGGCCCGATCCGCGCCGGGCCGTCGCGCTCGGGCAGCGGCCGCCCGACCGGATGCCGGCCGGTCTCGACACCGACACCACCGAACTCCACCTGCGGCTGCGACGGCTGCTGCACGCGGTCTGGCTGCTGACCGACCCGCTCGCCCTGCCCGACGGCGAGGTGACTGAGAAGCTGGCGTTCGAGCTGCGCCAGCTGTCCGGCCGCCATCTGACGGGCAACCGGCCGCTGTGGGACGCGGCCACCCACTGGCCGACGGACATCCGCGCCTGGCGGGAGCTCTCGCTGCCGCCGGCGCGCGAGGACGGAGTCTGAGGACGATGCTCGACTGGCTGCGCTTCCGCCTGTGGCACACCCCCCGTCAGAGGATCCTCACCGGAGTGGTGACGCTGGCCCTCCTGGGTGGTCTGACGGGTTACGCGGTGAACCGCGTCACCACTCCGGAGGACCGTTCCTGCGCCACCGGCGTGGAGCGGCCGCCGGGCAGCACGGAATGCATCGGCGTCAACGGCGACGGACACGACTTCGGCGTGGCGTCCCTCACCGAGGTGGCCGGGCTGATCCGCGAGGAGAACCGCACGCTGAAGGCCGGCGAGTACGCCACGGTCGCCCTGCTGCTGCCGCTGACCTCGCCGGACAGCGGGATGCGGACGAAGGTCCTGCACGAGGTGCAGGGCGCCTTCGCCCGGCAGTACCGGGCCAACCACGAGTCCAACAGCGAGACGCCGAAGATCCGCCTCGTCCTCGCCAACACCGGCAAGGGCAACGCCCACTGGCGCACGACGGTGGACCGGCTGAAGACCATGACCGGCGGGGACGACCGGCTGCGGGCGGTCTCGGGGGTCGCCACCTCCTCCACCGAGATACGGCAGGCGGTGGCGGCCCTGACCGGTGCCGGTATCGCCGTCGTCGGCACCACCATCACCGCCGACGACATCGCCAACGGCCCCGGCGCGGGCAACCACCGCTACCCCGGTCTCGCCCGCGTCTCCCCCACCAACGGCGACGAGGCGAAGGCCCTGGCCCACTTCGGCAAGGTCGAGGCGGCGAAGGCGCTGCTGGTGCAGGACACCCGGACCGGCGATCACTACACGGACACGCTGAAGGCCGCATTCGCGGGCTCCCTGAAGGGCGCGCCCTACGAGCCGCAGCTGTTCACCTCGCCCGCCGATCCGACGGAAGAGGGCACGACGGCGAACACCTTCCGCCAGATCACGCATCTGATCTGCGACACGAGGGCGGAGACGGTGTTCTTCGCCGGCCGCCACACCCAGCTGCGGCAGTTCATCAACGCGCTCGGCGCGCGCGGTTGCGCCGAGCGAGCGTTCACCATCCTGACCGGCGACGAGGGCTCGTACCTGGGGGCGGACCCCAAGCTCAACCGGGCCGCACTGAAGGCGAAGCTGACCGTCCGCTACGCCGCGCTCGCCCACCCGGACGCCTGGAGGCCGGCGCCGGGCCGGCCGGTGCCGACGACGGGCGGTTCGACGGCCGCGTACGACACGTTCCTGACGGACATCGCCCGGGCCTCGAAGAAGCCGGTGGCACTGGCGGACGGTCAGGCCATCGTGGCGTACGACGCCATGGCGACGGCGGTCCACGCGATCCGCCAGGCGACCGGGCAGGGCGCGCAGTACCCGGAACTGGCGGACGTGGGGAGGCAGTGGCCCCAGGTGAAGGGCTCGCTGCGGGTCGACGGGGCGAGCGGCTGGATCTGCCTGGACAACTACGGCAACCCGTTCGACAAGGCGGTCCCGATCGTGGAACTGGCCCAGGACGGTTCCCAGAGGTTCGTCCAGATCGCCTGGCCGGAGAACAGGCCCCCGTCGAAGGACTGCCTGCCGCCGAAGAAGAGCTAGGCCGTGTCCGGAAAGTCCCGCCTGGCCCACGACGCCTGGCACGTACCCTCGCTGCGTTGTCGGATCGCCCAAGTACACCCAGTACGAGGACGACCCTCCGCCTTGCGATCGCACGCACCAGACGCCGCGGGCCCTGCCCTGCGGGCAGACGGCGCTACTTTCCGGACCCGGCCTAGGTCACGGCTCCCACGTGGGCCAGCGCGCCTCGTCCCGTGCGTACAGGTCTCGCAGGTACCGCCGGCGCTCGGCGGTCCAGTCCCGCCAGTCCGTGGGGTGGCCGTCCAGCGCCTGGGCCAAGCGCTCGAAGTGGTCGTGCCACCCCGCCAGCATGTCCAGCTTCTCGTCCGGCGTCCCACGGAACTCGTTCGTGAAACGCAGCACGGTCGACCCGCCGCCCCCGGCCGGTTCCAGGTGGAACCGGATCCGGCCGTGCGACGGGCCGACCGTGTACTCGGCCACGTACTCCGGGTCCCAGGCCGTCACCCGCCCCGAGACCACCGTGTCTCCGTTCAGCCGGCGCAGCGTCACCGCTCCGCCGAGCCTCGGCTCCAGCGGATCCGCCTCGCAGAGCCACCGCGGCAGACCTTCCTGTGTCGCGACGGCCGCCCACACCCGGATCATCGGGTGGGGCAGGTCGATCACGTACCGCAGGTGGTGCAGGGTGCCGTCGTGTGTCTCGCACCTGCCCCGGGGTATCTCGCTCATACCTCCAGCGTCGCGCCGGGGCCCGGGCGCTGCCAGCTCACAGCCCGCGTCAGACGCCCGCGTACGAGTGCTTGCTGGTCACGAAGATGTTGACGCCGTAGTAGTTGAAGAGGAAGCAGCCGAAGGCGATGAGCGCCACGTACGCGGCCTTGCGGCCCTTCCAGCCGGCCGTCGCGCGCGCGTGCAGATACGCGGCGTAACCGACCCAGGTGATGAAGGACCAGACCTCCTTGGCGTCCCAGCCCCAGTAGCGGCCCCAGGCGTCGCCGGCCCAGATCGCGCCCGCGATGATCGTGAACGTCCACAGCGGGAAGATCGCCGCGTTGACCCGGTAGGAGAACTTGTCCAGGGAGGCCGCCGACGGCAGCCGCTCGAGGACGGAGCGCGCGAAGGAGCCGGGGTTGCCGCCGGTCGCGAGCTTGTTCTCGTAGGAGTCGCGGAAGAGGTAGAGCAGGGTGGCGACCGCGCCCAGGTAGAAGACGGCGCCGCAGAAGATCGCGGTGGAGACGTGGATCCACAGCCAGTACGAGTCGAGCGCCGGAACCAGCTGGTCGCTGGGCGTCTTCAGCCAGGTGGTGGCGACGCCCAGGTCCAGCAGGACGGTCGTCACCAGCGGCAGCCCGAGCCAGCGGACGTTCTTCTTCGCGACGAGGAAGCCGAGGTACGCGCCGACCGCCACGGTGGAGAAGGTGGTGGAGAACTCGTACATGTTGCCCCAGGGGGCGCGCTGCACCGAGAACGCGCGGGCGATCACGCCGGCCGCCTCGATCAGGAACGCGAGCACGGTGAGCGAGACGGCGATACGGCCGTACAGATCGCCCTTCACCGTGCCGCCCGCCGCGCCGGGGCCGTCGGGCACGTCACGGATGCCGGCACCAGACCGGGTGACGACCTTGGGCTTGTCGAGGACGGTGGTACCGCCCGCCTTCTTGACCTGCACGGACACCGCCGGAGCGGGGGTGTCGACGGTCAGCGCGGCGGCCGTCCGGCCGACCTTGCTGCGGCTGCCGAGCACCCACTCGGCGATATGCGCAAAGAAGGCCAGGGTGTAGACGGCCATCGAGGAGTAGATGAGCAGGTCGCTCATCCGCGCCAGGCTCTCGTTGGTCTCGGCGGCGAGACTCACGGCGGCGAGATTCACTTCTCAGCCCCTTCGGCTTCTGCGGTGGCAGGTTCTGCTGCGGGTTCTGGCGCGGTCGGCGCCTGTGCGTGGAGCGTGACCGCGAGGTCGGCCAGCTCCTCCGGGAGCTTGGCGGACTCGCTCCGGCCAAGACCCGCCATCTCGACGACGGTGACGCCGTCCTCGCCCCGGACGGCGCGGACCCAGACCCGGCGCCGCTGGATGAACAGGGAGCCCGTCAGGCCGGCGATCGCGGAGATCGCGCCCGCGAGAGCCAGGCCGTTGCCGGGCTGCTGGGAGATCTGGAAGCTCGCCCACTCCTTGATGTCCTTCTCGAACGTGATCGAGCCGGCACCGTCGGGCAGCGTCATGGTCTCGCCGGGCAGCAGCCGGTTGGCCTTGCCGGTGCCGCCCTCCACCTCGAACTGGGTCATCTTGGACTTGTCCAGCTGGTACACGTTCTGCGGCAGTCCGGAGTCCACGCGCAGATCGCCGTGGAAGCCGGTGAGCGCCATGACGGGGAAGTCGAGCGCCGGGAACTGCGAGAACATGTCGCCCTTGCCGGCGCCCGCGAACGTCGGCACGAAGAAGGCCTGGAAGCCCAGCTGCTCCTTCTTGCCGTTCTTGTCGCGGTAGCCGTCCATCACCTTGATCGCGCCGGTGGAGGTGATGTTGTTGTCGAACGGCAGCAGCGGGACGGCGCCGTGGAAGACGACCTTGCCCCGGCCGTCCTTGACGGTGACCACGGGCGCGTACCCGTGGGCGATCAGGTACACCTTCGAGCCGCCGACCTTCAGCGGCTCGTTGACGCGGATGACCGCCTTCTTGCCCGGGCCGCCGGCCTCGGAGTAGGTGACGGCGGCCTCGAAGGTACGCGGGGTGCCGCGCTGCGGGCCGCTCTTCTCGTACGTACCGGTGAAGCTGTCCAGCTGGAAGCCGAACGGCGCGAGGTCGTCCGTGCTGTAGAGGGAGCCGGACTTGAAGTCGTCGTACTGGGTGAGGGTGTTGGAGAAGCCGTCGCCCTCGATGATCAGCTTGCCGCCCTCGGACTTGAAGAGCTGCCCCCACGCGAAGGCGGTCAGCATCACGATCAGCGCGAGGTGGAAGAGCAGGTTCCCGGCCTCGCGCAGATAGCCCTTCTCGGCGGCGACGGCGTCCTTGACGGTGTGCGCCCGGAAGCGGCGGCCCTTGAGCAGGGCGAGCGCGGCCTCGCGGACCTGCTCGGGCTCGGCCTCGGTGCGCCAGGTCGTGTACGCGGGCAGCCGGGTGAGGCGGCCGGGCGCGCCGGGCGGCAGGCCGCGGAGCTGGCCGACGAACTGCCAGCTGCGCGGCACGATGCAGCCGATGAGGGAGACGAACAGCAGGATGTAGATCGCGGAGAACCACACCGAGCTGTAGACGTCGAAGAGCTGGAGCTTCTCGTAGAGCGGGGTGAGGGTCTCGTGGGCTTCCTTGAAGGTCCGCACCTTCACCTCGTCCGCGCTGGTCTGCGGGATGAGGGAGCCCGGGATCGCGCCGAGGGACAGCAGGAAGAGCAGGATCAGCGCGACCCGCATCGACGTCAGCTGCCGCCAGAACCAGCGGATCCAGCCGATGATCCCGAGGGTGGGTCCGCCGACGGCGGTCTCCTCCTTGGGTGCGGTGGAGAGCTGGGCCCCGGCTTCGCCGAGTTCGTGTGTTTCGGTTTCGGTCTTGCTCATCGGAACTCTCAGATCCCCACCGTGAAGCCGCTGGACCAGCCCTGCATCGTGGAGACCATGCTGTCCCACGCTCCTGTGAGCAACAGCAGGCCGGTCACGATCATCATGCCGCCACCGATTCTCATCACCCACACATAGTGCTTCTTGACCCACCCGAAGGTACCGAGGGCCTTGCGGAAGGCGACCGCGGCGAGGATGAAGGGGGCGCCGAGACCGACGCAGTACGCGACGGTCAGCAGCGCGCCGCGGCCGGCGCTGGCCTCCTGCGCGGCGAGCGCGTTGACGGACGCGAGGGTCGGGCCGATGCACGGCGTCCAGCCGATGCCGAAGAGCGCGCCGAGCAGCGGCGCCCCGACGAGTCCGGTGACGGGCTTCCGGTGGAAGCGGAACTCGCGCTGGGTGAACCAGGGCATGAGGCCGAGGAAGAAGACGCCGAGGGCGATCATCAGCACACCGAGGACGGTGGTGAGCGTGTCGCGGTACTCCTGGAGCGTCGAGCCGAAGTAGCCGAAGAGGGCGCCGCCGGAGACGAAGACGGCGGAGAAGCCGAGGACGAAGAGGCTGGCGCCGAGGGCCATCCGGCCGCGCTTGGCCTCGGCCAGGTCGGTGCCGGTGACGCCGGTCACGTAACTCAGGTAGCCGGGGACGAGCGGCAGGACGCAGGGGGAGAAGAAGGAGACCAGACCGCCGAGGACGGCGATGGGCAGGGCGAGGAGCAGGGCCCCGCTGAAGACCGTCTCGTTCACGTCACTTCTCCGCGAGCAGCGGCTCGATCATCGACCGGAGCTTCTTCTCGTCGAGGGCCATGAGGGAGCGGGCGGCGATCTTCCCGTCCTTGTCGAGGACGACGGTGGAGGGAATGGCCTGCGGGTTGAGCGTGCCCTTGGGGAAGCCGTTGACGATCAGCTTTCCGGCCGGGTCGTAGAGGCTCGGGTACGGGACCTTGTAGTCCTCTTCGAAGGCGAGCGCGGGCTGCTTGTTGAAGTCGCGGGTGTTGATCCCGACGAATTCGACGCCCTTGGCCTTGAGGTCGTTGGCGACCTTGGTGAAGTGCGGGGCCTCGGCGCGGCAGGGCGGACACCAGGAGCCCCAGACGTTCATCACGACGACCTTGCCCCTGAGGTCGGCGATGTCGAGCTTCTCGCCCTCCAGGGTGTCGCCCGCGATCGCGTTGGTCGCCCTGCGCTCGCCCTTGGCGACGGTGGAGACGCCTCCCGTGTCGGTCACGAAGTTGGTTCCACCGCCGCCACCGGACTTGCCGTTGTTGTCCGAGGTGCAAGCCGACAGCGCGAGGGCGGCCGACAGCGTTCCGACGGCGAGCAGGGTGCGTCGAGAGGCACGGCTAAAGCTCATGTGAAAAGTTTCGCATGGGCGTTTGGGGGATCTTGGGCACCCCCCTGGGTGCCCGTAAAGCCCCTTGTCAAGGGGGCTTAAAGGGCATGTCGGGGTCAAGCGGGCCCGTGGGTCAGGCCCTCAAGGGGATGGCCGGTCGATCGGTCGGTCATGCGGGCCGGAGGAAGGCGTTCCAGCCGCCCGCCGGGGACTGTCCGACGTCGAGGGTACGGAGCTTGGCGAGGATCTTGGGGTCCTGCACGTCCAGCCAGTCCACGAACTGCCGGAAGGAGACCAGCCTGACGTCCTTCTTTCCGGCCATGCCCTTGAGGGCCTCCTCGACGGCGTCCATGTAGATGCCGCCGTTCCACTGCTCGAAGTGGTTGCCGATGTAGAAGGGCGCGCGGTTGGACTCGTAGGCGCGGCTGAACCCGGCGAGGTACGCCTCGGTGGCCTGCTTGCGCCAGCCCGTGTAGCGCGAGGGCATCCCCTTGGTGGTGTTCTTCGACTGGTTGGCGAGCATGTTGTAGTCCATGGAGAGGACCTCGAACGAGTGCCCCGGGAAGGGCACCGCCTGGAGCGGGAGGTCCCAGAGCCCCTGGCGCTTGACCGGCCACATCTGCCGGCCGCCGGGGGAACTGGCGTCGTAACGCCAGCCGAGGCGCTTCGCCGTGGGCAGCAGGTTGTCCTGGCCGAGGAGGCAGGGGGTACGGCCGCCGACGAGCTCCTTGCCGTAGTCGAAGGGCAGCGGGTCGAGATCGGTCCAGCCGCTGTTGGTCTTCCACTCGGTGACGAACTTCATCGCCTGGTCGATCTCGCTCTGCCACTGGGCGGGCGTCCAGTTGCCGACGGAGCCCGAGCCGCCGCAGAAGTGGCCGTTGAAGTGGGTGCCGATCTCGTGTCCGTCGAGCCACGCCTGGCGGACGTTCTTGAGGGTGTCCTTGATGTGGTCGTCGGTGAGGTAGCCGATGTCGGAGGCTCCGACGCGGTTGTTCGGCGGGCGGTAGAGGTTCTTCTTCGACTCGGGGAGGAGATAGATCCCGGAGAGGAAGAAGGTCATGGCGGCGTCGTGGTTCCTGGCGAGCTCCAGGAAGCGGGGGAAGAGGCCGTTGCCGACCTCTCCGGCACCGTCCCAGGAGAAGATCACGAACTGCGGCGGAGTCTGGCCGGGTTCGAGCGGCACGGGGGCGTCCGGCTGGTTCGGCTGCTTCCCGGTGTCGGCGGTGGAACCGTCGCCGATGAGCCGGGCCTCTTTCTCGGTGGGTGCGGGCGCGGTCGGGGATCCCGAGGCGCCACCCCCCTTACCGGGACCTGAATTGCCCGACTTGTCCGGGTTGTTGCCGCTACACCCGGCGATTCCGATCGCCGCGGCGGCCCCAACGCTCGCCCCCAGCAGACTCCTTCGACTGATCCCGCGCATGACGTCCCCATTCACGCTCGCTCGCGTATGACCGGAAAGGTCATCCAATCCGACAATGAGTGAGATGCCGGGAGTAACACGGAGGTTCCGGTTATGAGCACAAAAAATTCAGGGCGACCAGATGACTTCACGTCATCCGATCGCCCTGAGGGTCTACCCAGGCGCGGTCGATGTACAGCCCCGGGGCGGCGCCGGCGCTTCCTCGGCCCGCGCACGCCCCGGAGTGCTCAGGCGCCGAACGCCTTCGACTTCCCCTTGACCGGCTTCGCGCCCGCGAGCAGATGCGCGGGGACGAGATCACGAGCCGGCTCGCTGTACCCGACCGAGACGATCTTGTCGCCCTGGTACGTGAACGAGGTCAGCGAGGCCAGCGTGCACTGCCGGCGCCGCGGGTCGTGCCACAGCTTCCGCTTCTCGACGAAGCTGCGCACGATCCAGATCGGCAGCTGGTGGCTGACGCAGACCGCCTCGTGACCACGGGCCGCGTCCTTCGCCGCGTCGAGGGCGCCCATCATCCGTACGACCTGCTCGATGTACGGCTCGCCCCAGGACGGCTTGAAGGGGTTGGTGAGGTGCCGCCAGTTGCCCGGCTTGCGCAGGGCGCCGTCGCCGACGCCGAAGGTCTTGCCCTCGAAGACGTTCCCGGCCTCGATGAGCCGCCCGTCCGTGGCCAGGTCCAGGCCGTGGCTCTTGGCGACCGGTTGGGCCGTCTCCTGGGCGCGCTCCAGCGGGGACGCCACGACGTACGTGATGTCCCGGCCGGCGAGGTGCTCGGCGACCCGGTCGGCCATCTGCCGGCCGAGCTCGGAGAGGTGGTAGCCGCTGCGGCGGCCGTAGAGGATGCCGTCGGGGTTCTCCACCTCGCCGTGCCGCACGAGGTGGACGACGGTGATCTCGCTCCCGGACCCCTTCGAGCCGGTCGAGCTGGTCGTTCCGGTCATGCGGTCGCCTCCGCGGCGGCGCGGGCGGCGGCCGGCAGGGCGGCGGCGATCCGCTCGATCGCGCGCTCGTCGTGGGCCGTGGACACGAACCAGGACTCGTAGGCGGACGGCGGCAGGTAGACCCCGTCGGCCAGCATCGAGTGGAAGAAGGCGTTGAAGCGGAAGGCCTCCTGCTTCTTCGCGTCGTCGTAGTCGCGGACCTCGGTCGGCGTGAAGAACACGGAGAACATGTTGGAGGCGGTCTGCAGCCGGTGCGCGACGCCTTCCTTGGAGAGCGCGCCGGTGACCAGCCCCTGGATCTCCTTCGACACCGCGTCGACCGTGTCGTACGCGGCCTGGTCCAGCAGGCGCAGCTGGGCGAGGCCGGCGGCGGTGGCGACCGGGTTCCCGGACAGGGTGCCGGCCTGGTAGACCGGGCCCGCCGGGGCGAGGTGGCCCATGACGTCGGCGCGGCCGCCGAAGGCCGCGGCCGGGAAGCCGCCGCCCATGACCTTGCCGAAGGTCATCAGGTCGGGCTTCACGCCGTCGACGCCGTACCAGCCGGCGCGGGAGGTCCGGAAGCCGGTCATGACCTCGTCGGAGATGAACAGCGCGCCGTTCTTCGCACACGCGTCCTTCAGGCCCTGGTTGAATCCCGGGCGCGGCGGGACCACGCCCATGTTGCCCGGCGACGCCTCGGTGATCACACAGGCGATCTCGCCCGGGAACCGGTGGAAGGCCTCCTGGACCGCCTCCAGGTCGTTGTACGGAAGGACGATCGTGTCGCCGGCCTGCGCGCCGGTCACGCCGGGCGTGTCGGGCAGTCCGAAGGTGGCCACACCGGAGCCGGCCGCGGCCAGTAGCGCGTCCACGTGTCCGTGGTAGCACCCGGCGAACTTCACGACCTTGGCGCGGCCGGTGAAACCGCGGGCGAGCCGGATCGCCGACATCGTGGCTTCCGTACCGGAGGAAACCAGCCGAACCTGCTCGACGGGCTCGATCCGGGCGACGATCTCCTCGGCGAGCGCCACCTCTCCCTCACCGGGCGTGCCGAACGAGGTGCCGCGCGCGACGGCGGCCTGCACGGCGGCGATCACCTCGGGGTGCGCGTGGCCGAGAATCATCGGCCCCCACGAGCAGACGAGGTCGACGTACTCACGACCGTCCGCGTCGGTGAGGTACGGGCCGGTACCGGACACCATGAACCGGGGCGTTCCGCCCACGGCTCGGAAGGCGCGCACCGGTGAGTTCACGCCGCCGGGCGTCACGAGGGACGCGCGGTCGAAAAGCGTCTGTGAGACTGGGGCTTCGTATGAATACGGCACTGTGGTCCTGACCTGCGAGTAAGTCGGCGAGTACGGAGAGACGGCGTGGGCACCCTTGTGAATTACGCCGGGGCGTCGGTCCTCCGCGTCTGCGAAACTGGGGCGTCATAGGGATGGCTCACGGAATCCATGGTGTCAGAGGGCCGGACGTTCTTGCGGACAGGTGTTTCACCGCGAGAGCGTGGGGGAGGTCACTGTCACGATGATCGGGTTGCGCGGCGGGGGTCGTGTTGCCTAAAAAGCAGTCGGGTGGAGATATGCATCGCGGTGGCGGACTGGGCGAGGGGACGGACGATCTGGGTCCGGAGCCCGCCCGTCGGGGGCGGCACCGGCGACGGCGCGGGGAAGATCCCGCGCAATCCTCGGAAGCCAGGGAATCCAGGGCCTCCCGGGAATCCACTGAATCCAGGGAATCCATGGGACCCACGACGGGGAGCGGGAGTGGCCGGTTGGGGGTGACGTACAAGTACTTCGGCGCACCCGACGGCGCCACGGCGGCCCGCGTCCCGATCTCGATGCGCCCTGAGGAGCTGGGCGGCGACGAGCTCGGCATGGGCGGCATGTTCACGAAGATCAAGCCCGAGACCATAGCCGCGATGGTCCTCACGGGCATCCAGGGCATGCCCCTGCACAAGGTGCCCCCGCTGGAACTGGTGGTCCTCCATCCCGACTACGCCGTGGTGAAGCTGCCCATGACCGTGGTCGACCCGCTGCGCGGCATCGGCGAGGAATCGGTCGGCGCGGCGGCCTTCATCTGGTCCACGGTCCCGGACCGTGGCGGCCCGCGCGACGCCTTCAACGTCTACCAGCTGCTCCACGAGTGGCAGGACTTCTCCGTCCGCCTGCACGAGGCGGGGCACCAGCCGTACTGCCTGGTCTGGCCGTAGGTCCCGGCCGAAGGTCCGACTGTCGGTCCAGTCGCGGGTCCGGTCGCAGGTCCGACTGTCAGTCCGGTCGCCGGTCGCGGGTCCGGTCGCAGGTCCGGTGGTAGGTCTCGCTCTCGCCGGACCCCTCGGTGCAATGGCCGGCCGGTCCGTAGGCGTTTCGCCGCCCTTCCCGCTCTCATAAGTGCTGAAGTTAGGACAAACAGAAAGAACCGGGCGGGAGCCGTGCCCGTTGGTGCCCGCCCCGAGGAAGGACGGACATCGTGAGCAGACTGCGCCTGGCCGGCGAACCCATGCAGATCGGCGAGGTCGCCGCACGGACGGACCTGTCCCTGCGGACCATCCGCCAGTACGAGGACAGCGGCCTGGTCGTCCCCTCGGCCTCCTCGGAGGGCGGATTCCCGCTCTACACCGACGCCGATGTGGACCGCCTGATGGTGATCCGCCGGATGAAGCCGCTCGGCTTCACGATCGACGAGACCCGCGACCTCCTGGCTGCGGTGGACCGCCTCGCGGCGGACCGCCCGGACACGGACACGGAGCTCACGCCCGAGGAGCGGTCCGCCCTGGTCGCGCGGGTGCGCCGCTACGAGCTGGCCGCGTCCGAGCGCGTCGCCGAGCTGCGCGCCCAGCTGGCGCGCGCGGAGGAGTTCGCGGGCTCCCTGCGGGCGCGCCTGGGCGAGAACGCCGAGGTCCCGGCCTACGCCTGAAGCGCCCCCGCCCCGCCCTCGGCCTCGGGCCCCGTGCCCGGCAGCGGGCCGCGGGCCGCGGGCGCAGTCCCCGTCTACGGCGCGAGCGCCGCGGCGACCTCCTCGTAGAAGCGGGCGTACGCGGCCGGGCTCGGCGGCGTCTCCGGGTTCCAGGGCGCCACGCGCGCGTGGCCCAGCGGCGGGAACGCGTCGGGACCGACGGCGTTGGCGCGGCTGTCGTGGAGCACCAGGTCCGGGGCGAGCGCGGCGGCGTGCTCCCAGTCGGCCGTGAGCCAGCTGGAGCCGGCACCGGGACCGGGATCGAGCAGGCGGACACCGAGCTCCTGGAGCCGGGCCAGTTCGGGCCAGGCGTGCGGCCGGGCCAGGTGGACCTGGTCGGGGCCGGCGCCGGAGAGGGCCAGAACGGTGTGGTCGCTCCGCGCGGCGGTGGCCCTCAGGACGGCCTCGGCGGAGGCGACCGGCCCGTCACCGGCAGCATGGGAGGACGCGGGAGCGCCGAGCGCGACACCCAGTTCACCGAAGCGCGTGATGATCGCCGACAGACTGAGCTCGCTGCCGACCGACAGCGCGGCCAGGGGCACCCCCAGCCGCTCGGCGACCGCCTCGTCCAGCGCGTAGGGGCTCTTCCCGTCGTACGTGACGTCCACGATCAGGTCGGGGCGCAGGCTCCGCAGCGCCGCCTCGTCCAGGCCGCGACCCGACCCCAGGTACGGGACTCCCGCCGCCTCCAGCCGCCCCGCCTTGACCGGGTCGAGAGCCGCGCCGTCGTGTGCGGAGCCGTACACCGCGATCGGCGCCACCCCGAGATCCAGCAGCCCCGCCCCGGCCCGTATGTAGGCCACCACTCGCCCCGGCGCCCGTACGGCGGCCAGCGCCGCGCCCCTGTCGTCCGTGAACCCCCACGCGCCTGTGGCCCCTGCGTCCGTCATGCGGCTGCTCCCTCCCCGGCCGGAATCCGCCTCCCCCGCCACCTTGAAGCGGTTCACCGGCCCGCACAAGAGGGCCTGCCGCCCCGCCCTCGCGGACCGGACTTCGCCCCGACCCCCTGCCGAAAAGTTGCTCTTATCGTGTTAACTGAACATGTCGGGAGGTAGCAGTAGGAACCGTCAGCGCCGTACGCCCGCGCCGTCTCCCAGGGCGCGCCCCCGTGCCGGCCCTCTCGCCCTGGAGTCAGCCATGTCGTCGTTGCCCGGTCCGTTCCAGGACCCCCGTGTGATCACCCTCGTCGGCCTGGCCGCCGCCTCCGCCGCGGCCTGTGTGGCGCTGGGCCTGCGCGCCCGGGCCCGCCGCGCACGGGCGGCCGTGCCGCTCGACCGCGTCTGGCATCCCCAGGAGACCGTGCAGCTCACCCCGGCCGAGGAGCACGCCTTCGACCAGGTCGTCTCGCACCTCTCCGTGGGTTCCGCGGGCCGCCTGCGGTGAGCGGAGCCGCCCCCTAGGGTGCGCGGCATGACTGCTTCAGGTCCGCGCTCCGGTCCGCGCCGTGACACCCGCGGCATCGTCGACGCCGCCGAGCTCTTCACCCGTGTCCGGTTCCGCCGCCACGAGCCGGCCCGGCAGCTGCGTCCCTACGTGGACAACTACTGGTTCATCGACTGGGAGCTGTCCGAGCCGTACGCCTCCCACGTCGTGCCGCATCCGTCCGTGAACGTCGTCTTCGAACGTCAGGGGGAGGGTTCCTCGGGGACGGCCTGCGGGGAGGTCGCCGGGATCGCACCGGACCTGTTCACGAAGAAGCTCACGGGAGTCGGCCGGGTCTGCGGGGTGAAGTTCCGGCCGGGCGGCTTCCGGCCCTTCGCCCCCGGACGGCCGGTGTCGGCGTGGACGGGCCGGCGCGTGCCGCTCGACGAGGTCTTCGCGGGCGCGGGGAACGCCTCCGTGGCCGCCGTACTGACCCCGGAGACCGACCACGCGCGCGTGGCGGCCCTCGACACCTTCCTCCTGGCTCACGGACCCGAACCCGACCCGCAGGCCGACCAGGCCATGGCACTGGTGGACCTCGTCCGTACGGACCGAACGATCCGCCGCGTGTCGGAACTGGCCCGCGCGCGGGGGCTCTCGAGCCGGTCGCTGCAGCGGCTCTTCTCGCACTGCGTCGGAGTCGGCCCGAAGTGGGTCATCCTGCGCCACCGCATCCACGAGGCCCTGGAACGCGCCGAGGCCACCGGGACCACCACGGCCACCGGGAGCACCGGATCCGTCCAGGCCACCGGATCGGCCCGGACCACCGGGCCGGCCGAGGCCACCGTCGCCGGAGGCGCCTGGGACTGGGCCGGGCTCGCGGCGGAACTCGGCTACAGCGATCAGGCCCATCTCGTACGGGACTTCACGGCGACGGTCGGGGTGCCGCCGACCGCGTACGCCCGCCGCCTGTCGGCCCCCTGACCTACAGTGCGCGGATGGACACCCATGCCTCACCGATACGCCTGGAGCCCTGGTCCGAGGGGGACTTCGGTCTGCTGCGGGCCATGAACGCGCCGGAGCTCATGGCGCACCTCGGCGGCCCCGAGACCGAGGAGGCGCTCGCCAAGCGCCACCAGCGGTACGTGGGGCTGAGCGCCGACCGTACGAGCGCGGGGCTCATGTTCCGGATCGTGCTGCTCCCCGAGGAGGTCGCGGTCGGCAGCATCGGCTACTGGAAGCAGACCTGGGACGGGGAGCCGGTGTACGAGACGGGCTGGACGGTGCTGCCGGGGTTCCAAGGGCGGGGTGTCGCGACCGCGGCCACGCGCGCGGTGGCGGAGCTGGCGCGGGCCGAGGGCACGTACCGCTTCCTGCACGCCTTCCCGTCGACGGACAACGGGGCGTCGAACGCGGTGTGCCGGAAGGCCGGCTTCGACCTGCTCGGTGAGCGCGCGTTCGAGTACCCGCCGGGCCATCCGCTGCTCTGCAACGACTGGCGCCTGGACCTGGAGACTTCCTAGCCGTCGGATCCGACCGATCCGACCTGACCGACCGATCTGTCCGATGCGGCCGATGCGTCCGATGCGTCCGACGCGTCCGCGGGCAGCGGCTTGGCGAAGTGGAAGGCCACGATGTCGAGGCGCTCGCGCAGATAGAAGCGGTGGGCTCCGGTGCGGTGGGTGCCGGAGTCCAGGCTGAGCTCGTGGCAGCCGGTGTCACGCGCGTGCCGCTCCAGGTAGGCCAGGAGCGCCTGCCCGACGCCGGTGGAGCGGGCGCCGGCGGCGGTGACCAGGTCGTCGACGTAGAGCTTGCGGATGGCGCTGGTGTTGTCGATGATCCGCCAGCCGGCCACGCCCGCGCAGCTGCCGTCCTCCGCGTAGGCGGCGCTGAAGCGCAGGCCCTGCGGCCGGCCGTTGCGGTGGATGTCGTGGAAGAGCTCCGGCGTGAGGTGGGGACGCAGCTCGCGCAGGACGGGAAGCAGGTCGGCTTCCAGTCGCGGGTCACCGGGCTCGAGATCGATGATCTTCATGGCGGGACCGTATCGGAGGGCCGGGGCGAGCCGCCGGGTGCCTGTCTGCGCCGAGTGGGCCGTCGACGACGCGGACGCTTCCGGCCCCTGAGCGCCTGAGCCCCCGCGCCTCAGGTCCCGGGGGGACGAATTCCCTGGCCGCGCGGTGGGCGGCGGTGACATCCTGTCCCCGTGAACGGACCGGAGATCCAGATCAGTTTCGCTCCCGGCCTGCGGCTCTTCGTCCCGGCCGAGCGCCGCCCGGGGCGCAGCGCCGTCGCGACGGACGGAGCCTCCTCGCTCGGCCATGTCGTGGAGTCGCTGGGCGTTCCGCTGACGGAGGTGGGGCGGCTGCTGGTGGACGGACGTCCGGTGGAGGTGTCCCACGTCCCCGCGGCGGGAGAGTCGATCGAGGTCGAGGGTGTCGAGCGCCCCCAGTCGGTTCCCGGCGCCCCGCTCCGGTTCCTGCTCGACGTGCATCTGGGCACGCTGGCACGCCGGTTGCGGCTGCTGGGGGTCGACGCGGCCTACGAGAGCGAGGACATCGGCGATCCGGCGCTGGCCGCGCGCTCCGCGAAGGAGCGGCGCGTGATGCTCTCCCGGGACCGCGGCCTGCTGCGCCGCCGGGAGCTGTGGGCCGGCGCCTATGTGTACAGCGACCGGCCCGAGGACCAGCTCCGTGACGTCCTCGAGCGGTTCGCGCCGGTCCTGGCGCCCTGGACCCGCTGCACCGCCTGCAACGGGCGACTCACCGACGCCGACAAGGACTCGGTGCGCGAGCGGCTGGAGCACGGCACGGAGAAGACGTACGACGTCTTCGCCCGGTGCACGCGGTGCGAGCGGGTGTACTGGCGGGGAGCTCACCACGCCCGCCTGGAGGCGATCGTCACCGACGCGCTGCGCGAGTTCGGCGGGGCGGCCGCGCGCTGATCCGGCGGCGGGGCGGGCGGCGCGACGCCCCCGGTGAGTTTGCCCTCGCAGAGCCGCTCGGCCCGTGAGCAGGGCGCCCTCGGCGCCGCTGGTCACGCCGGCCGTCGTACCCCATGGCCCGTCGGGCCGTCGTGCCCCATGGCCCGGTCGGGCCCGCCGGAACGCGCCGAGTGCCGCCGTCCGCTCCGGCACCACGTCCCCGAGACGCACCGCCCGTCCCGGCGCTCTACGGCTCGGGCGCCGTCAGATACCGCTGGATCGTCGGCCCCAGCCAGGCGACGACCTCCTCGCGGGACATCTCGGCCGCCGGTCCGAATCGCAGCACGTAGCGGGCGAGCGCCATGCCGAGGATCTGCGAGGCGGCGAGCGCCGCACGGCGCGGCGCCTCGGCGGGGTCGGGGCAGACACCGCGGGTGATCGGGCCGAGCTGCTCCGCGAAGACCTCCCGCATGCGCTCGGCACCCGCTTCGTTGGTGACGCCGACCCGCAGCAGCCCGGTCAGGACGTCGTCGCGCTCCCAGCGGTCGAGGAAGTGCGTGACGAGGACCGCTCCGATGTGCCGGGACGGCAGGCCGCCCAGGTCGGGAAGCTCCAGCTCGAAGTCGGACGCCGCGGCGAACAGCTTCTCCTTGCTGCCGTAGTAGCGCATCACCATCGACGGGTCGATCCCGGCGTCGCGGGCGATGGCCCGGATCGTGGCCCGCTCGTAGCCGTCGGCGGCGAAGCGTTCACGGGCGGCGTCGAGGATCGCGGCGCGGGTGGTGTCGGAGCGGCGGGCGGTCTGCATGCCAACAACTGTAGGCCAACGGTGTTGACACGCCAACGCGGACAGCTCTACATTTGCCAACAAGCGTTGACCAACAGACGTTGGCCAACGGTCGTGGGCACCACTCCCCTCAGGAGGCAGCCATGAACCGTCTCGACTCCGACGTCCTCGTCGTCGGCTCCGGCCCCACCGGAATGCTGCTCGCCGGCGACCTCGCCGCCGCCGGCCTGCGCGTCACCGTGGTCGAGCGCCGTCCGCACGGCATCAGCAACATGACCCGGGCCTTCGGAGTCCACGCCCGCACGCTGGAGCAGCTGGACGCCCGCGGCCTCGCCGACGAGCTGATCGCCACCGGCACCCCCATCACCGAGCTGCGGCTCTTCCGCCACCTCAGCCTCGACCTGACCCGGCTCCCCTCCCGCTTCGCCTACCTCCTCATCACTCCCCAGTACGAGGTCGAGCGACTCCTCGAGCGACGCGCGCAGTCCGCCGGAGTGGACTTCCGGTACGGGACGGAACTGCGCGGACTGAGCCAGGACGCCGACCAGGTCACCGCCGAGCTCACCGGCCCCGACGGCACCCCCACCACCCTTCGCGCCCGCTACCTCGTGGGCACCGACGGCGTGCGCAGCGCCGTCCGGACCGCCCTCGGCCTGCCCTTCCCCGGCGCCTCCGTGATCCGCTCCATCGTCCTCGCCGACGTCCGCCTCGCCGAGAAGCCCGAAGGGCTCCTGACGGTCAACGGCGCCGAGGGCGCGTTCGCCTTCATCGCCCCCTTCGGAGACGGCTGGTACCGCGTCATGGGCTGGAACCGCACCCGCCAGGTCCCCGACAGCGAGCCCGTCGACCTCGACGAGGTCCGCGAGATCGCCCGCCGCGCCCTCGGCACCGACTACGGCATGCACGACGCCCGCTGGATCTCCCGCTTCCACAGCGACGAACGCCAGGCCCCGGCCTACCGCGTCGGCCGCGTCTTCCTCGCCGGCGACGCCGCCCATGTCCACTCCCCCGCCGGCGGCCAGGGCATGAACACCGGCCTGCAGGACGCCGCCAACCTCTCCTGGAAGCTCACCGCCGTCCTGCGCGGCGAAGCCCCCGATCCCGAAGCGCTCCTCGACAGCTACCAGTCCGAGCGCCACCCCGTCGGCGCCGCCGTACTCCGCAGCAGCGGCACCATCGTCCGGCTCGCCATGGCCCACGGCCCCCTCCTGCGCACGGTCCGCGCCCTCGCCTCACGCTTCCTGAACACCGTGCGCCCCGCCTCCGCCAAGGCAATGGGCATGATCAGCGGGATCGGCATCGACTACGGCCGGAGCACCCGGCGCGTCCCGGACCTGAAGCTCCGCGAGGGCCGGCTCTACGAGCTGCTGTGCGCGGGTGAGTTCGTCCTCATCGCCCCCGAGGGCACGACCCCGGACCTGCCGGCCTCCCCCACCACACCGGCCCGCGTCACACGGGCCACCTGGACCGACCCCACCCGCCGCTCCACGCTCCTCGTCCGCCCCGACGGCTACACCGCCTGACCGTGAGCTCAGAAGACGTACGGATCACCGGTGGCCAGGACCAGCACACGGTGCCGGTCGTTCTTCGGATTCCCGTCGGTGGTCCCGCCGGTCCACACCGTGGAGATGTCGACCGTCATCTCCTCCGGAGAGCCCGCCGTCCGCAGATCGAGAGCCAGCTCGTCGACCGCCCCCGCCGCCCGCAGCTCACTCGTCCGGCAGACCACCACCCGGTCGCTCCCCCACAGACACGACGGCGGCAACTCCTGGCCACCCGCCATCGGCTCGGAGAAGGCGAGCCGCACGCTCACCTGGGACACGTCCGCCGGACCATGGTTCTCACTCACCAGCCAGACACCGAGCCGCCCGTCCCAGAGGGAGACATGACCATGGTGGGCCAGATCGGCCTCGACCCCCGCGGCCCGGGCACTCTCGCCGGCGCCGAGCACCACCGCGGCCGCCAACGCCGTCCCGAGCAGGGCCTTGCGCATCGCACTCATGCACAGAAGATACCGACAGATCGCCTTATTTTATGACTACCTGTCAGCCCGCGTGTCCCATGGCACCCTGACCGCATGCTGATCGCCCGCTCCGCCGCCCTCTTCGCCCTCGCCGCCCTCTTCGAGATCGGCGGAGCCTGGCTCGTCTGGCAGGGCGTCCGCGAACACCGCGGCTGGATCTGGATCGGCGCCGGAGTCCTCGCCCTCGGCGTCTACGGCTTCGTCGCCACCCTCCAGCCCGACGCCGACTTCGGCCGGATCCTCGCCGCCTACGGCGGAGTGTTCGTCGCCGGCTCCCTCGCCTGGGGCATGGTCGCCGACGGATACCGCCCCGACCGATGGGACGTCATCGGCGCTCTCATCTGCCTCGCCGGCATGGCCGTGATCATGTACGCACCACGCGCCCGATGACCGCCGCATATCCTGACCGCACCATCGACCACACGCTCGAGGAGCACGTCATGACCGCCGCCGGTACCCCCATCGCCGTCGTCACCGGAGCGAGCAGCGGTATCGGTGCCGCCACCGCCAGGCAGCTCGCCGCCGCCGGGTACCGCGTGGTCCTCACCGCCCGCCGCAAGGACCGCATCGAGGCACTGGCCGCCGAGATCGTCGAAGCCGGCCACCAGGCCACCGCCTACGCCCTCGACGTCACCGACCGCGAGGCCGTCCGCACCTTCGCGACCGCCTTCCGCGCGATCGCCGTCCTCGTCAACAACGCGGGCGGCGCCCTCGGCGCGGACCCCGTCGCCACCGGCGACCCCGACGACTGGCGCCAGATGTACGAGGTCAACGTCATCGGCACCCTCAACGTCACCCAGGCCCTGCTCCCCGCCCTCATCGCCGGTGGCGACGGCACGGTCGTCGTCCTCTCCTCCACCGCCGGCCACTCCACCTACGAGGGCGGCGCCGGTTACGTCGCCGCCAAGAACGGCGCCCGCGTCCTCGCCGAAACGCTCCGCCTGGAGATCGTCGGCACTCCGGTCCGCGTGATCGAGATCGCCCCCGGCATGGTGAAGACGGACGAGTTCGCCACCACCCGCTTCCGCGGCGACACCGAGAAGGCCGCCAAGGTCTACGCGGGCGTGGCCGAACCCCTCACCGCCGACGACGTCGCCGACACCATCACCTGGGCCTGCACCCGCCCCTCGCACGTCAACATCGACCTCCTGGTCGTCCGCCCCCGCGCCCAGGCCTCCAACACCAAGGTCCACCGCGAGCTGTGACCGGCCGCCCCCGTGGCACGAAGAGGGGCCGACGCCCATGGCGTCGGCCCCTCTCCTCGTTCGGCTGTCAGCCCTTCACGCAGATGACCTGCTTCAGCTTCGCGACGACCTCCACCAGGTCCCGCTGCTGATCGATGACCTTCTCGATCGGCTTGTAGGCACCCGGGATCTCGTCCACGACACCGGAGTCCTTACGGCACTCCACGCCCCGCGTCTGCTCCTCCAGGTCGCGGGTCGAGAAGCGCCGCTTCGCCGCGCTCCGGCTCATCTTCCGGCCCGCGCCGTGCGAGGCCGAGTTGAAGGACGCCTCGTTGCCGAGCCCCTTCACGATGTACGAACCGGTGCCCATCGAGCCCGGGATGATCCCGAACTCCCCGGAGCCGGCCCGGATCGCGCCCTTCCGCGTGACGAGCAGGTCCATCCCCTCGTACCGCTCCTCCGCCACGTAGTTGTGGTGGCAGGAGATGACCGGATCGAAGGTCACCTTCGCCTTGCGGAACTCCCGCCGGACGACCTCCTGGAAGAGCGCCATCATGATCGCTCGGTTGTACTTCGCGTACTCCTGCGCCCAGAAGAGATCGTTGCGGTACGCCGCCATCTGCGGGGTGTCCGCGACGAACACGGCCAGGTCCCGGTCGACGAGCCCCTGGTTGTGCGGAAGCTTCTGCGCCTCGCCGATGTGGTACTCGGCGAGTTCCTTGCCGATGTTCCGCGACCCGGAGTGCAGCATCAGCCAGACCGCGCCTGCCTCGTCGAGGCAGAACTCGATGAAGTGGTTGCCGCTTCCGAGCGTTCCCATCTGCTTATGGGCACGCTCGTGACGGAACTTGACCGAATCGGCCACCCCGTCGAAGCGCGACCAGAAGTCGGCCCACCCTGCCGTCGGGAACTGGAAGAGCCGAGAGGGGTCCACCTCGTCCCGGTGCATCCCGCGGCCCACCGGAATCGCCTGCTCGATCTTCGACCGCAGCCGCGACAGATCCCCCGGCAGGTCGTTCGCCGTCAGCGAGGTCTTCACCGCCGACATCCCACAGCCGATGTCCACGCCGACCGCCGCCGGACAGACCGCCCCGTGCATCGCGATCACCGAGCCGACCGTCGCACCCTTGCCGTAGTGCACGTCCGGCATCACGGCCAGGCCCTTGATCCACGGGAGTGTGGCCACGTTCTGGAGCTGCTGCATGGCGCCGCCCTCCACCGTGGAAGGATCGGCCCACATCCGGATCGGCACCTTCGCGCCCGGTACCTCTACGTACGACATACTTCCTCGATTCCCCCAAAAAGCCCGATAACGCAAAAACCGGTTCCAAGGCCCGTACAGGTGACGACGGACCGGCATCAACGGCAGCGCGTGCGATACACATTGTTTCCACCGACCGGACTCCGGCGGCAAACAGTTTTCGGGGTAGTCCTCGGGAGAAGGGAGCCTGGGAGCGTGCAGCGACAGGCGTACGTACCCGGTCTGACAGCGCTCGCGGCGGCGCTCGCCTTGGGTCTCACCGGATGCTCCTCGGGTGCCGGAGCCGGGGTGGACGCCGTCGACTCCAAGGCCGGCCCCGCCTCCGACCCGGCCCCTCCGGGCCGCTACCGCACCCTCTTCGAGCCCTGCGGTTCCGTCCCGCAGGCCACGCTCAAGGACCTGCTCCCCGGCGCCGCCCAGCTCCCCGACGAGGAGCGCGACCAGGCGTACCGCGGGACCGCCGCCGTCACGTACGACACGGACCGGCGGGTCGGCTGCACCTGGAAGGCCGACACCCCCGACGCCTCGCACCGGCTGCGCCTCGACATCGAGCGGGTGGTGTCGTACGACCCCGCGGTCAGCGACGACGACCGTGCGCAGGAGGTGTTCTCGGGCAAGCAGGTCGCGGCGGACCTCCCCGCGCCTCCGCAGACTCCTCAGTCGCCCCCCGCCACACAGACGCCCCAGACTCCCACCGAAAACACCGGAAACACCGGCACCAGGGGCGGCACCACGACCACCGGCACCACACCCCCCGCGAGCCCGGCCGCACCCTCCAGCCCCACCGGCTCCGCCGCGCCCACCGGCTCCGCCGCCACACCCCCGACCCCCACGGCCCCGGCCACCACCGGTCTGGAACCGCGCGTCCTCGGCGGCCTGGGGCAGATCGCGTTCCTGGACGATGTGCTCAGTTCCGGCGGTCCGGACGGCCGGCACCGCACCGTGAGCGTGGTGTTCCGCACATCCAACGTGATCGTGACGGTCGAGTACGTGGAGCAGACCAGTGGTTCCGCGGAGCCGCCGGACAGCCAGGAACTGCAGGAAAAGGCCCGGAGTCTGGCCCGGCAGCTCGCCGAGCGCCTGGAGGAGTAGCCGTTCGGTGCCGCTCCGTGAGCGCGCCGCCAGCACGTAACGTGTCGGCGTACCGTGGCCGCCGGCCGGACCGTACGACAAGCGACTGAAGGAACCATGCACCGATCAGCCCCGCGACTCACCCGCATACTCGCCTGCGCAGCCGTCCCGGTGATGCTCGTCGTCGCCGGCTGCTCGTCGGACTCCGACGGCGGTTCGGGCACCCCGGCCAAGGGCCAGGGTTCGGCGTCCGCCACGCCCAGTGCCCAGCAGTCGACGAAGACCGTCGAGCCCGCGAAGTACGCGAAGCTGCCCGACATCTGCAAGTCGATCTCCGCGAAGACGACCGCGAGCCTGGTGCCCAAGGCGAAGGCGAAGAACGGTACGGCCGCCCCGTCCAGCGACACGACGAGCCGCGGCGGCTGCTCGTGGAACGGCCTCGACGACAAGGGCGTGAAGGGCTCGCAGTACCGCTGGCTCGACGTCTCGTTCTACCGCTACGAGTCGGATGCCACGCTCGGCAGCGGTCAGGAGCGCGCGGCGCAGAACTTCGACAAGGAACTGGCCAAGCTCCAGGCGACGGAGGGCGCGAAGAAGCTGCGCACGACGGACGCGCCGGGCGTGGGCGAGCAGTCGAAGGCCGTGGCGTACGAGCTGAGGAAGACGGGCGAGGACTTCAAGTACGCCTCGGTCGTGGCGCGGACCGGCAATGTGCTGGTGCTGCTGACGTACAACGGCGCCGGTTACTGGGGCGCGGCCGCCCCTGCCGACAAGGTGATCATGGACGGCGCGGTGAAGGCCGCCAAGGAGGCCGTCGCGGCGGTCGCGGCCACGGCGAAGTAGCGGCTGGACGTGACCGCAGGTCGCGAACACCCGTATTTGCGCATGTTTTCGAGGAGTCCGTCCCTCCCCCGGGGGCCGGGCTTCTCGCGCGTGTGCCACGCTGTGCCCGCGAGATGTGGACTGACGGGAGGGGATCGCGGGTGGCCGCGGTGCAGCTGACACGCACGCACAAGATTCTGATCGGTGTGGTGGTCGCCGGTGCGGTGGTCATCGCCGGTATCGGTTTCGCGGGTTCGTACGCCGCTGTGCGCGAGCTCGCCGTCGAGAAGGGCTTCGGCGACTTCTCCTATTTCTTCCCGATCGGTATCGATGCCGGCATCTGTGTGCTGCTCGCACTGGATCTGCTGCTCACCTGGATACGGATCCCCTTCCCGCTGCTTCGGCAGACGGCGTGGGTGCTGACCGCGGCGACGATCGCGTTCAACGGTGCGGCCGCCTGGCCGGATCCGCTGGGCGTGGGTATGCATGCCGTGATCCCGGTGCTGTTCGTGGTCGCGGTGGAGGCGGCGCGCCATGCGGTGGGCCGGATCGCCGACATCACGGCCGACAAGCACATGGAGGGTGTGCGGCTGACCCGTTGGCTGCTGTCGCCGATCCCGACGTTCCGGTTGTGGCGGCGGATGAAGCTGTGGGAGCTGCGCTCGTACGAGCAGGTCATCAAGCTGGAGCAGGACCGGTTGATCTATCAGGCGCGGTTGCAGGCACGCTTCGGGCGGGCGTGGCGGCGGAAGGCGCCGGTGGAGGCGCTGATGCCGCTGCGGCTGGCGAAGTACGGCGTGCCGCTGGCGGAGACGGCGGCGGCGGGACTGGCCGCGGCGGGCGTGGAGCCGGCGCTGATCCCGGCGCAGCCGGTGGCGGCCCAGCAACTGACGGCTCAGCAGGGCCTGCCGGTGACGGCCGGGCAGGGCGCCCCGCAGCTTCCCCAGAGCCCTCTCGCGCAGCAGGGCAGGCAGGCCCCGCAGCAGGGGGCGGGCCAGCAGCAGGTGCCGCAGCCCGGTGAGGCGCAGGGCCCGGAGTACGGGCCGCAGCCGGAGCCGAATCACGACAGCCCGTGGTTCCAGGCCCAGGTGCTGCCGCCGGAGGCGTACGAGGGTGCGTACGCTCCGCAGATCGTCGAGGGTCTGGAGCCCACTCCGGTGGCGGTGCCGTACGGCCCCGAGGAGCTTTCGATCCCCGGACCGCGCCAGGAGCAGGGTCCGGAGCGGTTCGAGGAGTACCCGGAGTACGTGGAGGAGCCGGAGCCGCCGGTGGAGGACTTCCTGGAGTCGGCGTACAAGGCGCTGCTGACGTACACCGGTGAGAACCAGATCCCGCCGAGCGTAGAGCAGCTCGACATACTGCTGAGCGACCGGTACGGCGTCCAGCACCCGCGCAGCGCCTCGCTGCTCCGTCAGTGGATGCCCTCGCTGCGCCAGCGGATGGAGCGGGAGCTGGCGGAGAACCACATCGCCTGACCGCCGCTGTCGCGTCGCTCAGGCCCGGGCCCGCTTCTTCGCGGTCTCGCCCCACAGGGCGAGCAGGACTCCGGCGACGGTCAGGACGACGTATCCGGCGGTGGGGACGTCCCACCATTTCTGAAGCAGTCCCCAGGGCTTGTCCCCGAAGGTCCGGCCGCCTGCGCCGAGTCCGCCCTGGACGAGGGCGATCCATCCGATGACTGTGATGACCTCGTTCTTCATGTCTCCACGGTCTCCCGCGCGGGCCGCTGTTTCCTCGTGCGCACGTCGGAGTTCCGTATCGTCCGAAGGATGCAGAAGCCCGCCGCCCCGTAGGGGGACGGCGGGCTTCCGGCCATCCGTACGGCTCTGCGGCCGACGGCGACGGCTAGGCGCCGAGGAGCTTGCGCACCCGGTCGGCTCCGACCGCCAGCAGCAGCGTCGGCAGACGCGGGCCGGTCTCGCGGCTCACGAGGAGCTTGTAGAGCAGGGCGAAGAAGGCACGCTGGGCGACCTTCAGCTCCGGGGTCGGCTTGGCTTCGGGGTCGAGGCCGGCCATGACCTTCGGGACGCCGTAGACGAGCGTCGTCAGCCCGTCCAGGGACCAGTGGGTGTCCAGGCCCTCCAGGAGGAGGCGCAGGGATTCACGGCCCTGGTCGTCGAGGGAGCCGAGGAGTTCGGCGTCCGGCTCGTCGCGGACGATGGTGCGCTGGTCGGCGGGGACCTGGGTGGTGATCCAGTTCTCGGCGCGGTCCAGTCGCGGGCGGACCTCGTCGAGGCTGGTGACCGGGTTCTCCGGGTCCAGCTCGGTCAGGATCCGCAGGGTCTGCTCGTCGTGGCCGGCCGTGATGTCCATGACCGAGGCCAGCGTCCGGTACGGCAGCGGGCGCGGGGTGCGCGGCAGCTCGCCGGCGGCCGTGCGCGCGGCGCGGGCGTACGCCGCCGCGTCGGCGGGGAGCACGGAGCCGTCGGCGACCTTGGCCTCCAGCTTGTCCCACTCGTCGTAGAGACGCTGGATCTCCTGGTCGAAGGCGATCTTGAAGGACTGGTTCGGCCTGCGGCGGGCGTACAGCCAGCGCAGCAGCGGCGCCTCCATGATCTGCAGGGCGTCCGCCGGGGTGGGCACGCCGCCCTTCGAGGAGGACATCTTGGCCATGCCGCTGATGCCGACGAAGGCGTACATGGGACCGATCGGCTGGACGCCGCCGAAGATCTCGCGCACGATCTGGCCGCCGACGACGAACGAGGAGCCGGGGGACGAGTGGTCGACGCCGGAAGGCTCGAAGATCACGCCCTCGTACGCCCAGCGCATCGGCCAGTCGACCTTCCAGACCAGCTTGCCGCGGTTGAACTCGCTCAGCTTGACGGTCTCGGCGAAGCCGCAGGCCGTGCAGGTGTACGCCAGCTCGGTGGTCTCGTCGTCGTACGAGGTGACGGTCGTCAGGTCCTTCTCGCACTGCCCGCAGTACGGCTTGTACGGGAAGTAGCCCCCGGCGCCGCCCGAGCCGTCGTCCTCGCTCGCCGCGCCCGAGCCCTCCTCGGCCTCCAGCTCGGCCTCGTCGAGGGGCTTCTGCGACTGCTTCTTCGGCGCCTTCTTCGTCCGGTACTGGTCGAGGATCGCGTCGATGTCGCCACGGTGCTTCATCGCGTGCAGGATCTGCTCGCGGTAGGTGCCGGCCGTGTACTGCTCGGTCTGGCTGATCGGGTCGTACTCGACGCCCAGTTCGGCCAGCGACTCGACCATGGCGGCCTTGAAGTGCTCGGCCCAGTTCGCGTGCGGCGATCCGGCCGGGGCGGGGACGGACGTCAGGGGCTTGCCGATGTGCTCGGCCCAGGACGCGTCGATGCCCGCGACGCCGTTCGGCACCTTGCGGTAGCGGTCGTAGTCGTCCCAGGAGATGAGGTGCCGGACCTCGTACCCGCGCCGCCGGATCTCGTCGGCGACCAGGTGGGGGGTCATGACCTCCCGCAGGTTGCCCAGGTGGATCGGGCCGGAGGGGGAGAGTCCGGAGGCGACGACGACCGGTTTGCCAGGCGCACGTCGCTCCGACTCGGCGATGACCTCGTCCGCGAAACGGGAGACCCAGTCGGTCTCGGTGCTGCTCTGAGCCACGGTCGGTACGTCCTTCTTCCTTGATTCCCTCGAACGCCTTGCAGCCTTACGTCAGCCATTCTCCCAGACGGAACGACGGACTCCGAGGTTGTCCACAGGTGGAGAAAACACGTTGCCCACCCATGGGACACTTGACAAGCGATATAGACACCCCGATCACGACGACAGGAACAGAAGCTCATGGCCTCGGTCCCTTCCCTCGCTTCGACCGTGCAGCAGCACCTCGCGGAAGGTCTCTCGGCAGCCCTGCCGGAGGCCGGTTCCGCCGACCCGCTGCTGCGACGAAGCGACCGGGCCGACTTCCAGGCCAACGGCATCCTGGCGCTCGCCAAGCAGCTCAAGGGCAACCCGCGCGAGCTGGCGACGAAGGTCGTCGACGGCATCCCGGCGAACGACGTGCTGAAGGAGATCGAGGTCTCGGGCCCCGGCTTCCTGAACATCACGGTCACCGACGAAGCGATCGTCAGGACCCTCGCCGCGCGCGCCGCCGACGACCGCCTCGGCGTGCCGTACGCGCCGAGCGCCGGCACGACCGTGATCGACTACGCGCAGCCGAACGTGGCCAAGGAGATGCACGTCGGCCACCTCCGCTCCGCCGTGATCGGCGCCGCGATGGTCGAGATCCTGGAGTTCACCGGCGAGAAGGTGATCCGCCGCCACCACATCGGCGACTGGGGCACCCAGTTCGGCATGCTCATCCAGTACCTGATGGAGCACCCGCACGAGCTGGACCACAAGTCGGACGAGGAGGTCTCCGGCGAGGAGGCCATGTCGAACCTCAACCGGCTCTACAAGGCATCGCGCGCGCTGTTCGACTCGGACGAGGAGTTCAAGATTCGTGCCCGTGCCCGGGTCGTGGACCTCCAGGCCGGTGACGAGCGGACGCGCGCCCTGTGGCAGCGGTTCGTCGACGAGTCGAAGATCTACTTCTACTCCGTCTTCGACAAGCTCGACATGGACATCGACGACCCGGACGTGGTCGGTGAGTCCGGGTACAACGACATGCTGGTGGAGACCTGCCGCATCCTGGAGGACTCGGGTGTCGCGGTCCGCTCCAACGGCGCGCTGTGCGTGTTCTTCGACGACATCAAGGGCCCGGACGGCAACCCGACGCCGCTGATCGTCCAGAAGTCCGACGGTGGCTTCGGGTACGCGGCCACCGACCTGTCGGCGATCCGTGACCGCGTGCAGAACCTGAAGGCGACGTCCCTGCTGTACGTGGTGGACGCCCGGCAGTCCCTGCACTTCAAGATGGTCTTCGAGACCGCTCGCCGGGCGGGCTGGCTGAACGACGAGGTGAAGGCCGTCCAGCTGGCCTTCGGCACGGTGCTCGGCAAGGACGGCAAGCCGTTCAAGACCCGTGAGGGCGAGACGGTCCGGCTGGTGGACCTGCTGGACGAGGCGATCGACCGGGCCGCGTCCGTGGTCCGTGAGAAGGCGCGCGACCTGACCGAGGAGGAGATCGCCGAGCGGGGCGCCCAGGTGGGCATCGGCGCGGTGAAGTACGCCGACCTGTCGACCTCGGCCGCTCGGGACTACAAGTTCGACCTGGACCAGATGGTGTCGCTGAACGGCGACACCTCGGTGTACCTCCAGTACGCGTACGCGCGTATCAAGTCGATCTTCGGCAAGGCGGGCGACCGCACGCCCGTCGCCCACCCCGAGCTGGAGCTGGCCCCGGCGGAGCGCGCACTCGGCCTCCACCTGGACCAGTTCGGCGAGACGGTGGCCGAGGCCGCCGCCGAGTACGCCCCGCACAAGCTGGCCGCGTATCTGTACCAGCTGGCCTCGCTGTACACGACGTTCTACGACCAGTGCCCGGTCATCAAGCCGGAGCCGCCGCAGGAGGTCGCGGAGAACCGCCTCTTCATCTGCGACCTCACGGCCCGCACGCTCCACCAGGGCATGGCCCTGCTGGGCATCCGGACCCCCGAGCGTCTCTGACCACGGCCCGCACAGGGCGTACGAGGGCCCCGGCACCGTTTCCGTACGGTGCCGGGGCCCTCGCCGTACCCCTGGCGTCGTCGTCGTGCTACTGGGGCACCCACTGGCCCTGGGCGGGCAGGTAGGCGTACTGCTTCTTCCCCTCGATCGCGCTCGTACGGAACGGCTTGCCGCCGTCGTCCACGCGCACCGTCCCGCGCCGTTCGCCGCTGCTCCAGTCGAGCTCCAGGTACCAGGCGGCGACGTACGCCTCGGTGTGCACGTCGAGGTTGAGGACCTGGGGGTCGGTGGTGGAGACCTTGTACGGGAAGTCCTTGGCGGGCACGACCCCGTCGCCGTCGCGGCCGGCGACCGGCTTCACGAGCGGGCGGGCGGCGTCGAGGTCGATGTCGAAGGTCTGCGGGGTGATGCCGCCGCCACAGCCGTCGCCCATGAAGTACGCCGCCCGGTTCAGGGGCGCGCCACGCTCCACCACGCGGACGTGGAGGGCGTTGAGGACCACCGACTCGTCGGTCCTGCCGGTCGCGGTCAGTTCGATCTTCATGTGTCCGCCGTCGACCCCGCCGAGGGCGCGGGCCCAGCCGCGGGTGTCCTGCGGGGCGGGCGGGGGCGGCACCTCGCCGGGCTCCTGGTCGAGCGCGACGTACTGACCGCAGGGCCCTTCCCACGCGTACGAACTGATGCCCACGCTCACCGGGGTTCCGGTCTCCTCGCGCGGCGCCTCGGCGGAGGGCGCCTTGCCGGCGGAGGACGGCGGCGCGCCCGGTGTCGTGGAGGCGGAGGCGGGGAGGGAGGGGGAGGGGGTCCGGGAGCCGGATGCCGAGGGGGCGAGGGTGCGGGAGGCGTCCGTCCCGGTGCTGGGGCCGGCGACCGTCGCGCCGTCGTGGCCGTCCGTGTCGTCCGCCGCGTCGCGGACGGCGTAGGCGACGGGCACGGCGAGCGCGACGACGGCGGCGGCGGCGAGCCCCATGGCGAGGCGCTTGCGTGAGCGGGAAGGCGTGGTGGCCGGCGGTCGGTCGAGCGGCCGAACGGTGACGACGGCGTCCTCGTCGTCGGCGCGCGGCGCCTGGGGTGCGGACTCCGGCCCGGCAGCGGGCTCCTGGGGAGACGTAGCGCCGGTGGCGGGCGCCGCGCCGGCCTCGGGCGTCTCCTGCCCGCCCTCGGTGCCGTCGGCCTCGGGCCCGCCCTGTGGGGCGCGCTCCGGCTCGTCGGGGGTCCGGGTCGCCGCCGCGGCCTTTCCCTTCGCGCGGGCCTCGTCCGCCAGGATCCAGCCGCGGTGGAGCCGGATCATCTCCTCGCGGGAGGCTCCGCACAGCCGCCCCAGCCGCTCCACGGGTGCGAACTCCGTGGGAACGGCGTCGCCGTTGCAGTACCGGTGCAGCGTCGACGTGCTGACGTGGAGCTTCTTCGCCAGCGCTCCGTAACTGAGCCCGGATCGCTCCTTCAGTCCGCGGACCTGCTCCGCGAATCCCTCCGCACCTGTCGCCACGCGCCCCGCGCCCCCTTGCCTCGCCCTCGCCGGGCCCCATTGTCTCCCGGCGGGGGCGGGGTGATCAGCCCGCCCCTGGACGGGGCGGCGCCGAGGGGGTCAGCGCAGCGGGTGGGACGTCCTGCCCGAGGCCTGGTCGATCTCCGTGTGTGCCTTCTGGAGCATCTGGGAGGCGAGGTCCATCAGCGCGCGTGCGCCCGCGATCTCCTCGCCGACCTTCAGCTGCTCGGGGTCGGACGGGTGTCTGTGGGCGTTGCCCTTGGCACGGAACTCGGTGCCGTCGCCGAGCCGCACCATGGCCGCCGCCCGCGTCCGGTCACCGTCCTCCTGGAACTCCATCTCGATGTGCCATCCGACGAGGGTGTGCGACATGAGGACCACCTCCTGAGGTACTTCCAGGGTGCGCCGCGCGGCCCATGCTTACCAACCGGTGCGTAGCTGACCATTTAGTCGGTACTTGTGGGACGAACCGCCCCGGAGAAGGATCGAGAGCGAGCCGGACAGCGGCTCGAACCCCCGATTCCAGGACCTGGAGCACAGCCATGCCCGAAAGCCCCTCCGCCACCGTCTCCGCGACCCCCTCGGCGACCACTTCCACGACCACGTCCGCGGCCGCCTCGGCCCCGGTGTCCGTCCTCGGCCTGGGCATGATGGGCACCGCCCTCGCCACGGCCTTCCTGAACGCCGGTCACCCCGTCACCGTGTGGAACCGGTCCCCGGCCAGGACGGGCCCGCTGGTCGCGCAGGGCGCCCTCCCCGCTGCCGATCCCGCGGACGCGGTGGCGGCGAGCCCGCTGATCGTCCTGTGCCTGCTGACCAACGACAACGTCGACGAGCTGCTGGCCACGCTCCCCGAGGACCTCACGGGCAGGACGCTCGTCAACCTCACGAACGGCACACCGGAGCAGGCGCGGACGCTCTCCGCGCGGGCGGAGAAGCGCGGTGCCCGGTATCTCGACGGCGGCATCATGGCCGTCCCTCAGATGATCGCGGGTCCGGGCGCGTACGTGTTCTACAGCGGCGACGAGGAGGCGTTCGAGACCCATCGCCCGACCCTCGCGGCCCTCGGCGGCACCCGCTGGACCGGCACCGACCCGGGCCTGGCGGCCCTGTACGACCTCGGCCTGCTGACCGGCATGTACGGGATGCTCATCGGCGTGATCCAGGCCCTCGCCCTGGCCCGTACGGAGAAGGTGAACGCCGAGGAGTACAGCGAGCTGCTGATCCCCTGGATCACGGCGATGCTCGGAATCGTCCCGGAGATCGCCCGCGCCGTCGACTCGGGACAGCATCTGACCGATGTCTCCAGCCTGGCGGTGAACCAGTCGGCGTTTCCCAACTTCCTGGCCACGTACGCGGCACAGGGTGTCAGCCCGGAGCTGTTCGAGCCGTTCCAGGCTCTGCTGGACCGCTCGATCGCCGAAGGACACGCGGCGGACGGTCTGTCCCGGCTGGCGGAGATGCTGTCGCGCTAATTCGCTTGCGCGAGCGGGGAGCCCGTCCGAAACTGTTAGTCATGACTAACGGATTAGTGGGGACGAAGCTCGTGGAGTCCGGCGCCCTTCCGGACCTGGGCCGCCCGGACGCCGGCCTCGTGCTGATCTCCGAGTGGTACACGGAGAGCGCCGAGCGCCGACGCGTCGTGATGGATGCCGTCGTGGACACCTGGGCGCGGGCCCGGCTGCCCGAGGCGTTCCTCTCCCGCCACTGCCTGGCGGGCTCCGACGGCCGCACGATCCTCAACTACGCCCAGTGGACGGACCCGGCGGCCCACCTCGAGTTCGCCGCCGACCCCGCCAACCAGCGGGCCATAGCCGAGTCGCTCCATGCCCTGGTCACGGAGGGCCCGCCCGGCCGCTACACCGGCCCCCGCGTGGTGCGGCTCCGGGTCGCCCCGGTCCGCAGCCTCAGCGTCGGCTCCTTCGACGACGGCGTCGCCCGGTACGTCCACCGCGGCGAGGACGGCAGGCGCGTCCACGTCCTCACCGCCCACGACGACGAAGGGGACGGAACCGGCCTGCGGTTCCGTCCCTATCGAGGAGTCGTACGAGAAGCCGTCAGATTCGGCGGCTGAGCTTCTGGGCGACCTCGGTCGCCCAGTACGTCAGGATCATCTGCGCGCCCGCGCGCCGGATGCCCGTCAGGGTCTCCATGATCGCCTTGTCGCGGTCGATCCAGCCCTTCTCGGCCGCCGCCTCGACCATCGCGTACTCACCGCTGATCTGGTACGCGGCCACCGGCACGTCCACGGCCTCCGCGACCTTCGCCAGCACGTCCAGGTAGGGCCCCGCCGGCTTCACCATCACCATGTCGGCGCCCTCCTCCAGGTCCAGCGCCAACTCCCGCAGCGACTCCCGCACATTGGCCGGGTCCTGCTGGTACGTCTTGCGGTCGCCCTGGAGCGACGAGGCGACGGCCTCGCGGAACGGGCCGTAGAAGGCGGAGGAGTACTTCGCCGTGTACGCCAGGATCGACACGTCCTCCTTGCCGATGGTGTCCAGCGCGTCCCGGACCACCCCGACCTGGCCGTCCATCATCCCGGAGGGCCCGACGACGTGGACGCCGGCGTCCGCCTGGACCTGCGCCATCTCGGCGTAACGTTCCAGCGTGGCGTCGTTGTCGACGCGCCCGTCCGCGTCCAGGACGCCGCAGTGCCCGTGGTCGGTGTACTCGTCGAGGCAGAGATCGGACATGATCACCAGATCGTCCCCGACCTCGGCCTTCACGTCCCTGATCGCGACCTGAAGGATCCCGTCCGGGTCCGTGCCCGCCGTACCGGCCGCGTCCTTCTTCTCGTCCTCGGGGACGCCGAACAGCATGATCCCGGAGACGCCGGCCTCCAGGGCCTCCACGGCGGCCTTGCGCAGGGTGTCCCGCGAGTGCTGCACCACGCCGGGCATCGCGGCGATCGGCCGGGGCTCGGCGATCCCCTCCCGCACGAACGCGGGAAGGATCAGATCGGCCGGGCTCAGCCGCGTCTCGGCCACCATCCGCCGCATGGCGGGAGTCGTCCGCAGCCGCCGCGGCCGCGCCCCGGGAAAGGTTCCGTACGAGTTCATACGCCCGAGGCTACGCCCGCGGTGCCGGTGCTCTTACCGACACCGTGTTGCCCCCGTCATGGCCATCCATGCCCCGCTGAGTTGCGGGAACCGTTCCGCCCTGGGGGTCCCCAGGGCGAAGCCCCAGGAGGAGGAGCGGGTGGTCACGACGGACGGCGCCCCAGCGCCCCTCCGCACACAGCGGGGGCGGGACCCTTCACAAGGCCCCGCCCCCTTCCGTGCGCCACGCGCGACTACGTCGTCCGACGCCTCCGCGCCCCCGGCCGCCGCTCGCTCGGCCGCGTCACCGGATCGCCCGCCTCCAGCGCCGCCGCCCGCCGCCGCAGACCGAAGTCCGCCAGCGCCTCCGCGAGCTTGTGCACCGACGGCTCCGGCGAGAGCACGTCCACCCGCAGCCCGTGCTCCTCCGCCGTCTTCGCGGTGGCCGGGCCGATGCAGGCGATGACCGTCACGTTGTGCGGCTTCCCGGCGATCCCCACCAGGTTCCGCACCGTCGAGGACGAGGTGAAGAGCACGGCGTCGAAGCCGCCGCCCTTGATCGCCTCACGCGTGTCCGCCGGCGGCGGCGACGCCCGCACCGTCCGGTAGGCGGTGACGTCGTCGACCTCCCAGCCGAGCTCGATCAGCCCGGCGACGAGCGTCTCCGTCGCGATGTCCGCCCGCGGCAGGAACACCCGGTCGATCGGGTCGAAGACCGGGTCGTACGGCGGCCAGTCCTCCAGGAGCCCCGCGGCCGACTGCTCACCGCTGGGCACCAGGTCCGGCTTCACACCGAAGTCGACCAGCGCCGCGGCCGTCTGCTCGCCGACCGCCGCGACCTTGATCCCGGCGAACGCCCGGGCATCGAGCCCGTACTCCTCGAACTTCTCCCGCACCGCCTTCACCGCGTTGACCGACGTGAAGGCGATCCACTCATAGCGGCCGGTCACCAGACCCTTGACCGCACGCTCCATCTGCTGCGGCGTCCGCGGCGGCTCGACGGCGATCGTCGGCACCTCGTGCGGCACGGCGCCGTACGAACGCAGCTGGTCGGAGAGCGACGCGGCCTGCTCCTTCGTGCGCGGCACGAGCACCCGCCAGCCGAACAGGGGCTTCGACTCGAACCACGCCAGCTGGTCCCGCTGCGCCGGGGCGCTGCGCTCGCCGACCACGGCTATGACCGGGCGGTGGCCCTCGGGCGAGGGGAGCACCTTCCCCTGCTTGAAGACCTGAGCGATCGTGCCCAGCGTCGCGGTCCAGGTCCGCTGCCGGGTCGTCGTGCCGCCGATGGTCACGGTGAGCGGGGTGTCCGGCTTACGGCCTGCCGCCACCAGCTCTCCGGCCGCCGCCGCCACCGAGTCCAGCGTGGTGGACACGACCACGGTGCCGTCCGAGGCGCCGACCTCGGTCCAGCAGCGGTCGTCGGCGGTACGGGCGTCCACGAAGCGCACATCGGTGCCCTGCGCGTCCCGCAGCGGGACACCGGCGTACGCGGGTACGCCGACGGCCGTGGCGACACCGGGCACGACCTCGAAGGGAATGCCCTCGGCGGCGCAGGCCAGCATCTCCTGACCTGCGTTTCCGTCGAGGCCGGGGTCGCCGGTCACCGCACGGACGACCCGCTTGCCGCCCCGTGCGGCCTCCATGACAAGATTGGTCGCATCCCTCAACACGGGGACACCGGCGGTTGTTGACGCCTCGTCAACAATCGTCAGCTCAGGCGTGCTCACGCCCGCGCGCGCATGGCACCGGACGACTTCGAGCACCTCCGGCTCGGCGATCAGGACGTCCGCGCCGGCAAGGGCTTCGACGGCCCGGAGGGTCAGCAGTCCTGGATCGCCTGGTCCGGCGCCGAGGAAGGTGACGCTCCCGTGACCGTGGAAGGCCGGGTACGCGGGGCTGGTGGTCGGGCTGGTGGGGCTCAAAGTGCTCGCTCCCCCATAAGACCGGCCGCACCCTTGGCGAGCATCTCGTCCGCGAGTTCGCGTCCGAGCGCCATCGCCTCGTCGTGCGACGCGGGTACGGGACCGGTGGTGGACAGCTGCACCAGCGTCGAGCCGTCGGTGGTGCCGACGACGCCGCGCAGGCGCATTTCGGTGACAATCTGCCCGCGGCCGGAATCCTCGGCCAGCAGGTCGGCCAGCGCACCCACGGGTGCGGAGCAGCCGGCCTCCAGAGCGGCGAGCAGGGATCGCTCGGCGGTCACGGCGGCCCGGGTGTGCGGGTCGTCGAGCTCGGCGAGCGCGGCGACGAGGGCGGCGTCGGACGCCACGCACTCGATCGCCAGTGCCCCCTGGCCGGGGGCGGGCAGGACGGTGTCGACCGACAGGTGGTCGAGCGACAGGGAGCCGGTGAGCTCCTCCGTCCCGCCGATGCGGTTGAGACCGGCCGCGGCGAGAACCACCGCGTCCAGTTCCCCACCACGTACGTATCCGACGCGGGTGTCGATGTTCCCGCGGATCGGCACGGTCTCGATGGTCAGCCCGTGGCTGCGCGCGTACGCGTTGAGCTGGGCCATCCGGCGCGGCGAACCGGTGCCGATCCGGGCGCCCTGCGGCAGCCGGTCGAGGCTCAGCCCCTGGCGGGCGACCAGCACGTCGCGCGGGTCCTCGCGCTCCGGGACGGCGGCCAGCGCCAGGTCCGGATGCTGCGTGGTCGGCAGGTCCTTCAGGGAATGGACCGCGAAGTCCACCTCGCCGGCCAGGAGCGCGTCGCGCAGTGCGGCGACGAACACCCCCGTACCGCCGATCTGCGCGAGGTGCTCGCGCGAGACGTCCCCGTACGTCGTGATCTCCACGAGCTCGACGGGCCGGCCGGTCAGCCGCCGGACGGCGTCGGCCACATGCCCGGACTGGGCCATGGCGAGTTTGCTGCGCCTGGTCCCGAGCCTCAGTGCCCTCTCGGTCATACTCGCCCTCGGTTCTTGACGTCGGCGTCATTCAGGTCGGCCCGGGAGACGGAGGCGACCGTCTCCGGGTCGAGGTCGAAGAGTGTCCGCAGCGCGTCGGCGTACCCGGCACCGCCGGGCTCGCTGGCCAGCTGCTTGACCCGCACGGTCGGCGCGTGCAGGAGCTTGTCGACCACCCGGCGCACGGTCTGGGTGATCTCGGCGCGCTGTTTGTCGTCGAGGTCGGGCAGCCGGCCCTCGAGCCGGGCCACCTCGCCCGCGACGACATCGGCGGCCATGGTGCGCAGGGCGACCACGGTCGGGGTGATGTGCGCGGCCCGCTGGGCGGCGCCGAAGGCGGCCACCTCGTCGGAGACGATCGCGCGCACCTGGTCGACGTCGGCGGCCATCGGGGCGTCGGCGGAGGCGTCCGCCAGCGACTCGATGTCGACGAGCCGGACGCCCGCCATGCGGTGGGCGGCGGCGTCGATGTCGCGGGGCATGGCCAGGTCGAGCAGGGCGAGCGGGGCCGTGCGGCCCTTCATCGCGTCCTCGACGGCCTCGCCGGTCAGGACGAGTCCGGTGGCTCCGGTGCAGGAGACGACCACGTCGGCACGTGTCAGTTCGTCGCCGACGGCAACCATCTCGACCGCGCGCGCGGCCACCCCCGTGCCACCGGGCTCGGTCAGGATCTGCACGAGGCGTTCGGCACGGGCGCTCGTACGGTTGGCGATCACGATCTCCGAGACGCCGACGCGCGCGAGTGTGGCCGCGGCCAGCGAGGACATCGAACCGGCGCCGATGACCAGGGCGCGCTTGCCGGCGGCCCAGGCGTCGACGTCGGCGCCGTCCGTGCTGCCGGCGAGCTGCTCGAGGCCGAAGGTGACGAGCGACTGCCCGGCCCGGTCGATCCCGGTCTCGCTGTGGGCGCGCTTGCCGACCCGCAGCGCCTGCTGGAACAGGTCGTTGAGGAGGCGGCCCGCGGTGTGCAGCTCCTGGCCGAGGGCGAGGGCGTCCTTGATCTGGCCGAGGATCTGGCCCTCGCCGACGACCATGGAGTCGAGCCCGCACGCCACCGAGAAGAGGTGGTGGACCGCCCGGTCCTCGTAGTGCACGTACAGATAAGGGGTCAGCTCGTCGAGGCCGACGCCGCTGTGCTGCGCGAGCAGTGTGGACAGCTCGGCGACACCGGCGTGGAACTTGTCCACGTCGGCGTAGAGCTCGATGCGGTTGCAGGTGGCCAGGACCGCGGCCTCGGCGGCCGGTTCGGCGGCGAGGGTGTCCTGGAGCAGCTTGACCTGAGTGTCCGCGGCCAGGGAGGCCCGCTCGAGGATGCTGACCGGAGCGCTGCGGTGGCTGAGGCCGACGACGAGGAGACTCATGCCGGCATCACGGCGGGGACGTCCCCGTCGGGTCCCTTGCGGCCAGTGCCCTTGCGCTGAGGCTCGCCCGTCGTGCCGAGGGCCGTGGGCGGCGCGGGAACGGCGGCGGCCGCCGCCGCGGCCGCGGTCTCGGCCTCCGCCTCCTCACCGGCCTTGCGCTGCTCGTGGAAGGCGAGGATCTGCAGCTCGATGGAGAGGTCCACCTTGCGCACGTCCACGCCGTCGGGCACGGAGAGCACGGTCGGGGCGAAGTTCAGGATGGAGGTGACTCCGGCGGCCACGAGCCGGTCGCAGACCTGCTGGGCCACGCCGGCCGGGGTCGCGATGACCCCGATGGAGACGCCGTCCTCCTCGATGATCTTCTCGAGGTCGTCGCTGTGCTGGACGGGGATCCCGGCGACCGGCTTGCCGGTCATCGCGGGGTCGGCGTCGATCAGCGCGGCGACACGGAAGCCACGGGAGGCGAACCCGCCGTAACCGGCGAGCGCGGCGCCGAGGTTACCGATACCGACGATGACGACCGGCCAGTCCTGGGTCAGGCCGAGCTCGCGGGAGATCTGGTAGACGAGGTACTCGACGTCGTAGCCGACGCCCCTCGTGCCGTACGAGCCGAGGTAGCTGAAGTCCTTGCGCAGCTTCGCGGAGTTGACCCCCGCCGCGGCTGCGAGCTCCTCGGAGGAGACCGTGGGTACGGAGCGCTCCGACAGTGCGGTGAGCGCACGCAGATACAGCGGAAGCCGGGCGACGGTGGCCTCGGGGATGCCTCGGCTGCGGGTCGCCGGTCGGTGAGTTCGGCCAGTTGCCACGGTGCTCCTGCGGGATGAGCGGGGCTGCAGGCGGCCATATGTCCCGTGACCGCCCCGTCGAATGCAGGCTATGTCTTTGTGAACGCGTGCACAAAGATGGTGTCCGTTTTGTCCGGCCAAAGTGACCGGGGTCACGCGTCCGGTTCGCGCCAGGACGGAACCGTGGGGCGCGTCAGTCCGTTGAGAACCCGAAGGGGGCAAAACCGCACACTCTCCTCACGATCGCGCCCCCGAACGTCAACAAAACGTCCATGATGGTAACCGTCTTCCGGTCAGGCACCCAGTTCCCGCCGTAGCCGCCCGGCGTCCACACGCCAGAAGGTGTGCTGCTCGCCGTCGACCAGGACGACCGGGATCTGCTCCCAGTACGCCTGGTGAAGCTCCTCGTCCTGGGTGATGTCCTTCTCCTCCCAGCGCGCCCCCGTCTCCGCGCAGACCGCCTCGATCACGGCCCGCGCGTCGTCGCAGAGGTGACAGCCGGGCTTCCCGATCAGCGTCACGGTCCGCGAGGCGGCGACCGGAGCGGCGGAAGCGTCCTTCTTCTTCGTCCGTCCAAACATGCCGTCCATTCTGCGCTGCCGGGAGCCGTGCCCCCTCTCTCCAGCTTGCTCCCCCCTTGTCCGTTTAACAGGAGGGTCCCGGAGTGTTCACGCCGCGGCACCCCGGGAGGTCGGGAAGTACCGAACAGACTGGCTATGCTCACGGCATGGCCGCACTGGGATGGCTCACCCCCCGTAGGCGCTCCGCCACCGCGCGCAGCGTTCTGGCAGGCGAGGCCGCCGCCGAGGCGGCGCGCAAGACCTCGCAGCAGCTCGAACTGGAACGCGAGGCCGCGGCGCGGACCAAGCCGTCCGAGCCCGAGTTCCCGGTCGTGGGCGACTCCGAGGCCGCCGCCTTCTTCGACCTCGACAACACCGTCATGCAGGGCGCCGCGATCTTCCACTTCGGCCGGGGCCTGTACAAGCGGAAGTTCTTCCAGCGGCGCGAACTGGCCCGGTTCGCCTGGCAGCAGGCGTGGTTCCGGCTGGCCGGTGTCGAGGACCCCGAGCACATGCAGGACGCCCGCGACAGCGCCCTGTCCATCGTCAAGGGCCACCGCGTCTCCGAGCTGATGTCGATCGGCGAGGAGATCTACGACGAATACATGGCCGACCGGATCTGGCCGGGCACCCGCGCCCTCGCCCAGGCCCACCTCGACGCCGGCCAGAAGGTCTGGCTCGTCACGGCCGCCCCGGTCGAGACGGCCACGATCATCGCCCGGCGCCTCGGTCTGACCGGCGCCCTCGGCACGGTCGCCGAGTCCGTCGACGGCGTCTACACCGGCAAGCTGGTCGGCGAGCCGCTGCACGGCCCCGCCAAGGCGGAGGCCGTACGCGCCCTGGCCGCCGCCGAGGGCCTGGACCTGAACCGCTGCGCCGCCTACAGCGACTCGCACAACGACATCCCGATGCTCTCGCTGGTCGGCCACCCGTACGCCATCAACCCGGACACCAAGCTGCGGAAGTACGCCAAGGCACGGGAATGGCGGCTGCGCGACTACCGCACGGGCCGCAAGGCGGCCAAGGTCGGCATCCCCGCCGCCGCGGGCGTCGGCGCACTGGCCGGCGGCACGGCCGCCGCGGTCGCCCTGCACCGCCGCCGCCGCTGAAGCCTCGACGCCTCGACCAAGACCCTTTCCTCCGCCGGCCCGCGTCGCGCTCTGCCGATACGTTTCGGCCGCGATCATCTGCGACAACCAGGGACCAACCGCCCTCACCCGTACGTGGTCGAACACGTCCGTACAGGTCGACCCGCGGGCATTCGCGGCCCCCTACCCAGCAGCGGGCCGGATAACTCCCCAGCTCTGCGTTCGAGCACAACAGAGCGTGCACGTAGTCACACTCGGAAGCAATCCGATCAACAACCGTTCACAAACTGTGAGTGATCCCGCCCACAAGCGGTAACAGGTACGACGGAATCGGTGATTTACGCAACTGGGTGTAGCGCTGCCTGTACGAAGCGTTATTCTCCTCAGACGCATAACGGACCCACACGTCGCCACGACGAGTGAACGGTCCCGCACTGCACGTGATGGAAGCTCTGCCTCTGGGAGTCCCGTGTACCCACACGTCGGGGTTGACGCCTCGGGCCTGGCTACGCTGCGCGCAACGGTCCTCGACCACTTGCGCGGCTTCGTCCCCACCGCGTACGCCGGCCCTGTCCCCGCCTTTGCCTTCGCCGCACCGGCACCCGCCGGTCCTTGCTATGCCCTCGCCGAGAGCGGAGCCGCTGTCGGCAGACGGGGCAGCCGCGGCGGCACCGGAACCTCGACCGCCGCCCGCCGCCCCACCGCCGACAGCGACAGCGCCCGCATGATGGACCTCGTCGAGCGCGCCCAGGCCGGTGAGGCCGAGGCCTTCGGCCGCCTGTACGACCAGTACAGCGACACGGTCTACCGCTACATCTACTACCGCGTCGGCGGGAAGGCGACGGCGGAAGACCTCACAAGCGAGACGTTCCTGCGCGCCCTGCGCCGGATCTCCACCTTCACCTGGCAGGGCCGCGACTTCGGCGCCTGGCTGGTCACCATCGCCCGCAACCTGGTCGCCGACCACTTCAAGTCGAGCAGGTTCCGGCTGGAGGTGACCACGGGCGAGATGCTCGACGCCAACGAGGTCGAGCGCAGCCCCGAGGACTCCGTCCTGGAGTCCCTCTCCAACGCGGCCCTCCTCGACGCCGTCCGCCGGCTCAACCCCCAGCAGCAGGAGTGCGTGACCCTGCGCTTCCTGCAGGGCCTCTCGGTCGCCGAGACGGCCCGGGTCATGGGCAAGAACGAGGGCGCGATCAAGACCCTCCAGTACCGGGCCGTGCGTACCCTGGCGCGCCTGCTCCCGGACGACGCCCGCTGACCGCTCCGCGCCCCCCACACGCGCCCCCACCCACCGCGACGCGCCCCATTCACCCCACAACCCCCCACGTCCCCCGACCCCCGTCCAACTCACAGTCGGTGACGCCCCGATGACGCACTGGTCCGATCATCTTTCGCGCGTAACCCAAGTGCCGCGCCGCTCGTTGTGCGGAATGCAGGCTCCCTGTGGTCACGCCATGCCCGCAGCCACTCACTCGTTCGTGTGGATGTGTTCAAGGCGTGCAACCTCCCGGACAACCCGGGGAGTCGACCGTCATGACGAGAGGAGGTGCCGCCAGTGATCGCGAACGTATCGGCGCACCGGCGGGCGAACGCCTTCGCCCAGGCCCTGGACGATCGGACGCCCGAGGACGCGACGGCCGAACAGCCCGTGGCGTCGGCCGAACCGGCCGAACAAGGGCGGCTGTTGGCCCTGGCGAACGGCCTCGGCGAGCTGCCGAAGCCGAAGCTGGACCCTGAGGTCAAGGTGGTGCAACGAGCCCAGCTCGTCGCCGCCATGGAAGCGATGCTCGCGGAGGGGAGCGCGGCCGCGGGCCCTACGGTGCCCGAGCAGCGGACATCGAGCGGACGGGGGACCCACCGGGCCTCCCCGCTCCGGAAATTGCGTCCCCGCTCCCGCTGGTCCAAGGGCATCGCGGCGGGCGGCCTCACGGTCGGTGTGGCCGCGGGCGCTTTCAGCGGTGTCGCCGCTGCCAGCTCCGACGCCCTCCCCGGTGACTCGCTCTACGGGCTGAAGCGCGGCATGGAAGACATCAAGCGCGGCATGGCCGACGACGACGCCGAACGGGGCGGGATCTTCCTGGACCAGGCGTCGACCCGGCTCAGCGAGGCCCGCAGACTCATGGAGCGGGGCCGCGCCGGCGACCTCGACCACGAGTCGCTCGGCGAGATCCGCCGGGTCCTCGGCGGGATGAAGCACGACGCCTCCGAGGGCCACCGACTGCTGCGCCAGGCGTACGAACGGGACGGCGAGATCGGCCCCATGGCACGGCTCAACGCGTTCGCCCAGTCCCACCGCACCACGTGGATCGGCCTGCGCGACCGGCTGCCCGTCCAGCTCACGGACGTCGGCAATGAGGTGAACGACGTCTTCGTCGCCATAGACGAAGAGGTCGAGCCGCTCCAGGGGATGCTGCCGCGCACCCCGGAGAAGGGCGCCGTCGGCACCAGCACCCCCGGCTCGCCGCAGGACTCCCCGCGTACACAGACCCAGCGGCCGCCGTCCTCCCCCGCCGCACCCTCCGCGGGTGGCGAAGGCTCCACCCGGCCCCAGCCCTCGGGCTCCGGCTCGGGCTCCCCGGAGAGCGACGGGCTGCTGGGCGGCAACACGGGCGGCCTGCTGGACACCCCGCCGCCGGGCATGCCGTCGGCCCCGACGGGCGGCCAGTCGACGCCCCCGACGCCGGACGTCACGATCCCGCCCCTGCTGCCGGACCTGCTACCCGGCCTGGGCATCGACAGCGAGGACGCTCGCTGAGACGGCGATGGGGTGCCTCTCCCGGAGGGGCACCCCATCGTCGTACCACCGCGCGAACCCAGCGGCACCGGTCCGGGCCCCTCGTCAGAAAAAGACGGAGCGCCGCTGCACCAGCAGCTTGTACAGCGTGTGCTGGATCTGCTCCCGCACCTGGTCCGTCAGGTTGAACATCAGCATCGGGTCCTCCGCCGCCTCCGGCGGATAGCCGTCCGTCGGGATCGGCTCACCGAACTGGATCGTCCACTTCGTCGGCAGCGGCACCGCGCCCAGCGGCCCCAGCCACGGGAACGTCGGCGTGATCGGGAAGTACGGGATGCCCAGCACCCGCGCCAGCGTCTTCGCGTTGCCGAGCATCGGGTAGATCTCCTCCGCGCCCACGATCGAACACGGCACGATCGGCACCCCCGCCTGCAGCGCCGTCGAGACGAAGCCGCCCCGGCCGAAGCGCTGCAGCTTGTAGCGCTCGCTGAACGGCTTCCCGATCCCCTTGAACCCCTCCGGCATCACACCCACGATCTCGCCGGCCTTCAGCAGCCGCTCCGCGTCCTCCGCGCACGCCAGCGTGTGCCCGGCCTTACGGGCCAGCTCGTTGACGACCGGCAGCATGAACACCAGATCGGCGGCGAGCAGCCGCAGATGCCGCCCGGCCGGATGGTGGTCGTGCACGGCGACCTGCATCATCAGGCCGTCCAGCGGCAGCGTCCCGGAGTGGTTCGCGACGATCAGGGCGCCCCCGTCGGAAGGGATGTTCTCGACCCCCTTCACCTCCACGCGGAAGTACTTCTCCGCGAGCGGCCGCACCAGCGACATGAGGACCTGGTCGGTGAGCTCCTTGTCGTAACCGAACTCGTCGACCTCGTACTCGCCCGTCACGCGCCGCCGCAGGAAGGCCAGCCCGCCCGCGAGCCGCCGCTCCCAGCCACGCCCACGCTCCCCCGCCGCCCCAGGCGCCCCCGTGCTCGCCCCAGGCCCCTCGGCGGTCTCCGCCGGGGCGTCCTGCGGCTCCGGAGCCGACTCCGCGGCCTGCGAGGCGAACGCGGGCCCCTCCGGCCCCTGCTGGCCCGGCAGGGCGCGTACGGCGGCATCGTGTCCCGCCCGCCCGGGCGGGCGCCGACGTGCCCGTGAACGGTCGTCGTCGAACGGAATGACCTTGGCGTCCGCCATCGTTACCTGGGCTCCTTCTGATCCAGCCGGGCCGCGACCCGGTCCACGGCCCCCGCGAGCGTCTCCGGCGGAAGCAGCCCCGGGCCCCGGCTGCGGGCGAAGTCCGCGAACGTCTCGGCCGTCGTGAACCGCGGCTCGAACCCCAGCGTCTCGCGCATCTGGACCGTGGAGACCACCCGGCCGTGGGTGAGCAGCCGGATCTGCTCCGGCGAGAAGTCCGTGACGCCGACCGTCCGCAGCGCGGAACCGACCCAGGTGACCGCGGGCAGCAGCACCGGCACCGTCGGCCGCCCGAGCCGCCGCGCGCACTGCGACAGCAGCAGCACACCGTCGCCGGCCACATTGAAGGTGCCGCTGTTCAGCGTCGCCCGGCGCGGCTCGCGCGAGGCCAGGTCGAGGACGTCGATCACATCGTCCTCGTGCACGAACTGCAGCCTCGGGTCGTAGCCGAAGACGGTCGGCATCACGGGCAGCGCCAGATACTCGGCGAGCGGCGAGTCCACCCGCGGCCCCAGGATGTTCGCGAACCGCAGCACGCACACGGCCACGTCCGGGCGGCGCCGCGCGAAGCCCCGCACGTACCCCTCGACCTCGACGGCGTCCTTGGCGAACCCACCGCTCGGCAGCGACTTGGGCGGTGTCGTCTCCATGAAGACGGCCGGGTCGCGGGGGGCCGAGCCGTAGACGCTCGTACTGGACTTGATCACGAGCCGCTTGATCCGCGGCGACTTCTGGCAGGCACCCAGCAACTGCATGGTGCCGATGACGTTGGTCTCCTTGATGGACGTCCGGCCGCCGGCGCCCAGCGCCGTACCGGTGACGTCCATATGGACGACCGTGTCCACGTCGTGCTCCGCGAGCACCTTGGCGATGGCCGGCTGGCGGATGTCCGCCCGGACGAAATCGGCCCCGCCGAGATCGTGCGCCGGGGCGACCGCGTCCACGGCGATCACCCGGTCCACCTCGGGATCCCGCTGGACCCGCCGTACGAAACGGCCGCCGAGATGCCGCGCCGCACCGGTGACGAGCACGACCTTGCCCAAGATCAGCGCCTTCCGTCGGTTCTCCGTCGGGTTCGGGCCCCGCGATTCTCCCCAGGGGCCTGTGCGCCACCGTAGCGCCTCACTGTCGCGCCGCGACGACCGCCGTGGGCAACCAGAGGGAACGAGGCCGAAAAAAGCGTGGCCCCCCATCCGGAACCGGTGGGGGGCCACGCTCGACGCACAAACAGCCGTCGTTCCAGCCGTCGCTTACTTCTTGTTGCGACGCTGAACGCGGGTGCGCTTGAGCAGCTTGCGGTGCTTCTTCTTGGCCATCCGCTTGCGCCGCTTCTTGATAACAGAGCCCACGACTACCCTCGCTCACTTCTCTTCACTCGGTGCGGGGCGTCTGGGCCCACACGACCTACGAGGGCTTAGCCTACCGCCCAGAGCACGGACCTTGTAATCCGAGGGGCGGTCGGGCTCCCGGCCGCGCGTCCCCTACGCGGTCTCCACCCCCACGAAGGACTCCCTGAGGTACTCGTGAACCGCCTGTTCCGGAACCCGGAAGGACCTGCCCACCCGGATCGCCGGCAGATGACCGCTGTGCACCAAGCGGTACACGGTCATCTTCGACACTCGCATCACCGAGGCGACTTCCGCCACGGTCAGAAACTTGACCTCGTTGAGAGGTCGATCGCCAGCAGCCATGACCCACCTGTACCTTCCGCACACGACGCCCACCGGCTTCCCCTCCGGTGACCCTGCGTCGCTGTGCGCTCACGCTCCAGACTAGGGGCGTGTGGTACGAGTGGGGAAGAGGAGCAGCCATCGGCCGTTTACCGTGACAGACTCGCTCGATTGAGTACATAGCGAGTGAGCGGACGGTAGTAATCGGACCGTACGGCGTCATCAAGCGGAACGGCCACGGAGACCTGCCCCTCCGCCTCCCCCACGAACAGCGCGGGATCGTCGGTGTCCGCCAGCCCGATGGCCTCGAAACCCAGCTGACCTGCGCCGCAGACCCAGCCGTGGTCCCCGACGACGAGCTCGGGGAGCGGCCAGCCGCCCTCCACGGCCCCTTCGAGAGCGGCCCTAACCGGCAGCGGCGAGTGGGTGTGCGCCCCCGTCTCACGCCCCGTTCCCGGCAGACCGGGTTCTCGCACCAGCGCGACACCCCGTACGTAGTCGAGGTTGTACGTGCGTAGACCGAACCGGGTCGTTATGTCGACACATCGCCCCTGCGCGGGTGTGAGAACAAGACATCCCGCCGCCGACAAAGCGTCTGCGAGCGCTGCGTAGAACCCGAGCAGACGATGCGGATGACCGGTCCCGAACAGCACCGGAGCCCGTCGGCCCGCCGCTTCCCCCAGCCGCGCGGCGAACGCGTCGAGCCCGCCCAACGTCCGCTCCGGGTCGATGACATCGGGCCCCGAACGGTGCGTCGGATCCCCGGACACCCCGCACTTGTCGGCCATCAGCCGCAACAACTCGCCCTCGCCCCACCCCCAGTCGGGGTCGAGCCCCAGCATCACCCGCGGATCCCGCGCGGCGAAGAGCCGGTAACTCCGCAGACTCTGCTCCCGCGAGGTCGCCACCGTCCCCGCCAACCCCGCCGCCAACAAATGCGCCCGCAACGCCCCGGTACTCAGCACCCGATCGATGCTGCCCCAGTCGACCGGACGCCGGGTCAAAACACCTGCGGGACCCCACAGTTGGCGTAACAAGGTGGCCGGGACACGGGTCCGACCGGGTTGGGCCGAGCCAGGCCGCCCGGCCCGGCCGGCTCCCTACGCGAGCAGACCCCTGAGCGGAAAGGCCGCCCGCCGGGTGGCCAGCACCGCCTGGTCCAGCCGGTCCGCCGGGTCGTAGCCCTCCTCCCAGTCACGCCAGCCCACGGGCAGACCGCCCGTCCGTCATCCGTACGGGCCCCGGCTGCCGCGTCCGCGCGTACACCAGGTCCCGCCAGGACGACGGGATCACCGACTCGGGGGCGATCTCCGCGTGCGCGGCGATCCCTACCAGATGCGTCCACGACCGCGGCACGACATCCACCACCGCGTACCCGCCGCCGCCCAGCGCGACCCACTTCCCGCCGTCCACGTGCGCGTGCGCCAGCTCGTGACAAGCCACCTGCACGGCCCGCTGCGCGTCCAGCGACACCGCCAGATGCGCCAGCGGGTCCTCGAAGTGCGTGTCCGCGCCGTGCTGCGTCACCAGCACCTGCGGCCGGAACTCCGCGAGCAGCTCCGGCACGACGGCGTGGAAGGCCCGCAGCCACCCCGCGTCCCCGGTCCCCGCCGGAAGCGCCACGTTCACCGCGGACCCCTCGCCCGCCCCCGTCGCACCGGTCTCCTCCGGCCAGCCCGTCTGTGGGAACAGGGTCCGGGGATGCTCGTGCAGCGAGACGGTGAGGACCCGCGGGTCGTCCCAGAACGCCGCCTGCACCCCGTCCCCGTGATGCACGTCCACATCCACGTACGCGACCCGCTCCGCCCCCAGCTCGAGCAGGCGGGCGATGGCCAGCGACGCGTCGTTGTAGATACAGAACCCGGACGCGCTCCCGGGCATCGCGTGATGCAGCCCGCCCGCGAAGTTCACCGCGTGCGCGGCCTCCCCGCGCCACACCGCCTCCGCCGCGCCCACCGACTGGCCGACGATCAGCGCGGACGCCTCGTGCATCCCGGCGAAGGCAGGATCGTCGACCGTCCCGAGCCCGTACGACTGATCCGCGGCCCTCGGATTCGCCGAGGCGGCCCGTACCGCCGCCACGTAGTCCTCACGGTGCACCAGCCGGAGCGTCGAGTCCCCGGCCGGCTTCGCCGCCACCACGTCCACGGCCCGGTCGAGCCCGTACGCCCGTACCAACCCCATGGTCAGCGCGAGACGCACCGGGTCCATCGGATGTTCGGGCCCGAAGTCGTACCCCGTGACAGCTTCATCCCACATCAACAGTGCGCGGCCGCTCATGCCCGCCACCGTATCGGGCTCGTTGAGAACCGAACGACGTGGCGTACGCCACCGTCACCAGAACCAGCACCATGGGTACGAGCATGGCCCCCCGATAGCTCCAGGCGTCGCCCAGCGCTCCCACCAACGGGGACCCGATCAGGAACCCGACGTAGTTGAAGACGTTGAGCCGCGCGACGGCCGCGTCGCTCGCCCCGGGGCCGTGCCGGTCGAAGGCCTGCCGCCCCGCCGCGGCGAAGGTCTGCGGCACGATCACACTCAACCCGAGCCCGAGGACGGTGAACCCCGCCATCCCCACCCAGGGACCCGGCGCCACCGCGACGATCGCGAACCCGCCCGCACCGAGCACCGCCCCACACCGCACGACCATGGCGGCCCCGAGCCGCCTCACCCCGAAGTCACCCACGGCCCGGCCCAGGAGCGTCGTCACCATGTACGCGTTGTACGGCACGGTCGCCAGCTCCTCCGAGCTGCCCAGCACGTCCTGGAGGTACTTGGCGCTCCAGTTGGAGACGGTCGAGTCACCGATGTACGCGAACGTCATCACGAGACACAGCGGCAGCAGCAGCCGGAGGGAAACCCCCGCGCTCCCCCGCGTCTCCTTCGCCCCGTCGAGGGCCGGCAGCTCCTCCCCGGACGTGTACCACCGGCCGCAGACGAACGCGATCGGCAGCAGCACGGCCACCACCGGCAGGTACGAGACGAACAACGGCAGATGCCAGTGCGCACCCACCCACGCGAGCGACGCACCCGCGATCCCGCCCAGGCTGTACGCGGCGTGGAAGCCGAGCATGATGCTCCGCCCGTACGCGCGCTGCAGCCTGACCCCGAGCATGTTCATGGAGGCGTCCAGCGCGCCGACCGCGAGCCCGAAGACCCCGAGGGCGACGGCGACCTGCCACAGCCGGCTCCCCGCCCCGACCGCGAGCAGCGCCAGGAGAACGAGCGGCTGCGACCACCGCAGCACCACCCCCGGCCCGACCCGGGCCACGAGCTTCTCGGTGCCCACGCTGCCGACGCCGGCCAGGATGGGGACGGCGGCCAGGAAGAGGGGCAGGAGCCCGTCCGAGATTCCGTACCGGTCCTGGATCGCCGGTATTCGGGTCACAAGGAGCGCGAACGTCACCCCCTGTACGAAGAAACTGATCGCCAGGGAGCCCCGCCCACGCCGCAACCGCGCATCCGTCATGGCGGCACAGCGTAGGTCCCGGCCCTACCCATGGGTAGGTGGATCACACGCCCAATCTCAGCGCAGCAGCCGAAGCAGCTCGCCCATGTCCTCGAAGTGGCCCTGGGCGCCCACAAGCCGCTCTCGGGGCGTCATGGCCGTGAAGCCGTACACGTCCATCCCCGCGGCGAGGGCGGCCTCGACGCCGAGCCGGCTGTCCTCGACGACCACGCACCGCTCGGGCGCGACCCCCATGCGATCGGCGGCATGGAGGAACAGGTCCGGGGCCGGCTTTCCTCGCCCGACGTCCTCGGCGCTGAAGATGTTCTCGTCCCGGAACCACTCGTCGAGGCCGGTCTTCCGATGCCCGACGCGAATCCGCTCGTGGGACCCGGAGGAGGCCACACAGTACGGAACCCCGTCCTCGACGAGCTGCTTGAGCACGTCCCGCGCGCCGGCGACGGCCTCCAACTCCCGCTCGAAAGCGGCGAACACGCGCGCGTGGAGTATCTCGTCGAAGTCCTCCGGCAGCCGCTGTCCGGTCCGCTCCTGGATCAGATCGTGCACGCGGTGGACGGCGGCGCCCATGTAGTCCCGCAGGGAGTCCTCGTACGAGGTGGGGTGCCCGAGCTCGGTCAGATAGCCGGCCAGGATGGTGTTGGAGAGAGGCTCACTGTCGACGAGCACCCCGTCGTTGTCGAAGACGACCAGTTCATAGCGCATGAACCTCACCCTAAACGCAGAAAAGCCCCGCACCATAAGGTGCGGGGCTTTCCCACAATGATTGTTCGGCGGCGTCCTACTCTCCCACAGGGTCCCCCCTGCAGTACCATCGGCGCTGAAAGGCTTAGCTTCCGGGTTCGGAATGTAACCGGGCGTTTCCCTAACGCTATGACCACCGAAACACTATGAAGATATCGAACCGGTATTGGCACAGTTCGTTACTTCAGAACTAACACAGTGGACGCGAGCAACTGAGGACAAGCCCTCGGCCTATTAGTACCGGTCAGCTCCACCCATTACTGGGCTTCCACATCCGGCCTATCAACCCAGTCGTCTACTGGGAGCCT
>NZ_JBVHWN010000006.1:0-375208 GCF_055564335.1 Streptomyces sp. NPDC029139 | reverse complement strand
CCGGTCGACCTCGAACCGGTCGACCTCGACCCCTTCGACCTCCACCCCCCACCCCCCCAACCCCCCCCCCCCCCACCCCCCCCCCCCCCCCCCACCCCCCCCCCCCCCCCCACTCCCCCTCCCCCCCCCCCCCCCCCTCCCCCCCCCCCCCCCGGGCCCGGTCGGCGCCGGGTCGGCCGGCCGGCCGTCGTCAAGCGCCGGGAACCGTCACCTCACCGCTGCCGTGGGCCGAACCTCCGCCCACGACCCGGAGTCCGAAGGAGCGGTCCGTGTCGGTGGTCACCGCGCGTACGGTCCCCCCGGAGCGGATCACGCGGAACGTCGCCGCCGGATCGCCGCGGAGATCCGGGATCGTGATGGTCCGGTCGGTCGCGCCCGGGGTCGCCAGCAGGGTGAGCCGGTCGAGCCAGTCGCCGTCCGGTCGCTCCTCGTCCGCTCCGAGGGGAAGGGCGGTGCCGGGACGGACGTATAGCGGCAGGCTGTCGAAGCCGTGGACCTCGCGGCGCCAGCCCGGGCCGGTGACCGTCTCGCCGCTGAGGAGGTGCGTCCACTCCCCCGCCGGGAGGTACACCTCCACCTCACCGTCGGCGGTGAAGACCGGGGCGACGAGCAGATCGGGGCCGAGCATGTACTGCCGGTCGAGGGTCCGGCAGGTCGGGTCGTCGGGGAACTCGAGCAGCATGGGGCGCATGGCGGGGACGCCCGTACGGTGGGCGTCGACGGCGACCCCGTACAGGTACGGCATCAGCCGGTGCTTGAGCCGCGTGAAGCTCCGCGCCACGTCGACGGCCTCCTCGCCGAACTCCCACGGCACCCGGTAGGACTCGTTGCCGTGCAGCCGGCTGTGCGAGGAGAGCAGTCCGAAGGCGAGCCAGCGCTTGAAGACGTCGGGGTCGGGCGTGCCCTCGAAGCCGCCGATGTCATGGCTCCAGAAACCGAAGCCGCTCAGGGAGAGGGACAGCCCGGCGCGCAGCGATTCGGCCATGGCCTCGAAGGAGGCCCAGCAGTCGCCTCCCCAGTGGACCGGGAACTGCTGGCCCCCCGCGGTCGCCGAGCGGGCGAAGAGAACGGCCTCGCCGGTTCCCCGCTCCTTCTCCAGGAGCTCGAAGACGGCCTGGTTGTACAGGAGGGTGTAGTAGTTGTGCATCCGCTCCGGGTCCGAGCCGTCGTGCCAGACCACATCGGTGGGCACGCGCTCGCCGAAGTCGGTCTTGAAGCAGTCGACACCCTGCGCGAGGAGCGGCTTCAGCCGCTCCTGGAACCAGGCGCGGGCGGCCGGGTTGGTGAAGTCGACCAGCGCCATGCCGGGCTGCCACAGGTCCCACTGCCAGACGTCGCCGCCCGGCCGCTTCACGAGGTAACCGCTCGCCATCCCCTCGGCGAAGAGCGTGGACTTCTGGGCGATGTACGGGTTGATCCACATGCTCACGCGCAGTCCCCGCCCCTTCAGGCGCGCGAGCATCCCGTCCGGGTCGGGGAAGGTCTCCGGATCCCATTGGAAGTCGGACCACTGGTAGCCGCGCATCCAGAAGCAGTCGAAGTGGAAGACGGAGAGCGGGATGCCGCGCTCGGCCATGCCGTCGACGAAGGAGGTGACGGTGTCCTCGTCGTAGGGCGTGGTGAAGGAGGTGGTGAGCCAGAGTCCGAAGGACCAGGCGGGGGGCAGCGCCGGGCGGCCGGTGAGGGCCGTGTAGCGGGTGAGGACGTCCTTGGGGGTGGGGCCGGCGACGACGTAGTACTCCAGCGTCTGGTCCTCGACGCTGAACTGCACCTGGCCGACGGACTCGGAGCCGACCTCGAAGGACACCTTGCCCGGGTGGTTGACGAAGACGCCGTAACCGCGGGAGGAGAGGTAGAACGGGACGTTCTTGTACGCCTGTTCGCTGCTGGTCCCGCCGTCGGCCTGCCACATGTCGACGACCTGGCCGTTCTTGACGAACGGGGTGAAGCGTTCGCCGAGCCCGTAGACGTTCTCGCCGACCCCGAGGGCGAGCTGGGCCATCATGTGGTGGGCTCCGTCGCCGGTGGTGACGAAGGCGGTGCCCTTGCGGCCGGCCGAGGTCAGGGTGCGGCCGTCGGCGTCGAGGAAGTCCAGGGACCACGGCCCGGAGGTGTCCAGGCGCAGGGCGAGCGGGCCGGAGGTCAGCTCGGTGACCGTCCCCTCCTGGCGTACGGACGCGGTCCCCTGGCCGTCCCCGGGGAGGGCGAAGTCCGGTCCGTGGTGGACCTTTCCCGCGTGATGGGTGAGGCGGACGCCGATCACACCCTCCGCGGGCGAGAAGCACTCGACCGTGAGCAGGGCGGAGTTCAGGGTGTCGCCACGCGTCTCGACCCTCTTGACGGACGCGTACGCCGTGAAGTGGTCGGCGCTCAGGTGCAGGTCGCGTACTTCGGTGGCGTACGAGGCGCGAACGCCTTCGCGCATCAGCCAGAAGCCGTCGGTGAACTTCATCGTGGTCCTCGGAAGGGGTGCGAAGGTGAACGGGGTCAGGCGAACGGGGCCAGGTGAGCGGGGTCAGGCGAACGGGGTCAGGTGAAGGGGGTCAGGCGAGCAGGCTCGGTGCGGCGCGGTCCAGGACGCCGGCGATCCGGCGCCAGGTCTCCTCGTCCCGGTCGACGGACGGAAGGGTCTCGCCGTTCCCCGTGCCCCAGGCGGTGGCGATGGCGACCGGGTCCTCGCCGGTCACGGCGGCCGCGGCGAGGGCCGCGGCGCCGAGGGCGACGAGTTCGCCGGCGGCGGGGACGACCACGGGGCGGCCGGAGAGCCGGCGGACGGTGTCGGTCCAGGCGCGGCCCTGGGCGCCGCCGCCGACGAGGCGCAGGGGCCGGCCCCGCACCTCCGGGTCGGCGGGGTCGAGGCCGCAGGCGGTCAGCAGTTCGTCGAGGGCGCGCAGGATGGTGAAGACGGCGCCCTCGTAGGCCGCGCCGAGGATCGCGCGCGGGGTGGTGGTGTGGCGCAGTCCGGTGACGAGCCCCGTGGCGTGCGGCAGGTCGGGGGTGCGTTCGCCGTCGAGGTACGGAAGCACGACCACGCCGTCGCCCGGTGCGGTGTCCTCGCGGTCGAGGCCGAGCAGCGTGGCGAAGCGGTCGACGGCGAGGGTGCAGTTCAGGGTGCAGCCGAGCGGCAGGTACGTGCCGTCGGCTGCGGCGAAGCCGGCCAGCCCGGCGGCGGCGGGGCGGGTGCGGGTGGCGGCGAACACGGTGCCGGAGGTGCCGAGGCTCACGACCGGGTGGTCCAGGAGGCCCGCGCCGCCGAGGCCGAGGCCGACGGCGGCCGCCATGTTGTCCCCGGTGCCCGCGGCGACGGCGACGGTGTCCGGGAGGCCGAGCGCGCGGGCGGCGGCCGGGGTGAGCGTGCCGGCACGCGTGCCGCCGGTCGGGGCGACGGAGGGCAGGAGGCCGGGGTCCAGGGCGAGGAGCCGGAGGATCTCGGGCTCGTAGGCGGCGGCCTCCGGGTCGTACCAGCAGGTGCCGGAGGCGTCGCCCGGGTCGGTCACGGCGACGCCGGACAGGCGCTCGGTGAGGAAGTCGTGGGGCAGCCGGACACCGGCGGTGGCGGCGACGGTCTCCGGTTCGTGGTCGCGCAGCCACTGCCATTTCGCGGCGGTCATGGAGGCGACCGGCACCGAGCCGGTCCTGGCGAGCCAGGCACCGGGGCCGCCGAGCGCGGCGGTGAGGGCGGTGGCCTGCGGCGCGGAGCGGGTGTCGTTCCAGAGCAGGGCGGGGCGCAGCGGGCGGCCGGCGGCATCGAGGACGACCAGGCCGTGCTGCTGGCCGGCGACCGCGATGCCGGTGACGGCGGAGGGCGGAACGGCCGCCTGCTCCAGGGCCGCGGCAACCGCCTCGCGCAGGGCGCTCCACCAGGTCTCCGGGGCGCTCTCCCTGGCTCCGTCCGTCCCCGTGACGCTGTGCGGGGCACGGCCGACGGCGAGCAGGGTGCCGGTGGCGGCGTGGACGACGGCCGCCTTCGTGGACTGCGTGGAGCTGTCCACGCCGATCACGACTGCGTCCGCCGGTCGCCCTCGTAGACCGGGTGACACCCGGTCCTCCGATCGGGCCTCGTCCATCGGTCGGGGCTCGTCCACCGGTCGGGCCCGGTCCGCGGGTCGCCCATCGTCCACCGGCCGTGTCCCGGCCTCCGCCGGCGACCGGCGGTCCGGTCGCGCCGAACGCGCCGAACGCGCCGAACGCGCCGAGTCGACCGGTCGCGCCGGTCGCGCCGGTCGCGCCGATTGCGTCTCCGCCATGGGCCTCACCTTTCCTCGGGTCTCCTCGCACCGGAAGACGCCGGTCCGGCGCGGACTCCGCGCGGACTTCGGGCGCGGACCCTGGCGCGGTGCCGCACGTTGCCGTATTAGTTATCGCAGAAAACAAATACGCCGACCAGACCTGGCCGCGTGTCGATTCCCCTGCAGGCTCTCCCTGCAATCACCCAAAGAGGGACAGACCATGTCGGAACGCTTCACCCCCACCCCCGAGGACCGCTTCACCTTCGGCCTGTGGACCGTCGGCTGGCAGGGCCGCGACCCTTTCGGCGACGCCACGCGTCCGGCGCTCGACCCGGTCGAGTCGGTCGAGCGGCTCGCCGGACTCGGGGCGTACGGCGTGACCTTCCACGACGACGACCTCATCCCCTTCGGCGCCTCGGACAGTGAGCGGGAGGCGGCGATCAAGCGCTTCAGGGGCGCCCTGGAGCGCACCGGCCTCAAGGTGCCGATGGCCACCACGAACCTCTTCACCCACCCCGTCTTCAAGGACGGCGGCTTCACCGCCAACGACCGTGACGTGCGCCGCTACGCGCTGCGCAAGACGATCCGCAACATCGACCTCGCCGTCGAACTCGGCGCGACCACCTATGTGGCCTGGGGCGGCCGCGAAGGCGCCGAGTCGGGCGCGGCCAAGGACGTCGGCGTGGCCCTGGACCGCATGAAGGAGGCTTTCGACCTGCTCGGACAGTACGTCACCGAGCAGGGATACGACCTGCGTTTCGCCATCGAGCCGAAGCCGAACGAGCCGCGAGGCGACATCCTCCTGCCCACGATCGGCCACGCGCTCGCGTTCATCGAGCGGCTGGAGCGCCCCGAGCTGGTGGGCGTGAACCCGGAGACGGGCCACGAGCAGATGGCCGGGCTCAACTTCCCGCACGGTATCGCCCAGGCGCTGTGGGCGGGCAAGCTCTTCCACATCGACCTCAACGGCCAGTCCGGCATCAAGTACGACCAGGACTTCCGCTTCGGCGCGGGCGATCTGCGCCAGGCGTTCTGGCTGGTGGACCTGCTGGAGACGGCCGGATACGACGGCCCCCGGCACTTCGACTTCAAGCCGGTGCGGACCGACGGCTTCGACGGCGTCTGGGAGTCCGCGAAGAACTGCATGCGGAACTACCTGATCCTCAAGGAGCGCGCCGCCGCGTTCCGCGCGGATCCCGAGGTCGGGGCGGCCCTGGCCGCCTCCCGCCTCGACGAGCTGGCCACCCCCACGGCCCCCGACGGGCTTGCCGGCCTGCTCGCGGACCGTGCCGCGTTCGAGGAGTTCGACGTGACCGCGGCGGCCGAGCGTTCCATGGCCTTCGAGCGACTGGACCAGCTGGCGCTCGAACACCTGCTGGCGGTCCGCTGACCAGCACTTTCGGGCGACACCGAGGGGCGTCCGCCCCGGGCCACGACGGCCCGGGACGGGCGCCCTCGCGCATGCCGCGACCACCTCCGACAGCAAGCGCTTTCTAAGAATCCTGCGCGAAGCATTGACGAAACATGAACGCCCCCCTAGCTTCAACCGCGTTGCACTTCGTACGTCATATATGAGACGCGATACACGAGATCTGAGAGTGCGTCATGGCCTTCGCCCCCAGCCCGATCCCGTCCCGCACCCAGTACGTCCTGGAGGCGATCAAACACGACATACTCACCGGCGGTCTGAGCCCCGGCCAGGCCCTGGTGGAGACCGAGCTCGCCGCTCGCTTCGGGGTGTCGAAGACTCCGGTGCGCGAGGCCCTGAAGACCCTGGCCGGCAGCGGTCTCGTGGTGATGAGCCAGTACAAGGGCGCCACGGTCCGGATGGTCGACGCCGACATGGCCCGCTCCGTCTACGACGTACGGCTGCTCCTGGAGCCGGAGGCGGTCCGCCGTACGGTCGCCGCCGGAGCCGGCCTGGACGAGGCGCGGAACGCCCTGCGCCGGGCCGCGACCGCCGAGGACCCGGCCGAACGCTCCCTGGCCAACCGTGACTTCCACCGGGCCCTGTACCTGCCCTGCGGCAACCCGCTGCTCGGCCTGATGCTCGACGAGGTCCGCGACCAGGCCGCCCTCGTCTCGACGGTGGCCTGGGCCGCGACGCCCTCCTGGGAGCGCGAGGCCGCCGAGCACGAGGAGATCCTGCGGCTCGCGGTCGCCGGTGACTCCGCCGGCGCCGGCCTCGCCGTGCACGACCACATCGCCTCGTTCGTCGAGCGCGCCTTTCCCGAAGACAGTGAGTGACCCTGTGAGTGACCGAGTGACCAAGACCTTCGAGTCCGAGAAGACGGCGCTCGCCGACGTGGTGGCGATCCCCGTGACCCCGTTCGCCGAGGACGGCTCCGTGGACACCGCCGCGCACCGCGCGCTGTTGCGCCGGCTGCTCGACGCCGGCGTCCGCACCCTGACCCCGAACGGGAACACCGGCGAGTTCTACGCGCTGACCCCCGAGGAGCGCCGCCTGGTCACCGAGCTGACCGTCGAGGAGGCCGGCGACCGCGCCCTCGTGCTGGTCGGCGTCGGCCACGACGTGCCGACCGCCGTGGCGGCAGCCCGCCACGCCCGGGAGACCGGCGCCCAGATGCTGATGGTCCATCAGCCGGTCCACCCGTACGTCTCCGAGAGCGGCTGGGTCGACTACCACCGGGCCATCGCCGAGGCGGTTCCCGAGCTCGGCGTCGTCCCCTACCTCCGTAACCCGCTGCTCGGCGGAGCGCGGCTGGCCGAGCTCGGCGCCGCCTGCCCGAACGTCATCGGGGTCAAGTACGCCGTCCCGGACGCCTCGCGCTTCGCCGCGTTCGCCCGCGACGCCGGTCTCGACCGCTTCGTCTGGGTGGCCGGGCTCGCGGAGCCGTACGCCCCCTCCTACTTCGCGAGCGGCGCCACCGGCTTCACCTCGGGTCTGGTCAACGTCGCCCCGTCGGTCTCCCTGGAGATGCTCACCGCGCTGCGGGCCGGCGACTTCCCCACCGCGATGAAGGTCTGGGAGCGGATCCGCCGCTTCGAGGAGCTGCGGGCCGCCAACGGCAACGCCGACAACGTCACCGTCGTCAAGGAGGCGCTGGCCGCCCTGGGCCTGTGCCGCCGCGACATCCGTCCGCCGAGCCGCGAGCTGCCGGAGGCGGACCGCGCCGAGGTCGCCGCGATAGCCGCCGGATGGCAGGCGTGAACGCCGGCGGCGAGGCACGGATGGATCCCGCGAGCGAGGCTCACGTGGACGCCGGCAGCGCGGCAGGTGCCGACGCCGGGGGCGTGACGGCCACGGACGTCCCGGAGGCGTCCGGGCGCCGCGGGCCCGAGGAACTGCGCAGCCACCGCTGGTACGGCACGGACGGGCTGCGCTCGTTCAGCCACCGTGCCCGCACCCGGCAGCTGGGCTACCTGCCGGAGGAGCACCTGGGCAAGCCGGTCATCGCCATCCTCAACACCTGGTCGGACATCAACCCCTGCCACGTCCATCTGCGCGACCGCGCGCAGGCGGTGAAGCGGGGGGTGTGGCAGGCCGGCGGGTTCCCGCTCGAGTTCCCCGTCTCCACCCTGTCCGAGACCTTCCAGAAGCCGACCCCGATGCTCTACCGCAACCTCCTCGCGATGGAGACGGAGGAGCTGCTGCGCTCCTATCCCGTCGACGGGGCGGTGCTGATGGGCGGCTGCGACAAGTCGACCCCGGCGCTGCTGATGGGCGCGGCGACGGTGGACCTGCCGGCCGTGTTCGTCCCCGCGGGACCGATGCTGCCGGGTCACTGGCGCGGCGAGACCCTCGGCTCCGGCACCGACATGTGGAAGTACTGGGACGACAAGCGGGCCGGTCTGATCGGCGACTGTGAGATGGCGGAGCTGGAGAACGGGCTCGCCCGTTCCCCCGGCCACTGCATGACGATGGGTACGGCCTCGACGCTCACCGCCGCGGCGGAGACGCTCGGGGTGACGATGCCGGGAGCGTCCTCGATCCCGGCCGTCGAGTCGGGGCACGACCGGATGGCGGCCGCCTCGGGGATGCGGATCGTGGAGCTCGTACGGCAGGACCTGCGGCTCTCGCGGATCCTGACGCGTGAGGCGTACGAGGACGCGGTCGCCGCCGTCCTGTCGCTCGGCGGGTCGACGAACGCCGTCATCCATCTGATCGCCATGGCCGGGCGCTCCGGGGTGAAGCTGGCCCTGGACGACTTCGACCGGATCGCCCGTACGGTTCCGGTGCTGGCCGACCTCCGGCCCGGCGGCCGGTACCTGATGGAGGACTTCCACTTCGCGGGCGGTATGCCGGGCTTCCTCTCCCGGCTCACGGACCTGCTGCATCTGGACCGTCCGACGGTCGCGCACGCGACGCTGCGCGAGCAGCTCGACGGGGCGCTGGTCCACAACGACGAGGTCATCCGGGTGCGTTCGCGTCCGCTGGCGGACGAGGGCGGGGTGGCGGTGCTGCGCGGCAATCTGTGTCCGGACGGCGCGGTCATCAAGCACATCGCCGCCGAGCCGGGGCTGCTCAAGCACACCGGGCCGGCCGTGGTCTTCGACGACTACCGCACCATGCAGCGGACGATCGACGACCCGGACCTCGGCATCACTCCCGAGCACGTCCTGGTCCTGCGCAACGCGGGCCCCAAGGGCGGTCCGGGGATGCCGGAGTACGGAATGCTGCCGATCCCCCGCCACCTGCTCGAACAGGGGGTGCGGGACATGGTCCGGATCTCCGACGCCCGGATGAGCGGGACGAGTTACGGCACCTGTGTGCTGCACGTGGCGCCCGAGTCGTACGTCGGCGGCCCGCTGGCGCTGGTGCGTACCGGCGACCTGATCACCCTGGACGTCGAGGCGAGGACGCTGCATCTGGACGTCACGGACGAGGAGCTGGCACGGCGCCGGGCCGCGTGGACTCCCCCGCCCACCCGGTACGAACGCGGCTACGGCGCGCTGTACTCCGAGCAGATCTCCCAGGCCGACACCGGCTGTGACTTCGAGTTCCTGGCCAGGCCGGGAACGACCCCGGATCCCTACGCGGGCTGACGTCCGGGCCGATCCGTCCCAGTTCCACCTGTTCGCGATTTCGAACACCGTCTGCGAAGCGCTTCGCGCCCGAGAACGGAGCCGCCGTCATGGCCACAGCCGTGACCCCACCGCCCCAGGCACCCGAGTCACCGACAGCACGCGGCCCCCGCCGCACGGGTGCGACACCACGCCGTCTGCCGTACCTGCTGATCGCGCCCGCCGGGCTGCTGATGCTGGGCTTCATCGCGTACCCCGTGCTCAGCGTCTTCTACTACAGCCTGCAGCACTACAACCCCACGAAGCCCTGGCGGAACGGATTCGCGGGCTTCGACAACTTCACCCGGATCTTCACCGACGACCCGCACTTCTGGGGGACGCTGACCTTCAGCCTGAAGTGGGTCGCCGTGGAGGTGACCCTGCAGCTGCTGTTCGGGCTGGCGCTGGCCCTGATCGTCAACCAGACGTTCGTCGGCCGGGCGCTCGGGCGGGCGCTGGTCTTCTCGCCGTGGGCCGTGTCCGGGGTGCTGACCTCGGCGATCTGGGTGCTGCTCTACAACTCCCAGACGGGTATCACCCGTTATCTCGCGGACATGGGCATCGGGGAGTACGGCACGTCCTTGCTCTCGGACACCGCCACGGTCTTCCCGGCCGTCGTCGTGGCCGACCTCTGGCGCGGTGTGCCGTTCTTCGCGATCCTCATCCTCGCCGACCTCCAGTCCGTGCCGAAGGACCTGTACGAGGCGGCCGAGGTCGACGGGGCCGGCCGGCTGCGTCAGTTCCTCCACATCACGCTGCCGCACCTCAAGGACGCGATCATCCTTTCCACCCTGCTGCGGGCGGTGTGGGAGTTCAACAACGTGGACCTGCTCTACACCCTGACGGGCGGCGGCCCGGCGGGCGAGACCACGACCCTCCCGCTCTACATCGCCAACACCAGTGTCGACGCCCACAACTTCGGCTACGCGTCCGCCCTCACGACGGTGGCCTTCGTGATTCTTCTCTTCTGCTCGATGGTCTATCTGCGCCTGAGCAAGTTCGGAGGCGAGAGCAAGTGATCGTCCAGGACACCCCCACGGCGTCCGCCCGGCCCCAGGCCGAGGCCGCACCGCCCCCGCAGACGCCCTTCCGTGCCGCCGCCAGGCGCCGGCGCGCCTGGGACGAGGTCCCGCGCTGGCAGATCTATCTGCCGCTCGGTGTCTATCTCGTCTTCACCCTCGTCCCCTTCTACTGGATCCTGCTCTTCGCGCTCCGCCCGTCGGGCTCGACCTCACTCGTGCCGTGGCCGATGACCACGGAGCACTTCGAGAAGGTGTGGACCGAGCGCAGCTTCGCGACGTTCTTCGAGAACAGTCTGCTCATCGGTCTCGCGACGCTGGTGATGACGACGGTGGTCGCGCTCGCCGGCGGCTACGCCCTGGCCCGCTTCGACTTCCGGATCAAGAAGGGCTTCATGCTGGCCCTGCTGTGCTCCCAGTTCGTCCCGGGCGCGCTGCTGCTGGTCCCGCTGTTCCAGATCTTCGCCAACCTCAGCATGATCAACTCGCTGGGCAGCGTCATCATCGCGGAGACCGTCTTCCAGCTGCCGCTGTCCATGATCCTGATCAGCGGGTTCATCAAGAACGTGCCGTACTCGCTGGAGGAGGCCGCCTGGGTCGACGGCTGCAGCCGCTTCACCGCGTTCCGCATCGTCGTCCTGCCGCTGCTGCGCCCCGGTCTGGTCGCCGTCGGTTCCTTCGCCTTCGTCCACTCCTGGAACCACTTCCTGTTCGCGCTGATGTTCCTCAGCAGCCAGGAGAAGCAGACGATTCCGGTCGGCCTGAACACCCTGATGGGCGCGGACAGCGTCGACCTGGGCGCGCTCGCCGCGGGTGGTGTCATCGCGGCCCTGCCCGTCGTGATCGTCTTCGCCTTCATCCAGAAGTGGCTCGTCACCGGATTCAGCGCCGGGGCGGTGAAGGGGTGAGCACGCCGACCACTCCCTTCCCCGTCGTCCTCGCGGGCGCCCGCGGCCACGGCCGCTCCCACCTGCTCAACATCCGCCGGCTGGAGCGGATGGGCCTCGTACGCCTCGCCGGGATATGCGAACTGCGGCCGCTCGACGCCGAGGAGCTGGAGGGCTTCGGCACGCCCGAGCAGTCCGCCGACTTCGACGCGCTGCTCGCCTCGACGGGCGCCCGGATCGCGGTCGTGTGCACACCGATCCAGACGCACACCGACCTGGCCCTGATCGCCGCCCGGCACGGAGCGCATCTGCTGCTGGAGAAGCCCCCGGCGCCCTCGTTCGCGGAGTTCCGGCGGATGGCCGACGGGGTGGCCGCCGCCGGGGTGGCCTGCCAGATCGGCTTCCAGTCGCTCGGCTCGCACGCCGTGCCCGCCGTACGGCGGCTCGTCGAGGAGGGCGCGATCGGTGAGCTGCTCGGGGTCGGCGGGGCCGGCGCCTGGGTCCGGGACGAGGCGTACTTCCGCCGCGCGCCCTGGGCGGGCCGCCGTCGCCTGGACGGGGTGGACGTCGTCGACGGCGCCCTGACCAATCCGCTCGCCCATGCCGTCGCCACCGCGCTCGCCCTGGCCGGCAGCACGCGTGCCGAGGACGTGGAGCACATCGAGACGGAGCTGCTGCGGGCGAACGCGATCGAGTCCGACGACACCTCGTGCGTCCGGGTGCTCACGACCCGGGGCACCCAGGTCAGCGTGGCCGCGACGCTCTGTGCCGAGAGGCCCTCGGATCCGTACGTCGTCGTGCACGGCAGCCGGGGCCGGATCACCTTCTGGTACAAGCAGGACCGCGTGCTGCTCCAGCGGGCCGGACACGGCCCGGAGGAGTCGGTCCACGGGCTGACCAACCTCCTGGAGAACCTCGTCTCCCATCTCACGGACGGCACGGAGCTGCTCGTACCGCCGGAGGCGACCGGCGCGTTCATGCGGGTCGTCGAGGCCGTCCGGCTGGCGCCCGCCCCGGTCGAACTCCCGGCCGAGGCATGGCGCACCGAGCCGGGCGAGAGCGCGCCGCGCCGGGTCGTGCCCGGCGTCGACGGGATGGTCGCGGCGAGCGCCGACACCCTCAGCCTCTACTCCGAGCTCGGTGCCCCCTGGGCCCTGACCCCGAAGGTGGACTCCCGATGAATCCCGCGATGGTCCTGCGCATCGCCAGCCACACGGTGGCGCGGTACGTGCTCCACCCCGAGCTGGCCCCCGGCCACTCCCCCCGCCCCTATCTGCATCCGGTCTCCACCCTGTCCGGCGTCCCCGTCACCGAGCAGCTGCCGGAGGACCATCCGCACCACCTCGGTGCGGGGGTCGCCGTCCCCGACGTGGCCGGCTTCAACTTCTGGGGCGGCCGCACCTTCGTCCGGGACCAGGGGCCCACCGCGCTCGACAACCACGGCGTCCAGCGGCACGAGGGCTTCAAACTGCGTGACCCGGACGGGTTCGTGGAGGAGCTGAGCTGGGTCGCCGGCGAGCGCGTCCTGCTCCGTGAGCACCGCACGGTCGCCGCCGTCCCGCTCACGGACGGCGCCTGGGGCCTGGACCTCACCTTCTCGCTGACGAACGCGACGGACGAGGAGCTGTCCATCGGCAGCCCGGCCACCAACGGCCGGCCGGGCGCGGCCTACGGCGGCTTCTTCTGGCGGGCCCCGCTGGAGAGCGCGCCGCCGGAGGTCTTCGGCGCGGACGCGGAGGGCGAGCGGGCCGTGCACGGTGCCCGGGCCGACTGGGTCGCGCTCGCGGGTCAGGGCTGGACGCTGGTCTTCGCCGGCGCCACCGAGGAGACCCGCCGGGACCCGTGGTTCGTGCGCGCCGCCGAGTACCCGGGGGTGGGCTCCTCGCTCGCCTCCGCGGAGCGGCTGCGCGTCGCGGCCGGCGGGACGGTCGTACGCCGGGTGGTCACCGTCGTCGCCGACGGCCGGCTCGACCGGGACGCGGCAGCGGCCCTGGTACGCAAGGCGGTGACGGGATGACGGGCCGTGAAAGCGCCTGGCCGAGCGGCGACCTGGGGGACGGGACGTACCGCAACCCGGTCCTGGCCGCCGACTGGTCCGACCCGGACGTGGTGCGGGTCGGGGAGGACTACTACCTGACCGCCTCCAGCTTCGGCCGCGCGCCGGGACTGCCGCTCCTCCACTCCCGCGACCTCGTCAACTGGCGGCTGGTCGGGCACGCCCTGGAGCGTCTGCTGCCGGAGGCCTCCTACGCCTCTCCCCGGCACGACGGGGGCGTCTGGGCTCCGTCGCTGCGCCACCACGACGGCCGGTTCTGGATCTTCTGGGGCGACCCCGACCACGGCATCTGGCAGACCAACTCCCCTTCCGTACGCGGCGAGTGGACCACCCCTCATCTGGTGAAGGCGGGCCGGGGGCTGATCGACCCCTGTCCGCTGTGGGACGAGGAGACGGGCGAGGCGTACCTCGTGCACGCCTGGGCCAAATCCCGCTCGGGGATCAACAACCGGCTGACCGGTCACCGGATGAGCGCCGACGGCACCGAGCTCCTCGACGAGGGGAAGACGATCGTCGACGCGGACCGCGTCCCCGGCTGGTTCACCCTCGAAGGTCCGAAGGCGTACCGGCACGACGGCTGGTTCTGGATCCTCGCTCCCGCCGGCGGCGTGGCCACGGGCTGGCAGGGCGCCTTCCGGTCCCGTGACTTCTTCGGACCGTACGAGGAGCGGGTCGTCCTGGAGCAGGGCGGGACGGACGTCAACGGGCCGCATCAGGGCGGCTGGGTGCGCACCGGGCCGGGCGAGGACTGGTTCCTGCACTTCCAGCAGCGCGGAGCGTACGGCCGGGTGGTCCATCTGCAGCCGATGCGCTGGGACGAGGAGGGCTGGCCGGTCCTCGGCGACGAGGGCGTCCCGGTCCTCGTCCATCCGAAGCCGGCGCTGCCCCGGCAGGCGCCGTCCGTTCCCGCGGCCGACGACGACTTCCCCGGAGGCCGGTTCGGGCGCCAGTGGCAGTGGACGGCCAACCCGCGGGAGGGGTGGACGACCCAGCACTCCTCCGACGGCCTGCGGCTGAACTGCGGCCGCGCGGAGGACGCCGACGATCTGCGCGCCCTCCCGCACGTCCTGACCCAGCGGCTGCCCGCCCACCCGTGCGCCGTCGAGGTCGAGCTGCGGCTCGACAGCGAGGAGCCGGGCGCCCGCGCGGGGCTCGCGGTGCTGGGTGACGCCTACACCTGGATCGGGCTGGAGCGCGGGCCGGACGGCGCCGTCCGGCTGGTGCACCGGTTCGCGCCCGTCTCGGCCGAGCGGGAACGGGACGCGGCCCCTCCGCGGCCCGCCCCCGAGGGACAGGCCCGGCTGAGGATCGAGATCGGCCCGGGAGCCCGCTGCCGCTTCTCGTACCGCACGAGCGACACGGACGCCCCGAGCGCCACGGGCGCGGCAAGCGCCACGGGCGCGGCAAGCGTCCCGGGCGCCACGGCCGGTGGGTCCGTGTCCCCCGACCGGCCGGCCGACGGGTTCACGCCCTCCGGCCAGGTCTTCGCCGCCACGCCCTGGCGCTGGGTCGGCGCCCTGCTCGGCCTGTTCGCCACCGCTCCGACGGGCACGGGCCCCGCCGGAACGGCCGTCTTCACCACCTTCCGTATCACCCCGAGTGAGATCCCCCCGAGAGAAGAGAGCCGACGATGACCATCTTCCGCAACGGCAGGCGCAGAGCCGCCGCCGCCCTCGCCCTGACCACCGTCCTCGCGCTGACCGTCACCGCCTGCGGCGACGACGGCAGCGGCGCCGCAGGCGACAAGGGCAACGAGGGCTCGGGCAAGGGAGAGATCACCTTCTGGGACAACAACGGCGGTGTCCGCACCGACGTCTGGAAGGAGATCATCAAGGACTTCGAGAAGGCGAACCCCGACATCAAGGTGACGTACGTCGGGATCGCCTCCACCGAGGTGCAGTCCAAGTACGACACCGCCATCCAGGGCGGCGGCCTGCCGGACGTCGGCGGCGTCGGGGCCGCGATGCTCGCCGGCATCGCCGCGCAGAACGCCCTGGAGCCCCTCGACGCGCGGCTGGAGTCCAGCACGCTGAAGGGCAAGCTGAACGCGGGCATGGTCGAGAGCGTGAAGTCGGCCGGCGGGCAGGGCAAGCTGTTCACCGTTCCCACCTCGGCGAGCAACGGCGTCCTCTACTACCGCACCGACCTGTTCGAGGCGGCCGGTCTGGAGGAGCCCACCACCTGGTCGAAGTTCTACACCGCCGCGGACAAGCTCACCGCCAAGGACAAGAACCGGTTCGGCTACACCATCCGCGGCGGCTCGGGCTCCATCGCCCAGGCCCTCGACGCGATGTACGGCCAGAGCGGCATCACCAGCTTCTGGAACGGCGACAAGACCACTGTCAACGACCCGAAGAACGTGGCGGCCCTGGAGAAGTACGTCGGTCTCTTCAAGAAGAACACCCCGGCGGCCGACGTCAACAACGACTTCACCAAGATGGTCGCCCAGTGGGACAGCGGCGAGATCGGCATGCTCAACCACAACCTGGGTTCGTACAAGGACCATGTGAAGGCCCTGGGAACCGAGAAGTTCCGCGGCATCCCGAACCCGACGACCGACGACGGCACCCGCGTCCAGGTGTCCAACCCGGTGGACGGCCTGGGGCTGTTCTCCTCCAGCAAGAACAAGGCCGCGGCCTGGAAGTTCATCGAGTTCGCCGCCTCGCACCAGTCCAACAGCAAGTGGAACGAGTCGGCGGGTGCCATCCCGGCCAACACGGAGGCGGCGAAGGACGCCTGGATCCAGAAGGCCGAGCCCACCAAGCTCGCCGCCGAGGTGCTGTTCAGCGGCAAGGCGCAGATCGTGCAGCTGCCGTACTACCTGCCGGACTGGAACACCATCTCCAAGGCCGACAACGAGCCGGCCTTCCAGAAGGTGCTGCTGGGCAAGTCCACCGCCAAGGAGTTCCTGGACAGCCTGGCCGAGCAGCTCAACACGGCGCAGGCCGAGTGGAAGTCGCAGAAGAAGTGACGACCGGTCCGACCCGCCGTCAGGTGGTCGCGGCCGGGGCGGGCCTCGCGCTCGCCCTGGGCGCGGCCCCCGCCGCGGCGGCTTTCCCCCGAGGACACCACGGCATGCGCACGCTGTACATCGCCGGTGATTCCACCGCCGCCCAGAAGTACGCCGACGCCGCGCCCGAGACGGGGTGGGGCATGGCGCTCCCCTTCTTCCTCCACCGGGACCTCGCGGTCGCCAACCACGCGATCAACGGCCGCAGCACGAAGAGCTTCCTCGACGAGGGCCGTCTGGACGCGATCCTGGAGGAGATCCGGCCCGGCGACCTCCTGCTGATCCAGTTCGGTCACAACGACCAGAAGATCACCGACCCGACCCGCTACACCGAGCCCTGGACCACCTACCAGGACAATCTGCGCCGGTACATCGCCGGGGCGCGGGAACGGGGCGCGGTGCCCGTGCTCGCCACCTCCGTCGAGCGGCGGAAGTTCGACCCGAACGGCACGGCCCTGAAGACCCTCGGCGAGTACCCGGCCTCGATGCGGGAGGTGGCCCGGGACGAGGGGGTCGCGCTCCTCGACATCCAGGAACTCTCCCTGGCGCTGTGGCAGAAGCTCGGTCCGGAGACGACGAAGACGTACTTCAACTGGACGCCGGCCGAGCAGGACAACACGCACTTCAACCCGCCGGGCGCGATCGCCGTGGCCCGGCTGGTCGCGGCCGAGCTGCTGCACACCCGCGTCCTCGCGCCGGGCGACACGCGCCGGCTCGACGACGAGATCCCCACGCGGTGGATCACCTGGCCCGTATCCGAGGAGACCCGAACATGAGACACACGCGTCTGTGGGCGTTGGGCGCCACCGCCCTCGTCCTGAGCGTGACCGCTCCCACCGCGGCGGCCGACGCCGCCCACGCCGTACCCGATCCGGCCCGCCGGACGCTGCCGGCCGGTGACGGCTGGGGGTCCGACGGTACGGGCACGAGCGGCGGGGCGGCGGCCGACGCCTCCCGCGTCTTCACCGTGACGACCTGGGAGGAGTTCCGCGCGGCGCTCGCCGTCGAGGGCACCGAGCCCCGGATCGTCAGGGTCGTCGGCACGCTGAACGCCACGGCCGCGGGCTGCGCGGCCTTCGCCGCCCCCGGCTACGACTTCGGCCGGTACCTCGCCGACTACGACCCGGCGGTCTGGGGCTACGAGAAGGAGGTCAGCGGCCCTCAGGAGGACCTGCGGGCGGCGTCCGCCACCGCCCAGGGCAAGGCGATCAAGGCGTACGTCCCCGCCAACACCACCGTCATCGGGGTCGGCAGGAACGCCGGCATCACCGGCGGCAGCCTGCAGATACAGGGCGTCGACAACGTCATCGTCCGGAATCTGACCATGGAGAGCCCGCTCGACTGCTTCCCGCAGTGGGACCCGACGGACGGGGCGACGGGCGCGTGGAACTCCGAGTACGACAGCATGGTCGTGTACGGCTCCACCCATGTGTGGATCGACCACAACACGTTCACGGACGGCGCCCACCCGGACAGCTCCCTGCCCCGGCACTACGGCGAGATCTACCAGCAGCACGACGGTGAACTGGACATCGTGCGCGGCGCGGACCTCGTCACCGCGTCGTGGAACGTCTTCGCCGACCACGACAAGACGCTGATGATCGGCAACAGCGACAGCGCGGGCGCGACCGACCGCGGCAAGCTGCGGGTCACGCTGCACCACAACCTCTTCAAGAACGTGATCGAGCGGGCCCCCCGGGTGCGCTTCGGCAAGGTCGACGCGTACAACAACCACTTCGTCGTCCCCCGTTCGGGATACGCGTACAGCCTCGGCATCGGGCAGGAGTCCCAACTCGTCGCGGAGAAGAACACGTTCACGCTGCCGGCGGGCGTCTCCGCCGGGGCGATCCTGAAGAAGTGGAAGGACGCCCCGGTCACGACGGCGGGCAACCTCGTCAACGGCCGGGCCGTCGATCTGCTCGCGGTCCACAACGCCGAGTTCCCGGGCGAGATCCTGCGTGACGGCGCCGGCTGGACGCCGGTGCTGCGCGGCCGGGTCGACGTCCCGCAGGCCGTGCCGGGCCTGGTCGGCCACCGCGCGGGCGCGGGCCGACTGCGCTGACGTTCCGCACCGGAGGCGGGGGCGGGCCCACCCGTACGGGCGTGTCCGCCCCGTCTCCTGTCCCTCCCTCCGTACCCCCTCCCCAGCGAAGGATTGTTGTCATGTCTCCATCACACCCCTCGATCGGGCGCCGGGCGCTGCTCGTCGCGGGCGCCGGCGCGGCCCTGTCCGCCGGCCTGGCCTCCACACCTTCGGCGGCGAGGCCCCGCGCGCCTTTCGGCCGGTTCGGGTCGCCCGCCGCCCGGCGCGACGCGCGCACGCTGTACGTCCACCCAGGCGGCCTCGGCGATCACACCAGCGTCCAGGCGGCGGTGAACGCCGCGAGCGGCGGCGGCTGGACGCTGGTCATCGCGCCCGGCACCTACCGGGAGACCGTCGCCGTCAGCGCGGCCCGCACCGGGATGACCTGGATCGGCGCGAGCGAGGAACCGCGTGATGTCGTCGTCGTGTACGACAACGCGGCCGGTACGCCCCGCCCGGACGGCGGCACCTACGGCACGAGCGGCTCGGCGACCACCACCGTCCAGGCGGACGGCTTCACCGCCCGGTGGATCACCTTCGCCAACGACTTCCTCCGCACGGACCTGCCGGGGAACCCCGGCACCCAGGCCGTCGCCCTCAAGGTCCAGGGCGACCGGTCCGCCTTCTTCCACTGCCGGTTCCTCGGCCATCAGGACACGCTCTACGCCGACTCGACGGCCCTGTCCGCCTTCGCCCGCCAGTACTTCGCGCACTGCTACGTCGAGGGTGACGTCGACTTCGTCTTCGGCCGGGCGACCGCGGTCTTCGAGCACTGCCACTTCCGTACGCTGCTGCGCACCGACCTCGCGTCCGCCCCGCACGGCTTCGTCTTCGCCCCGTCCACGGCCGGCGCCAACCCCCACGGCTTCCTGGCCGTCCGCTGCCGGGTGACCAGCGAGGCACCCGACGGCTACTACAAGCTCGCCCGCCCCTGGGTCCCGAGCTCGGACACGACCGCCTGGCCGTCCCTGGTCGTACGCGACAGCGTGCTCGGCCCGGGGATCGACGCCGCAGCGCCGTACGCGAACATGCGGGACGCCTACCCGTGGCAGTCCCAGCGCTTCGCCGAACACCACAACACGGGCCCCGGCGCGCGGATCCTCGTCCCGGAGAACCGGCCCCAGCTCAGCGTCTCCGAGGCCGCCTCGGCGACCAAGGCGACCTACCTCGCCGGCTGGACCCCCTCCCCCGCCTGCTCCTAGGTGTATTGCGAAAGTCCCGCCCGGCCCTGCTTTCGTTACACGCCTCAGGGCGCGAAGTCGCCGCGCACGGTGCTCTCCTCGCCGTGGGCGTCCGTCGCCGTGATCATGTACGCGTCCCCGGAGGCGTCCCGGGCACCCTCGGCGTGGTTGTACTGTCCGGCGAAGACGTGGCTGCCGGGCGGGACCGTGCGGCCCGCGGCGAGGGTCCAGCGGTAGACGAGTGCCGTGGGCTCCTCCCGTACCGAGACCGTGAAGTCCTGGGCGGGGCGGGTGCGCCAGTGACCCGTGCTCGCGACGCCGCCGGTGCGGGCGATGCGGAGTTCCACGACGAGGGCCGTCAGCGGGGCGGACGCGGTGACGGTGACATTGCTCTGCGCCCACCAGCGGTTGCTGCCCGGATCGATCGTGCCGGCGGCCCGGAGGGGGTGCGGCGACGGCGTGGTGGCGGCCGGGGCGGGGCTGCGGTGGAGGACGGTCGCGGTGACCGCACCGAGGGTGAGGACGCCGGCGACGGCGCACGCCACCGCGACGCTCCTCGCCCACCGGCTCATCGGCCGCCGGCGGCGGACGGGGGCGGGGGCTGGCTCCGCCATGCCGCGTTCGACGCGGGCGAGGATACGGGCGCGGTCCGGCCGGTGGGCGTCGGCCGCCTCGCGCAGCTGCCGGCGCAGCCCGGCGTCGTCCATCACTTCCTCCCTCCGAGCAGCTCGGTGGCGGCCCGCGGGCCGAGGAGCGACTGCAGTTCCGCCATACCCTTGGACGTCTGGCTCTTGACCGTACCGACCGAGACGCCGAGGGCGAGCGCGGTGTCCCGTTCCGACAGGTCGAAGGCGTGGCGCAGGACGACACAGGCGCGTTTGCGGAACGGCAGGGCGCGCAGCGCGGTCTGGACGTCGACGACGACGGGGACGTCCGGGTCGTCGACGCGCTCGGAGCGCCGGTCCCAGAAGAGCGCGATGCGGCGGCGCTCGCGTACGGCGCCCCGGATGCGGCTGCGGACGAGGTTGGCGACGACGCCCCGGGCGTAGGCGACGGGGTGGTCCGCGGCGCGCACCCGGTCCCAGCGGTGCCAGAGCGCGACCATCGCGTCGGCCGCGAGATCGTCGGCGACGTCCGGCTCTCCGGTCAGCATGTGAGCGAGCCGGGCGAGTTCGGCGTAGTGGCGCTCGAAGAATGCGTGGAACTCCGTGGCGGGGTCATCGACGGTTATGCCCACGGCGTGCTCCATCGGTGCGGGCGGGCGGCGTGGCGGCGGCCTGGCCCGAGCTGCCCCGGACGGTCAGTTCCGGGGCGATCAGAACGGTGCCGGGGGGTTCCTGGCCGTCGAGGTGGGCGACGAGGCGTTCGACCGCGCGCCGCCCCATCTCCTGGGCGGGGATACCGACGGCGGTGAGGGGTACGGACGCCTGGGCGGCCACCTGGCCGGCGCAGACGGCGACGACGGAGATGTCCTCCGGTACGGCGAGGCCCTGTTGGCGCAGCACGGCGAGGAGGGGTTCCACGGCGGCCTCGTTCTGCACGACGAGGGCGGTGGTGGCGGGGCGTTCCTCGAAGATCCGGCCGAGGGTGGCGGCGACGGCCGCGTACGTGCCGTCGCAGGGGCGGTGGAGCAGGCCGACGTCGTGCTTCGCCGCCGCCGCGCGCAGCCCGGTCAGGGTGCGCTCCGCGAAGCCGGTTCCCCGTGCGTAGACGGCGGGGGGTTCACCGAGCACGGCGATCTGCCGGTGGCCGAGGGCGGCGAGGTGGTCGACGCAGCGGGCGCCGGCCGCCGCGAAGTCGAGGTCGACGCAGCTCAGTCCGGTGGGATCGGCGGGCAGTCCGACGAGCACGGCGGGCCGTTCGGCCTGCCGCAGGTGGGGCAGTCGGGGGTCGTCGAGTTCCACGTCCATCACGATCATGGCGTCGGCGAGGGCGCTGCCCTCGACCCGGCGGACGGCCTCGGGTCCCTCCTCGCCGGTGAGGAGCAGGACGTCGTAGCCGTGTGTGCGGGCCGTGGTGGTGACGGCCATGGCGATCTCCATCATCACCGGCAGGTACAGGTCGGTGCGCAGCGGCATCATCAGGGCGAGGATCTGGGTGCGGCTGCTCGCCAGGGCCCGGGCGCCGGCGTGCGGCCGGTAGCCCAGTTCCTCGATGCTCCGCTGGATGCGTTCGCGGGTGGTCGTGGAGATGGACCGCTTGCCGCTGAGCACGTAGCTGACGGTGCTGGCCGACACTCCGGCGTGGCGGGCGACATCGGCGAGGGTGACCATTGACTTCTCCGCGGCAGTTTCCGGGCGCGACGACGATGTCTGCCCGACGCTTGGCCTCCGACCCTAAGCGGCAGCTCAGCGGCGTGTCCAGACGGCTGGGGGCGGGGGGGCGGGCACCCCGAGGACACCCTCTCAGCCGGCGAAGGGCGTGCCGGGCAGCCCCTGGCCGGCGTCGGGCAGGACGAGGAGGGATCCGGAGAGCGGGGCCGGGTCCGTGAGGCCGGTGCGGGCCGTCGTGATGTAGAGGTCGCGCAGGCCGGGTCCGCCGAAGGCGCACGCGGTGGGGCGGGGCACCGGCAGGTGGACGGTGCGGTCGAGGGTGCCGCGTGGCGTGTAGCGGCGGAGCTGTCCGCCGTCCCAGAGGGCGACCCAGACGCAGCCCTCGGCGTCGACGGTGAGTCCGTCGGGGAAGCCGGCGCCGGGCTCGACGGTGGCGAACTCCGCGCGTTCGACGACCTGTCCGTCCTCGACGCGCAGGGTGTCGATCCGTCGGGTGGGGGTGTCGATGTAGTACGTGAGGGCGGCGTCGGCCGTCCATCCGATGCCGTTGCTGACGGTGACGGAGCCGAGGAGCGTGGTGGCGGTGCCGTCGGGGGCCACACGGACGAGGTTCCCGCCGCCGGGTGCCTCGTCGTACCGCATGGTGCCCGCCCACAGGCTGCCGTCCGGGGCGACGGCCGCGTCGTTGCCCCGGCGGCCCGGCAGGGGGTCGTGGCGCAGCCAGGAGAACGCGCCGTCGGGTGCGTACAGACCTATGCCGTCCCTGAGGTTGGCCACGAGGCCGCCGTCCGCGCGGGGTTTGGCCGCGCCGATGTGCTGGTCGACGGAGGTGAGGGAGCGACGGCCGCTGTCGGGCTCGTAGGTGTGGAGCCGGCGGCCGAGGATGTCGACCCAGATCAGCCGGGCGCCGGCCGGGTCCCAGGTGGGCCCTTCGCCGAGCTGGGCGCTCTCCCGTACGGCGATCTCGGGTGTCATCGGGCGGTCCGGTGGCCGAGCCGCAGCGACAGGTCGTCCGCTCCCTTCGCGGCGAGCGCGGCCAGTTCGCGCTCGCGCTCCTCGCTCCAGCGGATGACGGGAACGGAGACGGACAGGGCGGCGACGACCCGGCCGGAGCTGTCCCGTACGGGTGCGGCGACGCAGCTGACGTCGGGGTTGGACTCGCGGTGCTCGGTGGCGCTGCCCCGGGCGCGGATCGCGGCCAGGGCGGTGCGCAGGGCGTCGGGGTCGGTGATGCTGTGGGGTGTCATACGGGCCAGCTCGCGGCCGTCGACGCGGGCGTCGAACTCCTCCTCGGGGAGGTGGGCGAGCAGCAGCTTGCCGACGGCGGTGCAGTGGGCGGGCAGGCGGCGGCCCGCCGCGGAGACCATGCGGACGGCGTGGGTGGAGTCGACCTTGGCGATGTAGATGACGTCCAGGTCCTCCAGGAGGGCGACGTGGACGGTCTCGTCGCAGGTGTCGGCGATCTCGCGGGCGACGGCCTGGCCTTCGGCGGCGAGGTCGAGCTGTTCGGCGTAGCGGCTTCCGAGCTGGTAGGTGCGCACGCCGAGCCGGTAGCGGCCGGGCTGCTGCGGCACCGGCGTCAGGTAGTTGCGCGCGGCGAGGGTGGTGATCAGTTCGTGCGTGGTGGTGCGCGGGAGCTGGAGCTTGCGGGTGATCTCGGGGGCGGAAAGTGATCCGTCGCCCTCCAGGAACAGTTCCAGGATGTCGAAGGCCCTGGTCACCGCGGGAACGAGACGTCCCATGCCGTCCACCCACCCCTCTTCGTTCGAGATCCCGATCAGTGATCGGTATGGCGAACACAGGCTAACCACACGGTCGTTCGCGCGGCAATGGGGGTGCACGGCCATTGACAGCCGGCGAGGCGCTGTTTACGGTCACGCCACCATTTCGAACATGTGACGAAATCTCGAACGAGACAGGGAGCACCCGCCGTGCGCATCACGGGAATCACCACTCATGTCGTCGGCACCCCCTGGCGCAATCTCACCTATGTCCTGGTCCACACCGACGAGGGCCTCACGGGCGTCGGCGAGACACGCATGCTGGGCCGCACCGACGCCCTGGTCGGCTATCTCCGGGAGGCCGAGGCCAACCACATCGCGGGTTCCGACCCGTTCGCGGTCGAGGACCTCGTCCGGCGGATGAAGTACGGCGACTACGGGCGGGCCGGCGAGATCGTGATGTCCGGCATCGCGGTCGTCGAGATGGCCTGCTGGGACATCAAGGGCAAGGCGCTGGGCGTGCCGGTCTGGCAGCTGCTCGGCGGCAAGGTCACGGACCGCGTCAAGGCGTACGCCAACGGCTGGTACACCACCGAGCGGACGCCGGAGGCGTACCACAAGGCGGCACAGGAGGTGGTGGCCCGGGGCTACCGCGCACTGAAGATCGACCCGTTCGGCACGGGTCATCTGGAACTGGACGCCGGGGGAACGCGGTACGCGGTGTCGCTGATCGAGGCGGTGCGTGACGCGATCGGACCGGACACGGAACTGATGCTGGAGATGCACGGCCGGTTCTCACCCTCCACGGCGGTCCGGCTGGCGCGCGAGCTGGCGCCCTTCCGTCCGGCGTGGCTGGAGGAGCCGGTTCCGCCGGAGAACCTGAAGGCGCTGGAGAAGGTCGCCGCCAAGGTCGACATGCCGATCGCCACCGGCGAGCGCATCCACGACCGGATCGAGTTCCGGGAGCTGTTCGAGTCGCAGGCGGCCGACATCATCCAGCCGGATCTCGGGCACATCGGCGGCATTCTGGAGACCCGCAAGCTCGCGGCCACCGCCGAGACGCACTACATGCTCGTCGCACCGCACAACGTGGGCGGTTCGGTCCTCACCGCCGCCTCGCTGCAACTCGCCGCCTGTACGCCGAACTTCAAGATCCTGGAGCACTTCAACGACTTCGCGGACGCGGAGATCAAGAAGGTCGTGCGCGGCGCGCCCCAGGTCGACCCGGAGACGGGCTGCTTCGAGGTGTCGCACGCGCCGGGCCTCGGGGTGGAACTGGACGTGGACGCGGCGGCCGAATTCCCCCAGCAGCGGGCCCGTTTCGACCTCTGGGCCGAGGGCTGGGAGCGGAGGGCACCGAAGTGAGCCGCGCGATCGTCGTCGGGAAACCGGGCGAACACCATCTGGTGGTACGGGAGACGCCCGAGCCGGGCCCCGGCGAGGTGCGCGTCCGGGTGGCCGCGGCCGGTGTCTGCATGAGCGACCGGGAGGTGTACGACGGCCACCGCGACCCCGCCTATGTCCGCTACCCCGTCACCCCCGGCCATGAATGGTCCGGCACCGTGGAGGCGGTCGGCCCGGGTGTCGACGTCTCTCTGCTGGGGCGCGGATGCGTGGCGGAGGGCTTCCGCGCCTGCGGGACCTGCGAGCGGTGCCGTTGCGGCGAGACGAGCCTGTGCACGGCCGGGTACGCCGAGACCGGTTTCACCGAGCCGGGCGCGTTCGCCGACCATGTGGTCGTGCCGGCACGGCTGTTGCACCTTCTGCGCGAGGACGCGGATCTGCGCGCCGCCGCGCTCCTCGAGCCGGCGGCCGTGGTGGCCGCCGCCGTCCGCGCCGGGCGGCCCCGCCCCGGCGAGCGGGTGGCCGTCGTCGGCGCCGGCACGCTGGGGCTGCTCGCGGTGCAGTGGCTCGCCGCGTCCTCGCCGGCCGAACTGACCGTCGTCGACCCGCGCGGCGCGCGAGGCGAGCAGGCGTTGCGGCACGGGGCGAGCGAGGCGCTGACCCCGGAGCAGGCCGAGGCGGCGGCCGGCCGCTTCGACCTGGTGGTGGAGACGGCCGGGGCGTCGTCCACGGCCGCCGCCTCCTGCCTGCTGGCCCGCAGGGGAGGCCGGGTCGTCCTGACGGGGATGTTCACGCCCGGGGCGATCGGTATCGATCCCGTCCATCTCTCGCTCAGCCAGCTGGAGATCCGGAGCGTCTTCGGGGCGCCGTCCGCCGCCTGGGCGGACGCGGTACGGGCCTTCGGTCTCGGGCTGCTCGATCCGGCGCCGCTGATCAGCCATGAGTTCCCGCTCGAACGGTTCGAGGAGGCCGTCGCCCTGGTCGGCGGCGGCGATCCCCGGACCGGCAAGGTGCTGCTGCGCCCCTGACCGGGCGCCGCGACGACCCGTACGGCGGTACGGAAGCCCCGCTCGGACCCGCACCGCGGGTGCCGAGCCACTCCGCACCACGGAGGTCCCCGGTGACTCCGCACCACGGAAGCCCCCGGTGACCCCGTACCGCCGTACACCCCACGTTCCGGACGTCGTCCGGTATTTCGAACAGAGGAGTCCTGTGCCCACGTCCTCCGCCCCCCGCCGCCCCGGCGCCGCCGCGCTCGCCGGGATCGGACATCCCGTGCCGCCGTCGGACCCGGCCGAGACCTCGCCGCACACCTTTCCGGACGGCGGCGCCTGGCGGACCGAGATCCCCTCCGTCGAAGGGCCGGAGGCGCTGGCTGCCGTCCTGAAGGAGAGCTCCCGGCTCGACGTGCCCGTCCACCGCATCAGCCAGGGCAGCGGCGTCTGGATGCTCACGGACGACGAGATCACCGAGATGGTGGGTGCCTGCGCCGAACGGAACGTCGAACTCTGCCTGTTCACCGGGCCGCGCGGCAGCTGGGACATCGGCGCCGCCACCCGCACCGACTCCGGCGGAGCCGGGCTGCGCGCCCGGGGGCACGACGCGCTCGCCGGCTGCGTGGAGGACGCCCTGCGCGCCACGGGTCTGGGGGTCCGCTGTCTCCTGGTCGCCGACGAGGGCGTGCTGTGGACGCTGCACCGGCTGCGGGCCGCGGGCCTGCTGCCGGCCGACACCACACTCAAGGTCTCCGCGCTCATCGGCCCGGTCAACCCGGCCGCGTACGCGGTCCACGAGCACCTCGGGGCGGACTCCCTCAACATCCCCTCCGACCTCACCCTCACCCACCTCACCGAGATCCGCCGGGTCAGCCGCGCCCCGATGGACCTCTACATCGAGGCGCCCGACGACCTCGGCGGCTTCGTCCGGATGTACGAGACCGCCGAGCTGATCCGGCGCGGCGCCCCGCTCTACCTCAAGTTCGGCCTCAGCAGGTCCCCCGGCATCTACCCGTACGGGGCCCACCTGCGCGAGCACGCCCTGGCCACCGCACGCGAGCGGGTCCGGCGCGGGCGGCTCGTCCTCGATCTGCTGGCCCGGCACGGCGCCGACGGGGGCATGTCCCCGCTCGGCTCCCGGCTGCCGGGCGAGCTCCGGCGCTTCCCCACCCCCGAAGGGAACTGACCATGCGCACCCGCACCCTGCGCGCCGCGGCCGCGGCCGCGTTGCTCACCACCCTGCTGACCGCCTGCGGCCAGGAGGCCCGCGGCGGCAGCCGCTACCAGCCCGACGCCGGCAAGGGCGGCACCATCGGGCTCGCCATGCCGACCAAGGCCTCGGAGCGGTGGATCGCCGACGGCGAGAACATGGCGAAGCAGTTCCGGCAGGCCGGCTACGACACCGATCTGCAGTACGGCGACGACAAGGTCGAGAACCAGATCGCCCAGATCGAGAACATGATCACCAAGGGGCGCCGGCTCCTGGTGATCGCCGCCATCGACGGCTCCGCCCTCACCGAGGTCCTCCAGCGCGCCCATGACGCGGGCATCCCGGTGATCTCCTACGACCGGCTCATCATGGGCACCGAGCACGTCGACTACTACGCCTCCTTCGACAACGAACGGGTCGGCGAGCTGGAGGCCCGGTACATCGTCGAGCGGCTGAAGCTGGGCGCGCCCGCCAAGGGCGCGGGCAAGCCGTACGACATCGAGCTGTTCGCCGGGTCGCCGGACGACAACAACACCCGGTACTTCTGGAACGGCGCCCTCAAGGTGCTGCGGCCGTACCTCGACAGCGGGCAGCTCGTCGTCCGCAGCGGCCAGACGAAGATGAACCAGGCGACCACGCTGCGCTGGGACGGTGGCACCGCGCAGAAGCGGATGGACGACCTGATCAGCAAGAACTACGGCGAGGAGAGCGTCGACGCGGTCCTCTCGCCGTACGACGGCATCTCCATCGGCATCATCTCCGCCCTCAAGAGCGCGGGTTACGGCACCGCGAGCCGGCCCCTGCCGATCGTGACCGGCCAGGACGCCGAGCTGGCCTCGGTCAAGTCCATCATCCGCGGGGAACAGACCCAGACCGTCTTCAAGGACACCCGCAAGCTGGCCGCGCGAGCGGTCGCCATGGGCGACGCCGTGCTGAACGGCAAGAAGCCCGAGGTCAACAACGTCAAGGACTACGACAACGGCAAGAAGACCGTACCGTCGTACCTGCTCGACCCGGTCAGCATCGACCGGTCGAACACCCAGCTGCTGGTCCGCGAGGGGTACTTCACCGCGGGACAGCTCTCGTGACCCGGCCGCCCGTGCTCGAGATGCGCGGCATCACCAAGACCTTCCCGGGCGTCACCGCGCTCAGCGACGTCGACCTGATCGTCCGCCCCGGCGAGATACACGCCCTGTGCGGGGAGAACGGTGCGGGCAAGTCGACTCTGATGAAGGTGCTCAGCGGCGTCCACCCGCACGGCAGTTACGCGGGAGAGATCCGCTTCGAGGGCGAACAGGTGTCCTTCAAGGACATCCGGGCCGGCGAGCGCCGGGGCATCGTGATTATCCATCAGGAGCTCGCGCTGGTCCCCCACCTGTCGATCGCCGAGAACATCTTCCTCGGCAACGAGCAGGCCCGGCGCGGCATCGTCGACTGGAACGACACCCTGCGCAGCGCCAAGCGCCTCCTCGAACGGGTCGGACTGCGCGAGAACCCGCACACCCCCGTCGCGGACCTCGGCGTCGGCAAGCAGCAGCTGGTGGAGATCGCCAAGGCGCTGTCCAAGGAGGTGAGGCTGCTCATCCTCGACGAGCCGACGGCGGCGCTCAACGACGAGGACAGCGCGAAGCTGCTCGAACTGATCCTGGAGCTGCGCGCGGAGGGCATCGCCTCCGTCGTCATCTCCCACAAGCTGAACGAGATCCGGCGGATCGCCGACACGGTGACCGTCCTCCGCGACGGCCGCACCATCGAGACCCTGCCCGTCCGGCCTGCCCCCGGCGCCGATCCGGACCTGTCGGAGGACCGGATCATCCGCGGCATGGTCGGCCGCGACCTCGACCACCGCTTCCCCGAACGGACCGTCTACGAGGGCGAGGACGCGGGCCGGGTGGCGCTGGAGGTGCGGGGCTGGACCGTACGCCATCCGGTCGACCACCGGCGCACGGTCGTCGACGACGTCTCGCTGACGGTGCGCCGGGGCGAGATCGTCGGGATCGCCGGTCTCATGGGGGCCGGGCGCACCGAACTCGCGATGTCGGTCTTCGGCCGTTCCTACGGACGGTACGTCGCGGGGACGGTGGAGATCGACGGCCGGGAGGCGTCGACCGGTGACGTCCCGGCCGCGATCGAGGCGGGTCTCGCCTACGTGACCGAGGACCGCAAGCGGTACGGGCTGCATCTGGACGACACCGTGCACCGCAACGTCTCGTTGCCCTCCCTCGCCGGGATGCGGCGGCGCGGAGCCGTCGACGAGCACCTCGAGCGCAAGGTCGCCGAGCGGTACCGCACCACCCTGAACATCCGGACGCCCACCGTGTTCGAGCAGGTCGGGCGGTTGTCCGGAGGCAATCAGCAGAAGGTCGTGCTGAGCAAGTGGATCCACGCCGACCCGCGCGTGCTCATCCTCGACGAGCCGACGCGGGGTATCGACGTCGGCGCCAAGTACGAGATCTACACCGTCATCGACCGGCTCGCGGCACAGGGCAAGGCCGTGCTGTTCATCTCCTCGGAGCTGCCGGAGCTCCTCGGGATGTGCGACCGGATCTACACGATGGCCGAGGGCCGGCTGACCGGTGAGGTCGCCCGCGCCGAGGCCACCCAGGAAACCTTGATGCGTCACATGACCATGAGCAGGAGCTGAGGCCCGCCATGACCACCACGACCCCCTCCGCGCAGGACACGGTGCCGCCGCGTCCGGCGCCCCCGTCGGCCGGCGCCCTGCTCGTGCGGACCCTGCGGGCGAACATGCGCCAGTACGGGATGCTCGTCGCGCTCGTCTTCCTCGTCGTCCTGTTCCAGATCTGGACCGACGGCACGCTGCTGCTGCCGAACAACGTCTCCAACCTCATCCAGCAGAACAGCTACATCCTCATCCTTGCCATGGGCATGATGATCGTCATCATCTCCGGGCACATCGATCTCTCCGTGGGCTCGCTGGCCGCCTTCGTGGGAGCGCTGTCCGCGGTGATGATGGTCCGCCACGACATGCCCTGGGTGCTGGCCCTCATCCTCTCCCTGCTGGTCGGAGCGGCCGCGGGCGCGTGGCAGGGGTACTTCATCGCGTATCTCGGCATCCCGTCGTTCATCGTGACCCTCGCGGGGATGCTCCTCTTCCGCGGCCTGACCCAGATCTTCCTCGAAGGCCGCTCCCTGGCGCCGTTCCCCGAGGGCTTCCAGAACCTCGCCAAGGGCTTCATCCCGGAGATGGGGCCGTACACCCAGTACCACAACCCGACCCTGCTCATCGGGCTCGTCACGGTCGTCTTCCTGCTGCTGCGGGAGTGGCGCGACCGGCGGCGGCAGACGGCGTACGAGCTCGACGTGCTGCCGACCGGCCTGTGGGTGCTGAAGTGCGTGGCCATGACGGCGGCGATCGTGGCCTTCACCCTCACCCTGGCGAGCTTCCACGGCGTCCCCGTCGTGATGCTCGTGCTGTGCGTGCTCCTGATCGGCCTGGGCTATGTGATGCGCAACGCGGTCGTCGGACGCCATGTGTACGCGCTCGGCGGCAACAAGGCGGCGGCGAAGCTCTCGGGCGTCAAGGACAAGCGCGTCACCTTCCTGGTCTTCGTGAACATGGGGGCCCTGGCGGCCCTGGCCGGCTGCGTGTACGCGGCGCGGCTGAACGCGGGCACGCCGCAGGCCGGCCTGAACTTCGAACTGGAGGCGATCGCGGCGGCGTTCATCGGCGGCGCCTCGATGAGCGGCGGCGTGGGCACGGTGACGGGCGCGGTGATCGGCGGGCTGGTGCTCGGCGTCCTGAACAACGGCATGTCGCTGGTCGGTATCGGCACGGACTACCAGCAGGTCATCAAGGGGCTCGTGCTGCTCGCGGCGGTCGGTTTCGACGTGTGGAACAAGCGCCGCGCGGGCCGCTAGGAAAGTCGGGTGACGTTCGCCCTGTCGACGGCGGCGCGTGGGCGCCGGTCGTCGACAGGGCTCGGCGCGTCCGGTCTCAGCGGATCAGGCGCTCCGGGACGATCCCCTGGGCGCGCAGCTCGGTGAGGACCAGGGCCGCGTACTCGGTGGCCCCGCGGACCGAGGTGTGGGTGTTGTCCCGCTTCTCGGTCGTCAGGTAGAGCGCCGTGGACGCCTGGGGGCCGAGTTCCTCGACGCGCGCCTTGGTCAGGGCCGTCAGGTCGATCAGCGGGGTGCCGAGGCCGGCCGCGAGGCGTCTGATCTCGGCCGGGTGGTCCACTCCGAGGGCGTTGACGAGCAAGGCGGTGCCGTTGTCCAGGGTGCCGTCGGCGTTGAACCAGCGGCGCACGATCGGTGTGACGAGGACGGGCCGTCCGCCCCGTTCCCGTACCCCTTCGACGAGGGTGGTGAGGTTCGCCCGGTAGGTCTCGGCGTCCGTCTGCTTGTCGTTGTGGGCGAGCTGGATCAGGACCGGGTCCCCGGGCCTGATCAGGGGCCGGACGGTCGGGAAGAGGGCGGGGTTCGCCAGGTAACTGACGGTGCTCTCGCCGGAGTCGGCGTGGTTGGCGACGGCGATGCCGCGCTTCAGGTACCGCGGCAGCTGTTGTCCCCAGCCGGCGTACGGCTCCCCCGGCTGGTCGCACACGGTCGAGTCCCCGACGACGAAGATCCGGGGAGCGGCGGGGGCCGGAGTGACCCGCACGCCGGCCACCTGCGGCGCCGTGCCGCCGAAGGCGAGGTCCAGCCCCGGGTTTCCGGCGGGGCCGGTCGGCTGGCCCTCGGGCTCACGGACGTCCACGGTGAAGGAGCGCCGGATCCGCTCCCCGGCCCCGGTGGGAGTCTCGGCCAGCAGGGCGCGGCGGGTCTCACCGGTGACGGAGGTCGCCCCGGCGGTGTCCCCGCCGAGGGTGACCTCGACGTCGTACGTTCCGGGCGCCACGTCGAAGTGGCAGACGAGCGGGCCCGACCCGGAGGGCGCGCAGTGGTCGAGGCCCTGGCCGTACGGGCTGTCGGCGTGGGCCGGGGCGCCGCTCAGGGCGGTGACGGCGATCGCGGCGGCGACGAGCAGGGGGGTGCGTCTCATCGTTCCTTCTTCTCTACGCGGGGAGGCTGTCGCCGACGAGGGCGAGGTTCTGGATGGCGGCGAGCCCGAACAGGGCCGTGGTGTTGGTGCTGATCCACAGGTGTTCGTAGCCCGGTTCGAGGGCGGCGGGCCCCTGGACCGGCGTCTTGTCCCACACCATCGCCGAGGTGTAGCCGTCGCTCGCCAGGAACTTGGCCCAGGCGCGCCGGGCGAGGGCGGGGTCGTTCAGCTGGGCAGCAGCGTAGGCGTCCTGACGGGAATGGCCCTGGAAGAGGAGCAGCGTGCCGAAGTTCTTTCCGTACCGGGCGGCCTGTTCGGCCTTGGTGGCGTTGAAGTAGCGGCAGTAGTCGAGCCAGGCGTTCTTGAACGCGGGCATGTCGACGAGGTCGATGAGCTCGGCGCACATCTCGACCAGCCCGAACATCGCGGAGAGGTGGGAGACACCGACGACGGGTTCGGTGGCGACGGCGAAGCGGCCGGTGTCGAGGTCGTAGAGACCGGTGCCCTGGACGAACCCGTTGGGCTGGGCGGCGATGGTCTCCATGGTGGAGCGCAGCCGGGCCTCGGCCTTCGCCGCCTTGGGGCCGCCGCGCTCCCACTCGGTGAGCCAGGCCGCGGCGAGGCCGCTCCAGTCCGTGCCGAAGCCGATGGAGAGGGCGTGGCGGTCCGGGGTGTACGGCTCGGTGCGGATCTTTCGGATCGGGTCGAGGACGAGGAAGGTCTCGTCGGAGTCGACGAGGGCGTGCATGAGGTCGCCGACGCGTTCGTCGGCGGTGAGGAAGTAGTAGGGCCGTCGGTAGACGGCCGTGGAGATGCGCTGCTGCTTGGCGCTGCACGCGAAGTGCTGGACGCCGTGGCGGGTGCCGAGGCCGGCCCAGGTGCCGAGGTGGTAGACGTCGACCTCGCCGGTGTGGCGGGTCATCGCCTCGGCGAAGCGGAAGATGTCGGAGCGGCCGGAGCGCAGGTAGGCGTACCAGAGCCACAGGTCGGGCGAGAGTTCGGAGTTGTCCCAGGCGTAGCCGCCGACGTCGTACCGCCACTGGTGCCGGTCCTCGTCGTAGGTGTGCATGATGTCGCCGTAGTCCCAGAAGCCGTACCAGCGGCGCTGCTCGGCCTGGTCCTTGTAGTAGGTGAAGAGGTAGTCGAGGTGGTCCTCGATCGTCGCCTTGGCGGCGGTGGAGCGGTCCACGGGGGCGAAGAGGCCGCCGAAGACACCCGCCCGGCTGAGGTCCTCGGGGCTCGCGGCGAGTTGCGGCGGCGTGGAGACGGCGGCGGCCTGGGCGACGAGCGTGTCGGCGGTGGGGGTGGACGCGTTGGCCCAGAACATCAGCTCGCTGGTGCGGGCGATGCCGTAGGGGGTGCCGAAGCCGGGCTCGTAGTCCTCGTAGGTGATGTTGAGGCCCTCGAGCTGCTCGGGGAAGGTGTCCTGTCCCATACCGTCGTGGTAGAAGCGCAGGTCCATGGGCTGGGCCTCGGGCGACCAGAGCCAGAGCGTCACCTCGGCGGCGTCGCCGGCGGCGCCGCGGATGTCGAGCTGGGCGGGGTGCTTCTGCCAGAAGTCCCGCAGGCCGAAGGAGAGCCCGCCGGTGACGCCGCCGACGTAGCCGAAGCCGTTCGCCCGTCCACCGCCGCCGGCCGGGATCCAGCCGTGTCCGGCCTTGGTGCGCTTGCGCAGGGTGAAGCCGTCGGCGGAGAGCTGGGAGAGGGTGTAGTCGCCCCAGGTGAGGATGTACCGCAGCCGGCTGGTGACCCGCTGGTCCCAGGTGGCCGGGTCGGGCAGCCTCGCGCCCGCGACCTGGGCCTTGCGGACGGCGGCGCCGGGGTCGCGGCGCAGGCCGGTGATGCCCTGGACGGCCTCGGTGAGGAACCCCTTGCCCTCGCCGGCGATGCGGATGTGACGGTCGTAGGCGGCGTCACGCATCGGGACGGTGAACCGGACGCCGAGGCCGCGGATGAAGTCCTTGTTCTGGTCTCCGTCGTACGTGATGGTGTGCACCATACGGAAGGACTCGGCACCGGCGTAGAAGTAGAGGCGCACGGAGAAGGGCAGCCAGCTGCGTCCGGCCTTGCGGTGCTTGCCGTCGATCCGGACCACGGCTCGGACGGGTCCGCGCTGTTCGACGGTGGCGCCGGCGATCTCGCCGTCGAACCGCTCCCATTTCGCGTTGCCCTGGTCGCCGTCGTCGAGGTCGCTCTGGCGCAGCAGCACCAGCCGCCCGTCGGTGGCGATCCGCACTCCGTCGCGTACCACCGACTCGACGAGCTTCTCGCCGTCGCGGGAGATCACCGCCCTGATCGTGCCGGTGTCGACGGTGATCCGCCGGTCGGACTCGGTGACGGTGATCTGCCGGTTCGCGGTCGCCGGGGTGCCCGGGGCGAGCGTGAACCTCTCCGCCCCGGCGGCCTCCGGCCCGACGGCGTGCGCGGTCCACTTGAGCGAGCCGTCGGGCCAGCGGGCGGTGGTCCAGGTCTGTACGGGGACCTCCTTGCCGTCGGCCGTGGTGAGCGCGAAGGTCCGGTCGGCGGGGTGCGCGCCCTTGGGCCAGGGCACGCCGAAGGTGGAGCCGGGCGCGGCGCCCAGTCCGCCGTTCTCCAACCAGGTGACGGTCGCGGGCCGGTCGGCGGCCGCGGCCCCGGCGGTGGTGGTGGCGGCTCGCGCGTCGCCCCGCCCGAGCGCCCAGCTGAACTGGGCGGCGGCACCGGCGACGGCGGCGGCCTTGAGCAGAGACCTGCGAGGAAGGGAGGACATGCGAATCCTTTCATGAGCATGACATTCGAGGGCTCGACGGAGACTCCGCGAGCCGCACGACCGACCGGGTGAGACAGGGCCGGCCGGGTCGGAACCGGCCGGCCGGTGCGTTCCTACGAGGCGACGGCGCGCCGTTCCACCGCCAGCGTCGCGGCCACGAGCATCCCCAGCGCCGGAGCCGCCAGCGGCGCCGCGAACCACGCCGAGGCCGCGATCACGGCGCATCCGCAGACGACGAGGAGCGAGCCCGCGGGGTCCACGACCGTGCGGCGGCCCGCGCCCCGCAGGAGCGCGCGCCACGACGCCCCCGGCCGCCACGCCACGCTCGCGCGCAGGACGGTGACGGCCAGTCCGATCATCACCAGGACCCCGACCGCGCCGATGAGGCGGCCCCCCGGCAGCCCCGCCCGTACGATCGCGAGGTCCGCCCAGAACAGCGCGAGTGCCGCCCATGCCCCGATCCCCACGAGCCAGCCTCGGCGCGCGGCGGAACGCAGGTCGGCGACGAAGGACCGCCAGCCGCTCTCCTCGTCGCCGGTCCAGCGGCGCAGATGCGCCGCGCCGGCGGCCAGCGCCGCCGGCAGGGTGACCACCGGCAGGGCCGCGAGCGCGATCCACACCCCGACGAGCAGGCACTCGGCGAAGACACCGAACCTGGTCAGGGTCCGCGGCTTGAGCATCCCCTCAGCCCTTCAGTCCCGACGTGGCCATGCCGTCGATCAGATACCGCTGGAAGGCGAGGAAGAAGAGCAGTACGGGCAGCAGCGCCACCAGTGACATGGCGATCATTCCGCCGTAGTTGGCCAGCCCGTCCTGGTCGACGAACATCTTCAGGCCGAGGGACACGGTGTACTTCTCGGGTTCGTTGAGATAGATCAACGGCCCCATGAAGTCGTTCCAGGCGTTGATGAAGGTGAAGATCGCGCTGGTGATCAGCGCGGGCCGGCACAGCGGCAGCACGATCGACCAGTAGATCCGCAGATGCCCGCAGCCGTCCAGGCGGGCCGCCTCGTCCAGCTCCTTCGGCAGGTTGCGCATGAACTGCATCATCAGGAAGACGAAGAAGGCGTCCGTCGCCAGGTACTTGCCGAGCAGCAGCGGCGTGTAGGTGTTGACGAGCTCCAGCTTCTGGAACAGCACGTACTGCGGGATGAGCAGCACGTGGTACGGCAGCAGCAGCGTGCCGATCATCACCGAGAAGAGCACCCCGCGCCCGGCGAACCCGATCCGGGCGAAGGCGTAGGCCGCCAGCGAGCAGGACAGGAGCACGCCGACCACCGAGCCGACGGCCAGGAAGAGCGAGTTGACGAAGAACGTGGAGATCGGGATGTCCGCGATGCCGTCGGCGAGCCGGCTGTAGTTCTCCAGGACCGGATCGGCGGGGAACAGCTCCAGACTGCCCACGATGTCGGCGTTCGGTTTGAACGAGCCGCCGATCACCCACACGACCGGGTACAGCACCACCGCGAGAGCGGCCAGCGCCCCCAGGTGCCAGGCGACCGAACCCGTACGCCTCGACGCGTGCGTGATCGTCGGCGGCGGGGTCGTCGGGGTCGGGGGCGGGGTCGGGGTCATCGGCGTCGTCGGGGTCCTCATCGAGCCGCCTCCTCGTAGTGCACCCAGCGCCGCTGGGACCAGAACAGCACCGCGGTCACCAGACCGACGGCGAGCAGCAGCATCCAGGCCATCGCGGAGGCCAGGCCCATGCGGCTGTTCTCGAAGCCCTGGATGTAGAGGTAACAGGTGTAGACGAGCGTGGCGTCGGCCGGTCCACAGGTGTTGCCCTGCCCGCCGAGGATGTAGGCGGAGCCGAAGATCTGGAAGGAGTGGATGGTCTCCAGGAGCACGTTGAAGAAGAGCACCGGCGAGATCATCGGCAGGGTGATGCTCCAGAACCGGCGCCAGGGGCCGGCCCCGTCCATCTCGGCCGCCTCGTACAGCTCGCGCGGCACCTGCTTGAGTCCGGCGAGGAAGATCACCATCGGGGCGCCGAACTGCCAGACGGTCAGGGCCACCAGGCTGTAGACGATCCGCTCCGGGTCGCCGATCCAGCCGCCGGGGTCCATGCCGAACAGCTGCTGGGTCCGGTCGACCACGGCGTCGTCGGAGAAGATCGCCCGCCAGACGATGGCGATGGAGACGCTCGCGCCGATCAGCGAGGGCGCGTAGAACGCGGCACGGTAGAAGCCCTGCCCCTTGCGGTTCTGGTTGAGCAGCAGGGCGACGCCGAGCGCGGCGGCCAGCTTGAGCGGGGTGCCGATGACGACGTACCAGCTCGTCACCTCCACCGAGGTGCGCCAGCGCGGGTCGGCGAACATCTCGGTGAAGTTCCGCAGGCCGATCCACCGCGGGGCGTCGAAGAGGTTGTAGTCGGTGAAGGCGAAGTAGAGGGAGGCGACCATCGGTCCCGCGGTGAGCAGGAGGAATCCGGCGATCCACGGGGACATGAAGAGGTATCCGGCCAGGTTGTCCCGGCGTGCCCGGCGGGGGCCGGTGTTCCGTGCGGGGGCCGTCGCGCCGCCCCCGCGCGCGGAGCCCGGGGTGCCGGGTTCCGTTCGCGGGCACGGGGGCGACTCCGTCGAGGGTGTCGTCGGTACGTGTGTCACGGCGGATCCCATCAAGAACCGAGCGCCGTCTTGGCCTCGGTGAAGTACTGCTTCACCGCGTCTCCCACGGAGCGCCTGCCCAGCGCCATCTCCTCCGCGAGACGCAGGAAGGCCGACTCGCAGACGTCTGCGCCCGCCGGATGCGGGGTGATCGTCTCCAGGACGCCGGTGTCCACCAGTTGCTGTTCGTACGCGGCGATCTGCTGGGCCACCGGGTCGGTCGGCTCGAACGCCTCGTACTGGGCGGTGGTGGCCGGGACCCCGCGGTCGAAGCCCATGATCGTGGCGACCTCCGGGTCATGGACCATGAAGTCGATGAACTGGGCCACTTCGGCAGGGTGCTTGGTGCGCCTGGAGCCGCTGAGCATGAGCGATCCCAGGTACTGGCCGGTCTTCTTGCCGTCGGTCGTCGGGATGGGCGCGAGCCCGTACTGGCTCTTGCCCTCGGCGGAGTACCGCACGGCGAAGTTGTCCCAGGTGAACTCGGCGGCGGCGAGCTCGGCGGTGACGGCCGACTTCGGCTTGACCTGGGCGACCTTGCCGGGGGCCGCGTGGATGCCCGACCGCACCCCGGCGTACGCCGTGGTCCACCATTCGGTGAGATCGGCCTCGGTGAAGCCGAGCCCGTCCTTGGTGAAGAACGCCTTGCCGTGCTGGCGCAGGTGGAGGTCGTACAGGTACATCACGCCGTACATCCCGCTGTCTCCGGCCCTGCCCTGGGTGTCCCGGATCTTGGCGAGCGCGGCGTGGAACTCGCCCCAGGTCCAGCCCGGGCGCGGGGTGATGCCGGCCCGGGCGAACAGAGCCTTGTCGATGACCAGGGCCATGGAGTTGCTGCCCACCGGCACGCCCAGCAGCTTGCCGTCGACCTCGCCGAACTTCTCCAGACCGGCCCGGAAGCCGTCCAGCCTCAGGTTTCCGGCCCTGGCCTGCTCGGTGAGGTCGAGCAGCACGTTCTTCTCGTCGTACTTGCGCAGGAAGCCGATGGCGTTCTGGAAGACGTCCGGCGGGTTGCCGCCCGAGGCCTGGGTGTTGAACTTCTTCCAGAAGTCGGCGTAGGGCTGGAAGTCTGTCTTGATCTTGATCTTCGGGTGCTTCTTCTCGAAGAGCGCGATCGTCCGGTTGATCCGCTTGGCGCGGTCGTCGGACCCCCACCAGGCGTACCTGAGGGTGACGGTCCCTCCGCCGGCCCCGCTGCCACCACCGCCACACCCCGCCGCGGTCAGGCCGAGAGCGGCCAGTGAGCCCCCCGCGAGCTTGAGCATCCCCCGTCGGTCGACCGTCCCTCGAGTACGCACCGTTCGTCCTCCTGCGCGATTGAAACGTTTTAGGAAAGCGCTTGCTGGGTCAAGGTAGGGATGCCTGCAGCGGACGTCAATGGTTCTGACAGGATCGGTCGACGCGCCGCGAGGGCGCCATCGCTGAATGCATTCAACTCCGCCTGGGCAGACGGCCTCAGGCCAGGCGTACGACGTTCCAGGACATCGGCTCCAGCACCACGCGCAGTGTGCCGTCCGTGAGGGTGCCGCCGTCCACACGATGCGGGAGGACCCGGTCGGGGTGGTCGAGCGTGTTGCACGCCTCCGGGTCCGCGTCGGCGAGCGCGCTGTGCTCGACGATCCGGTGCGGGCCGAGCCCGTGGAGGGTCACCTCGAGCGGCAGCGACGCGTGACGGTCCCGGTTGACGGCGAAGACGGTCACGCCGCCGCCCTGGTCGCGCACGGCGGTGGCGTGCAGCAACGGCACCTCGCCGAACCTCTCGGTCCGGTACGTCGGCGCGTCGACGCGCACGTCGAGAACCTCGCCGCGCCCGTACCGGGACGCCTGGGCGAAGGGGAAGAAGGTCGTCTGCCGCCAGGCGGGGCCGCCGGGTTCGGTCATGATCGGCGCGATGACGTTGACGAGCTGGGCGAGACAGGCCACGGCCACCCGGTCGGCGTGACGGAGCAGGGTGATGAGGAGCGAGCCGAGGACCACGGCGTCGGTGACGGTGTAGACGTCCTCCAGGAGACGCGGAGCCTCCTGCCAGTCCTCGACGGGGTGCGGGTTGGGCCGGCGCTGGTACCAGACGTTCCACTCGTCGAAGGAGAGAGTGATCTTCTTCGAGGACTTGAGACGGGCGCCGACGTGATCGCACGTGGCGACCACGTCGGCGATGAAGGTCTCCATGTCGACGGCCGAGGCGAGGAAGGAGTCCCGGTCCCCGTCGGTCTCCTCGTAGTACGCGTGCAGGGAGATGTGGTCGACGACCTCGTACGTCTCCGCCAGGACGGTCGCCTCCCAGGCGGCGAACGTCTCCATGGACCGGTGTGAGCTTCCGCAGGCCACGAGTTCGAGCCCGGGCTCGAACTGGCGCATGGCCCGAGCGGTCTCGGCCGCCAGCCGGCCGTACTCGGCGGCGGTCTTGTGGCCGGTCTGCCAGGGTCCGTCCATCTCGTTGCCCAGGCACCACAGCCGGATGCCGAAGGGGTCCTTGTCGCCATGGGCGACGCGGCGCTCGGAGAGCTCGGTGCCGCCGGGGTGTTCGGCGTACTCCAGGAGCTCCAGCGCTTCGGACACGCCCCGTGTGCCGAGGTTCAGGGCGAGCACGGGTTCGGCCCGCGGGCCGAGCTTCCGGAGGAAGCCGATGAACTCGCCGAGCCCGAACCGGTTGGTCTCGGTGGACCGCCAGGCGAGGTCGAGGCGCCGGGGGCGTGCCTCGACCGGCCCGACCCCGTCCTCCCACTTGAAGCCGGAGACGAAGTTGCCGCCGGGGTAACGGACGGCGGTCACACCGAGTTCACGAACCAGCTCCAGGACGTCGGTGCGCAGCCCGGCCTCGTCGGCCGCTGGATGTCCGGGCTCGTATATGCCGGTGTAGACGCAGCGGCCCAGATGCTCGACGAAGGACCCGAACAGACGCGGATCCACGGTGCCCACCGTGAAAGCCGGATCGAGGGTGAAGCGGGCAGGGGTGCGGGACATGCGGTTCCTTTCCAACAGGCAAGGCCCTCGCGGGATTCAGCGGCCCAGCGGTTCGATATGTCGAACGGCTATCGCGTTCTCGAACGGGACCGTAGGGTCGGGCCTCGTGCGCGTCAATGCCGCGATCGGCGGCCGGACAGACCGAAGGCCGGGCGGACCCGGGGAAGCGGGTCTGCCCGGCCTCGTCGTACGCGGAGCCGTCTTTCTGCGGGGCGGCTGTTATTCGAGCAGCTCCGCGTACGCGCCCATGGCCAGGGCGATGTCCGCCTGGGCCCAGAACCGGTGGTACGTGAAGACGGGCGCGGCGCCGCCCGCCAGATAGGCCTCGATCTTCGGCCAGGCCGGGTCGTCCTGGTAGAAGGAGCGGATCGAGGAGAAGGTGGAGGCGCCGTTCACCACGTCGCCGTTGGGCATGGTTCCGGTCCAGCCGCTCGGCACGTACACGGCGTCGTCGAAGCGGCTGTAGTCGGCGCGGGTCTCCGGGACGGCGACGCCCAGCGGGTCCTGGTGGTGGGTCCACATGCCGTCGAGGAGGGCCTTGGCGACCCGCTTCGCCTCGGCGTGACCGGACTTGGCCGCGTAGTAGGTGAGCGTCTTGGCGTAGGCGGCCGCCACGCCGACGTCGTCGGTGTAGTCGGTGACGGTGACGTGCAGGCCGGCGTTGGCGCCGGGGTTCGCGGCGTTCCAGGTGTCGGGGGCGCCGGACCACTGGAGGGTGGAGGGGATGCGGTAGGTGCCGTCGGGGTTGATCGTGGTCTTCGACAGCGCCCAGCCGACCCACTTGTCGAGGACCGTCTTGGCGGCGGCGTCACCGGTCTGCCGGTAGTACTCGGCGACCCGCTCCATGGACCATGCCTGGAAGCCGAACCACTGGTTGGACGCCGGGTCGTGGTAGACGGGCTTCTCGTCGTAGAAGAGGCCGTGGAAGGTGGGGGTTCCGGCCGGCGGCTGCGCGTAGCGGCCCTGCCAGCTGTTGGTGGCGCCGCCGGCGATGGCGCCCTCGGAGGACTGGAGCCAGCGGTAGAACTCCAGCTGACGGTCGAGGCTGGTCGCCCAGTCCGCCGCGCCCGTGGCCGACTTGGGCCTCAGGGGGGCGTACTCGCTGAGCGCGTAGGCGGCGAGCGGGTTCTGGTAGCCGCCGTGGGCGTGGCTGGAGCCGATGCGCCAGGACCAGCCGGCGCTGGTGTCGGTGGCGCCGCCCCAGGCGTAGTACCAGGACATCAGGTAGTGGGCGCTGTCCTTGCCGGTGCCGGCGGGGCAGGCGGTCGGCCCGACGCAGTTCCCGGACTTCTTGAAGTACTTGTCGAACATGGCGTAGCGCAGGTAGTCGCCCATCTTGGCGGCCTTGGCGACGGTCGCGGTGACCTGGGCTCCCTTGCCCTGCTCCTTGGCCCAGATGTCGGCCCAGTAGGCGGCCTGCACGGCGCGGGCGTCGGCGTCGGGGGCGTTGGTGAACTTCCACTGCTTGGCGTAGGAGGCGTCCCCGGTGAAGAGGTCGAGGTAGCCGTTCCTGCCGCCGAAGGTGAAGTTGTCGCAGGTGGGATGGGGGACGGTCTCCCAGACGGACTCCTGCGGGCCGCGCTGGAAGGTGTTGATGTACGAGGGTCCGGTCGCGGTGGGTCCGGCGGAGCAGGAGCCGGGCTCGTTGCCGTAGCCGTAGACGTTGTCGACGTCCTGGAGCCAGTGCATCCCGTAGATGTCGTCGGTGCCGTAGGCGCTCTTCAGCTCGGCGGCGATCGGGTCGGAGCCGGCGGTGACGCCGCCGTCGAGCCGGGCCGGATACTGCGACGGGAGATCGTGCTCGGGTGCGTACGTGGCGGGCTTGGAGGCGTTGTAGCTGCCGGTGGTGGGCTGGTCGGCGTGGGTGGGGATCATGAACTTCTCCATGGTGTCCCACGCGCCGTTGAACTTGGTCCAGTCACCGGTGATCTTGCCGTACATCGCCTGGAGCCAGATCAGGTAGCTGTACGCCTCCGAGGTCGTCTCGTGCCCGTGGTCGGGGGCCTCGACGATGAGTGTTTCGACGGAGTGGTACGGGACGCCCTCGGGCGAGAAGTAGCCGTTGGCCGGGTTCGTGATCTTCCCGTGGAGGTCGAGGAAGCGGGCGTCGTAGGTGGAGTCGGCGGCCAGTTGGGTGACGGTGACCTCGGCCTTGGCGTGGCCGGGGGCGGTCGCGGTGAGGACGGCCGAGCCGGTTCCGGTGGCAGCGGCGGCGACGGTCACCTTCTGGGCGGTGTTCCAGTTCGCCGGGGTGAAGGTGAGGGTTTGGCCGCCGGAGACCGTGAGGTTGCTGTTGCCCGAGGTCCGCGCGGTGGTCACGGTGACGTTCGCGGAGGGCTGCGTGGAGAGCTTGAGGTCGAAGGTGCCGGTGGCCCCCTGGCGTACCGCGAGCTGGGCCGGCGCGGCGACGAGGGCCGGACCCGCGGCGACGGTGATCCCGACCGGGGCCGACTCTGCGGAGGCGCCGAGGCTGTCGTACGCCTTGGCGTAGAGCGAGTGCGGGCCGGCGGCGAGGCCCGTGGCAGCGAGGGAGAACGGGGCGGTGGTGTCGGTACCGAGCAGCGTGGTGTCGCTGTAGAACTCGACCTTGCTGATGGTCGCCTGGTCGGCGGCGGCCGCGGTGGCGGCGAGCGGGACCGGGTTCCCCTCGGTGAAGACGGCTCCGGGCGCGGGGCTCGTGAGCACGGCGACCGGGGGCTGGTGGGCGCCCGTGCAGGGGGTGCCGTTGACGGCGAAGGCGGTCGGGGCGGTGTTCGTCCCGCTGTACGTGAACTGGGCGCCGGTCGTGACGGCGGCGCCCGCCGCGATCGTCCGGTTCCAGGAGGCGTTGGTGACCGTGACGTTCTTGCCCGACTGGGACCAGACGCCGCTCCAGCCGTTGGTGAGCTTCTGATCGCCGCTGTGGGCGTAGGTGAGGGTCCAGCCGTCGAGCGGGGTGGTGGCGCGGTTGGTGAGGGTCAGCTCGGCGGTGAAGCCGGACCCCCAGTCGTTCGTCCGGTGGTCGACGCTGCACTGCACCGCCGCGGCGTGGGCGGTGGTGCCGTTGACGGCGGTCAGGCCGAGGGGCAGGGAGAGCGTGGCGGCCAGCGCGGTCAGCAGCCTGCGGGATCTTCCTGGTGGCATGGGGGTGGATCTCCTCGCGGCTCGGGGAGGTGGGGGTGTGCGAAGACATGGGCACAAGCTCTGAACCAGTGGGAGCGCTCCCACTGTGCCGACGGGGTGGAACGGCGTCAAGGTGCGCGAAGAGTCGAAGGAATTCGACAGAGAAAGTTGACAACTCCTCTTTTACTTGGGGCCGGTTGCCGCTACGGTCGGGCCCCACCAGTGGGAGCGATTCCAGTCAGTCGGCGCGTCGTCAGGTACGCGCCCTCGCTGCAAGGAGTCGCTCATGCGACATCCCCCGCGTTTGTCCGCGCTGCTCGCGGGAGCAGCGCTCACCATGGCGAGCACCGCCTTAGCCGTGGTCGGTACGGCCTCAGGAGCCGCGGCCGCACCTCTCTGCACCGTTCAGTACTCCGTCGTCGGCTCATGGGCCGGCGGCTTCCAGGGGTCGGTGACCCTCACGAACAACAGTTCCGCGCTGACGGGTTGGAGCCTCGGCTTCGACTTCCCCGCCGGTCAGCGGGTGAGCCAGGGCTGGGCGGGAAAGTGGTCCCAGTCCGGGTCGGCCGTGACCGTCGTCAACGAGAACTGGAACGGCGCTCTCGGCACGGGAGCGAGCGTCACGGCCGGGTTCATCGCCTCCTGGTCGGGTGCCAACACCGCGCCCGCGTCCTTCACGCTCAACGGGACGGCCTGCGCTGTCGACCCCGGCCCGAACCCGACCACCCCCACACCGACCCCGACTCCCACTCCCACTCCCACTCCTACGCCCACCGATCCCAGCGACCCGCCCGACCCCGTCCCCGGCGCGCCCGAACTGAGCGTCGCCGGCAACCGGCTCACCGATCAGAACGGCGCGACCCGCCGTCTGCTCGGCGTCAACCGCTCCGGCGGTGAGTTCATGTGCGTGCAGGGCCACGGCATCTGGGACGGCCCTGTCGACGACGCCTCGGTCCGCGCCATCGCCGACTGGAAGGCCAACACCGTCCGCATCCCTCTGAACGAGGAGTGCTGGCTGGGCCTGGACAACATCAAGCCCGAGTACCGTGGCGCGCACTACGTCGACGCGGTCAAGGACCTGGTGACGCGCGTCCTCGCGCACGGCATGACCCCGATCGTCGAACTCCACTGGACGTACGGCCAGTACACCGGCAACTCGGCGGGCTGCGCCGACGTCCACGCCTCCTGCCAGAAGCCGATGCCCAACGCGCGCTACACCCCGGCCTTCTGGACCTCGGTCGCCGACACGTTCAAGAACGACCGCCGTGTCGTCTTCGACCTGTTCAACGAGCCCTACCCGGACCGGGCGACCTCCACCACCGCGCAGGCGTGGACCTGCTGGCGCGACGGCGGCACCTGCCCCGGCATCGGTTACGAGGTCGCCGGCATGCAGGACCTGCTCGACGCGGTGCGCGCGACCGGCGCCCGCAACCTGGTCCTCGTACCCGGCATCGCGTACGCGAACGACCTCAGCCAGTGGCTCGCGCACCGCCCCACCGACCCGGCGGGCAATCTGGCCGCCGCCTGGCACGTCTACAACTTCAACACCTGCTCGAACGAGGCGTGCTGGGACAGCACCCTCGCACCGGTCGCCGCCCAGGTCCCCCTCGTCGCGGGCGAGATCGGTGAGAACACCTGCGGGCACGCCTTCGTCGACCGCGTCATGAAGTGGTTCGACGACCGCGGGCTCTCCTACCTCGGCTGGACCTGGAACACCTGGAACTGCTCCTCGGGACCGGCCCTGATCACCGCGTACGACGGCACACCCACCGCATTCGGCATCGGGCTGCGCGACCATCTGCGCGCCCTGAACTGAAAGGCACACCACGACATGAGCCGCACCACGAGCCGCACCGCCCTTCTGGCGGCCCTCGGCCTGATCACGGCCACCGGCGCCACGGCCACCGTCATGACCAGTACGGCCGGAGCAGCCGCGGCCGGCTGCCGGGTCGACTACCAGGTCACCAACCAGTGGAACAACGGCTTCGGGGCCAACGTCACGGTCACCAACACCGGTGACCCGCTGAGCTCCTGGACGCTGGAGTGGTCCTACGCGGGCGGCCAGCAGGTCACCCAGGGCTGGAACGCCACCCTCACCCAGTCCGGCGCAGCCGTGACCGCGAAGAACCTCTCGTACAACGGAAACCTCACCACGGGCGGTTCGACCTCCTTCGGCTTCAACGGCTCCCACACGGGCACGAACGCCGTCCCGGCGACGTTCACGCTCAACGGAGTCGTCTGCAACGGCGCCACGCAGCCGCCGACGACGCCGCCCACCACTCCCCCGACCACGCCGCCGCCCGCGGGCACGAAGGCCGACAACCCGTACGCCGGCGCCCGGGTCTATGTGAACCCCGAGTGGTCGGCGAAGGCGGCGGCCGAGCCCGGCGGCACCAGGATCTCCAACCAGCCCACCGGTGTGTGGCTGGACCGTACCGCCGCCATCGCCGGGGTGAACGGCGGCATGGGCCTGCGCGACCACCTCGACCGCGCCCTCACCCAGAAGGGCAGCGGCGAACTCGTCGTGCAGCTGGTCATCTACAACCTGCCGGGCCGCGACTGCGCCGCGCTCGCCTCCAACGGTGAGCTCGGACCGACCGAGATCGACAAGTACAAGACGCAGTACATCGACCCGATCGCCGCGATCCTCGCCGACCCGAAGTACGCGGGCCTGCGCATCGTCACCACCGTCGAGATCGACTCCCTGCCGAACCTGGTCACCAATGTGTCCGGGCGCCCGACGGCCACCGCGAACTGTGACGTGATGAAGGCCAACGGCAACTACATCAAGGGCGTCGGCTACGCCCTGAACAAGCTGGGCTCGATCCCGAACGTCTACAACTACGTGGACGCGGGCCACCACGGCTGGCTCGGCTGGGACGACAACTTCGGCGCGTCCGCCGAACTGTTCAAGACGGCCGCGACCGCCGAGGGCTCCACGGTCGCCAACGTGCACGGCTTCATCGTCAACACGGCCAATTACAGCGCGCTGAAGGAGGACCACTTCAAGATCGGGGACTCGGTCAACGGCGTCTCCGTGCGTCAGTCGAAGTGGGTGGACTGGAACCGGTACACGGACGAGCTGTCGTACGCCCAGGCCATGCGCGACAAGCTGGTCTCGCTCGGCTTCGACTCGAAGCTCGGCATGCTGATCGACACCTCCCGCAACGGCTGGGGCGGTACGGCCCGGCCGGCCGGGCCCGGGGCGCTGACGAACGTCGACACCTACGTCAACGGCGGCCGCTACGACCGGCGCATCCACCTCGGCAACTGGTGCAACCAGTCGGGCGCGGGGCTCGGCGAGCGGCCGCAGGCCGCGCCGGCCGCCGGAATCGACGCGTACGTCTGGATGAAGCCCCCGGGCGAGTCGGACGGCGCCAGCAAGGAGATCCCGAACGACGAGGGCAAGGGCTTCGACCGGATGTGCGACCCGACGTACACGGGCAACGCGCGCAACGGGAACAGCATGTCGGGCGCGCTGCCGGACGCGCCGCTGTCCGGGAAGTGGTTCTCGGCCCAGTTCCAGGAGCTCATGAAGAACGCCCACCCGGCGCTCTGACCCCTGCTCGCCCCCGCGCCGGCCGGAACCCGCGTTCCGGCCGGCGCGCCACGCTCATGTGATCCACCGCACAGCCCCGAACCGCTCACTTCGCAGGTCCCGTCCGGTCATACGTACAAGAACACTCCGCACCGACAGGACAGGACACCGACGCCATGGCCGACGCCGTGAAGGGCCCCGCGAGCTACTTCCCCTCGATCGAGAAGAAGTACGGCCGCCCCATCGACGCGTGGAAGGACCTCATCCGCTCCTCGCCCCTGACCAAGCACATGGAACTCGTCGCCTGGCTCAAGGCGGAGCACGGGCTCGGGCACGGCCACGCCAACGCCCTCGTCGCGCACACGCTCGCGGAGGACAGCGGCAGGTGATCCCATGTCAGCGCCCCGCCCGGTCAATTCGCTCGCACATGACCGGCCGGGCCTGGCAGGATCGCCGCATGACCTACGGAATCGAGTATCACTCCGCCCTGTGAGCGCCCCGGACGAGCGCGGAGCGCTCACCCCTCGGCCCTCCCTGTACGACTACGCGCTGCGGCTGTCCGCCGCGGAGTCCGACGGCCGCCCACCCGGACGCGGCCACCCCCTCCCCGAGCAGCCTCCACGGCCCGAGCGGCGCTCCCCTCACGGCTGGAGGGAGACCCACGAGGCGCTCGTGGACGCCCTCACCCCCCTCCTCTCCGATCCGCGCACCGGGTGGGCCGCCGAGGAGGTGCACCGGTGTCTGCGTGAGCTGAACGTACGGGTGCATCACGTCCGCCGCGCCGTCGCCGGTCTGCCGCCGGCGGACGAGGCGGCCGCGCGGGCACTCGGCCGCCGTCTGACCCGTACGGGAACGAGTGCCGAGGCCGTCGGCGTGGGCCTCTGCCTCCTGGCGCGGCTCGGCGAGCCGGAGGACGTCCCGTGCCTTCGGACGCTCGGCCTGCTCCGCGAGTTCACGGGGACGGCCGTCCAGGCGCTGGACGCTCTCGACCGCCCCGCGGCCGCCCTCCTGAGGCTCACCGTGAGCGTCACTCGCCCCGGACTCCGCCCGCTGGTCGACGCGCTCGCCGTGCACGACGACACGGCCGCCCGCGCCGCCCTGGTGGCGATGGACCCCCACCCGCGCGCCCTGGGACCGGAGACGGCTCGCAGGATCGCGGAGGCCATGGGACTCGTCGACATCCTGCGCGAGGAGCCGGTCGACACCCGTGTCCTGGCCCAGGCGGCGAGGCTGCTGTCACGGATGACGAGCCAGCGCGACTACCGGCCCGAGATCCTCTCCTACGAACAGGCCGTCAGCGCCTTCGAGGCCGTCGCCGCCCGTGCCTCCCTCCTCTCCCCGACGCTGGACCACTGCGCGACCCTGCTCTCGCTCGCCCTCGACCTGTACTGCGGCCCGAGCCGCCTGCTCCCGTGGCCGCCCGGCCGGCGGGAGGCGCTCCTCGACTCGCTGGAGTGCGTCCTGCGGGACCCGGCCTGGGCCGTCGTGGCCGACCGCGAGCCGGAGGACGCCGCCGAACGCCGCCGCGCCGCATGGGTCCGGCGTACGGTGCGGCAGCCGTTCGTCCGCCGTCCGGCGGACGAGCCCCGGCTCCGGATCGTCGTCGCCGTCCGGGACCCGGCGGACCCCGACTGCGCCGAGACGCGCCTGCTGATCGACGGACGTCCCCTCGTGCCGGAGGTGTTCGGCCGGGGCCCCGGGCACGCTCCGGAGTACCTGCTCGACAGTGGACGTCTGCGGGCGACGGCCGAGCCACGGGAGGTGCAGCTCGCCGAGGCGTACTGCACCGAAGGCTGCTGCGGGGCTCTCTACGTCACCGTGCAGCGGGACGGGAGCCACGTCGTGTGGCGCGACTGGCGCAGCACGGCCTCCGGCCGACGGGGACAGCCGCGACTCCCCGCGTACCGCTTCGACGCCACCGCCTACGACACCGAGATCACGCGCGCCGAGAACGACCACTCCTGGGCGTGGCCGGCCCGGATCACCGCGCGCCTGCTCGCCGCGGGACTGCGCGACCGGCCGGATCTCCTGACCCGCTGGGACGCCCGGTTCGGATGGGTCGGCACCGACTACAACGATCCGGACACCACGGTGCTGTCCTTCACGTTCCGGCCGGGCCTCGCCGCCGGGCGGCAGGACGCGAACGGGGCGTGGCTGCAGTTCCTCTGGCGGCTGCCGGACGACGGCGCGCCCCCGGATCTCCGGGCGGCCGCCGCGCTCCGGCTCCTGGAAACCACCGACCCGAAGACGTGCGCACGGGTCGGAGGCGGGAGCCAGGAGCACGCGAGCGAACTCGGCTACCCCTGGCCCCCGGGCGAAGAGGGCGTGTTGCGAACGTAGCGCCGTCCGCCCCTAGGGGGTGTCTTGTCGATCAGGCCGGCTGAGGGAGCGGAGTCTGGTGCGTGCGATCGTAGGGCGGAGGAGGGAGTCAACGCGGAGCGTTGGCGACCGACGACAACGCGGCGAGCGTGCGTGCCAGACTCCGCGAGCCCGGCAAGATCGGCAAGACACCCCCTAGCGGGTGTCGCCCTCCCAGTCCCAGTGCGCGTCGTCGCCCTCGCGCGGCCCGTACCGGGCGTGGCCCCCCGGGCCGTAGCAGCCGATCTCCGTGGCGAGGGCGGCCCCCTCCTCGAGCTGTCGCGCGGTCCATCCGGTGACGTCGAGCAGGAGGCCGTCCAAGGGGCCCGCCACCAGCTCGCGGTAGACGCGCCCGGGTCGTGGGCCCGGATCGGGATCGTCGTGGTCGGCGCCGTACACACGCCCTCTCATCAGCTCGTCCATACCCGGCAGCATGGCACCCGGCACTGACAATCGCCCGGCCACGAGGGTCCCGGTCAGGCCGCTGGAGCGATGTTCTGGTTGGAGCGGAAGACGTTGCCGGGGTCGTACTCCTTCTTGAGGGCGCGCAGTCGGCGGAGCTTGTCGGCCCCGTACGCCTGCTGGACGCGGTCCGCGCCCTCCTCCATGAGGAAGTTGACGTAGACACCGGCGTGGTACGGCTCGAGCGCGGACCACCAGGCGCGTGCCCAGGCGCGCGCCTCGTCGAAGCCCTCGGCGTCGACGCAGTTGCCGTTGATGTTCAGGGTGTGTACCACATTGCGCCCGCTGCACGCGGTCTCGTCCTCGCCCACGCGGGCGACCGCACCACCCAGATGGAAGATGTTACACGTCGAGAGCGGGGAGGTGATCCGCTGTGCGTGCGCCGCGCTGATGTCGATGACCTCGTCGTCGAGTCGCTCGATGTCGCAGGACCGCACGTAGTACCACCAGCCGGGGCGGAACGACGGGTCGAACATGGACTGGTGCTGCAGATAGGGCTTGGGCGCGCACAGGTCGAGCAGGGGTGTCCCGAACTCCCGCAGCGGCCGGAGGACGCGCTCACCCGTCTCGATGTCCCCGGCGTAGCAGCTGATCACCGCGATGACCGGCCGGCCGTGCAGCGCGGGCGGAATCGAGGGGAGGGGCGGGGCCTTGCGGTGGACGACGATGGTGGTGAGCTCGTCGGGCACGTCGGTGATCCAGTCCCGGTAGAAGCGCAGCACCTGCGGTGCCTCTTCCAGGGGCCACAGGATGGGTCCGGCGAGCACGACGGGTCCCACGGGGTGGAGCCGGAACTCGAACTCGGTGACGATGCCGAAGTTGCTGCCCGCGCCCCGAAGGCCCCAGAAGAGTTCGGGCTCCTGGTGTTCGTTCGCCGTGACGAAGGTGCCGTCGGCCGTGACGACGTCGGCGGAGACCAGCTGGTCCACGGTGAGCCCGTGCTTGCGCATCAGCCAGCCGATCCCTCCGCCGAGGGTGAGTCCGGCGAGGCCGGTGTGCGTGACGATGCCCGCGGGCACGGCCGCCCCGAAGTGCTGCGTCTCGCGGTCCAGCGCCCCGAGCAGGACTCCGGCCTGGGCCCTGACCGTGTGGTTCACCGGATCGACGCGGATTCCGCTCATGGCCGACAGGTCGATGACGATGCCGCCCTCACACAGCGACTGCCCGGGGAAGCTGTGCCCGCCGCTCCGCACCGCGACGGGCAGGCCGCTGTGCCTCGCGCTCCGCAGCGCGGCGACGACGTCGGCGACGCCGGTGCAGTACGCGAGGAGGGCGGGGAACTTGCTGATGGATCCGTTCCAGATGCGCCGTGCCTCGTCGTAGGCGGGGTCGCCGGGTCGGACGAGCCTGCCGGAGAAGGATCGTTCCAGCTCCTGGAAGGCCACCTCGTCCACCTGCGCGGCGGGGACTGTGCCCATTGCTCACTCCTGCGCGGATTCGGCCCCTCTGGCCAGCGTCCCACCGGCCGGTGACCGCTGCCAGCGGGCCGTGGGAGGGGCGGGAGGTCGTCGCCGTGGTCGTCGTCCGCCTGCGCGACCTGTGAGCCGGCCCGCAGGGCGTGTTGGCGGCGGCGTACGGGGGATCGGGTGGCGGCGGGCTCAGGCGCCCACGGTGCCGTCGACACCCTCGCGCAGGAAGTCCGCGTGTCCGTTGTGGCGGCCGTACTCGAGCAGGACGTGCACCATCACCATCCGCAGCGACACGTCCTCGCCCCACCTCGGCTGGTGCCCGACGAGGTCGAGGGAGGCGGCCTCGCGCTCGATCCGCCGGGAGTTCTCCACCTCGGCCTCCCAGGCGGCGAAGGCCTCGGCGCGGGTCGACCGGCTCGCGTCGTACGCGGCCTGGAAGTCGATCCGGTCCGACCAGACCATCGGCGCCTCGCCGTCCTCGAAGACCCGGCGGAACCAGGCGCGTTCCACCTCTGCCATGTGCCGGACCAGGCCGAGCAGGGACAGGGTCGACGGGGGCATGGACCGCTCGCGCAGCTGGTCGTCGCTGAGCCCCGCGCACTTCATCGCGAGCGTCGCGCGGTGGTGGTCGAGGAAGGCCCGCAGGGTGTCGCGTTCACTTCCGAGGCGCGGCGGTCCGGTGCGGGGGTCGTCGGTCACGGTCTCTGCTCCTCGTCACGATCCGGTGCGGGAACCGAACCTACTTCCTTCCGCCCCTCCCCCGCCCGGCACTCACCTCTCCGGTGGGCGCCGCTCGGCCGTCAAGGACGCGACGAGGATCCCGGCGAGGCCCGCCCACACCACCGTCTCCGCCCCGACGGTCAGCCAGCCGGTCGCGCCGAGCGCGAGCGCGGCACCGAGTCCCGCGCCCAGCGCCCTCCGGTCGGTGGTGAAGGCCCAGGCCCGGCGGCCCGTGCCGGGCTCGCGCAGTTCGAGCACCGCGGCCCGGCACACCAGCGCGGCCGCCGCGACCACGGCTGTCAGCACGGACGTCTCCATGGCACCGCCTCTCCCCGTCCATGCTGACGCACCGCCCCGGGCCCCGCACCGGCCCGGCGGGCCGGTCATCAGCCGGCGAGGAAGTCCTCGATCGCCGCGGCCAGCGCCTGCGGGGTCTCCTCCGGGGCGTAGTGGCCCGCCTCCGGGAGGACTTCGAGGCGGGCGTTCGGGTACCAGCGGAGCCAGCCGGCCGCCATCGCCTCGGCGCCGAGCGCCGGATCGTGGGCGCCGACGACGAGGAGGACCGGGGCCGGGTTGTCCTTGACGCGCCGGTGGAAGTCGGTGCGGGACCACGAGTCGAGATAGGCCCGGAAGGCCCGGGCGGAGGAGCGCTCCACCGAACGTTTCACGACGGGGTCCAGCCAGGCGTCGTCGTACCGGCCGCCCGTGGTCGTGTCGATGATGATCCGTCGGTTCGCGGGGTCCTCCGCGGCCCCCGCGAACAGCGCCCAGCCGGCGTCGTCGAGGGGGAAGCCGGCGGCGGACACCGGCGAGATGCCGATGAGGGAGCGGACCCGCTCGGGCGCGTCGAGCAGCATCAGCTGCGCCGCCTTGCCGCCCATCGAATGGCCGATCACGCTGAAGGAGTCCCAGCCGAGGTCGTCGGCGACGGCGAGCGCGTCCGCGGCGACCTCCTCCATCGTGAACGCGCCTTCGGTGTCGATCGCCTCCCCGTAGCCCCGGCAGTCGAGGAAGGCGTACGTGCCGGTGACCCCGTTCAGATGGGCCCGCAGCGGGTCGAAGCTGGTGCGGTCGCCGAACCAGTTGTGCAGCACGAGCGCCCGCCGGGGGCCGTCGCCCTCTACGTCGTACGGAAGAACCTGGCCCGTCATCACGCCCCCTGGTCACGAGGTGGTGGAAGTGCTCCGGCACCTGCGTGTCGGCGCTCCCGACCGGCCGCCGACGATCGAGTGTCGCGAGCCGCGGCGGCCCGGTCAACCGTCCGGGCGGGGGCGCACCGCGGCGCACGGGGGCGACCGGGCGCTTCCGGGGCGCGCTCCGGAGTGACCCGATACGTGTCCGGCCGGTCACGCTTCGCGGCCGGTTTCGAGATGCGAGGGCCCACGGCCGGGGAGCATGCTGGCTGTGTGACGTCGCACGGCGAGGCCGGCCCTGCCCCGTCGGCCGGGGCCGGGGAGGCTCCCGCGAGTACGCGGACCGACGGGCAGCCGCTCGACGCGCTTCCGCTGGTCCTGGCCGAGAGCGCGCTCCGGACGATCGAGGCGGTCGGCGGTTACGCGGGCGTGGTCTATCTCCGGTCCGGGACGCCGGGGCTGCTTCGCATGGCCGTGTTGGCCGGACTGCCGGGCCGATTGTTCCGTCCCTGGTGGCGGATGCATGTGAACCGGCCGTTCCCGGTGGCCGAGGCTCACCGCTCGGGCCAGCCGGTGCACCTGGCGGACGTCGAGGAGGCCATGCGGCAGTTCCCGCAACTGGTGGCGAGCCTCCCCTTCCCCTTCGCCTCGCTGTACGAGCCGATCGTGCACGGCCGGGAACGCTTCGGGGTGCTCGTGGTGCTGCGTACGCCGAGCCCCGGCGTCCCGGTGAACTCCAGGGACCGGATGCGGATGGCGCGGGAGGCGCGCCGGCTCGGGGAGACGCTCTGGGGGCTCATGGAGGACGGCACGCCCGTCGAATGGCCCGAGGAACCGGTGTGTGTCCAGCTGCCCTCGGGCGGCACGAAGCCGGTCCGGATCGGCTACTTCGACTGGGACCTGACCAGCGGCACGGTGACCGCCGACGCAGGGCTGCGGGCGATCATCGGGGACGATGACACCTTCCCCGGGACCATCGAGGCGCTGACCGCCCGCCTCGCTCCGGAGGACAGCTACGCGCTGTGGACGATGGCCCGCCGAGCGGCCGAGTCCGGTGCGCAGGTGGCACGCCGGATCCGGCTCAAGGGGCCCGACGGCGGGCTCCACCTCCTGGAGGTCTCGGCCCGCGCGGCGAGCGACCGTCCGGGCCGGCTGACGGGCTCGCTGGTCGACCTGGGCACCGGCCTGGTCGGCTCCGACGCCACCGACCGGCTGCCGCGGGCGATCCTCGCGATCGACCGTCTGGCGCGCATCTCGTACGTGAACCATCTGGCCGAGGCGCTGCTCGGCCGTCCGCGCTCGACACTCGCCGGGCGGACCGTGTTCGAGGTCCTGCCGTGGCTCGAGCATCCCGCGTACGAGGAGCACCTGCGGGCCTCGCTGCTCTCGGACGAGCCCGTGCACTTCCTGGCCCACACCACCGAGGCGGAGTGGTTGTCGGTCTCGCTCTATCCCGGCCACGACGGCGTCACCCTGGTGCTGCTGCCCGAGAGGGGCCCCTCCTACAAGCCCGGGTCCGTCTCCCGGCCGGACGCCGGCATCGGCTCTCCCGCGGACCGGGCGTCGGCGCTGTACCGGCCGGTGGCGCTCGCCATCGCGCTGACCGAGGCGGTGACGGCCCGTCAGGTCTCGGCGGTTGTGACGGACGAGCTGCTACCGGCCTTCGGCGGGCGGCAGTTGGCGATCTATCTGCTGAGCGAACGGCATCTCTATCTCGCGTGGGAGACCGGTTTTCCGCCCGGCTTCCTGGAGCCGTTCGACGGGGTGGGGCTCGACGCCCATCTGCCGGGGGTCGAGGCGCTCACGACCGGCCGGCCGCTGTTCTTCGAATCGATCGAGCAGATGAGCCAGGCCTATCCGGATCTCCCGCTGGACGCCCTCACCGGGGCCCGGGCCTTCCTGCCGCTGATCGCCTCGGGCCGGCCCGTCGGCTCGTGCATCCTCGGCTTCGACCGGCCGCGCGGCTTCAGCCCGGAGGAGCGTACGGTCCTCACCGCCCTCGCCGGTCTCATCGCCCAGGCGCTGGAGCGGGCGCGGCGGTACGACAGCGAGGCCGCCCTGGCCCGCGGGCTGCAGGACGCGCTGCTTCCCCGCCGGCTGCCGGTCCGCGAGCAGGTCGACACGGTGGCGCGGTATCTGCCCGGCACGCAGGGCATGGACGTCGGCGGTGACTGGTACGACGTGATCGAGACGGGGCGCGGTCTGCTGGCGCTGGTGATCGGCGACGTCCAGGGCCATGGTGTCGCGGCCGCGGCCACGATGGGGCAACTGCGCAGCGCGGTGAGGGCGTTCGCCCTCGGCGGCCATCCGCCGCAGGAAGTGGTCCAGGGCACCAACCGGCTGTTGATCGACCTCGATCCGGGGCAGTTCGCCAGCTGCTGCTACGTCGTCCTCGATCCGGCGACCGGCGTCACGCAGGCCGTCCGGGCCGGACATCCCCAGCCCTTGCTGCGCCTGCCGGACGGCAGGACGGAGGTACTGGACCTGCCGGGCGGACTGGTCCTGGGAATCGACAGCGACGCCGCGTACCCGGTCACCGAGCTGCGTCTGGACCCGGGCGCCGTCCTCGCCCTGTACACGGACGGACTGGTGGAGCGCCCGGGCGTCGACATCGACGAGGGGGTCGAGTGGCTGCGCCGCACTTTCTCGGTGACGGGTTCGATTCCGCTCACGGAGACCGCGGACCGGCTGATCCGTGACGCCCGTCAGGCCACGGACCGCCCGGACGACATCGCCCTGCTCCTGGCCGCCCGCTGGGCCCATCACCACTGAGCCCCGAGCCCGCCCGAGCCCGTCGGTGTCCCCCGACAGCCTTTCAGGGGCGGCGGTAGCTGTCGGTCATGGTCGGCGGCGCGTTGTGCGCCGAGAAGGACGAGAACGACGTCCGGTCACTGCTCGCCTGCACACGCCGGGCCTGCTCGATGAGGAGGCCGTCGGCGTTCTCGGTGCGCCCGCTCCCGCGCCGCAGCAGCTTCACGACGAGCAGCAGGACGAGCGCGCCCAGCACACCGAAGAAGACAAGGATCGAAGTCATGACGGGCCCCCACGTCGTCGCACCGTCACGGGTTCCGCTCCGGTTCGAGCCCACGGTATCCCGGCAACGATCTGTGCGGAACGGTGTCGTACTGTCCGGCGTCCTCACCCGGTCGGCCCCGTGGCACTGGTCGACCGGGCCCGGTCCGGCGAGGCTGGGCCCAGCAGCAGGCAGCCCGAGGAGGAACAGTGCAGCAGGACAAGCAGCCGGAATACGCCCCGGTGGTCTTCCGCGACCGCTCCGCGGGGTTCGCCTTCCTGACCCGGTCCACGGCGACCAGCGAGCAGACCATCGAGTGGGACGACGGCCGGACCTATCCGGTCGTCGATGTCGAGATCTCCTCCGAGAGCCATCCGTTCTACACGGGCAAGGCGCGGACGGTGGACACCGAGGGCCGGATCGCGAAGTTCGAGCGCCGCTACGGCGAGGGCGGCGAGGAGTCCTGATCGGGCCCTGCCCGTGGACCTGCTCGGCCACGGAGTGGGCTGGACCCGGTGCTCGATGTCTGCACCGGAACGCTGGTCGTACGACGTCCCCTCATACGACGTCCGGCCGCCTCCGCGACATGGTGCGCGGGGGCGGCCGGACCTGTTCCCGTCATGGGGGTGGTACGCGGACCGGTGCTGCTCAGGCCTCGACGACGCCGGAGGCGGAAACAGCGATCTTGGCGCTGGTGGCGCCGGACCGGGAGCCGAGGCCCTCGATCTTCTTGACCAGGTCCTGACCCTCGACGACCTCGCCGAAGACGACGTGCTTGCCGTCCAGCCAGTCGGTCACGATGGTGGTGATGAAGAACTGGGAGCCGTTGCTGTTCGGGCCCGCGTTCGCCATCGACAGCAGGAACGGCCGGTCGTGCTTCAGCGTGAAGTTCTCGTCCGCGAACTTCTCGCCGTAGATGCTCTTGCCACCGGTGCCGTTGCCCCGGGTGAAGTCGCCACCCTGGAGCATGAACTGCGGGATGACGCGGTGGAACGGGGAGCCGGCGTAGCCGAAACCGTGCTCGCCGGTGGCGAGCTCACGGAAGTTCTTCGCCGTCTTGGGGACGACGTCGTCGAACAGCTTGAAGACGATACGGCCCGCGGGCTCTTCGTTGATCGTGATGTCGAAGTAAACGTTGTTGCTCATGAGGACATCCTGTCATTCCCGCTCACGCAGGGCGCACACGGGCTGCCCCATCGGAGCGTCACACCAGGCCGCCGGTGTCCGGGGTCTGGGGGAGGGTGTCGGTCACGAGAGGGGCGGTGTCCTCCAGGAGGGGGGCGACCGGGTTGTCGTTCTGCAGGAGACCGGTGGCTCCACCGACGCCGTGGTCAGCCGCGGACGCGTGCGGCGGCGGGCTGACGAGGGCCGTGACGACACCGGCGGCGAGGGAGGCGATGGCGAGCATGCTGCGCTTCTTCATGCCCTGGTCAACTGCCGAGGAGCCCGGGGGTTACGGCCTGCGCTCCATGTGAACAGATCACCCTGCGCAAATCACCTCTATTCCTTGCAAAACCCCCGGAACCGTATGGTTGTGGTGGATGTCTCACTTAATGACACCACTGTCCCCGGAGCAGCAGGAATTGGGGGACGTCATGCTTCACCGTCAGAGCCTCGCGGCTGTGGCCGCCGGCATCCTTCTCGCCGCCGGGATCGGTTCCACGATCCCCGCCGGCGCCTCCACGGAACGGTCCCGGGCTGCGGCACCGCCCTCGACCGCCCTGGTGGTCAACGCCCGCTGGGGCGGGCACGCCTCCTTCGACCGCCTGGTCGTCGACGTCCGGGGCGCGATGCCCCCGGTCACGGTGACACCGGTCACGGCACTTCACTACGACGGCTCGGGCGAGCGGGTTCCGCTGGCCGGGAAGCACTTCCTGGAGATCAGGCTCTCCCCCGCCGCCGCCCACGACGAGTCCGGCGGGTCCGTCTACCAGGGCCCCCGGCTCCTGAAGATCCATCTGCCCACGCTCAAGGGCGTCGCCCTCACCGGCGACTTCGAGGGTGTGGTGACCATCGGAGCGGCCTTCGACAGCAAACCGAGCTACAAGACCTTCCGGCTCCACTCCCCCGAGCGCCTCGTGCTGGACATCGCCCACCCGGTGGGCTGCCGGGCCTGAAGAGGTGAGCCGCGGGGGCCGTCCCGCCGACGGCCCCCGCGGTGCAACCCCTCTCGCCGTGCGACCCCTCTCGCGCAGGAGGCCCCCGCCGTACGGCGCCCCCGGGCCGCTCAGGGCTCGGGCACCGTCTCCACGTACACCGTCGTACCGGAGCGGCGGGCGCGGTCGATCTCGGCGAGCCGGGCGAAGTTCCCGGGCGTCATCTCCCGCCGCCACTCCGCCAGGGTGCGGACGCGGAACTCGCTGTGCTCGTCCGGGTCGAGGACGATGCCCGCGAGCTGTTCCTCCGTCAGGAGGCCACCGTCGAAGATGAACCCGATGTGGTTGGCCGGCCACTCCTCCCCGCGGGCGGAGACGAAATGGGTGCCGAGGAGCCGCGGCTCGCCCTCGAAGACGATCCCCGTCTCCTCGTGGCACTCGCGTACGGCCGTCTCCCACGGGGTCTCGCCCGGGTCCATGTTGCCGCCCGGCCACTGCCAGAGATCGGTGCTGTAGGTGGCGCGCAACTGGAACGGCCGACCGTCGCTGTCGGTGAAGTACAGACAGGCGTACGCCGTCGCCCTCGGCAGCGTCGCGATGTACTCGGCGGGCGGCAGCCAGGTGTTCGCCATGGGTCAGCTCTCTTTCGACGGGCCGGTGGGTCACCCCATCCAACCGGTCCCGGCGCCCCCGTCCCGCGCTCCGCGATCACGTCCACCGGATCGTGTGATCACGGGGGCACGGGTGAGCAGCCGGCCCGTGGGCCTCGGCGTCAGGATGCGTCGTCCGGAGACTCGTCCGGCAGCTCGGCCGGGAGCCGGTCGATCCGGCGCAGGACCAGGTGCTCGTGGATGAGGCGCCCGACCAGGGCGGCGCCGTAGACGACGAAGCCGACGCCGACGAGCCAGGACTGCAGCACGAGGACCGTACCGAACTGACCGTACGTCACCGCGTTGGCGGCGATCAGCGGGGAGAAGACGAACTGGGAGAAGATCCGCAGCCCGAAGAGCCCCACTGCCGTGCAGACGGCGCCCGGGGCGAGCGCGCGCCAGCGGATGCGCCCGCACAGCAGGAATCGCTGGGACCACCAGAAGAAGAAGAACGCACCGACGACGTCGCCGAGGGCGACGAGGTAGGTGACGGTGGCGGAGGACTCGTGGCGTTCGGGGGCCGCGACGAAGAGCAGCAGGGCGACGACGAGGACGCCCAGCCAGACGACGTGGCGCCACATGGTGTGCCAGCGGGCGGTGGGGAGGTCCCAGACCCGTTCGTATCCGGTCTGCACGGCGGATCCGAAGGTCACACCGAACGCGGCGAGGGCGGCGAGACCGAAGGCGGTGGTGCGCTGCAGTGCCGCCCCCGGCTTGCCGAAGAGCCGCTCGACCTCCTCCTGCGACACCTCGGAGACCCCGAGGCCCTGGATGAGCCAGCGGGCGAAGCCCTGGCCGCTGGCGAGGTCAGCGGCGGCGACGACGATGAGCAGGGGGACGAGGGTGAGCAGGCTGAGCGCCGCGAAGCCCATCGCGCGGTGCATGAGCTCCACCTCGCGCCCGCGGTTCCAGGCGAGTCCGACGACCGAGACCAGGACGGACCGGTGGAGCCGGCGGAACCAGTGGCCGTGTTCGGCGGGGGCACCGTCGTGGGGCGCGCCGGGAGTGGGGGGCATGCCACGGGGAGTACCCGCCGGACGCCGGTACGCCTCCGTCGTGCCGCCGAACGGGGGGTACGTGACGGCGCGTCGGGGGCGTTCGGCGGCGGGGAACCTCGGGAGCGTCCGCGGCGGGGCGCGCGGTGCGGGTCCCGGCCGGTGCTCGGTCCGGGCGCCCTCAGTGCCGTAGGGGTGTGAGGCAGGTGCGGGTGCAGCCGTCCGGCACGGCGTCCGGGCCCCGGGTGGAGGCCTGGAGCGCGGCGCTCACCAGAGTCGTCAGCAGGTCGATGTCGGAGCCCATGTCCAGACGGACCGTCACCCAGCCCGATCCGGCTCGGAGTCGGACGGCGCTCGAGCCCAGCAGGGCGGGGCGCAGTTTCGCGATCATGGCCCGAGTGAGGTGGACGTCGGCCTCGTGCTCGCCGTGGAAGTGCACGATGTCGTGCGTCGCGGTGCTCAGACCGAGCTCGGCGCCGCACTGGGCGCGGGCGGGGGCCAACGAAGGCCAACTCATCAGACGTTCACCGGCGAGCCGGGCTGTGTTCATACCCAGGAGCGTGCCGGTCGGAAGGCCCCTGCACAAGCGTCCGGGGGAAAGAATCGCGCCGAGGCGTGAAACCGACCTGTCCCTGGTCACACAGGGCGCGCGGGGTCTCACGAAGAGCCCCCGTCGAGGGGTGTCTACGGGGCCGCCGGGCGCTCGCGGAGGCGGGCCGCGAGGACGGCGACGTCGTCCTCGGCGTCGTGCGCCCCGAGCCGCTCGATGACCTCCTCCACGATTTCCTCGGGCCCGGAGCCGGGGCGCACGCGGAGCGAGGCCAGCCGGGCGAGCGAGACGTCGATGTCCTCGCCGCGCCGCTCCACCAGTCCGTCGGTGAAGAGCACGAGGGTGTCGGAGGGGGCGAGGCCGCGGTTCACGGATTCGTACCCGCCGACACCCGTCCCCAGCGGCGGGCCGACGGGGAGCTCGACCAGGTCCGCGGAACCGTCGGCGGCGAAGATCACGGGCGGCAGGTGCCCGGCGCCGGCGATGGTGGCCGTGCCGCGCGCGGGGTCGACCCGGACGAGCAGACAGGTCGCGGGCCGCCGCCCGCCGTCGTCCGCGACGACGGAGTCGAGATGGCGCAGGACCCGGTGGGGCGGCAGGTCCGTGGAGGCCACGTCCCGCAGCGCCGAGCGGTACGCGTTCATGTCGACGGCGGCGTCGAGGCCGTGCCCCATCACGTCGCCGACGACGAGGAGGCTGCGGCCGAAGTGGAGCCGTACGGTCTCGAACCAGTCGCCGCCCACCAGCGTCCTGGCGCCGGCGGGCAGGTAGCGTCCGGCGATCTCCAGGTTGGGGTGCGGCCGGCCCGGCTCCGCGACGAGCGCCTGCTGGAGGTGGAAGGCGGTCCGCTCGGTGGCGGTGAGCCGGCGGGCGTGGTCCAGGTGGACCGCGGCGAGCCGTGCCGCGTCGTGGACGACGGCCGTCTCGTGCTCGCCGAGGGCGGCCGTCCGCACGCTGACGGCGCTCACGCACCCCATGATCCGGCCCCGGCACTCCAGGGGCGCCGACACGACCTGCACGGGGCCGCCGTCGGGGCCCACGTCCCGGTAGGTCCAGGGCGCCTCCTTCTCGCGCCGCGGCTCCAGCCGGTGGACGAGCCCGGCGTCGCCGGCCACGGCGGTACGTGTCCAGCCGGGCCCGTCCTCGGGCCGGAGGTCCACGGCAGCGGCCTCGTAGCCGTGCCGGCAGAGGAACCCCGCCAGGTCCTCGCAGACGCTCGCCTCGCCGGGGCGTGCGCCGATCTCGCCGATCGCGGCCGAGGTGGCCCGCAGCCGGGCCAGGACCGCCGCATGGTCCTCGGCCGGGGAGGTCCGTTCCCCCGCTCGCTCCGACAAGACACCTCCTCCGCGGCCATGGTTCCGACCGGCGCGCTGATCCCATTGGACCAGCGCCACGACGTGCCTGCCACGGAGGGGGTGTCTGGGAGGGGGTGCCGGGAAGTGGTGCTGGGCGAGGTTGCCGGGAATGTGCCGACCGGCGGGCGCTAGCGCGTCCCGTGGTCTCCGACCACGGGGTGGCCGTGGGTGAAGCGGAGGTCGGCGAGGTGCATCGCGCGCAGGGTGCGGTCGGCGTTCCAGGCGTGGAAGACGATGTGGTCGCGGCCGTCCGGGCCGGTGACGACGTCCTGGCCTCCGGGGCCGATCGCCTGGCCGGCGAAGGTCTCCGTCGTCATGAGGGGTGCGGCCGCCTTGGTGTACGGGCCGTGGAGGCTCGTGGCCACGGCGTACCCGGTCTTGTATCTCCGACCGCCTTCGATTTCGCGGGCGTAGGCGTCGGCGGAGTAGAGGAGGACGTACCGTCCGTCGCGCTTGACGAGGGTGGGGGCCTCGACGAGTTCGCCCTCCCAGTCCCGGTCCTGCTTGATCAGGGGGGTGGCCTCTCCGGTGAGGGCGGTGCCGTCCCAGGAGACGGGCTGGAGGTGGATCCAGGTGTCCATGCGGCAGCAGTTCCCGTCGCTCTTCCAGAGGAGGTACCGCCGGCCGCGCTCCGTGTAGGAGGCCGCGTCGATGGCACCGCCCTGTGCGGTGGGGCAGACGAGGGGGCCTTCGCCGACCGGGGTGAACGGTCCGTTCGCGGAGGTGGCCAGCGCGACGCCGATGCACTGCCTGCCGCCGGCCCGGTCGTGGGCGGTGTAGTGCAGGGTGAAGCCGTTGCCGTTGTCGAACACCTCGGGGGCCCACACCCGCGGCTTCTCGGGGTCCGCCCAGGCGCCGAGCCGCGGCAAGGGGTCGGTGTCCGCGACGGACCAGTGGGTCAGGTCGGCTGAGGTCGCGTGCTGGACGTTCCTGCCGATGTCGCTGGTGGCATAGGCGTGGTACGTCCTGCCCGCCTTCACGATGTCCGGGTCGGGGAAGTTGCGGTCGAGGACCGGGGCGCGCACGGTGGCGGCGGTGCCGCCGGGCGCGAGGGCGGGCGGGCCGGTGACGCCGGCCGCGCGGGCGGGCGGGCCGGTGACGCCGGCCGCGCCGGCGAGGGCGACGAGAAGGCATCCGAGCAGGCTCGCGAGGCGCTGACGGGGCATGAAGTGGTGCTCCCTGCTGGTGGAGGAGGCGGAGGCCGGCCGCCGACGAAGCGGTGTCCGCGCGTCGGCGGCCGGCCGGTGGGGTGGTGTGATCAGCGGTTGGTCCACAGGTTCCAGAGCCAGAAGGAGCCCTGGGCGCACTGGTACCGGTCCCAGTGGCCTCGCTCGATCCCCTGCTGACCGGCCGTCTGGCAGCCACCGAGCGAGAGGTACTTGCCGCGGTGGACGTCCAGGCCCTCCGCCGCCGGCGCCTCGGCGACGGAGGCCGGCTGTCCCACGGCGGTGGCGGCGACAACGGCGGCGGTGGGGGTCGGAGCGGCGACCGCGGGAGCGGCGGCGCACAGACCGAGGGCGATCACCGCGGCTGCGGCGAGGGCGGGCAGAGCAATGCGTACACGGTTCATGGGAGTGCCTTTCGCAGAGTGGATCGGTGCAGGATCCGCGTCGGCCGGGTGCGGCGGTGCCGTCGGCCGCGGAGCGTCGGGTCGCTCACCCCGAGAGGTGCTGTGCGAGCCGATGTGAGGAGCTTGTTCCGGTGCCCGGCCCGGCACAATCCGGTCCCGGCCGCTTCATGGATCTCGGGACATCCACGTCTGTGACCTGCGGGGACGTGCCCGTCCCGGGACAGGCGGAAGCACTGGCGGGACGCGGTGGCGGCCTGCGGTCCGGCCGTCGGGACGCGCCCGGGGTCGGTCTCGCCCAGTGGCCGAGGCGAGCGCTTCAGGCCCACTTCTGGGCGGCCGCCCGGTTGCAGGGCCGTGCGCGCAGGCCGGCGGCGCTGTCGTCCAGGCAGGCACCCGTGGAGGTGTTCCTCAGCTCGGCGGCGTGGTCGGGCGTCGAGGTGTAGGACCACTTCTGGGTCACGGCGGTGGTCCGGCATTCCACGGCCCGCAGTCCCGCTCTCCCGTGTTCCAGGCAGGAGCCGGTGGCATGGTTCCTGAGCTGCCAGGTGCCGTCCGCTCCTCGGCGTAGGGTCCACCTCTGATAGCTGAGCGCGTTGCACTTGAAGGAGCGCAGTCCCTCGTCGAGGCTGTGGTCCAGGCATCCCCCGGTGGCGCGGTTGACCAGGAGTTGGCCGGCGGCAGCGGCCTGGGCGCCGGGCGGAGGAGGCTGTGGGGAGGCCGCGGCCGGCGCGAGCGGAGCGGAGGGGGCGGGCGGTGGCAGGACGAGCGCGGTGAGCGCGCTGCCGACGACGAGGCCGATCAGCGCTCCTGCCGAGGCACACATCCTCCGGCTGCTCAGCAGTCGCCCTGACGCGCGCCTCCACCGGGGCGTGGCGACGGCGGGTTCGGGGTACCCGGGCGCGGGGCCGGCGGTGCGGCCCGTCTGTGGTACGGACTGGGCCCGGTCCGCCGCTTCCCACAACAGCCGGTACTCGGCCGGATCGGCTTTCAGGGCCCGGCACAGGTCGCGGACCGTGCTCCAGGGCGGCACCGTACTGCCGCGGAGATAGCGCGACAGCGACGAGTCGCTGATCGCCACCTCGGTTTCCAGCGAGCGCAAAGTGCGCCCCGACCGCTGCTGAAGCGCCCGCAACCGGCCGGCCAGCTCCTGGGCCGCGGTCCGCTGCCCCTCACCCCCAGGCACCACGTGTCTCCCCCTCGATCCAGCGGGTCCGGCTCGACGGAGCGGTCCGGCGGGTCGATTCCGCAGCCCGGGACGGACCCTCCCCAACAGGCGAGAAACATAGGGATCTCCATGCAAGGCAGGCAAACAAGCACACACCGGAGAGTGAACACACATGGCCGAGCCGCCTGCCCACGGATCGAAGGCTCCCCGGCATGGGCGGGGTGACATTGCCCGCAATCACGGTCGGGCGGTTGTGGGGTGGTGCCGGAGCTGATCGAGTACGCACGTGGCCTGCTACTGGCCAGTACGGAATTCTGCCGCTCCGGGGAGAACAACCGATGACGACCGGGTACTTCACCTCCGTCGACGACGTCGCCGCGCGGCTCGCCGCCACCGGCTATCTGGCCTCGCACGCCGTCGCCACCACCGTCTTCCTCGCCGACCGGCTCGGCAAGCCGCTCCTCGTCGAGGGCCCGGCGGGGGTCGGCAAGACCGAGCTGGCCAAGGCCGTCGCGCGCGTCGCGGACGCCCGGCTCGTCCGGCTCCAGTGCTACGAGGGCGTCGACGAGTCCCGCGCCCTGTACGAGTGGAACCACGCCAAGCAGCTGCTGCGCATCACGGCGGGCCGTGACGAGACCTGGGACGAGGCGCGCACGGACATCTTCGGCGAGGAGTTCCTGCTCCCCCGCCCGCTCCTCACCGCGATCCGGTCCGCCGACCCGACGGTGCTCCTCATCGACGAGACCGACAAGGCCGACATCGAGATCGAGGGGCTGCTCCTGGAGGTCCTCAGCGACTTCCAGATCACCGTCCCCGAGCTGGGCACGATCACCGCGACCCGGCGCCCGTTCGTCGTGCTCACCTCCAACGCGGGGCGGGAGCTCTCCGAGGCGTTGCGCCGGCGCTGTCTCTTCCTGCACATCGGTTTCCCCGACGAGGAGTTGGAGCGGCGGATCGTCACGGAGAAGGTGCCGGGTCTCGGCCAGGAGCTCGCCGCCTCCGTCGTACGGGTCGTCGGCGCGCTGCGCGCGATGGACCTGCGGAAGGTGCCGTCGGTCGCCGAGACGATCGACTGGGCCCGCACGCTGCTCGCCCTGGGCGCCGACACGCTCGACGAGAAAGTGGTGCGCGACAGTCTGGGCGTGCTCCTCAAGCACCAGGACGACATCCAGAGGGCGGCGGCCAAGCTCGACCTGGACGCGGTGTGAGCACGCCGGGGGCCGCGGTGACGGAACGGCTCACCGGTCTGGTGCACGCGCTGCGGGACCACGGCTTCTCCATCGGCACGGGCGAGAGCGTGGACGCGGGCCGCGCACTGGAGGCGGTGGGATTCACCGACCGGGAACGGATGCGGGAGGCACTCGCCGCCACCCTGCTCCACAAGGAGGGGCAACGCACGCTCTTCGACAGCGTCTTCGACCTGTACTTTCCGCTGACCCCGGCCCGGAGGGAAGGGGCCGACGCCGCCGGGGAGTTCGACACGGCGGCGCTGCGGGACCGGCTGGCCGCCGCTCTGGCCGCGGACGACCGGCCGGCCCTGACACGACTCGCGGGCGAGGCGGTGGGCGGCCTCGGCGGCTACGGCTCCTCACCGGACTCGGACGGCTGGTCCTCGTACCAGACCCTTGCCCGGCTCCGTCCCGAGACGCTGCTCGCGCGCGTGCGGGGCCTGCTCCGGGCTGCCGCCGCGGACGGCCCCGACTTCACCGACCGGCTCACGGACGACGAGATCCGGCGGCGCATCGAGACCTTCCGGGAGCGGGTACGGGCCGAGGCGAGGGCGCGGGTCGCCGAGCGCCAGGGCCGGGACCGGGTGGCGCGGCGTGCCGTGGCCGGCACGGCGGACGAGGTGGACTTCCTGCTCGCGGGCCGGGCCCAGCTGGCCGAACTGCGCACGGTCGTACGGCCGCTGGCGCGGAAGCTCGCCACGCGCCTGGCGGCCCGGCGGCGGCGCGCCGCACGCGGGCGGATCGATCTGCGGCGGACGCTGCGCGGTTCGCTGTCGACCGGGGGCGTCCCGATGCGTCCGGTGCTGCGGCGGCGTCGGCCCGCGCGACCCGAACTGGTGCTGCTCTGCGACGTGTCGGGGTCCGTCGCCGGGTTCGCCGGCTTCACCATGCTGCTGGTCCAGGCGCTGCACGACCAGTTCAGCCGGGTACGGGTGTTCGCCTTCGTCAACAGGACCGACGAGGTGACCGATCTGATCACGCGGGGCTCGGCGGACCCCGCCGGGCTCGGCGCGCGCATCCTCGACGAGGCCGAACTGACCGGCTGGCACGGGCAGAGCGACTACGGGACGTCTCTGGGCGAGTTCGCCGAGCGGTACGCCGACGCCGTCGGCCCGCGCTCGGTCGTCTTCGTCCTCGGTGACGCCCGGACCAACGGGAGCGACCCGAACCTTCCGGCGCTGAGACTGATCGCCGACCGGGCCCGCCGGGTCTACTGGCTGAACCCCGAGCAGCCCTCGCTCTGGTCGACGGGCGACTCCGTGGCGCTCGCCTACGCGGAGCTGGTCGAGATGTACCCGTGTCGCAACGCGCGCCGGCTGGGCGAGCTCGTCGCGCGTCTCATGCCCGTGTGACGTGGCACCATCACGCCATGACGAAGCCGAACGAGTCACCGGGTACGGACCTTCCGCGCGGCATCGGCGCGCCCGCCACCCGGGCGCTCACCGCCGCCGGGTACACCTCGCTCGACCAGCTCGCCGGAGTGCCTGAATCGGAGCTGTCGGCCCTCCACGGCGTGGGGCCCAAGGCACTGAAGGTGCTCCGGGAGGTCATGGGGGAACGAGGGCTGTCCCTCGGCTGACGGCTCAGGAACCGCCCTTCTTCCGTTCGTCCTCGTCGTCGACGATCTCGGCGTCGACGACGTCGTCCTCGCCGCCTCCACCGCCGGCTCCGGCCTCGCCCCGCGGGGCGTCGGCGCCGGGGGTCTCGCCGCCCGCGGCTTGGGCGGCCTGGGCGTCGGCGTACATCGCCTGGCCGAGCTTCTGGGAGACGGCCGCGACCTTCTCGGTGGCGGTACGGATCTCCGCGGTGTCGTCGCCCTTGAGCTTCTCCTTCAGCTCCGCGACAGCGGTCTCGACCTCGGTCCTGACCTCGCCCGGGACCTTGTCCTCGTTGTCCTTGAGGAACTTCTCCGTCTGGTAGACCAGCTGCTCGCCCTGGTTACGGGTCTCGGCGGCCTCGCGACGACGGTGGTCCTCGTCCGCGTACTGCTCGGCCTCCTGGCGCATCCGGTCGACCTCGTCCTTCGGCAGCGAGGAGCCACCGGTGACGGTCATCTTCTGCTCCTTGCCCGTGCCCAGGTCCTTCGCGGTCACGTGCATGATGCCGTTGGCGTCGATGTCGAACGCGACCTCGATCTGCGGGACACCACGCGGCGCCGGCGGCAGACCGGTCAGCTCGAACATGCCGAGCTTCTTGTTGTACGCCGCGATCTCGCGCTCGCCCTGGTAGACCTGGATCTGCACCGACGGCTGGTTGTCCTCGGCCGTCGTGAAGATCTCCGAACGCTTCGTCGGGATCGTCGTGTTGCGCTCGATCAGCTTGGTCATGATGCCGCCCTTGGTCTCGATACCCAGGGACAGCGGGGTCACGTCGAGGAGCAGAACGTCCTTGACCTCACCCTTCAGGACACCGGCCTGCAGCGCCGCGCCGATGGCGACGACCTCGTCCGGGTTCACACCCTTGTGCGGATCCTTGCCCGTCAGCTCCCGCACCAGCTCCGTCACGGCCGGCATACGGGTCGAACCGCCCACGAGGATCACGTGGTCGACGTCGGACACCTTGATCCGGGCGTCCCGCACCGCCTGGTGGAACGGCGTCTTGCAGCGCTCCAGGAGGTCCGCGGTCAGCTGCTGGAACTGAGCCCGGGTGAGCTTCTCCTCCAGGTGCAGAGGCCCCTCGGCGGAAGCCGTCACATACGGCAGGTTGATCGACGTCTCCGTCGCCGCCGACAGCTCGATCTTCGCCTTCTCCGCGGCCTCGCGCAGCCGTTGGACAGCCATCTTGTCCTTGGCCAGGTCGACACCGTGGCCGTTCTGGAACTGCTTCACCAGATGGTCGACGACACGCTGGTCCCAGTCGTCACCACCCAGGTGCGTGTCACCGTTGGTGGCCTTCACCTCGACCAGGCCCTCACCGATCTCCAGGAGCGACACGTCGAAGGTGCCGCCACCGAGGTCGAAGACGAGGATCGTCTGGTCGTTCTCCTTGTCGAGGCCATAGGCCAGCGCCGCCGACGTCGGCTCGTTGATGATCCGCAGCACCTTCAGGCCCGCGATCTCACCGGCCTCCTTCGTCGCCGTGCGCTGGCTGTCGTTGAAGTACGCGGGCACGGTGATCACCGCGTCCGTCACGTCCTCCCCCAGATACGCCTCGGCATCCCGCTTCAGCTTCTGCAGCACCCGCGCCGAGATCTCCTGCGCGGTGTAGCGCCGCCCGTCGATGTCGCCGGACTCCGGGAAACGCCACCGCGTGTCCCCGACGTGCCGCTTCACGGACCGCACCGTGCGCTCCACATTGGTCACGGCCTGGCGCTTGGCCACCTCACCGACCAGCACCTCACCCTTCTTGGCGAAGGCGACCACGGACGGCGTCGTCCTGGCGCCCTCGGCGTTCATGACGACCGTGGGCTCGCCACCCTCCAGCACGGCCACCACCGAGTTCGTCGTTCCGAGGTCGATACCGACAGCGCGTGACATGGCGTTCTCCTCACCCGGTCCCGTCCGGCGGCTACCCACAACGCGCCCGATCATGGAAGGAAATGTGCCGTCGTCGGCGGCGGTGAGGCCGGGACGGGCCGTCCGGTTTGCCGGGGTCGCCCATGGGCACCCGTGGGGTGCGCGAGGGGGAGACCCCTTCGCCACGCTCCGCATCCGGGAGGACACGCCGGGCACGACATGCCGCGTGGCCGCTCGCCCGTCGGAAACCCATGTCCTGGGGGACATCATGGAACTCGCTTTCCTCAAACCTCTCTTCGCCCGTCCGGGGCCCTGGGCCTCGGTCTACATCGAGACCACCCGTGCCACGGAGGACGGAGCGAAGATCCAGAAGCTCCGCGAGCGCTCCATCGCCGCACAGCTCATCGACGCGGGTGCCGACGGCTACACCACCAAGGTGGTCATGGAGCGGCTGGCGCACGAGCCCGTGGCGGGTACGCCACCCGGCCGGGCGCTGTTCGCCGCGGGTGCCGAGGTGGTCCTGGACGTTCCGCTCACCCAGCCCCCGCCCGTCGGTGAGGCGACCTGGTCGATGCTGCCGCACGTGGCGCCGCTGGCGACGCTGCGTGGGGACACGCCCAGCTGCCTGGTGGCGTACATCGACCGTACGGGCGCGGATCTGGAGCTGCGCGAGGGTCACCGCCGGACGGCGCTGGGCGAGGCCCGCGGGGCGGAGTGGCAGGGTCGTGGGCATCGAGGCGTCCCCGCCGACCGGTACGAATGGCACTACCGCAACAGGGTCGAGAACGGCTGGAACGAAACCGCCGACCTCATCGCCGGCGAGCTGGCCCGGCAGTGGCCGGAGAGCGGCGCCGAGCTGCTGGTCCTGGCCGGGGACGCCCGGGAGCGCAGGGCCGTGCACAACCGGCTGCCCGAGCGGATGCGGGACGTCACCGTGGAGGCGGAGAGCGGCGGCCGGTCGGCCGGTGCCGGCACGGCGGCGCTCGACAACGAGATCAGGCAGGCGTGCGAGGTGTACGCGCAGGACCGGCTCCGCCGGACGCTCGAACGGTTCCACCGGGGCCGGGGCAAGCCGGGAGAGCACCGGGAGTCCTCCGTCGACACCGGCCCCGGCGAGGCGGCGGAGGGGATCCCGGCGGTCGTGGACGCCGCGCGCAAGCACCAGGTGGCCACCCTGCTGCTCACCCCGGCGGCCGCCGACGGGGGCCGTCAGGTCTGGATCGGCCCCGGCGTCGACGAGGTGGCCGTCCAGCGCGGTGAGGCACGCGCGATGGGCGTACCCCGGCCCGAGCAGGCGCGCGCGGACGACGCGCTGCTGCGGGCGGCCGCGGCGGCCGACTGCGAGGTGCTCGTGGTGCCGGAGGGTATGCGGGGTCCGGCGGGCGGGCTGGGGGCCGTACTCCGCTGGAGCATGTGACCGGCGTGGAAAGCAGGTACCGGCGTGGGATGCAGGTACCGGCGTGGAAAGCAGGTGACGGGCGTCCGGTCCGCCGGGTGGCCCGGCGGGCCGGGGCAGCCGGGACCTGGTCCGGAGGCGACCGTGGCCGGAACCCGCCCCGTGAAGCCTCGGCGTGACACCTGGCCGTGAATCCTCGGCATGACGTCTGGCCGTGGATCCTCGGCATGACGCCTGGCCGGCGCTCGACCCCGCCCGCGTGACGCGCGGCGCCGGGCGCTTCGGCCTTCGCGGCACTCGGCGCCCGGCGCGTGGCTTTGGTGACGCGGCGCTTCGGCCCGGAGCCTCAGCCGTTGTACGGCGCTGCAGGCCGGGCGTTCAGCCGCTTCAGCCGCTTCAGCCCGGGGTGACGTTCTCGGCCTGGGGCCCCTTCGGGCCCTGGACGACGTCGAACTCGACCTTCTGTCCTTCCGTGAGTTCGCGGTAGCCGGTACTGGCGATGGCCGAGTAGTGGACGAAAACGTCCGGGCCGCCACCGTCCTGGGCGATGAAGCCGAAGCCCTTCTCCGCGTTGAACCATTTCACTGTTCCGGTTGCCATGGTGATCTCCTTGGCGCATACGGACACTTCCATGGTCCCTCGGCGCGGCCCGGAAGTCCCGGCGGGTAGCGTGGCCGCATGGAACTCATCGGAGAGATCACCGCCGACCGGCCGCTCCTCGTCCTGGCCGTCAAGGAGGAGGCGCAGTTCCTCGACACGGACCTGCCGGTCCTGCTCACCGGTATGGGCAAGGTGAACGCGGCGACCGCGCTCGCGACCGTGCTGGGCCGCGGCACGCGCCCCTCCGGGGTCGTGAATCTGGGGACCGCGGGGGCGCTGCGGCCCGGGTGGACGGGAACGCACGTGGTGGGGACGGTGCTCCAGCACGATCTCGACAGCGAGCTGCTGGCGACGCTGACCGGTGAGACCTACGGAGCGCCGCTGGCCCTGCCGGACGGCGGTGACGTGATCCTGGCGACCGGCGACGCCTTCATCTCCGACGAGGCCGCCCGGGCCCGGCTGGCCGCGCGGGCGCCGCTGGTCGACATGGAGGGTTACGCCCTGGCCGCCGCCGCCGGACTGGCCGGGGTGCCGATCCGGATCGTCAAGCACGTGAGCGACGAGGCGGGCGACGGCGCCGCCCGCACGTGGCGGGAGTCGGTCGCGGACTGTGCCCGGGCGCTGGCGGACTGGGCCGCCGCCCACACCCCGTACCGCTCCTGAAGACCTCCCGACCCCCCGGCGGCCGGCCGGGCGCCGGGCCTCAGCCGGGCGCCGGGCCGAAGCGGCGGCGGTACGCGGACGGGGAGAGGCCCGTCCGGCTCTTCATCAGAGCGCGCAGGTTGGCCGCGGTGCCCAGGCCGCTGGTGCGGGCGACGACGTCGAGGCGGGACTCCCCCCGCTCGATCAGACGGCAGGCCAGGGCCACCCGCTCACCGGTGAGCCAGGCCAGCGGGGTCGTACCGAGCTGGGCCCGGAACCGGCGGTGGAGCGTCGCCGGGCTCACGGCGGCGCGGGCGGCGAGACCGGCGACGGTCAGTGGTGAGCCGAGGCGTTCCTGAACCCAGGCGAGCAGCGGGGCGAGCGACTCGTCGGGCGGGTCGGGGACCGGCCGCTCCACGAACTGACGCTGCCCTCCGTCCCGGTGGGCCGCGAAGACGAGCCGTCGGCTGACGGCGTTCGCGACCTCCGCGCCGTGGTCGCGCCGGACCACGTGGAGTCCGAGATCGAGGGCGGCGGCGCTGCCCGCGGCGGTGAGGATGTCGCCGTCGTCGACGAACAGGACATCGGGTTCGAGGTGTACGGAGGGGAAGCGGGCGCGGAAGGAGTCGGCCCACTGCCAGTGGGCGGTGGCTCGGCGGCCGTCGAGGACTCCGGCCTCGGCGAGGGTGAAGGCGCCGCTGCAGAAGCCGATGAGGCGTGTGCCGCGCGCGTGGGCGCGCCGGATCGCGGCGAGCACGGCGGGCCTGCGGGGCACCTCGACGTCGGGGCGGTTGGGGACGATCAGGGTGTCGGCGGTGTCGGCCGCGGCGAGCCCCGCCACTCCGGTGAGGGTGAAGAATCCGTCCCTCATGGGCGTGCGGGGGTCGGGCGAGCAGAGCCGGAAGTCGTACAGGTCACGGCCGAGTTCGGGGCGGCGCAGACCGAAGACCTCGGTGGCGCAGCCCAGCTCGAAGGGGTTGGAGTTCGCGTCGACGATGACGACGACACGGTGTGCCGGCGCGTGCGAGGATCCTTGCGGCATGTGCTCTTTCTAGCACTCACGCCGGGCGGTCGGGACTGCTGAGATGGGTCCCATGAGCCGACAGACCTCTGTGAACAGCGATCCCCTCGCCCTCGCCACGGCGCTCGCCTCCTTCGACGACCTGTGGAGTCCGCGGGTCGTGACGCGGGTCAACGACTACGACGTACGCGTGGCGAAGGTGGCGGGTGAGCATGTGTGGCACGCGCACGACCACACCGACGAGTTCTTCCTCGTGATCGAGGGCGAGTTGTCCATCTCGCTGCGGGAGGAGGGGCGCGAGCGGACGGTGTCGCTCCCCCGGGGCTCGGTGTTCACCGTGCCCCGGGGCGTGGAGCACCGCCCGTACGCTCCGTCCGGCGCGTCGATCCTGATGTTCGAACCGACGGGGACGCTGTCGGTCGGGGATCGCCACGAGGAGATCCCCGACCATGTCGACGTGACGACGGGCCACGCCCTGGGCGAGTGAGCCCCGGGCGGGTGCGGGGTGCTCAGGGCGCGTGGAACCGCACCTCGGGGTGGGCGGCGTCCGGGCCGTCCAGCAGCGGGCGCGGGAGACCGCGCAGGTGCTGGTCGAAGAAGGCGGCGACGTAGGTGCGGGTGACGGCGACCGCGCGCCGCGGGGGCAGCGGGGGCCGGGGCAGCCCGAAGTGGTGTTGCAGGACCGGGCTGTCGGAGAAGGTGAAGTGTTCCGAGCCCGCCACGGTCAGCCAGCGCTTCCATCCGTCGAGCGCGGGCCAGGTGCGGTCCCAGGTCCTGTCGGTGCCGCCGGGCCGGTGGACCTCGTCGTCGGTCCCGAGCAGCATGAAGGGCCGGCCGCGCAGTCCCTCGGCCGGAAGCCGGCCATGGAAGGCGCCGTCCATGTTGATCCCGGCGTCGACGCGGGTGTCGGCGGCCATCGTCGTGGCCGCGCTCGCGCCGCCGATCGAGTGGCCGGCCATCCCGATCCTCGTAGCGTCGATCACGCGGGAGTAGCGCCAGGCCGGTGCGCCGCCCGTCAGCCGGTCCACGACGAACCGCATGTCGGCCGCTCGGGCCGCCGTCACCAGGCCGGGGTCGGCCCCGTTCTCGTCGACCGTCGTACAGGCCACGCAGGTGAGCATCCGCCCGCCGGGCACGGCGGTGCCGAAGGACTCGTAGGCGTGGTCGACGGAGGCGACGACGTAGCCGCGGGAGGCGAGATCCTCGGCGAGGTGGGTGAGGGTGTAGCGGGCGACGCCGAAGCCGGGCGAGAGGAGGATGAGGGGGTGCCGGCCCGGCGCGGGGCGGGCGTCGACCCGGCTGTGGGTGTGCATGCCGGCCAACTCTCGGGCGGGTACGGCGGATCCGATGCCGAGCCCGTCGACCAGAAGGCGCGTCTCGGCCTCGGTGGCGTACCGCGCGGGAGGGCCGGCGCCGTGGCGGGCGGCCGGGTAGTGGACGGTGACCATGAGTTCCCGCGCCTCGGCCTCGGGCACCCAGGGATCCGTACGGGAGCGGTCGACGAGGTGCAGCACGGAGCTTCCGACGGCGTGCGGGCCGGTGGGGGCGGGCAGCTCGGCGCGGGAGACGGCGGCGGTGGGCGTGCCCTCCGGCGAGAGGGCGGAGGTGGCGGAAGCCGGGCCGGCGGCGGCCGTGGTGAGGGGTAAGGCGAGGGCGCAGGCCAGTGCGGCGGCCGTGGCCGCCCGAGTGATTCGCGACATGGCAGGAGGCTAACGACGCGCCTTGCCGTCCGGCGTCAGCCCACGGGAGCACCTTCCCGCCCCCTTTCGTCAGCCCTGAGTCGCAGGTTCCGGAGTCGCACCGGCTTCCCGATTCTCACAGCGCCATGTTCATTCACACATCGCCATGGTAGAACTGGGTCATGGGTGTCGCGAATCGTCTGGACCTGACCCTGCGCCTGGTGCAGGGATCCGACCGGGTCTCCGTGTCGGAGCTGTCCCGGCGGCTGGGCGTGTCGGAGATGACCGTGCGCAGGGACCTGGACGCGCTGGAGGGCCAGGGGCTGGTGCGCCGGGTGCACGGCGGGGCCGTGGCGACGCGCCGGCGGGCCGAGGAGGCCGGGTTCCGGGCGCGGGAGCCGTGGCAGGCCGCCACCAAGGACCGCCTGGGCGCTGCCACGGCCGCGCTGGTGGAGCCCGGGTCCCGGGTGCTGCTGGACGCGGGGACCACGACGGTGCACGTGGCCGAGCATCTGGCGGCCCGGGCTCCGCTGACGGTCGCCGTGCTGAGCCTTCAAGCCGCGGTGTGCCTGGCCGACCGGCCCGGGATCGAGCTCCTGGTGGTCGGCGGCCGATCCCGGCCCGGCGAGCGTTCCCTCGTCGGTCCGCTGGCGCTGCGCACGCTGGAGTCGCTGGCCTTCGACTGTTTCGTGATGTCGATCGGCGGTGTGCACGCGGAACACGGCTGGTCGGAGTTCTCCCTGGACGACGCCGCCGTCAAGCAGGCCGGACTGGCCCGCGCCGCCCACACCGTCGCGGTGGCGGACGCGACCAAGCTCGGCGTGCGCGCCTTCAGCCGGGTCGCGTCCCTCGACGCCGTGGACCGTTTCGTCACCGACACCGCGGCCGAGGACGGCGGCACACACCCGAGCGGTCCGCGGACGCTGGAGGCGTTGCGCGAGGCGGGTGTCGAGACCGTCCTGGCCTGAACGCCGTCCCGGGAGCCACCGTCCTGGCCTGAACGCCGTCCCGGGCCACCGTCCTGTCCCCACCCCACTTCCGAGGAGTGACATGACCGCCGAACCACGGTCGCTGATGATTCTTGTCGCCGGCCCCTACCGGTCGGGTACCGGTGACGACCCGCGGAAGCTCGAAGCCAACGTCCGGGCGATGAACCGCGCCTCTCTGGCCCTCTTCCGCGCCGGGCACCTGCCCGTCACCGGTGAGGCTCTCGCCCTGCCGCTCCTGGAGACGGCGGGCAGCACCCGGCCGGGCGACCCCCTCTTCGACGAGATCTTCCACCCCGTCGCCGAGCGCCTGCTCAGCCGCTGCGACGCCGTGCTGCGGATCGGCGGCCCCTCCGAGGGGGCGGACCGGATGGCCGGCCGGGCCCGTGCCGAGGGCAAGGACGTCTACACCGACCTCGCCGACGTGCCGGCCGCCCGGTGACCGCCGGGATCGACACCCCCGACCGCCGCGGCCGCACCGGCCTGGACCGCCAGGGGCGCGACCTGGCCGGCAACCCCCGTGTGCGGATCCGCGACGTGGAGGTGCTGTCCTGCGACTGGTACGTGCTGCGCAGGACCACGTTCGACTACCGGCACAGCGACGGACACGTCAGCCGTGAGCAGCGCGAGACCTACGACCGCGGCGACGGGGCGACGGTCCTGCTCCACAACACCGAGCACGGCACCGTGCTGCTCACCCGCCAGTTCCGCCTCCCCGCGTACGTGAACGGGCATCCCGACGGCATGCTCCTGGAGACCGCCGCCGGTCTCCTCGACGGCGACAGCCCGCACGAGGCGATCCGCCGCGAGGCGGCCGAGGAGACCGGGCACGTCATCGGCACCCCCGAGCACGTCTTCGACGTCTACATGAGCCCCGGCTCCGTCACCGAGCGCCTGCACTTCTACGCCGCGCCCTACGACCCGGCGGACACCGTGGCCGGGCCGACCGGCGTGGCCGCCGAGGGCGAGGACATCACGACCGTCGAACTGCCCTTCGCCGACGCACTCGCCATGGTGCGCAGCGGTGAGATCGCCGATGCCAAGACCATCATGCTGCTCCAATGGGCGGCCCTCGACGGCCCCTTCCGCCACGACCGGCAGGGCCCGCGGGGCCGGCAGGCCGGGGAAGAGTGACACCGGAGAACGCATGAACGGCGCACGCGGCATCGACTCCGGGGAGGAGCGACACCGACTGCCCGGAAGTGCACGTTTGGGACGGGTGCTGCCCGTGGCCACCCGTGTGTTCCCGCGCGCTCCCCCGTGCGGTCGGCCGGAGGCGAGACCATCCTGGAGGGGTGGGCCCCTCCCGCGAACCGCCCCGCGGTGCGGGCGGAGCCTTGTGCGCCCCCGATGCGGACGTGAGCGCCGGGTCGCGTTCCGAGCAGGATGCGCACCGGATGCGCGGTGCCTGTGGCGCGAGTCGCGTAGGGGGCGGGTGCCGCCGGTTCGAGGGAGGCGGGACGGATGAGCGGGTCCGGGTCGGTCACGGGCGGCAAGGCACGGTTCGACGACATCTACGACCAGCCGGACCCACGGGCGTACTTCCTGCGGCTGGCGCCGCTGGAGTACGAGATTCCGCAGCAGGCCCAGGCCGCGTTCCGGCGCGCGGCGGCCGAGCGGGGCGGCGGAACGGTGCTCGACCTGTGCTGTTCGTACGGGATCAACGCCGCGCTGCTGAACCACGACGTCACTCTGGCGGAGCTGTACGCGCGCTACACCGATCCTGCGGTCCGCGGGCTGACGTCCGCGGAACTCGCCGTACGGGACAAGGAGTTCTACGCCACCCGGCGCCGCGACGACGCCGCGCCGGTCATCGGGCTCGACGTGGCGGGCCATGCCCTGCGCTACGCCCGCGCGGTCGGGCTCCTCGACGACGCCTTCGCGGAGAACCTGGAGGAGGGCACGCCGCCGAGCCCCCGGCTGCGGGCGGCCATGGCCGGCGTCGGGTTGATCACGCTCACGGGTGGTGGCAGCTACCTCACCCACCGCACCTTCGCCGCGCTCCTCGAATGCGCCGGGCGGCCGGTGCGGGTGAGCGCGTTCGTGCTGCGCACGGTCTCGTACGCGCCGATCGCCGCGTGCCTGGCGGCCCACGGCCTGCGGACCGTCGCCGATCCGTCACGGACGTATCCGCAGCGGCTCTTCACGGACGAGCGTGAGCAACGCTTCGCCGTCGAGGCGGTGCGGGCGCTGGGCGGAGACCCGGCGGGGCGCGAGTCGGAGGGGCGCTTCCACACGGTGCTGTACGAATCGGTGCCGGCTGACGCGCCCGGGCGGCCTCCCCGGGAAGGGTGACCGCCCGGGCGGGGACACGGCCGCGGGCGGGTCAGCGCACGACGTCGAAGACGTTCAGCTGCAGGCCGTTGGCGTACGCCGCGTGCTCGACGAGCTTCAGCTTCTGCGTGTCCTTGTCCGTGGCGCTGAAGAGGCGCTTGCCCGCGCCGAGCAGCAGCGGGAAGACGAGCAGGTGGTAGCGGTCGATCAGGCCGGCGTCGGAGAGGGCCTGGTTCAGGGAGGCGCTGCCGTGGACGATGATCGGGCCGCCCTCCGTCTCCTTCAGCGCGGCCACCTCGTCGAGGGAGCGCAGGATCGTCGTCTCGCCCCAGTGCGGCACCAGGTCGTCCTCGGCGAGGGTGGTGGAGACGACGTACTTCGGCATCGCCTTGTAGTCGGCGAAGTCCTCCATGTCGGGCCACACCGCGCTGAACGCCTCGTAGCTGGTCCGGCCCAGCAGCATCGCGGTGGCTTCCTTCTGCTCCCGGCCCTTGATCTCGAACGCCTCGGGGAGAAAGTCGACGTCCTTGAAGGTCCACCCCGAGTTCCGGTAGCCGGGCTCGCCGCCGGGGGCCTCCACGACGCCGTCGAGGGACATGAAGGCAGTGCTGATCAGGGTACGCATCTCGGGATCCTCGGTGTCTCGTGTCGGGTTCTCGGCCGGGCGGTCGGTGCCCGCTTCGTCCACGCTCGTGGCCGCGCCGCACCAACCATGATCTCTGACCGTGGATCATGGGGAAACTCATCGGTCCCCGGCCGTTTCTTCACGACCGCGGCCGCCGGACGACGAGGACCGCCGCCACGTCGTCCTCGAGCCCGCCCGCGCCGTAGGCGGTCAAGTCGCCGTGCAGAAGGGCCGGGAGGCGTTCGCCCGGCTCCGCCGCCCAGCGGGACATCCGTTCCTCCAGGGGGTAGAAGGTGCCGGCGCGGTCGCGGGTCTCGCTCACGCCGTCGGTGAACAGCAGCATCCGGTCCCCGGGTCCGAAGGGGACCTCCTCCACCTGGTGGCGGGAGTCGACCAGACCGGCCAGGTTGACCGGCAGGGACGGATCGGGAAAGTCGACGGGGCGGACACGCGCGGCGTGCTGCAGCAGCGGGGCGGGGTGGCCGCAGCTGAGGAGCCGTGCGACGTCCTGCTCCTCGGGGATCTCGACGAGGACGACGGTGGCGAAGCGTTCGGCCGCGTCGGAGTCGGGGTCCCAGGCGCCGTAGCGTTCGAGGCCCTCCTCGAGCCGGTCGGCCAGGGCGGGCAGGTCCGGGGCGTCGTTGACGGCCGCGCGGAAGGAGCCGAGCAGGACGGAGGCGGTCTCCACCGCGCCGAGCCCCTTGCCCTGGACGTCGCCGAGCATCAGCCGTACGGCACCGGGCACGTGCACGGCTTCGTAGAAGTCGCCGCCGATCCGGGCCTTCGCCGCGGCGGCGACGTACAGCAGGTGCAGGTCGACGGGGCCGAGCCGGGGCGGCAGCGGCCGGAGCACGACCCGCTGCACCACCTCGGCGACGGCGGTGACCTCGCGCAGGTCCCGTTCGTAGCGCAGCCGGACCCGGCTCACCCAGACGGCGACACCGGTCACCCCCGCCAGGACCACCTCGTTGGCCAGGATGTCGGGGACGAACGGCTCGCCCCTGTCCACGCCGAGCAGCCCGCCCAGCACCATGGCGGTCAGTCCGATGACGATGGTGCCGCGGACGCTCCAGGTGACGGCCGCGAGGGCCGGCGCGGCGGCCAGGAGCCGGTCGTAGCGTTCCACGTCGGAGGTGAGGACATCGGCGAGCACTGTCAGGACCATGGCCAGGACCGGCAGGGCCCGGCCGATGGTGATCTGCGTGTGCGACCGGTACGCGGGACGGCCGCGGTGATCACCTGAGGGCATCTGGTGATCGTACGCAGAGGTGTGGCGGCGGCCGGGCGCCCGACGCGGGCGTGTCCGCGACCGGGCCGGAACACCGGCCCGGGCGGCTCAGGGTCGTGACGCGGGGCGGGACGCCGGCCGGGGCGCGGAGCGGCGGGCCTCCGGGCGTGTGACGACGGGGGCGGTGCGGCCCGGCAGTCCGAGTGCCGCGACGGCGCCGACCACCGCGACGGCGGTGAGCACCAGGAGGGTGCTCCTCATCGCGGGGACGAAACCCGTGGACGCGCCGAGCGTCATCAGCAGGGTCGCGGTGGCGACGCCGAGCGCGGGGCCGACGTTCATGGCGGTCTGCTGGAGTCCGCCGGCGACTCCGGCGTCCGCGACGGCCGCCCGGTGCACGACTGCGGTGGTGGCGGTGGCCATGACGGTGCCGAAGCCGGCGCCGAGCAGGGCGAAGCAGGCTCCGGTCGACAGCGCCGTCGCCGAGGCGTCGAGCCGGGACAGCAGCAGTATGCCGAGGGCCAGCAGGGCGCTTCCCCCGACTGTCGTACGGCGGGCGCCGAAACGGCGTTGCAGCAGGGCCGCGGTGGGTGCGCCGACCACCATCAGGACGGCGAGGGGCAGGACCCACAGGGCGCTCGTCAGCGGGTCGAGGCCGCGGACGTCCTGGAGGAAGTACGTCGCCACGAAGAGCGAGCCGAAGAGGGTGGCCGACGCGGTCAGGAGCGTGACGAGGCCCGCCACGACGGCCCGGGACCGCAGGAGGGCCGGGGGCAGGAGGGGACGGGCGGTGCGTCGTTCGTGCCGGGCGAAGGCCGCTCCGGCCGTGACGGCGGCGCCGAGGGCCAGTGCGGTCGGCAGGGTCCAGCCCGAATCGGGGCTTCCCACGAGCACCTGCACCAGACAGCCCAGGGTGACGGCGAGCAGGCAGGCACCGGGCAGGTCGAGAGGAGTGCGGGCACCGGCGTCACCGCCGAGGGCGGTACGGGCGTCGGTGTCCCGGTCCGGGAGCGTACGGGCGCCGACGGCTGGAGCGGACGGGCCGGCCCCGCTGGGGCGCGGCGCGGGGACCATGAGCGCGAGGAGGCCGATCGCGAAGGCCGGGATCGCCGTGAGGACGAAGACGGAGCGCCAGCCGTGGGCCGTGACGAGCGCGCCGCCGACGAGTGGCCCGGCCGCTGCGGCGAGACCGATCGCGCTGGTGCGCAGGGCGATCGGCATGGCCAGCCGGTCGGCCGGGAAGGCGGCGCGGAGCATCCCCAGGGTGGCAGGCTGCAGGAGGGCCCCGCACACGCCTTGGAGGACGCGGAGGCCGATCACCCACCCGATCCCGGGCGCGAGGGCGATGCCGGCCGACGCGGCGGCGAAGCCGAGTGTCCCGAGGGCGAAGAGCCGCCGGTGGCCGTAGCGGTCACCGAGCCTTCCGGCGAGGACGAGAAGGCCCGCGACGGCGACGAGGTATCCGGTGCTGGTCCACTGGACCTCGGCGAAGCTCGCGTGCAGGTCGCGCTGGAGGGTGGGCTGCGCGAGGGTGAGCACGGTGCCGTCGAGGGCGACGACCGCGGCGCCGACGACGCTGCAGGCGAGGGTGAGACGCCGTTGCCGCACCACCGGTCGTCGTGTCACCGTTCGCGTCCCGCCGGGCCGAGATGGGCGTCGAGCGCGGCCCGGAGCAGCGGCTCCACGTCGTCCGTACGGGCGGCCAGCTGGAGGCTGCCCCAGCCCCAGAGCTGGGCGATGCCGTGCAGGTTCGCCCAGAGCGCGGCAGCCACCGCCGCCGGTTCGGGACCGGCCTCGGGGCGGGCCCGGGCGACGAGCCGGGCGAGGAGGTCGAACAGCGGCAGGCTGGTCTCCCGGAGCCCGAGCCGTCCGCTCTCGAGCAGGTCGTGCCGGAACATCAGCTCGTACATGCCGCGCCGGGTCAGCGCGAAGTCGAGGTAGACGCGGGCGAGGGCGTCGAGTTCGGCGCGGGCGGAGTCGGGGCCGCCCGATCCATCGGGTACGCCGGGGGCCGCCGCGGTCGCGGCGGCGACGCGGTCCGCGAGTTCGGTGAAGCCCTCGCGGGCGATGGCCGACAGCAAATCGAGGTGGGTCGGGAAGTAGCGACGGGGCGCCCCGTGGGAGACCCCGGCGCGGCGGGCGATCTCCCGCAGGGAGAGCGACGGCGCTCCTTCCGCGTGCACCAGCTCGACCCCGGCCTCGATCAGCCGTCCGCGTAGCCCGGAGGAGTCGAAGTCCGTCTCGGTGGACCCGGGGTACGTCGCGGTGGACTCGGTGTCCGTCTCGGTCTCTTCCGTCATGGACACTGTCTACCAGGAGGGCGTAGACAGTGTCTACCAAGATCGACGAAGTGCTCCGCTACACTGTTCGACAGCGAAGGGGAGTAGCCCCGCGAACCGGTCGTCGACACACTGGAACCCTCGGGTTCCCGGTGGCCGGGTCCGTGCGGAAGCACGGACGGGCGAGACCTTCGGCCAGGCATTCGCCATGTCCGCGTCCCGTGGGCGTGGTCCGTCATGCCGGGCCGAGTGGTTCTTCCCGTCGCCCTCCGCGGTGCCGTGCTGATCCCGGGCCCGGACCGAGCAGAGAGCCCCCGGTATGCACCTCGACCCCTTGGCGATCCTCACCGCCTTCGGGCTGATCTTCCTCGCCGAGCTTCCCGACAAGACGATGTTCGCGTCCCTCGCCATGGGCACGCGCATGCGTCCGCTGTACGTCTGGTTCGGCACCTCGACCGCCTTCGTCGCGCACGTCGCCATCGCCGTGGGCGCGGGCAGCCTCATCGGCCTGCTGCCCGACTGGATCGTCAAGCTCATCTCCGCCCTGCTGTTCGGCTTCGGCGCGTTCATGCTGCTGCGCGGCGGGGGCGACGACGACGGGGACGAGGCCGGCGGCCGGCCGGTGACCGGCTTCTGGCCCGTCTACTCGACCGCGTTCATGGCCGTCTTCATCAGCGAGTGGGGCGACCTGACGCAGATCACCACGGCCAACCTCGCCGCCACTAACGGCACCTGGTCGACGGCGATCGGCTCCGCCGCGGCGCTGATGAGCGTCTCCGCCCTGGCCCTGGTCGCGGGCCGCTTCATCGCCAAGCGCGTACCGCTCAAGACGGTCCAGCGCATCGGCGGCGTCTGCATGGCGGGCCTGGCGATCTGGTCGCTCACCGAGGTCTTCGTCGGCTGACGCCCGAGGCGTGCCCGCCCGTCGACAGGCGGGCACGCCTCACCTGCGACGCCGGGCACGCCTCACCTCCGACGGCCGGGCACGCCTCACCGGAAGTCCCGGAAGACCCCTTCCGGGTCGCCCTGCGCCTCCGCGGCGAACTCCTCGAAACCCATGTTCGCGATCGCCAGGTTGGCGTGGATGCTGTGGACCGCCGCCGGGACGGTACGAAAGCGCGTCCCGAACTCCGTCAGCCGGGCGTAGTCCTCCTCGTCCTCGCAATCGTCCCGGGTGATCGTGGACACCGCGAGAAGAGCGTGCCGGGCCGAGGTCATGGTCGTCCGGTCGGCCAGGAACACCACGCCCAGGTCCTCGTCCCCCGCGACCGCGGCCAGCACCTCGTCCACGCCCGCCCCGGCCCAGGCCGGGTCGTCGACGATCCGCGCGGAGAGGTCCGGCTCCTGGGCGAGCGCGGACCGGACCGGCTGCCACGCGCCGTCGTCCGCGTAGTCGGTACGAACGACCAGGGCGTCGAACTCGTCCCGCCCGGTCACCGGTGGACGCGGCCGCGGACGCCGCCCCGACGGAAGGGTTCGCGGACGGGCGAAGTCCGTGTTGTCTACCACCACGTCCATCCGGGGCAGGGGGTCGACCTCGTCGAGGTAGATCCGCTGCGCCACCCCGTACCTGTCCCGGTGGAGGGCCTCCGCGTCGGAACCCGCCCAGTCCTGGTCCCGCTCCGCGCCGCGCCGCACCGACAGCTCGGCGTCCACGTCGAGCCAGACGCGGTAGTCCCAGTAGTCGTCGATCTCCGGCCGGAAGGCGAAGACGCCGTCCACGACGATCACGGCGCCGGGGGCGAGCGGGGTCCGCCGCGTGGAGTGGTCGAGCTGGGTGAGCGGGTCGATGCCGCACAGCGCGCAGGCGTCGGCCCCGGGCGACCGGGCGGGGTCCAGGAGGAGACCCCGGACCAGCTCGTAGTCGTACGCGTTGCGGTAGTAGCCCTCCCCCGACTCGCGGTCGTAGAGGTGCCGGTCCTTCCATGGCCTCTTGAAGTCGTCGAGCGTCGCGCGGAGCACGGGCCGTCCCGCGCCCGCCATCCACTCGGCCAGCTCGTGCCCGAAACTCGTCTTGCCGGCCGCGGTGAATCCGTCGATCCCGACGAGGAGACGGCCAGGGCCTCGGGCCAGGACCGCCCGGGCGATCTCGCCGATCAGGGCGGCCCGTTCCGCGGAGGGCGCGGGCGGGACCGGCTGCTGCCAGGTCGAGGGCGAGTGGTGGACGTCGGCTCGCTGCGCGGTCATGGGCCGAACCTATCCACAGCGCCCGCGCGCCGGACCGCCGGGTGCCTCCCCCGCGCCGACCCTTGTTGAAGGAATGAATCACTGCTTCACTTCTTCCATGCCCTACCGCCGCACGCCCGCTGTCCAGGCGAGGTTCGACGACCGGCGCGCCGTCGTCGTGGACGCCGCCCTCGGCCTCCTCGCCGAGCACGGCTACGCCGGCTGCACGATGGCCGCCGTCGCCGCGCGCGCCGGGATCGCCACCGGCAGCGTCTACCGCCACTTCCCCAGCAAGGCCGAGCTGGCCGTCGAGCTGTTCCGGACCGTGGTCTCCCGCGAGGTGGCAGCGGTGTCCGAGGCGGCGCGCCGCGCCGAGCACGCGGGGGCCGCCGAGCAGGTCGTCGCCGTGATCGAGACCTTCGCCCAGCGCGCCCTGAAGTCGCCGCGCCTCGCGTACGCGCTGCTCGCCGAACCCGTCGACCCGGCCGTGGACGCCGAACGGCTGGTCTTCCGGCGGGCGTTCCGCGACGTGTTCGCCGAGCGGATCGCCGAGGGGGTGCGCTCCGGGGAGCTTCCGGCCCAGGACGCCGCGCTGACGGCTGCCGCGCTGGTCGGGGCGGGGGCGGAGGCGCTCGTCGGGCCGCTGGCGGACGGGGCCGTGGGGCCCGACACCGTACCCGCCCTGGTCACCTTCACCCTGAGAGCCCTGGGAGTTCCCGATGCCGCGCACGCATGAGGTCACCAACCAAGTCCCGCCGCTCGCCGGTCACGACGTGTCGGCCGACCCCGCCCTTCTGGAGGGTCTGCGCCGGGAGGGCGCGGGCTGGGCCGAGGAGGAGGTGCGCGAACTGGGCGTGCTGGCCGGCGGCGAGCAGGCCCAGGAGTGGGGGCGGCTGGCCGAGCGGAACTCTCCCGTCCTGCACACGCACGACCGCTACGGACACCGCGTCGACGAGGTGGAGTTCCATCCGTACTGGCACGAGCTGATGACCGTCGCGGTGCGCCACGGACTGCACGGGGCGCCGTGGCGCGACGACCGGCCGGGGTCGCACGTGGCGCGGGCGGCCAAGGTGTTCGTGTGGGGCCAGGCGGACCCGGGGCATCTGTGCCCGATCTCGATGACGTACGCGGCGGTGCCCGCCCTGCGCGCCCAGCCGGACCTCGCCGAGGTGTACGAGCCGCTTCTGACCTCCCCTTTCTACGACTTCGGGCTGCGCGAGCCGACGTCGAAGCGCGGCCTCATCGCGGGGATGTCCATGACCGAGAAGCAGGGCGGCTCCGACGTGCGCGCGAACACCACGCGGGCGGAGCCGACCGGAGAGGACGGCTTCTACGCGCTGACCGGGCACAAGTGGTTCACCTCGGCGCCGATGTCGGACGTGTTCCTCACGCTGGCGCAGGCGCCCGGGGGCCTGTCCTGTTTCCTGGTGCCTCGGGTGCTGCCCGACGGCACGCGCAACGCGATCCGGCTGCAGCGGCTGAAGGACAAGCTCGGCAACCGCTCCAACGCCTCTTCCGAGATCGAGTACGAGGGCGCGCTCGGCCGTCTGGTCGGCGAGGAGGGCCGCGGGGTCGCGACCATCATCCGGATGGTGAACATGACCCGCCTGGACTGCGCCGTCAGTTCGGCGTCCGGGATGCGCCAGGGTCTGGTGCAGGCCGTCCACCACGCCACGCACCGCAGCGCGTTCGGTGCCCGGCTGGTCGACCAGCCGCTGATGACGAACGTCCTGGCCGACCTGGCGGTGGAGGCGGAGGCGGCCACGATCGCGGCCCTGCGGCTCGCCGGGGCGGTGGACCGGGCGGCGGCCGGTGACGCGGAGGAGGAACTGCTGCGCCGGATCGGTCTGGCCGTCACCAAGTACTGGGTGTGCAAGCGGGCTCCCGCGCATGCCGCCGAGGCGCTGGAGTGCCTGGGCGGCAACGGCTACGTCGAGGACTCGGGCCTGCCGCGTCTCTACCGCGAGTCCCCGCTGCCCTCGATCTGGGAGGGCTCGGGCAATGTGGCCGCGCTCGACGTGCTGCGTGCCATGGGGCGTCAGCCGCAGGCCGTCGAGGCGTTCTTCGCGGAGGTGGACCGCGCGGCGGGCGCCGACCACCGGCTCGACGCGGCGACCGCGCGACTCCGCAAGGACCTGGGCGATCTCGGTGACGCCGCCGCGCTCCAGTACCGGGCCCGCCGGCTGGTCGAGCACATGGCTCTGGTCCTCCAGGGCTCCTTGCTCGTCCGGCACGGCCATCCGGCGGTCGCGGACGCGTTCTGCGCCTCCCGCCTGGACGGCGACCGGGGCATCGCCTTCGGTACGCTGCCGCCCGGTCTGGACACGGCGGCGATCATCGAACGGGGCAGTCCGGCCGCGACCGTGACGGCCTGACCGTGCGCCCGCGCCCTGCCCGGGCTCCGTCGGGTGGGGCGCCTCTCAGCCGGGGCGCCTGCGCAGGGCGCCCAGGTAGACCCCGATCAGGATGAGCGGTGTGCCGAGGAGCAGCGAGGCCGTGAGCGGCTCGTCGTCCAGCCAGGCGGACAGCACGATCGTGACGACGGGGACGACGACGAAGACGTACGCCGCCCGCGACGCGTCCCAGCGGTGCACCACGAACAGGAAGAGGACGAAGGTGAGGACGGAGCCGGCCACCACCAGATAGGCCAGCGCCCACCACGTCGCGGCGCGGTCCGGCAGCCGCCAGGTGTCGCCGGCTGCGAGCGACCCGGCGAACAGCAGGACGGAAGCGGCTGTCATGCCCACCGCGTTCATCGTGACCGCGTGCACCGTCGGCAGGCGCCGTACCAGCACGGTGGCCTGGGCGAACGCCAGCATGCTGCCCAGGATCGCCAGCAGGGACAGGACGGGCACGCCGCCCCCCAGCGGGTCGCGCGAGATGACGGCGACCCCGGCCGTGGCGAAGACGGTGCCGACGGCCGCCATGAGCCGGAGGCGTTCGAGACGCTGCGCCACCGCGAGCAGCAGGGTGGCGAGCGGGACCAGGGACAGGATGGTCTGACCGAGCCCGGCATGGATGTGGACCAGGGCGTAGTACGCGAGCGCGAAGGTCACCCCGAAGTTGAGGACGCCGAAGAGGACCGACCCGGCGAGCGCCCGGCCACGGGGGAACTCCAGTCCGCGGACGGCCATCACGGCCAGCAGGAGCAGCGAGGCGGCGCCGAACCGCAGGGCCGCGCCCCACAGCGGGTCGAGTTCACGGTTGCTGAAGCGGACGCCGACCGCGTTCCCGCCCGCGAGGACCGCGGCGGCCAGGAACGCTGCGGGCGTCACGCGGTCCTCGGCACGCTGCACCGGCCCACCGTAGCCTCGCCGTCACCGTGCCCGTACGGGACACACCGCCGCGCGCGGAGCGCTCCGATCCGCGCCGGGAGCACCGCCCCGCGCGGGGGCACCGCCCGTGCGAGGCGCCGCGCCGCGTGCGGGGCTCCGCACGGGCGGTGCCCCCGCGCGGGGCGGCGCGCTGGGCTCGCTCACGGCGGTGTGGCCCTACGGGGCGTACGGCTGGACGGTGACGATCGGGGCCGCCCTGGGCTTCACGGCCGTGGCCGCTCTGGTGGTCGCGGCGACACGCCGTACCTCCCCGAGTTGCGTACCGGGCGACACGCGCGAGGCTGGGAGCCACCACCCGCGCACCCTCGCAGGGAGAGACGATGCATGACCTCGCGGCCCTCGCCGACGAACATCTGTCCAAGGCGCATGCCGACGCGCACGGCAGGAGCGCCCACCTGCTGGTCCACGACGGGGTGCTCCGGCAGAGTGTCATCGCCCTGGTCTCCGGCGCGGCGCTCGACGAGCACAACGCCCCGCCGGCCGCGAGCCTGCAGGTGCTGCGCGGCCGGGTCCGCCTGACGGCGGCGGACCGGTCCGAGGACCTGTCGGTGGGCCAGCTGCGGATGATCCCGAAGGAACGCCACGGGCTCACGGCCCTGGACGACGCGGTCGTCCTGCTGACCGCCGTCAACGACTAGAGCCGTATCCGGGATCAGGCCGCTCGCTCGGCACGATCCGGGAAACAGGCCCTTCGCCGGACGCGGCCGAGGCCGTGTCCGGCGAGCCTCGCCGCGGCGGGGCTCAGTCCCGTGCCTGGGCTCCCGTCAGCTCCGCGACCCGGTCGGCGGTCGCCTCCGGCAGGAGGGGCGGTTCGCCCGTGATCCAGACGGCCCGGACCGACATCCGGCTGACGCGCCAGCCGCTGTCCGTGCGCCGGAGCTCCCCTTCGTAGACGCCTCCCACCGTGAAGAGCGGGTCGGCTCCCTCGCCGCGTGCCTGGAGTGTGGAGTCCAGGTGGACGTGGGTCATATGGGCGTTCCAGGAGACCTCGGCCGTCCGCGCGCCCGGTTCGGCGCGGACGAGGACGTCGGAGGAGAGGTGCAGGGTGGCGGCGAACCGGCCGATGGCCTCCTCCACGTGACGTATCGCTTCGGCGCCCTCGGCCACCCCGAGCGGGGTCGTCGTCCGCAGGTCGTCGGTGAAGTAAGCGTCGGCCCAGCCCTCGTCGAACCGCCGCTCGTCCATGGCGCGGAAGAAGCCGCTGATGAGGGTGGTGATCTCGAAGTGGTCCTGAAGACTCGTCGTGCTGCTCGTCGCGTTCATGGCTCGATCATTCGACCTCGACCGCACTTGAGGTCAAGCGGTTCCCTCGTTCCGTCCTCCGGCGTTCACACGGTCTCGTTCAGGTCCCGCGCGTAGTACTCGATGGCGGCCCGGTACCGGCGTACGTACGGGTCCTCGCTCGTGGTCGCGACCAGGCGCAGGAGCAGCTGCGCCGACTCGTGGTGCTCGCCCGTATTGAACAGCGCCATCGCCAGGAAGGTGCGCAGCGCCCCGTCGGCCGGGAACTCCTCGACGGCCGCCCGCAGGGTGGCGACGGCCTCCTCGTACCGGCCGAGGACGCGGAAGGTGCTTCCGAGCCCGAGCAGCGCGCCCCTGCGGTCGTCCTCCGTGAGCCCGGTGCCGGGCTCCTTCAGCGCGCGCTCGTAGAAGGGGACCGCCTCGGCCTCCAGACCGAGGACGTCGTGGGCCCACGCGGCCTGGTACGCCACCTCGGCGTCGTCCGGGTACCGCGCGGCGAGTTCCAGCAGGCGCTCCCGCGCCTGCTCCTGGCGGCCCTGCTCGCGCAGTCCGACCGCTTCGGCCAGCAGTCCGTCTCGCTCGTCGTCGTTCATGGTGAGCATCGTCGCAGCTCGCCCCGGAGTGCGGGGCGCTGCCTGCCAGATGACGGAGCGCCATACTCCGGCCCGTCGGTTGTGGCGGCCGGCCCCATAGAGACCGGCGCGGCCCGCGCCTAGCCTTCCCGGCCATCACCCCCACACGACCGAGCCGCCCGGAGATTCCATGCGCCCATTCCGCTCACTCGCCTCTCTCCGCCCGCGCGGGCCACGCCGGCCGACAGCGCTGCTGCTGTTCGCCGCCGCGTCCCTCCTCCCCGTCACGACACCGGCGGCCGCGGCCGCACCCGCGCCCGTGCCGGGCACCCTCCGGCCGTACAACGTCGACGCCGTCCTCAGCTCCGGGATCTCGTCGGGCGGCTACATGGCCACCCAGCTCCATGTGGCGTACTCCGGCACGTTCAGCGGATCTGCCGTGTTCGCCTCCGGCCCGTACGGCTGTGCCCAGAACTCGCTCCCCACCGCCCTCAACGCCTGTATGAACACCACGCAGGACCTTCAGCTCGCGAAGCTGGAGCAGACCACGCGGGACTGGTCGGCGCAGGGGCTCGTCGACCCTCTCGCGAACCTCGCGGGCGACCCCGTGTACGTCTTCAGCGGCTCCAACGACACGACCGTGAAGCGACCCGTGGCCGACGCGCTGGCCGACTCCTACGGCCGGTTCGGCGCGCGGGTCCTCCACAACCGCGCCACGGCGGCCGGCCATGCCTGGATCAGCCCGCTCGGACCCAACTCCTGCACGGTCACGCAGAGCCCGTGGATCAACAATTGCGGCATCGACGCGGAGCGCGAACTGCTCGGTCATCTGCTGGGATCCGTGGCCGCGCCCAGCGCCTCGCCCGGCGGGACGCTGGTCCAGTTCGACCAGAACGCCTACGCGCCGGGCGGCGCGGCGGCGCCGCTGTCGATGGACGACAAGGGGTTCGTCTACGTGCCGACGTCGTGCGCCGGCGGCGCGTCGTGCACGCTCATGGTGGCGCTGCACGGCTGCAAGCAGGGGTACGGGTACCAGGGCTTCGGGACCCGGTTCATCGACCGGGCGTACCTGAACGAGTACGCCGACACCAACGACATGATCGTGCTGTACCCGCAGGCCGTCCCGACGGCCACGCTGGAGAACCCCAACGGCTGCTGGAACTGGTGGGGTTACCTCGGTGACACGTCGTACGCGCGGCACGGCGGCAAGCAGATCGAGGCGATCATGGGGATGGTCCGGGCGCTGCGCGGCTCCGCTCCCCCGCCCGCGGCCGACCGGATGACGCTGCCGAGCGTGGACGCGCAGGACGGGTACGTGAAGGCGGCCGCCGACGGATCGGGGCCCGCGGTGGGCACCCTGGAGGACACGTACGGTCTGGCGCTCGGCCGTGGTACCGACGGCAAGGTGAACCGGACGCTGTTGTCCTTCGACACGTCGAGGATCCCGGCGGGCAAGGAGATCACCCGCGCCTATCTGACGGTGAACCGCAGCAGCGGCTCGGGCGATCCGTGGGCGTCCCCGGCGGGCAATCGGCTCCTCGTGGACGTCACCACGGGCTGCTTCGGCGCGTGCGCCGTCGAGCCCTCGGACTGGTCGGCCGCGGCCACCGCCGCGGGCGGGGCGCACATCGCCCCGTTCTCCACGGGCTCCGCCTCCTCCACGGACCTGTCGGCGGCAGCGCGCGCGGCCCTCGACCGGGCCGGTACGACGCAGATGCGGCTCCGCTTCGAGGCCGCCCCGGCCTCGACGGCGTACCTCTTCGTCAACCAGGCCACTCCGGTGACGCTGACGGTCGAGTACCGCTGACCCGTCCCCGGACCGGGGACGGGCGGGGCGCGGCGGGACGAGGTCCCGTCACGGCCCGCCCGCCCGCGCGGTCACCCGTCCGGAGGACGGGGTGGCGGGCGCTTCCCGCGCGGCGGGAAGCACCGAGCACCGTGTGAGCGGGCGGGTGGTGTGCGTCACGGCCACTGTGCGTCACCGCGTCCGCCGGGTGGGAAGCGGCGTCTGCTGCTCCTGTGGAAGGAGTACTGGCCGGACGTCGACGCACCTGGACGGCACCACATGACCATGTCCCCCTTCGGTTCCTTCGGTGGACCGGACCCGTTCAACGAACTGCTCAACCGCTTCTTCGGCATGTCGCCCGCGGCCTCTCCGCCGGCCGTCCAGCGGGTTCCGATCGGAAGGCTGCTGACGGATTCGGCGCGGCAGCTGCTCGACCGGGCCACCACGCGGGCCGCCGAGGACGGCAGCGCCGACCTGGACACCGAGCATCTGCTCTGGGCCTGCACGCAGATCGGCCCCACCCGCGCGCTGCTCGCCGGGTCGGGTGCCGATCCCGACCAGCTGGGCAAGGCGATCGCGGAGGTCCTGCCGGGCGCGAGCGCCGTTCCGTCCGCCGAGCCGGGGCTCACGCCGTCGGCCAAGCGGGTCCTGCTGCGCGCGTACGAGCGTTCGCGGGCGTCGGGCGTCTCGTACATCGGCCCGGAGCACATCCTCGGCGCGCTCCTCGACGACCCCGACGCGGCGGCGGAGAAGCTGTTGAGCACGAACGGCACGGATGTCGACGGTCTGCGGGCCGTCCCCGAGCGGGCGGGGCGGGCGGAGGGCACGCCGGCGGCCGCTCCCGAGAGCAGGACGCCCACGCTCGACGCGTACGGGCGGGACCTGACCGAGGAGGCGCGGGCCGGCAGGCTCGATCCGGTGGTGGGGCGGGCCGAGGAGATCGAGCAGACCGTCGAGATCCTCTCCCGCCGTTCGAAGAACAACCCGGTCCTCATCGGTGAGCCGGGCGTGGGCAAGACCGCGATCGTGGAGGGGCTCGCCCAGCGGATCGTGGCGGGCGAGGTGCCGAAGACGCTGGAGGGCAGGAGGGTCGTCGCCCTGGACCTGTCCGGGCTCGTCGCCGGGGCGCAGTACCGCGGCCAGTTCGAGGAGCGGCTCAAGAACGTCATCGACGAGGTGAAGGCGGACGCGGACTCGACGGTGCTGTTCATCGACGAACTGCACACCGTGGTGGGCGCGGGCGCGACCGGCGAGGGCGCGATGGACGCGGGCAACATGCTCAAGCCGGCCCTGGCCCGCGGTGAGCTCCATGTGGTGGGCGCGACCACGATCGAGGAGTACCGGCGGTACGTGGAGAAGGACGCCGCGCTGGAGCGGCGCTTCCAGCCCGTGATGATCCCGGAGCCCTCGGTGGAGGAGACGATCCTGATCCTGGAGGGGTTGCGGGACTCCTACGAGGCGCACCACCAGGTGCGTTACAGCGACGCCGCGCTGGTGGCGGCCGCGGAGCTCTCCGACCGCTACGTCTCCGACCGGTTCCTGCCCGACAAGGCCATCGACCTGCTGGACCAGACGGGGGCGCGCGTGCGGCTGCGTTCCCTGGGCAGGTCGACCGAGGTGGTCGGCCGCGAGGACCGGCTGGCCAAGCTGCGCCGCGAGAAGGACGAGGCCGTGGCGGCGGAGGACTTCGAGAAGGCGAACGAGCTGAAACAGGAGATCTCCCGTCTGGAGGGCGAGCTGGCGGGGGTCGCGGAGCGGCGGGAGGGCGTGCGGGAGGTGACGGGCGACGACATCGCGGAGGTGCTGTCGCGCCGCACCGGCATCCCCGTCGCGCAGATGACGCAGAGCGAGAAGGAGAGGCTCCTCGGACTCGAGGACGCCCTGCACAGCCGGGTGGTGGGCCAGGACGAGGCGGTCACCGCCCTCGCCCAGGCCGTGCGCCGCAACCGGGCGGGCATGGGTGACCCGAACCGTCCGGTGGGCTCGTTCCTCTTCCTCGGGCCGACCGGTGTCGGCAAGACGGAGCTGGCGAAGGCGCTCGCGGAGCTGCTGTTCGGTGACGAGAACCGCATGGTCCGCTTCGACATGAGCGAGTTCCAGGAGAAGCACACGGTCTCCCGGCTGGTCGGCGCCCCGCCCGGATACGTCGGTCACGAGGAGGCGGGTCAGCTCACCGAGCGGGTGCGCCGGCAGCCGTACAGCGTCCTGCTCTTCGACGAGGTGGAGAAGGCGCACGCCGATGTCTTCCACACCCTGCTCCAGGTGCTGGACGACGGGCGTCTGACGGACGCCCAGGGCCGGACGGTCGACTTCCGCAACTGCGTGATCATCATGACGTCGAACATCGGCGCCCGGCGGATCCTGGCCCACCACGGTGACGTCTCGGAGATCCGTGACGAGCTGAAGGACGATCTGCGCGGGCACTTCGCGCCCGAGTTCCTCAACCGCGTCGACGAGACGATCGTCTTCCACGGTCTCGCCGAGGACGACCTGGGCCGGATCCTCGACCTGCTGCTGCGCCGGAGCGAGCACCGGGTCCGGGCGCAGGGGCTGGAGCTGGAGGTGACGGAGGCGGCGAAGAAGCTGCTCGTCGCCCACGGCCACCAGTTGGAGTTCGGTGCGCGGCCGTTGCGCCGCACGATCCGGACGGAGCTGGACAACAGGATCGCGGACCTGCTCCTGGGCGGTGAGGCCGATCCCGGCGACCGGATCGTGACGGACGTCCAGAACGACTCTCTGGTGTGCCGCGTGGAGAAGCCGGAGACGGACTCGACCGCCGCGTGACACGCCCCCTCAGCCCGCGGGGCCCGGAAGTGTCGTCTCCCCTTTCCGGCCCCGCGGTTCCATCCGCCCCTTCCCGGGCACGCCGGCGCCCGCCCGGGCGGGCGGGACACGATGCCGCCGTACGCCTGGGCGGATCAGAAGGACGTGACCCATTCGGGGGTCGCCCGCGGGTTCCCGCTGCCGCGCTCGACGATGAGGGCGGTCAGGTCGGACGCGTCCAGGCCGCGCGCGGCCGACCTTCACGGTCGCCCGGTCCGGCGCCGCCTGCCGCGGCGGGTGGCCGAACCGGCCGGCGAACGACGTGGAGACCTCACGGGGGGTGACCTAGCTCGGGGTCCCGGCGGTCGGGACGAAGGCCGTGCCGTGGCCGGGGACGACCAGGGCGGGGTTGAGACCGAGGATCGCGCGGCGCGAGGCGTGCAGGGCGGCGGGGTCGGTGGCGTAGGGGTCTTCGACGGGGCCCTCCGCGGACCACCACAGGTGGGTGAGCACCACCAGGCCGTCCGCGGTCTCCGCGAGCGTGCTGATGTCCTCCGGTGTGTGGCCGGGTGTGGCCGCGAGCCGTATGGAGGGCGAGAGCGCGAAGCCGTCGGCGGGGCGGTCGGTCCAGAGGTCGTCCTCGTAGATGGCCCAGTGGTCGTGGTAGCGGGCGGCCGGGAAGAGCGCCGCGTTCAGGGTGTGGTCCGGGTGGTGGTGGCTGAACACCACGTCGGTGACCTGCTCCGGCGCCAGACCCGCGTCGGCCAGCGGCCCGAGGATGAGCCGGCGGTCGGCGACCATGCCCGGGTCGACGACCACCACGGTGTCTCCGTCACGGAGAAGGCTGACGGTGGACGCGGTGCGCGGGCCGACGTACCCCGCGGTGAGAACGGTCAAGGCGGCGGTCATGGGCGCACGCTAGCGTGATCGATTGTGCCTCACGCGCGGTTTCCGGCCAGAGCGCGGTGCATTTTCCGGCCAGAGTGCGGGCGCGGCGATCAGAGGCGACCGACGGCGGCCGGGGCCGCCCGACCGCCGTGGACGCGGAGGCGCCGAGGGCCGCCCGCGCCCCTGGACACCGAGGGCGGGGGCCCCATGGCCCGGCGCGACCGCAGCGGGTCCGACCCCCGCGCGAGTCAGCGCGGCGGCTCAGGCAGCTCCTCACCCGTCTCCAGGAGGGACTTGAGGCTGGAGAGCAGCGCCGGCCAGCCCTCCCCGATCAGCCCGCGGATCGTGCCGTCGGGCTCCAGGTCGTCGTGCACGACGGTGAGCTTGACCATGTCACCGGCCGGCTCGATCTCGAAGGTCACCTTCGAGCGGCGTTCCTTCGCCAGCTTCACGTACACCTCGTCCCCGATGCCGACCGCCTCGGCCCACTCCGGCGTGAAGGTGTGCCAGGTGTACGAGAGCCGCCGGCCGGGCTCCGCCGCGAGGACCACCTGCTCCGGGTCGCTGGTCCTGCGACCGCCCTCCTCCCAGACCATCGGAGATCCGGCGGTCCAGGTGGTCTCGAAGGTGACGCCCCAGTAGCGCCGGGTGAAGGACGGGTCGGTGAGGGCCTGCCACAGCCCGTCGGGGGTGGTGCGGATGTAGGTGGTGTAGACGAACGCGTTGCTGTCCATCGGGCTCTGCTCCAATGCTGACTTCAGGTCGGCGAGCGCACGGACGCGCTCGCGGGCGTACTGACTGACCCAGCGGTCCGCGACGGCGTGGATCGGAGCGGCGTTCAGATAGTGCAGCTTCTCGCGTCCCCGCCGCACCGTGACCACCAGACCCGCCGCCTCCAGGAGCGCCAGATGCTTGCTGACGGACTGCCGTGCCATGTCCAGCCCCGCGCAGAGCTCACGCAGGGTCTGACCGTTGCGGGCGTTCAGGCTGTCGAGCAGCCGTCGCCGGCTGGCATCGGCCAGCGCCTTGAACACCTCATCCATCGCCCCACCTCAACATGCAGCCTTTTAGCTGCCTCTACGGTAGGCAGCCGCGAGGTTGCATGTCAACGACCGTCCGCTCCGGCGGGCCGGAGAGCCGCCGCCACGAGCCCTTCGGTCGGCGAGCTGCGACCTCCTCGACGGCGACGCGCCCGCCGCCCACGGCATCCGCGCCCTCGACGCCCTCGGTGTCGGTGCGGCCGTCCGGGCCACCGGCCGCGGCCAGTACACCGGCGGCACCCGCACGCCGGACGGATCCTGGCTCGCCCGCATGGACGGCGCCGCCCTCGAACGGGCCCTGGGCCCCCATCGTGGGCATTCCGCGCACGCCTGCACCGCCTGGCGCACGCCTGCACCGCCTGCTGCGTGCCGCGCTGCCGCCGGGGAGCGTGAGCGTCGGTCTGGAGGTGACCGCCGTCGACCGCGCGGCACCGGACCGCGTCCGCGTCCGCACGCGAGCCGCGCCGTTCTCGGCCTCTCCGGCTTCCCCGGCCGTCGAGGCCGGCGCCCACGCCGACACCGGCCTCGATGCCGACCTGGTGGTGGCGGCCGACGGCCTGAACAGCCGTACGCGGGCCACCCTCTTCCCCGACCATCCCGGCCCCGCCCACAGCGGCTCGACCGTGCTCCGCGCCGTGACGGAAGAGGCGCTGGACCTGGCCATCGACTTCGAGATCAGGTGGGGGCACGGCGCCGAGTTCGGGCACACCACGTTCGTGGACGGCCGCGCGGAGTGGCACGCCGTCCTCGACTCGCCCGCAGGGGCACGGCATGCGGATCCGCTCGACGAGGTCCGCAGGCGTTTCGCCGACTGGCACCAGCCCGTCGCGCGACTGCTCGACGCGACCCGACCGGAGGCCGTCCTCCACCACGACATCCATGAACTGGCCGTCCCACTCCCCTCCTTCGTCTCCGGCCGGGTCGCCCTGCTCGGCGACAAACGGCCCACGCGATGACCCCGAACCTCGGGCAGGCGCCTGTCAGGCCCTGGAGGACGCCGTCGTGCTCGCCGCCGCCCTGGCCGACAACCCCGACCCCGCCGCCGCGCTCGCCGCCTACGACGCCGAGCGCCGTCCACGGGCCCAGTCCGTCACCGTCGCCGCCCGCACGGCAGGTCGCATGGGACAGCAGCTCTCCGGCCCGGCGGCCGTCGCCCCGCGGAACGCGGCCCTGCGCCTGGCTCCGTCGGGCATGGCGGTACGCATGATCCCGCGGCACGCCGACTGGTCACCGCCCATGCTTCCCGGCCCGTCTTCGGGTGCCTCGCCCGGTGAATAGGTGCGGACAAACCTAGTCAACGAGGCTGCTACGTTGTCCGGATGTCCCTCAAGCACGCGGTCCTGGCAGCCCTCCTGGAGGGTGAGGCGTCCGGATACGACCTGGCCAAGATCTTCGACGTGTCGGTGGCCAACTTCTGGGCCGCCACGCCGCAGCAGCTCTATCGGGAGCTGGACCGGCTCTCCGAGGCCGGTCTGATCGCCGCCCGCGTCGTCCAGCAGGAACGGCGCCCGAACAAGCGCATGTTCTCGCTCACGGACGCGGGGCGGCAGGACCTCATGGCGTACACGGCCCAGCCACCGCGTCCGACCGCCATCCGTGACGAGCTGATGGTCCAGGTCCAGGCGTGCGACGCGGGCGACACCGACGCTGTGCGCGGCTTCGTCGAGGAGCGGATGGAGTGGGCGCGGGGCAAGCTCGCGCGGTGGGAGCGGCTGCGGGAATGGATGCTCGACGGCCGGGACGAGGCCACGTACCTCCGCGAGGCGGAGCGGATCGGCCCGTATCTCACGCTGATGCGCGGACGGTCACTCGAGGAGGAGAACCTGCGCTGGGGCGAGCAGGTGCTCGCGATCCTGGACGAGCGCCGGGCCGTACGACAGCGGGCCTGAGCCGCTGTTGCGCCCCGGCCGACCGGCCTGGCGCGGCGCCGGCCTTCCCGCCTGGGCAATTCACTCGAGCGCCACCTCGGCCACCACAGTGCGCGCGGCTTCCACATGGCGTGGTACCGACGTCGTACCCGGTGAGGCGGCCGAGCCGGTGGCCGGACGGACCACCGTCGACACCCTGGTGACGCACCTTCTTACCCTGCGGTAACGTCACCGGTCGTCGACCGGAGGCGCCGGTCGCGGACAAGGGGCGGACCGGATGAACGTCGGTGACATCGTCGAGGACTTCACTCTCCCGGACGAGACGGGCACTCCTCGCTCGCTGGTCGGCCTGCTCGCGGACGGGCCGGTCGTGCTGTTCTTCTACCCGGCGGCTCTCACGGCCGGCTGCACCGCCGAAGCCTGCCACTTCCGGGACCTCGCGGGCGAGTTCCGGGCCGCCGGAGCGCTCCCGGTCGGCATCAGTTCCGACGTGGTGGAGCGGCAGCAGGAGTTCGCCGACCGTCATTCGCTCGGCTATCCGCTGCTGTCCGACCCCGAAGGCGCGATCCGCGACCGGTTCGGAGTGACGCGCGGTTTCTCCCTCGCTCCGACGAAGAGGGTCACGTTCGTCATCGCCGAGGACCGCCGGATACTGGAGGTCGTCCGCAGCGAGCTGCGGATGAGCGCGCACGCCGACCGCGCGCTGGCGGCCCTGCGGGCGCGCACGGCCTGACGTCCCCGGCGATCCGCCTCGACATGCGGGCGAGCGATGGTTGGAGAAAACTCGTTCCTACGCACGGCCCATCGGCGGCCGCGGCCGGAACGGAGCGCAGGTATGGACGACTACCCTCTCCTCAACCTCTTCTGGACCATGCTCTGGTTCTTCCTCTGGATCATGTGGCTGTTCCTTCTGTTCAAGGTCATCACGGACATCTTCCGGGACCATGAGCTGAACGGCTGGGCCAAGGCGGGATGGCTGGTCCTGTGCATCCTGCTCCCCTACCTCGGTGTGCTGATCTACGTGATCGCCCGCGGCAAGGGCATGAGCCGGCGTGACATCAAGCAGGCCGAGGACACCGAGGCCGCGTTCCAGTCGTACATCCGCCGGACGGCCGGTACGGCCCCGGCCGACGGCAAGGGCGGCAGCGTCGAGGAACTGGCCCGGCTGGCCGAGCTCAAGGACAAGGGCGCCATCACGGCCGAGGAGTTCGACAAGGCGAAGGCCAAGATCCTGGCCTGACCGCGTGGCCTGCGCGATCGGGCGTCGCAGGGCTGCCGTCCGCCCGCAGTGAGCGGACGGCGGCCCTGGTGCATCGGCCTTCCGCCGCTCGTCCGCTCCGGTCGCCGGCCTACCCGCCGGTCCTGGACCCGACCGGCCCCGCACCGTCGGCGGTGCGGGGCCGCCCGGGCGGCGGGGGGTTCAGCAGCTCATCGCCCAGGTGTGGGAGTCGCCTCGGTCGTTGGCGGCGCCGTTGTAGGCGACCTCCTGACCGGGCGACAGGCAGATGGTCATGGCGCCGCCCTGCCAGGCGCTCTCGTACACGCGGACGTGGTCCTTGACGCCCGGTCCGGAGATGCCGTGGTTGGCCCAGGAGGAGTCGGTGTCGGCGATCCAGTTCTCCCACCAGCCGTCGTCGCCGCTCCAGTTGGCGCGCTGGCCGCCGAAGTGGGAGTCCTGCCAGGCGCAGAAGTGGCCGCTCGGACACTCGGCCGCCTGGACCGGCGTGGTCAGGGCGAGTCCGCCGGCGAGGGCGAGCAGGGCCGCGGCGGCGGTGATGAGCATGCGCTTCATCAGGTGTGGGTGCCTTTCCGTGGGGTGGTGGTCGCGGACAGCTCGGCTGCCCGCCGCAGTGCGCGGCTGCGCAGCTGCCGGTAGGTGGTGAGCTGGTCGGCGCGCAGGGCGCGTACCTTCGCCAGCTCGGCGGGCTCCAGCCGGGCGCGTACGTCGGCGAGTCCGCTCGCGCTCTCGCACCGGGCGGCGAGGGCGGGGTCCGGTCGGTCGGGGCGCGTGGCGCCGGGCGGGGCGGCGCACCGGGTCCAGCGCTCGTGCGCCGCGCGGTGGGCGGGATCGTCCTTCATCCGCGCCTGGGCCTCGGCGCGGAGGTTGTCGACGGTCACCTGGGCGCGGAACCAGCGGGTCTGGTCGCCGTAGAGCGTCTGCCGGGCGGTGGCGAGGCAGCCGTCGGTGTGGGCGGTGACGGTGTGACCGGTGGCGAGCCTGAGGGACAGCTCATGGGGACCGGTGCCGAAGAGGGTGGCCTGGAGGCGGCGGTCTTCACCGTCCGTGCGGGTCCGGACGGCGAGGGTGAGTCCACGGGTGTCGAGGCAGCGGTCGACGAGGGTGCGCTCGACGGCCTTGAGCAGCTGGTCCTGAGCGTGGGGTGTCGGCGGGACGGTCGGGCCCGGCGTGGTGGTGACGCAGCCCGTGAGGAGCAGCGCGATGATCGCGGTCCCGACGGCACTGCGGACATGCGCGGTCCTGTGGAACATGGCGATCCCCCTCGCGACGTACCTGCTCAGCGGGCATCGTGGTGGTCGTCACGGCCCGGGGCGATCACTGCCCGGGCGGGTGCGGCCCATGCCGGAGGTCACTCGAAGGGGTCGAACGCGCCGGAGCGCGCGCCGCCAAGGAGGCGGTGCGCCTGCGGGCGGACTCAGCGCCTCCGGAAACGACACAGCCCCGGTTGGACGGGGGATTCCAACCGGGGCTGTTTGCCGTGACGACGAAGAGCGGTCACCTCTGGGGGGGACCTGGGGACCGGACCTCTTCGCGGTCACATATGTATGAACGATAAACCTTCGCGGGGTGTTCCGCGGCCTCCGGGATGACCGATGTGAGACACCTCACCCCGTTTTCGCCACTCGTCGATCTCAGCCTACGGACGGTAGACCTCGCCGGGCTCGGCCCTGCCGGGGGCCAGCAGCTGGGGCACGGTCACGAATGTGAATCCCCGCCTCTTCAGCTCGTCGATGATCCCCGGGACCGCGGGAACGGTCCCGTCGTATATGTCGTGCAGGAGGATGATCCCGTCCCCCTCGGCGCCGTCGAGTACGCGCTGCCGTATGAGGGTGGAGTCGGTGGTGGCGTAGTCCTTGGCCGTGACGCTCCACAGGATCTGCGCGAGACCCAGTTCGCGGCTCACCTCGGCCACCGTGCCGTCGGTGCGCCCCTGCGGCGGGCGCATCAGGGTGGGCTTGCGCCCTGTGATCTTCTCGATCGCGTCCTGGGTGCGGGAGAGCTCGTCGCGCACCTCATCGGCCTCCAGGTCGGTGAGGATGCGATGCGTCCAGGTGTGATTGGCGACTTCGTGCCCCTCGTCGGCGATGCGCTTGACCACCTCGGGGTAGCGGTCCACGTGCTTCTTGCCGAGCAGGAAGAAGGTGGCGGGGACCTGCTTCTCCTCGAGGACGTCGAGGAGGTGCGGCGTGTCCTTTCCGGGGCCGGCGTCGAAGGTCAGCGCGATGCACTTGGCCTTGGCGCAGTCGACCGCTCCGCCCACGCCCCCCTTGCCGTCCGAGTCCGCGGCCTCTTCCCTGGCGTCCCGCGGGGTGAGGGGGTCGACCCCGCAGCCTCCGAGCGCCAGCATGAGAGAGGCCGCCGCCAGAAGGGCGACGGCCGGTCCACGGCGCTTTCCCGGCTTGGATCGGAACATGCTGCAACCCGCTTTCCCCGTAGACGACTCGAAGAGCCACTTCGCGCCTGGTCAGGGCGGTGAGGCGTGGCTCGCCGAGCACTCTACACACGGTGTATACGCAGCCGGCCCAGGGGGTGGTGGGCCGGGCTCCGGCCCGGGGCCGACGGCCTGCCGGGCACACCCGTGCCCCGGGCGGCGCCCGTCCGCTCCGCCCGGGGCGTCCTGTGTGCCGGCGGGGCCGGCCCGTCAGCGGGAGGCGAGCAGCAGCCTGGCCTCGGTCTCCTGGTCGCCGGAGACCGACTGCAGCGACCGGACGTCGAACGTGGCCGCGAGCGTCTTCTCCATCTCGTCGACAGCGTGGTAGCCGCCGGTCAACGTCGCTCCGACCAGGCCGTTCAGATGCACGGGAGTGATCTCCTCGCGGCGGCCCGCGGCCGTGTCGAAGGTGGCCATCCAGACCGTCGCCTCGGACGTCGTGGCCCCTCGTGGGCCGGGCGGTGTCATGTCTTCCAGCTCGTAGAAGTGGTCGAGGGCATCGAAGACCGCCTGGGCGTCCTCGCGGTTGCAGTCGCTCAGCTGCACCGTGACGTCGGTGTCGATGTGCATGTCGTACACGTCCCTCATCTCCTCGCGGCCAGACGGGCCGGTGGTCCCGCCAACGCTTCCAGCATCCCTCGCACGCGGGGGTCCCGCGAGGTTCCGAGGGCGCTCCGGAAACGTTTCCCCGTACGCGGTTGAGGATGCGCCCGTGCGGTTATCCGCCAGAAGGGGACGCGGCGACGGCGGGAGGTTCCGTGTCCACACGACCAGGCCAGGACAACGCGGACTCCGACGGTCTCAACCGTGGGCGTCACGAGACGCCGGAGGAACGCGCGGACCGGCAGTGGGGCGAACTGATCCAGGAGATCAGGGTCGCCCAGACGGGTGTCCAGATCCTGTTCGGCTTCCTCCTCACCGTCGTCTTCACCCCCCGCTTCCCCGAACTGTCGACGGCCGACCGGACCATCTACATCATCACCGTCTCGCTCGGCGCCGCGGCCACCGGCGCTCTCATCGGTCCCGTGTCCTTCCACCGCCTGGTGGCGGGGCGGCGGATCAAGCCGCAGGCCGTGGAGTGGGCGTCCCGTCTGACGTTCATCGGGCTTCTGCTGCTGGTCGCGACGCTGGCCTCGGCGCTCCTGCTGGTCCTGCGGGTGGCCACGGCGGCACCGCACGTGCCCTGGCTGGTGACGGCTCTCGTCGCGTGGTACCTGCTGTGCTGGTACGTGCTGCCCCTCTGGGTGCGCCACCGGTACACCAACGGAAACGGTTCGTGACCGCCGGGCTCACGCCTCGCCGGTCACCTGCTCCACGGTGTCGGCCTCGGCCGCGGCTTTGTCGGGACGGTGACGTACGACCCGGGCGAAGCGCAGGGTCACGCCCGCCGGGTAGCGGGTGGAGCGCTGGAGACCGTCGTAGGCGATCTCGACGACGAGTTCGGGCCGTACGCGTACGGTGAACCCGTCGTCCTCCAGGGCCAGTTCGCCCAGCTTCTCGGTCTGCCAGCGCAGCATCTCGTCGGTGAGGCCCTTGAACGTCTTGCCCAGCATCACGAACGTGCCGTCGGCGGCTCGGGCGCCGAGGTGGAGGTTCGACAGGAGTCCGGTGCGACGGCCGTGGCCCCACTCGGCGGCGAGGACGACGAGATCGAGGGTGTGCACGGGTTTGACCTTGAGCCAGGTACGGCCCCGCCTGCCTGCCACATAGGGCGCGTCCAGCGCTTTGACCAGGACTCCTTCGTGCCCGCGCGCCAGGGTGTCGGTGAAGAACCGCTCCGCCGCCTCGACCTGGGCGGGGGAGCCGGGATCGTCGACGACGCACCGTCGCACGCGCAGGGGCTCGGGCAGCAGGCCGGCCAGGGCGGCATGACGCTCCTGGCCCGGGTGGTCGATGAGGGCCTCGTCGGCCACGGCGAGCACGTCGAAGAAGACGGGCGAGAGCGGCAGCGCCGCGCTGGCCGTCTCCACGTCGACGCGAGAGCCGACCCGCGAGGCGATGTCCTGGAACGCCATCGGCCTCCCGGTGGCCGGATCCAGGGCGATGACCTCCCCGTCCAGGATGAACGACTCGGCCGGCAGCTCCCGGGCACGGGCGACGACCTCCGGCAGCCGCCCGGTGATGTCGTCGAGGGAACGGGTGAACACCCGGACCTCGTCCCGCCGCCGGTGCACCTGGATACGGAAGCCGTCGAGCTTCTCCTCCACGACGCAGGCCCCGAGCGCGGCGACGGCCTCGGTCACGGAGCCGGCGGTGTGGGCGAGCATCGGCAGGACGGGGGTGCCGACCCGCAGATCGAAGGCGCCGAGTGCGGCCGGGCCGTCGGCGAGCACGGCCTGGGCGACGCGGGGCAGGGAACCTTCCAGCATCACGGCCCGGCGAAGGTCGGCGGAGGGGACGGTGGCGGCCCGCGCGACACCCTCCAGCGCGATGGCGTCCAGGGCGCCCTGGCGCACCTCGCCGGAGAGCAGGCGGAGCAGGAACTCCTGCTCCGGCAGGGTGGCGGCGGCCATCAGCTCGTGGACCAGCCGGGCCCGCTCCGCCTGCGAACCGGCGCCCGACACGGCCGCGAGCGCGGTCATGGCGGCATCGGCACCGGCGAGCGTGAGGGTGGGCTGCTCGGCGGGCGCCACGGCCGGCGGGAGCACGGCCTTGAGCACGCTCCAGCCGACCCCGATCCGCCCCTGCGGAAGCCTGCCGGAGAGATACGCGATCACGAGCGGGCTCTCCTCGGGCGCGGCCTCCGAGAAGAGTTCGGCCAGCACGGCGATCTTCCGCGAGCGGGCGGAGGTGGCGGCGACCTGCTGGGAAGCGTCCGCGACTCGGGCCAGAAGCATGGCCCCATCCTCTCCCGCGCCCCCGCGGGGCCGCACGTCGGAAAAGCGTCTCCCGCACCCCCCTGATCCGGCCGGACACCTCAGGCGCGGCCCCTCCACGCGCCGCCCGGAGGGCGCCGATCGCCGCACGCTCCCGCCGAACGCCCTGCCGGCGTGAGGGGACCGCCTGCGGTGAACGGTCATCCGGGGGTGGCCACCGCCTCCTTGTCGTCGACGGTCGCCGACCTCCGGCGGCGGAGGCGGTCGAGCAGGCCCCGCCGAGTGCGGACGAGGCTTTCGGTCCCGCGAGTGGCCGGGCGCCGGAGGACGGCCGGGCGGGGTGGCCGAGCGGTGCCCGGGGTGGCTTCCCCGTCCGGACGCGGGGCCGGGTGGTCCGCGCGGGCCTCGTCGAGGGCGAGGGACAGGCTCATGCGGTGCCAGAGGATCTCGTCCGGGTCGTCCGCGAGCATCAGCCGGTCCGCGATCTCGCGGGAGGCCACCGACTCCGGCCGTCCCGAGGGCGGTTCCGGACGCAGCCGGTCCAGATGCGTCCGCTCGTAGGGGTCGTCCACGACCTCGGCCAGCTGGACCGGGTCGAGGAGCGAGGCGATCGCCGCTGCCCGCACCCAGGGGTCCTCGGTCGCACGGAGCAACAGGCCCAGACGCCGGGCCCGCCAGTTCCGGGGCCGCCGGTCCTCCCCTCCGTCGATCCGCTCGCGCAGCTCCTGCGGGAGCCTGCCGGTCAACAGACCCCGCCGCGTCAGGGCGAACTCGCTCAGCTCACCGGCGAGATAGAGCCAGACCACCGCGCGATAGCGGTTCAGGTAGAACCGCACCGGGCTGAAGTGCCCCGTCCTGGCCAGCTTGGTGAAGCGGTCCGGTGTCACGGAGAGCAGCACGGCCGCCTCCGACGTGCCGACCGTGCGGACGCGCTCCCGCAGTCCGCACGGGAAGTCCGGTGCGGCTCTGAGCCGGTCGATCTCGGCCTGCTCCACCCGGCGCCGCACACCCGGTGCGCCGAGGACGCCGACGGCTCCCGGCCCCCTCGACGCCCCCGGCGCCGCTCCCGGCACCGTCCTCACCAGCCCCAACTGAACGGCGAGCTGGAACTCGTCGCGCCTCAGTTCCAGTTCCCGCGCGGCCCGCGTCGGTGCCAGTGCGCGCATGCCTTCATCCACCGTCATGACGGTCTCCCCCGTGAGCGACGAATACTCTCGGTGACGACCGTAGCCCGCAGCGCCCCGCTCCCGCTCGGCCTGTGGACAACCGTGGAGAGCGTCGTCAGGCGGTGGCAACTCGCCCTGTGGACAACCTCAGAGCTCGGCGACGCCCGCCCGTCCCGGCTGCCGCGCCGCCACTCCGAGGTGCTCACCGACCCGGTTCACCAGCAGCGTCATCTCGTACGCGACCTGGCCGACATCCGCCTCCGCCGCGCTCAGCACGCACAGGCAGCTCCCCTCCCCCGCCGCCGTGACGAAGAGCAGAGCCTCGTCGAACTCGACCATCGTCTGCCGGGCGCGACCGGCCTGGAAATGCCGGCCCGAGCCTCGGGCCAGACTGTGCAGTCCGGAGGACACCGCGGCGAGATGCTCGGCGTCCTCCCGCTTCAGGCCGCTGCTCGCGCCCGTCACGAGCCCGTCGTTCGACAGCACCAGCGCGTGCCGTATGTACTCGACCCGCTGGGTCAAGTCGTCAAGGAGCCAGTCCAGTCCCTTGTCCAGCGCCATGTGTCGGTCCTTCCCCCTGTGTGTTGCGTCCCCGTCGACCCGAAGTCCCCGTGGTCCGCGTGTCGCGCGCAAGCCTTACGCACTGTCGTGGACAGAGCAAGCACCCCTCGGCGCCTTGCGTGCCGCACCATGGGGCCATGGCGAAGATGACCGAGGAACAGTGGCGGGCGTTCGTGTCCGCGGGAACGCGCACCGGCAAGCTGGCGACCGTGCGCGACGACGGCAGTCCGCACGTCGTCCCGATCTGGTTCGTGCTCGACGGGGACGGCTTCCTCTTCACCACCGGCAAGGACACGGTGAAGGGGCGCAATCTGGCGCGGGACGGGCGGGTGGCCCTGTGCGTCGACGACGACCGGCCGCCGTTCGCCTACGTCACGATCCAGGGCCGCGCCGAGATCAGCGAGGAAGCGGTCGACCTGCGGCACTGGGCCGCCCGCATCGGCGGCCGCTACATGGGCGACGACCGCGCCGAGGAGTTCGGCGAGCGCAACGGCGTCCCCGGCGAACTGCTGGTGCGGGTACGGATCGAGAAGGTGGTCGCCGAGAGCGGCGTCTCCGACTGACCCCGTCACTCACCCCCCGCTCCGCGCCGGCGCAGCCCGCCGGCCGCGCCCGAGGCGCCCGTGCCTCACCCGACGGAATCCAGCAGCCGCGCCGTGTGCATGCGTCCGGCGTACTCGACCAGCCGGATCAGCACCTCCTTGCCCGAGTCACGGTCCCGCGCGTCGCACAGCACGACGGGCGTGCCGCGGTCCAGGTCCAGCGCGCGGGAGACCTCGTGCGCGCCGTAGTTCCGCGCGCCGACGAAGCAGTTGACCGCGACGACGAAGGGGATCTTGCGGTGCTCGAAGTAGTCCACCGCGGGGAAGCAGTCCTCCAGTCGTCGCGTGTCGGCGAGCACGACGGCGCCGAGCGCCCCTTGGGACAGCTCGTCCCAGAGGAACCAGAACCGGTCCTGTCCCGGTGTGCCGAAGAGGTAGAGGGAGAGGCCGGAGCGGATCGTGATGCGGCCGAAGTCCATCGCCACGGTGGTGGTGGTCTTCTGGTCGACGCCTCCGGTGTCGTCGACGGTCTCACCGGCCCGGCTGAGCTGTTCCTCGGTGCGCAGCGGACGGATCTCGCTGACCGCGCCCACCAGGGTGGTCTTGCCGACGCCGAATCCGCCGGCGACCAGGATCTTCAGGGCGAGCGACGTGGTGTCCACGCCGCCGTCCGCACCGCTGCTGCCGCTGCTGCCGCTGCTGTCAGAGCGCTCGTAGGCCATCGATGACTTCCCTCAGGATCCGTTCGTCGGGGAGCTGTGCGGGCGGGACCGGTCGGCTGACCTTGACGAAGCCCGCTTCGAGGAGGTCGCCGAGGAGGACTCGGACGACCCCGACGGGCAGATCGGCGTCGGCGGCGAGCTCGGCGACCGACTGCGTCTCGGCCCGGCACAGCGTGAGCAGGGCCCGGTGCTCCGGCCCGAGGAGCGACTCCTCGGCCGGGCCGGGCGGGTCGTCGTCGACGACGACGAGTGCGATGAGGTCGAACCGTACGTTGCTGGGTCCCGGTTTCGTTCGGCCACCGGTCATGGCGTACGGCCGGACGAGCGGCCCCGCGTCCGCGTCGAACCACCGACTGCCCGGCCCGGCCGGATCGGCGCCGGCGCTGTCCTCGTTCATGAAATCTCCGGTCTCTCCGGTGCTCCGGTCAGCCGGCGGCCGGTGGGGTCACGGTGAGCCGCGGCGGGGTGTGCAGGTGCTCGCCGACGCGCTTCACCAGGCGGGCCATCTCGTAGGCGATGAGCCCGATGTCCGCGCTCACCGAGCTGAGGACGGCGAGACACGAGCCGTCGCCCGCGGCGGCGACGAACAGGAAGCCGTCGTCCATCTCCACCATCGTCTGGCGGACGCCCCCGGTGTGGAACTGGCGGCCCGCGCCCTTGGCGAGGCTGTGGAACCCGGAGGCGATGGCGGCCAGGTGCTCGGCGTCCTCCCTGCTGAGCCCGCTGGAGGCGCCGACGGCCAGACCGTCGTTGGACAGCACGACCGTGTGCCGGACTTCGCGGACCCGGACGACGAGGTCGTCGAGGAGCCAGTCGAGCTCACCGGAACGGTGGTGGGGCATCCTCTCGTGGTCGATCATGCCTGGTCTCCTTCACTGCCGAAGTCACTGCCGAAGTCACTGCCGAAGTCACTGCCGAAGTCGCTGCCGGAGCCGCTGCCGATGTCATGACGGAAGCCACCGCCGAAGTCGCGGCCGTGGCCATGGTCGAGGTCGTTGCCCCGGCCGGTGCCGGGGTCGTTGTCGAAGACGCGGCCGGAGCCGGTGCCCAGGGGGCGCCGGGTGCCGGGAGCCTCGCCGCCGCCTCGCGTCCAGCCGTCGCGGTAGGCGGTCATACGGTCCCTGACCTGTTCGGGGGTGCGTTCGCCGGCGCCCTGGACGGCCGGGGCGGGTGGGACGTCGGACGGCGCCTCGCGCAGCTGCGGGACGAGGCTGGCCTGCCGTACGCGGCGGGGCAGGTCACCGGATTCGTCGACGGAGCCGGGGGCCTCCGAGCCGCGGAAGTCGGCCGGCCCCCCGCCGGTTGGAACGGACGGGGCGTGCGGGGGCGGGCCGTGCGGCGCCGGAGAGTGCGAAGACGACGCAGGCGGGGACGAGGCAGGCAGGGTCGAGGGGGGCGGGGTCGAGGAGGGCGGGGTCGAGGCAGACGAGGTCGGCACCCGGGGCGCCGGAGCCGAACGGCCGCGCTGCCGCAGGGTGGTGACGCCGGCAGGCGGCTGTTCGGGGGTTTCCGCCCCCGAGCCCTCCGGCTGCCCCGCCAGGGCGGGGATCCGTGGCGCGCGCGGCAGGGGCTGTGCCTGCGACGGTACGGGAGCCACCGCTCCCGGCTGCTGCTGCCGGTGGTACGGGAAGGGGCTCTCCGGCCCGTTCCCGGCGCGCCCGCGCTCCCCGTGCGTGCCGCCGGGCTGTGCGTAGCCGTGCGTCGAGTCGGCGGGCGTGCTGCCGGCGGGCGTCCTGCCGGCAGCGGGTGTTCCCTCGGACTCCGGGGGGTTCGATGTGCTCCGCCCGGGCGGGAGGGCGCTCTGCAACACGTCGTTGGGGAGCAGCACGACCGCTGTCGTGCCTCCGTACGGCGAGGTCCGCAGATGGACCTTGATGTCGTGGCGGGAGGAGAGCCGGCTGACCACGAACAGGCCGAGCCGGTCGCTGTCGAACAGGTCGAGGGCCTCGGACTGCTCGATCCTCGTATTGGCCTCGGCGAGGCTCTCCTTGCCCATGCCGAGGCCCCGGTCCTCGATCTCGAGGGCATAGCCGTTGCCGACGGGTTCCCCGCTGATCCGTACCTTGGTGTGGGGCGGGGAGAACTGGGCCGCGTTCTCGATGAGTTCGGCCAGCAGGTGGGTGAGGTCCGCGACGGCGCCGCCGACGACGGCCGTCTCCGGGAGTCGGCGCACCTCCACGCGCGCGTAGTCCTCGATCTCGGAGACAGCGGCCCGTACGACGTTTGTCAGCGGGACCGGCACGCGCCAGGCCCTGCCGGGAGCGGCGCCGGAGAGGATGATCAAGCTCTCGGCGTGACGCCGCATGCGGGTCGTGAGGTGGTCGAGCCGGAAGAGGTCACCGAGTTCGTTCGGGTCGTCGACCCGGCGCTCCATGCTGTCGAGCAGGTTGAGCTGGCGGTGGACCAGGACCTGGCTGCGCCGGGCGAGGTTGACGAACACGCCGGAGATGCCGCTGGCCAGTTCGGCGCGCTCCACGGCGGCGGAGAGCGCGGCCCGGTGGACGGTGGTGAGAGCCTCCCCGACCTGGCCGATCTCGTCCCCCGGGGCGGGTCCCGGCGGGGCCTCGGCGTGCACGTCGATCTCCTCGCCGCCGCGCAGCCGCCGCATGGCGGCGGGGAGTTTGCGCCGGGCGATCTCCAGAGCGGTGTTGCGCAGGCTGATCAGCTCGATGACCAGGGCCCGGCCGATGCGTACGGAGATGACGAGGGAGGCGGCGACGGCTGCGAGGCCGAGCAGGACCGCGGCGCCGCCGGCGGACAGCACGCCGCCGGCGAACGGGTCCGCGCGGACGGTCGCGGCTCGCCGGGCGTCCGTCTCGAGGGCGGTGAGTCCGCCGCGTACGACGGCCATGGCGTCGTCCCAGGTGGCGGCGGACACGGCCTGGGCGGCCTGTCGGCCCGGGGCCGCGGCACGGACCAGGTCCTCCGCCGCGGTGAGCTGCTGGTAGCCGCGCTGGGCGGCCAGCTTCTTCCAGGCGGCCCGCTCGGGGGCGCGCAGGTCGGCGGTGGCGGACTCGGTGAGGACGCGGCGGGTCTCGACGGCCCCGGTGAACTGCCGAAGCCTGTCGGCTCCGAACTCGCCGCCGAGGTGGGCGGAGCCGAGCAGGGCGTCCTCGCGGGCGAGCATCTCCCCGGCTCGGCCCAGTTCGAGCAGCACGCGCGCGTCGGCACCGATCTCCGCGTCCTGGATGCCGGTCAGCGCACCGTCGACGGCGAAGGCGGCGGTGATCGCGGCGGTGTACTCGGTGTACACCCGGTCCCAGTCGGCGGTGCCGGCGGTCGCGGCGGCACGGAGCCGGCCGAGTCCCTCCGCCTTGGTGACGAACTGCCCCACCCTGTCGGCGACCTCTCGGGGAAGGTCACCCGTGTCGCCCACGGTGTGCCCGCCGCCGAGGCGGAGGCGGGCGACGGCGGCGTCGGTGCGCCGCCCCTGCTCCTTGAGCTCCGAGACACGTCCGGCCCCGGGCGTGGTGACCTGGCGTACGGCGGCGCGCCGTTCGGCCTGCAGCGCGGTGACGGCGGCGGCGACGGGTTCGCGGATCTCGGCGTCGACCCGTTGGAGCTGACGGAGGCGTGCGATGTCCTGAGCGGTGGTGACGGTGGCGAATCCCCAGAGGGCCAGCAGCGACACGACGGGGACCATCAGCAGCGAGACGATCTTCGCCCGGACGGTCCGCGGCCGCAGACCACGGCGGCGGGGCGGGGCGGCCTGCCGGGCCGGGGCGGCCGGGCCCTCCGAGGCGGCCTGTGCGTCGGGGGCCGCCTGTGCGTGGGAAGCGCGCTCCGGGGGTTCGTCGGCGGGCGGCCCCGCGTGCGCGCGCCGTCCGCGCGCCGCGTGCGGCGGCGCGGGGGTGTCGGCGTTCTGGGTCCTGCGGGGAGTTCGCATGGCCTCCTCGTTCCGGCTGCGTCGGTCCTGGTGCGGTGGTACGTCCCTGGCGGCTGCCCGCCTGCCGCCAGTGCGTCAAGCGCGGGGATCTCGCCCCGGGGTTCGGCCCGATGGCCCGGGCTAGGGGTGGGCCGGTCCCCTGTCCACGGGACCCACCGGGTACGCGCGGGAGGCGGCGGGCGGCTGGGGGCGGTAGCCGGGGGGCGCCACGTCCACCGCGCGCTCGTCGGGCTCGCCGAGCCGCCCGGCCGAGGCGTACGCGGCGCGTTCCCCGGCCGTCGGGGAGAGGGCGACGAAGGCCGAGGTGATGAAGAGGTAGGAGCCGAGGCCCACGGCGAGGGGGAAGATGAACTGCATGGCCGTGGCGCCGGGCAGGGACGCGGCGGAGGGAACGACCTCGACGCGGACGGCGAACATGCCGGTGTAGTGCATGCTGCTGACGGCGGCGCCCATGACGAGCGAGGCGACCGCCACGGCGGCCGGTGCGTGGATGTTGAGGGCCGCCCACAGCGCCGCCGTGGCGGCGACGACCGCGATGACGACGGAGAGCGCGACGAGCAGGGGGTCGTACGTCACGTGCCCGTGCAGTCGGAGGGCGGCCATGCCCATGTAGTGCATGCTCGCGACGCCGACGCCGGTCGTGAGACCGCCGGTCAGGAGGGAGCGGACCCGGTCACGGCCGTAACCGACGGCGAAGACGCCGACCCCGACGACCACCATGGCGATGAGCAGGCTGAGAACGGTCAGTGGGACGCTGTAGCGGATGTCGGTCCCTGTGACGCCGAAGCCGAGCATGGCGACGAAGTGCATGGTCCAGATGCCGGTGCCGATGGCGGACGCGGCGGTGAGCAGCCAGTTGCGTCGCGATCGGCCGGTCGCTTCCAGCGCTCGTACGGTGCAGCGCAGCCCGAGGGCGGCGCCGGTGCAGGCCATCGCGTACGACAGCGCGGGTGTCAGCCAGCCGAAGGTGGCGTGGTCCAGGTGTCCCATGACTCGGGGACGCTAGTCCGGGCAAGGGGGCGCATCGGGGGCGCATTTCGAAACCTGATGGAATATGACATAGAGATGTTCCAGAACGATCGTGCCGCGCTCGAACGTGCGCGCAGAGCGTTCACCCCTGAGGCTGAGGCATCATGCACGCATGAGCGATGACCCCACCCATGTCCAGGAGTTCTTCGGCTCCCGCGCCGCCGGCTGGGAGGCCCGCTTCCCCGACGACGGTCCCGCCTACGCCGCGGCCGTCGCCGATCTCGCACTGCGCCCCGGTGACGCGGTGCTCGACGCGGGCTGCGGCACCGGCCGGGCCCTGCCCGCGCTGCGGGCGGCCGTGGGTCCGGCGGGGACCGTCATCGGCGCCGACCTGACTCCGGAGATGCTCGCCCAGGCGGTGCGGGCGGGGCGCGACGGATCCGCCGTACTGCTCCTGACGGACGTCGCCCGGCTGCCGCTGCGCGACGCGGCGCTCGACGCGGTGTTCGGGGCGGGCCTCATCTCCCACCTGGCGGACCCCGCGGAGAACCTGCGGGAGCTGGCCCGCGTGGTCCGCCCCGGCGGGCAGCTCGCTCTCTTCCATCCCATCGGCCGGGCCGCCCTCGCCGCCCGCCACGGCCGGCGGATCACGGACGACGATCTGCGCGCGGAACCCCGTCTGCGCCCGCTGCTCTCCGGTTCCGGATGGCGGATGGTCAGCTACGTGGACAAGGAGGACCGCTATCTCGTGCGCGCCATTCGTCAGTGACCCGAGGACCATCGGTGACCGCCGGGAGCGCCGGGGCGGTGGGACCGCGGGCCGCTTCGGTGAGCGGGGCCGTGCCCTGACGGCGGTCTCCGGCCGGGCGTGACGCGAACTCGACGCGCCCTTCTGTCCCGGCACTTCGCTGTCTACGGTGGAGAGGCCGGACAACCGTGTCCGGGGAAGGCGGCAGGCCATGGCCCGTGTGCGAGCGATACTCAACGCCCTTCTGCCGACCGCGCGACGTGCGTCCCAGCAGCCGCCCCGGCCGCCCCGGGAACGACGCCGGCACAACCTCTTCGAAGCCGCCGCGGTCTATGTGGTCGGCTGCGTGGAGGACGATCAGGACCGGATGGACGAGGCCGCCGGCTGGGTCTCCCCCGAGGCCCTCTCCTTCGGCGTCAACGAGCTCGCCTGCCGCGCCGTCCTCGCCCTCGCCCGGGAGCGAGACGAATCCCCGCAGACCGTGGCCCGGTCGCTGCTGGGACTGCCGGTGGCCTGAGCCGTACGGAATCGACCGCGCCACTTTCCTTCCGGGGACTCTCGACGCGCGGGTTACCCACTGGTTAAGGTGCGCCGACGACCAGATGGGGAGGCTGATGTGGCTACCGCCGACGACGACGCGCTGTACGTGCTGACCGCGGTGCTGCTCACGCCCGCCCAGTTCCCGAGCGTGCTGGGGGACGACTATCCGGCGGCCTGCGCGGCACTGGGGCTCGAACCGTACGCCGAGGGGTACGGGCTCGTCCTCGGCCAGGACGGCGAGGGCGCCCGGTGGACCGTGATCATCGACGACGTGTCGCTGGTCGCGGTGGCCATCGCCTCCTGGGACTGCGGGATGGAGTACGACCTCTCTCCCGACGAGCGCTCGGTCGTGGCCGCGCTTCCCGGCTGGCCGCTCGCCGTGGCCACGGCCGCCCCCGGACTCCCGGCCCCGCACGACCCGGAGCCGGAGGAGGGCGACCGCGCGCCGCTGACCCCGCCGGACGGCACCACCTGGGGACCGGCGCAGCGCAGGCTCGGCGCGGACGAGGTGGCGCTGCAGTGGGCGTCCTGGCGGGCGGAGATGGACGGCGAAGGCGGCGGCGAGGGCGCCGCGGCGGAGGCGGGCGACGGCACGGAGGACTCTGCCGACCCGGGGAACCGGGCCGAGGCCGCCCCGCCCGCACCGGGCGCGGACCCGGGGGCCGCGGCTGCGCCCGCCGAGACCACGGCCACCCTCGTCGCCGACCCAAAGGACGATCAGGACCGCGATCCCTACGACGGTGTCCGTCGCGCGCTCGCCGAGCTGCGCGGCTATCTGGAGGACGCGCCGCCGGTCGGTCGCGTGCGCTCCAGCTTCGCCGCCGGTGGGGCCCGGATGCTGCGGGCCGACGGCCCTGGCTGGTCACTGGTCGCGCGAACCGACGACATGGCTTTCGTCCTCCTGGACGACGAGCCCCACGAGGTCCTGCCCGTGGCCCGCGGCCCGAAGCTGCCGGGCCTTCTGGAGGCCCTGGACGCGATGGCGGTACGTCCCTCCTGACGCCCCGGTGCCTCGGCGGGCCCACATGGGCCGACGGCCCGAGGTGTGGCCCCGGACCATGGCCGCGCGGGAAGAGGGCGCCGCACGATGTGGCGGCGCACTCCCGACCCGTCGTCCCACCGGAGGCCGTCCATGCCGTCCACACGCCTGAACCGAGGCGTCCCGCTGCTCGCCGTGCTCCTGACCGCGCTGACCGTCGCCGGTCCCGCCGCGCCCGCCGGAGCCTCCGTACCCGACGGGGCCCGGCCCGGTCCTCCGCCCACCTGTGCGCAGCACCACCGGATCGGCGTCCCGGGCGCCGAGCACCGGCGGACGGCGTGCCTCGGGGATCTGACGACGGCCGGTCTGGCCGGCTCCCCGTACACGGACATGGCCGACCAGGCGGGCCTCTCCGCGAAGGGCACCAGGAATCCCTCCGGCGTCCCCGGGATCCAGATCGACGGCTACTTCCCCGACGACTCTCGGCTGAACGCGACGCACGGCTGGGCCCACGACGCGCAGTTCGTGATCAGGCTCCCCGAGAACTGGAACGGCGGGCTCGTCGTCACCGGGGCCCCCGGCACCCGACGCCAGTACTCCACGGACACGCTCATCTCCGACCATGTGCTGGCCCAGGGCTTCGCCTACGCCGCCACCGACAAGGGCAACACCGGACCTGACTTCTTCACCGACGGGCGCGAGCCGGGCGACGCGGTCGCCGAGTGGAACCACCGGGTGACCGAGCTGACGAGGGCCGCGAAGAAGGTGGTACGGCAGCGCTACGGCCGGGCGCCGCACCGCACGTACATGACGGGGATCTCCAACGCCGGATATCTGACCCGCTGGCAGCTGGAGAACCGACCGGAGCTGTACGACGGCGGCGTCGACTGGGAGGGGGTGCTCTGGACGACGCGGGGACCCAACCTGCTCACCAGTCTGCCGGTCACCGTGGCCCGCTCCCTCGGCCGGGCCTCCGACCAGGACCTGCTCGACGCCGGTTTCGCCCCCGGTTCGCGCTTCCTGTGGCCATACCACGAGAAGGCGTACTGGGGGCTGACCCAGAAGATCTTCCGAGCCGAGTTCGATCCGTCGTACGACCCCGGCTGCCCGGGCTCCACGGCCGGCTCGACGATCGAGCAGATCCTCGCCCCGTGCGCCTCGGACGCCTCGTACGACTACGCCTCCCGGCCCGCCTCCGTGCGCCGGGCCGTCGCCGAGGTCGCGCTGACCGGGCGCATCGGCAAGCCGATGATCACCCTCCACGGCGATCTGGACACCCTGCTGCCCATCGCGACCGACTCCGACGTGTACGCGGGGATGGTCGAGGCGCGGGGCCGGGCCGGCCTGCACCGGTACTACACGGTCCAGGACGGCACGCACACGGACGGTCTGTACGACACCTATCCGGACCGGCTGCGTCCGATCCTGCCCTGCCACCGCTCGGCGTTCGCGGCGCTGAGGGAGTGGGTCGAGGCGGGCACGGCTCCGCCCGCGGACCGTACGATCCCACGGCCGGCGAACGGTGACGTGGTCAACTCCTGTGAGCTGGCGGCCCCTTAGGGGTGCCCCTGAGGCCGGGGCTCAGACCTTCTCCAGGGGGCGGTGCGGCTCGGCGGGCAGCTCGACCCGGATCGGGTCGCCGGGTCGCACCTCGCCGCCGGTCAGCACGATGCTCATGATCCCGGCCTTGCGGACGAGCTGTCCGTTCTCGTCCCGGCCGAGGACCTGCTTCAGCAGACCGTGCCGGTAGGTGTCGATCTGGGCGCAGGGGTTGCGCAGGCCCGTGACCTCGACGACGGCTTCGGCACCGATACGCAGCAGAGTGCCGGTCGGCAGGCCGAGGAGGTCGATGCCCCGCGTGGTGATGTTCTCTCCGAGAGCGCCCGGTGCGACCTGGAACCCGGCTCGGGCGACCTCGTCGAAGAGCTCCGCGTGCATCAGGTGCACCTGGCGCAGGTTCGGCACGGTCGGGTCCTTGGCCACGCGCGAACGGTGCTTGACCGTGACGCCGGCGTGCACGTCGCCCTCCACTCCGAGGCCGGCGAGCAGCGTGACGCTGTCCCGGTTCGGCTTGGTGAACGAGTACACGCCGTTGCTGCTGACCGTCGTGACGGTAGCGCTGCTCATGGTGGAGTTCCCCTTCTCCGGTCCGATGATCACATGCGGGTGATCATCGCCGAGCCTACGCCAGACGTCACCCGCGGCCGGCAGTCACGATCAACCGTCCGGGTTCAGCGGGCGACGGTCAGCCGTGCGCGGCCGGACGCCGAGATCAGCGGTGGAGTTCCTTGCGGGAGATCCGGCGCACTCGGCGCCGCTGGCCGGGGTCGAGCGCCAGGTAGGCGACGGCCGGTACGCCGAGGACCACCAGCAGGGACATCCAGAACCCGATGAGGGGCATGAGGAGGAGGCCGACGGCCACTCCCCCGATCACGATCTTCGTCCGTGTCGACATGTCCGACGCCTCCTTGTCACGCTGCCGAGCGCAGCGGCTCCCCGACCTCGTGCAGATGTCCGAGCGCCTGTCGGTAGGACTCGACGAAACCGGTCTCTGTGTAGGGGATACCCACCGTACGGCAGTGCGCACGCACGGCGGGCTGGGCGAGTCGCAGATGCGGCCTCGGCATGCTCGGGAAGAGGTGGTGCTCGATCTGGTAGTTCAGGCCGCCGAGGAACCAGTCGGTCAGAACCCCGCCCCGGATGTTGCGCGAGGTGAGCACCTGGCGCCGCAGATGACCCCAGCTGTCGCCGTCCGGGTGGGCGTCGGGCATTTCCATGCCCTTGTGGTTGGGGGCGAAGGCCATGCCCAGGTGCAGCCCGAGGAGCATCTGGTGGATCAGGGCGAAGACGAGGGCCTGACCGGGACCGAGGGTGGTGAGCAGCAGGGTGGCGTAACCGGCGACGTGCGCGAGGAGCAGTGCCCCTTCGACGAGCCGCTCGCGCCGGTTCTTGTACGGGCCGTCCTTGGAGAACAGCGCCTGGAATCCGTAGACCTTGAGCGCGATGCCCTCCAGGGTGGTCAACGGGAAGAACAGCCAGGCCTGGTGGCGGGTGAGCCAGCCGCGGAAGCCGGCGCGTCCGGTGGTCTGGTGCTGGGCGAAGACGAGGATGTCGGCCGCGACGTCCGGGTCCTTGTCGAGATGGTTGGGGTTGGCGTGGTGGCGGTTGTGCTTGTCGTTCCACCACTCCTGGCTCATCCCGAGCAGGAGATTGGCGTGGACCAGCTGGATGAGCCGGTTGCGGCGCCGGTCGGCACAGATCTGGGCGTGTCCGGCGTCATGGCCGACGAAGGCGGCCCGGGCGGAGAGCAGGGCGAGCGGTACGGCCAGCGGCAGCGCCCACCAGGACGGGCCGAGCAGCACCAGGCCCGCGACCACCGCGGCGAGTCCGAGGAAGTTGACGGCGATGCCGCGGGCGTACCAGCCGGTCCTGCGTTCCAGCAGCCCCTGCTCCCTGACGGTGCGCAGCAACGGGGCGAACTCGCTGGCGCCGCCCCTTCTGGTGGCGACGTCCGGCGCGGGCGCCGTGAGCGTTGCTGTGGCCTGGGGCATGGCGGTCTCCGGTGTCCGTGGGAGGGGGCCCGGACGCGGGCCGCCCGGTCTCCTTCGAACGTACGGATCGCGGGGCGTCCGCAGCCATGGCGGCATCCCCCGGCGGTCCGGGGGGATGGCCCGGGGGCGGGGGTGGGGCTGGCTGCACCCTCCCGGTCCGTGGCCGGTCCGCGCGAGCCCCCGACGTGATCCAGATCACGGCGTTTCCGCTCACGAGTGTCCGGCGGTTCGAGTACCCTCGGCCGCTCACCCCGGTAGTCAAATTTGAGGAATGTGTTGTCGTCGTCCCGGACACTCGATGAACTCGCCCGCTGCTCCGCCGTGTTCCTCCCCGCCGACCCGCCTCGCGCCGGCCGGATCGCCTTCCTGCCCACGGCGCCGGGAGCGACGGCGGTCGCCGACGCGCTGACGGAAGTGACGGGGGTGACGGCGGTCGCCGACGAACTGACGGTGGTGACGGCCGGCGCCGACGACGTCCTTCCGCACACCGTTCCCGCCCTCCTCCTTCCGGTACGGGACGCCCTGCCGGCCCTCACCCGGGCCCGCTTCTCCGACGTGGCCTCGTCCTCGGCCGCCTTCTGGGGGGCCGCCGCCCTCTTCGGCCTGCACCTCGCGGCCAAGGGGCTGTTCCTGCCCGGGCTCACGGCCACCGACCGGGACGCGTGGCGGGCCGGTCCCCTCGGCCCCGAGGAGCTGGCCGATCTGCGGGCGCTCGCCGCCTCGATGCCGCCCACCGCCCATGCCGTACCGCTGACCGCCGCCACCCCCACCTCCGACATCTCCCACTCCATCCACACCTCCGGCTCCACCTCCGGATCCACCTCGCCCTCCGGCTCCGGTCCGCTGCTGCTCCCCGAGCCCGAGGGGCTGCTACGCGCCTTCGTGGACGCGGTGGCGGACGGGCTGCCGCGTACGCCGGCCGCGCCGCTCGCCGCCGGCGGGCCCGCGTTCGCGGCCGACGAACCGCAGACGCTGCCCGCGCAGCGGGCCTGGGCGGCGGACGTGGCGGCCGGCCACGACGCGGGCGTACGCCTCTCGCTGCGTCTGGAACTGCCGGGCCTGGTTGCCGAGGAGGCTCCGGCCTTCCGGGCCGTCCTGCAGATCCACAGCGTCGCCGACCCGACGCTGGTCGCCGACGCGGCGGAGGTCTGGGCCGGCTCGGGTCCGGCCGGTGGGGCGTTCGGGCCTCGGGCGCGGATGGACGCCCTTCTCGCGCTGCGCCGCGCCGCCCGCGCCTGGGCACCGCTGGCGCCGCTGCTCTCGGCCGCCGTCCCGGATGTCGTCGAGCTGGCGGACGAGGAGGTCACCGAGCTGCTCGGGCCGGCGGCCCGGGCGCTCGCCGCGACGGGCGTACAGGTCCACTGGCCGCGCGACCTGGCGCACCGGCTCACCGTCCGCGCGGTGATCGGCCCGCCGGACGGCGATGCCACTGAGACCGGGCGACCGGGCACCAAGGCCCCGCCCGTCGCGGGCTCCCCGTACGCCGCCCCGCACGCCGACTCCGCGTCGGGCCCGGCCGAGGCCGGCCACCGCTCCTCCGCGCTCCCCTCCTTCCTGTCCGCCGACGCCCTCCTCGCCTTCAACTGGCGTTTCGCGATCGGCGACCAGGAGTTGACCCGGGCCGAGCTCGACCAGCTCGCCGAGGCCGGTCGCCCGGTGGTCCGGCTGCGCGACCAGTGGGTGCTCGTCGATCCGGCCGAGGTGCGTCGCGCCCGCGCCGCGCAGGACCGCAAGGTCACGCCCGTGGACGCGCTCGGCGCGGTCCTCACCGGTACCACCGAGGCGGACGGCCGCCGGGTCGAGGTCCAGGCGACCGGCTGGCTGGAGCAGTTGCGCGCCCGCCTCGCCGACCCGGAGGGCGGGCCCCAGGAGGTCCCCCAGCCCGCCGCGCTCGCCGCGACGCTCCGCGACTACCAGCTGCGCGGCCTCAACTGGCTGCACCGGATGACCTCCCTCGGCCTCGGCGGCTGTCTCGCCGACGACATGGGCCTGGGCAAGACGATCACGCTCATCGCGCTGCACCTCCACCGGCAGAGCGAGCCCGCCGCCGCGGGCCCCACGCTCGTCGTCTGTCCGACCTCGCTCATGGGCAACTGGCAGCGCGAGATCGAGAGGTTCGCGCCGGGCACACCCGTGCGCCGCTTCCACGGCCCCTCCCGGAGTCTGGAGGACCTGGCCGACGGCGAGTTCGTGCTCACCACGTACGGCACCATGCGGCTGGACACCGAGCCGCTGGCCGGAACGGCCTGGGGCATGGTCGTCGCCGACGAGGCCCAGCACGTCAAGAACCCGTACTCGGCCACCGCCAAGCAGCTGCGCACCATCGGGGCCAAGGCGCGCGTCGCCCTGTCCGGTACTCCCGTCGAGAACAACCTCTCCGAGCTGTGGGCGATCCTCGACTGGACGACGCCCGGGCTCCTCGGCCGGCTCGGCACCTTCCGCTCCCGATACGCCTCGGCCGTCGAGGGCGGCGAGGACCCGGCCGCCGCCGAACGGCTCGCCGCGCTGGTCCGTCCGTTCCTGCTGCGGCGCCGCAAGTCCGACCCCGGGATCGCTCCCGAGCTGCCGCCGAAGACCGAGACCGACCGGGCCGTCTCCCTGACGAAGGAACAGGCGGGTCTCTACGAGGCGGTGGCGCGGGAGACCCTCGCGGCCATCGCCGAGGCCGACGGCATGGAGCGGCGTGGCCTGGTGGTGAAGCTGCTGACCGGCCTCAAGCAGATCTGCAACCACCCCGCCCAGTACCTGAAGGAGGAGCGGCCGCGCGTCGAAGGCCGTTCGGGGAAGCTGGAACTCCTGGACGAACTCCTCGACACCATCCTCGCCGAGGACGCGAGCGTCCTGGTCTTCACGCAGTACGTGCAGATGGCGCGGCTGCTCGAACGGCATCTGGCGGCACGGGGGGTGCGGACGCAGTTCCTGCACGGCGGCACGCCCGTCGCCGAGCGCGAGTCGATGGTCGCGCGCTTCCAGGACGGCGAGGTCCCGGTCTTCCTCCTGTCGCTGAAGGCGGCGGGCACCGGGCTCAACCTCACCCGCGCCGGTCATGTCGTGCACTACGACCGCTGGTGGAATCCCGCCGTGGAGGCCCAGGCCACGGACCGCGCGTACCGCATCGGACAGACCCAGCCGGTGCAGGTGCACCGGCTGATCGCCGAAGGGACGATCGAGGACCGGATCGCGGACATGCTGCTGCGCAAGCGGGCGCTGGCGGACGCCGTGCTCGGCTCGGGCGAGGCGGCCCTGACGGAACTGACGGATGCCGAGCTGGCGGATCTGGTCCAGCTGCGAGGGGACGGACGATGAGCGGGTACGACGGAATGAACGACGCCGAGCGGACCTTCGCCGCGCTGCCGCCGGCCGGCGGTTCCGGCTTCGCCCGCACCTGGTGGGGCCGGGCCTGGCTGAAGGCGCTCGAGGACACGGCTCTCGACGGCCGGCAGCTGAAGAAGGGGCGCAGGCACGCCCGCGCGGGCGCGGTGGGCGCGGTCTCGGTGCGGCCCGGGCGGATCACGGCGGTCGTACGGGACCAGGACGGCTCGTCGCACCGCAGTGACGTGCTCCTGCAGGAGCTGTCGGAGGACGAGTGGGACCGGCTTCTCGACCTCGCGGTGGACAGCGCGGGCCACATCGCGGCCCTGCTCGACCACGAGATGCCACCGCATCTGGTGGAGGACGCGGCGGCGGCCGGGCTCGAACTGCTGCCGGGCATCGGAGATCTGGATCCGGAGTGCGGCTGCGAGGCGTGGGACCACTGCCCGCACACGGCGGCGCTCTGCTACCAGGTGGCGCGGCTGCTCGACGAGGATCCGTTCGTGCTGCTGCTGATGCGGGGGCGTGGCGAGCGTGCGCTCCTGGACGAGTTGCAGGAGCGCAGCGCCGCGCGCGCGGCACCGGCTGCCCCGGACGCGGACGCGGAGGACGCGGAGGCGACGGTCGTGGGCGTACCGGCCGAGGAGGCGTTCGCCGCGCGGGACATCCTGCCTCCGCTGCCGGCCCCGCCGGTGCTCCCTGCGGCGCCGGGCACGCCACCGTCCCTGGACACCGAGACGGACCCGGCACCCGGCCTCGACCCGGCGGCGCTGGAGTTCCTGGCGGCGGACGCGGCCGGGCGGGCCCACCGGCTGCTGGCCGAGGCGCTCGGCCCGGCGCGTGAACGGACGGCGGTGGAGCCGCCCCTGACGACCGGGCAGGACGCGGTGCGCCTGGCGGCCGGGTCCGCCCCTCCGGGGATCACGTCCCGGCTCGCCGCCGGGTCCGGTCGGCGGCGGGCGGAGCTGGACCTGGCCACGCGCGCGTGGCGGTTCGGGGGCGCGGCCGCCCTGTCCGTGCTGGAGGAGGAGTGGACGCCGGGACCTGAGGCGCTGGCCCGGGCGAGGACGCTGCTCGCGGAGGCCTGGGAGGACAGCGACCGTCCGGTGCTGCGGCCGGCCGGGGCGGCGCGCTGGACGGTGGTCGGCGCGGAGGCGCAGCTACGGCTGGGCGAGGACGGCCGCTGGTGGCCCTACCGCAAGGAGCGCGGCCAGTGGGCCCCGGCCGGCCCGGCGGACCAGGATCCGGCCGCCGCGCTCGCGGGTCTGTCGACGGGTGACGCCTGAGGCGTCGGCCGGAGCGCCCGGGGGACGCGCCGGCCGAGGTGTCGGCCGATACGTCACCGCAGCGGCGCGGTGAGTTTGCGGGCGGCGCCGCCCGCGCCGGCGTCGGGGGTGTACGCGGCGAGGCTGCAGGCCACGGTGTCGGAGCCGAGGAGGTAGCCGCTGCGGTAGGGGTACTGGACGAAGGTGGTCCAGCGCGTACCGTACGGCTGCTCCGCGGCCTTGCGGCGCAGCGGCTCGCGGCAGAGCGCCGCGGCCCCCTCGCGTACGTCCCGGTCGGTGCGGTGCTCGCCGGTGAGCCGGAGCACGGCGACGAGTTGGGCGTCGTGCGGCCGGCCGCAGCGGCGCCGTACGACCGTGCCCGGCGCCTCCCGGTCGATGTCGAAGCACTCCCCCGGCCGGAGCCGCTGGAACGGCACGGACGTGGCCGGTCCGGGAGTGGTGGCGGCGGGCGCCGGAGCGGGAGCGGCAGTGGCGGGCGCCGCCGGGCCGGTCGAGGTGGGGGCCTGGGAGCCGGCGCGGGGAGCGGGATCCTCCGCGGGCTCCCCGCCCTGGGGGGCGAGCTGCCGGTCCCCGGGCTCGGCGGTCGGCCCGGTCGTACCGTCCGCCGAGTCCGCCGGCGCCGCCGAGAACCGGCCCGCGTTCCCGCCCGCGTGGCAGCTGCCGGCCACGAGGGCGGCCACCACGAGCAGGACGGGCACGACGAGGTGCCGTAGCGGCGACAACAGGTCGGCGAAGAGCGTGGACATGATGCCCAGGGTCGCTCATGGCCCGTCAGCTCTCGCACCCCGGGGCTACGTTGCGGCACATTGTGTACGGAACCGTGACCGACTCGTTCTCGCATGCCGCGCGCGCGGCCCCATCCGTGTGCTACCGGGTGTCTTGTCGATCGGGCCGGATCAGTGAGCGGGATCTGGTGCACGGGACCTCCCCAGGCCCGCCAGGGCCGAAAAAGACGCCGCCTACAGGCCGAGCTGGCGCTCCGCACCCTCGACGGTCTGCGCGAGGAGCACGGCGATGGTCATCGGGCCCACGCCGCCGGGTACGGGCGTGATCAGCGAGGCGCGCTCGGCGGCGGTCTCGAAGTCGACGTCACCGATGTTGCCCGGGTTGTAGCCGGCGTCCATCACGACCGCGCCGGGCTTGATGTCCTCGCCCTTGATGAAACGGGGCCTGCCGACGGCGGCCACGAGGATGTCGGCCTCCCGCACGATGGAGGAGAGTTCGGTGGTGCGCGAGTGGCAGTACGTGACGGTGGCGTCGCGACCGAGCAGGAGCAGGCCGGCCGGCTTGCCGAGGATCGCGGAGCGGCCGACGACGACGGCGCGCTTGCCGCTCGGGTCGACGTCGTACGCGTCGAGCAGGCGCATGATGCCGCCGGGCGTGCAGGAGACGAAGCCGGGAAGGCCGAAGCCCATGGCGGCGAAGGAGGTCATGGTGACGCCGTCGACGTCCTTCTCCGGGGCGATCGCCTCGAAGGCGGCGCGTTCGTCGATGTGCGGTCCGACGGGGTGCTGGAGCAGGATGCCGTGGACCTCGGGGTCCTTGGAGAGCGCGGTGATCGCGGCGACGAGCTCCTCGGTGGTCGTGGAGGCGGGCAGCTCCACGTGCCGGGAACGGATTCCGGCCTTCGCGCAGCGGTTCTGCTTCATCTTCACGTACGTCACGGAGGCCGGGTCGGAGCCGACGAGCACCGTGGCGAGACAGGGCGTGACGCCGGTGCGGCGGGTGATCTCGGCGGCGCGGGCGGCGGTCTCCCCGACCGTGCGTCGAGCGAGCGCGGTGCCGTCCATGAGGGAAGCGGTGCTGGTGGACATGGGCCACTCCTGGGCGTGGTGGAGACAGGTGATCGCCCAGGCGCACGGCGGCGGCGGGTCCGCGCGGGTGCGTGGAGTCCGCCGGGCCGCTCCCCGGTGGTGATCCACCTCAAGCGCCAGTCACGGCCCGGGCCCCACTCTACGTGAGGCCCTGCGGCACGCGGGGTCCTGGATCCGGACAGTGCGCGTCCGCCGCCCGGTCCGGACGGTTGTGGGCGGCCTCCGCGCGGACGACGATGACGGCCATGACCACGGACGGAAACGGTGGACCTCGACGGGGAGGCCGAGTTGATCGATGCGTGGGCGAACTCGGAGCCTGACGCGGGAGCGCTGCGGCGGGCGCACGATGCCTTCACCGGCGGAGCCCGCCTACCGCTCCTCCCGGTACGCCCGCTGGTCGCCGACTCCTGGCGGCGCTCGGCCCGGGCCCGGGTGAGCCCGGACGGCGCGGCCTGCGTGGAACTGGCCGACGAGGAGCTCGCCGGGCACCGCGAGGAGCATCCGCTGGCCGCCGCCATGCCGGTGATCCGGGAGCTGGTGGGCGCGTACGCGACCGATGGCGAGCACTTGCTCGCGGTCTGCGACGCGGCGGGGCGGATGCTGTGGGTGGAGGGCCACCCCGGGACCCTGCGACGGGCCCGTGCGATGAACTTCGTCGCCGGGGCGCGTTGGTCGGAGTCGGTGGCAGGGACGAACGCGCCGGGCACCGCGATCGCCGTGGACCGACCGGTGCAGGTGTTCGGCGCCGAGCACTTCCAGCGGCCTGTGCAGGCGTGGACCTGCGCCGCGGCGCCGGTCCACGATCCGCACACCGGCCGCCTGCTCGGTGCGGTCGACATCACCGGCGGGGACCGGCTGGCCCATCCGCACAGCCTGGCGTTCGTGCAGGCGGTGGCGCGGGCGGCCGAGTCCCACCTTGCCCTGCTCGCGCCCGCGCCGGCCGGGGACGGGGTCCGGCTGACCGCGCTCGGCCGGGACGAGGCGCTGCTCGGTCTGGCCGGCCGCCGGCTGCGTCTGAGCCGGCGGCACAGCGAGATCCTGGTCGTCCTCGCCCACCGCCCGGACGGGGTGAGCGGCGACGAACTCCTCACGCTGCTGTACGAGGACGAGTCGGTCACCCCGGTCACGCTGCGGGCGGAGCTGTCCCGGCTGCGCGGGCTGCTCGGCGGGGACCTGCTGCGCTCGCGACCGTACCGGCTCGGCGCGGTGGTGGACACGGACTTCGGCACGGTGGACCGGAGGCTCGGCTCGGGCGCGCTGTCGGCGGCGGTCGGCGCGTACGCGGGGCCGCTCCTGCCCGGTTCGCGCGCGCCGGGGGTCGTACGGCTGCGCGAGCGGCTCGCGGACCGCCTGCGGGCGGCGCTGGTGGACCGGGGCGACCCCGGGCTGCTCGCGGACTGGACGTACAGCGCGTGGGGCGAGGACGACGTGGAGATGTGGCGGGCGCTGTCCGAGGTGGTGCCGGCTTCCGGGCTGCCCCCCGTGCTGGCCCGGCTGCGGACCCTGGACGCGGAACTGTCGGCGGGCGCAACGGACTTGCAACGTAGGGCCGCGCAGACTCGGCGGTGAGCGCCGGCCAGGGACGGCCGGCGCGGTCCCGAGGGAGGCCATGTCCATGACCCGTTACGCCGCACCCGGTACCGAGGGCGCGCTCCTGTCGTTCCAGGCCCGCTACGACCACTGGATCGGCGGGGAGTACGTCGCCCCTGCCCGGGGCCGGTACTTCGAGAACCCGAGCCCCGTCGACGGCCGCCCCTTCACCGAGGTCGCGCGCGGCACGGCCGAGGACGTGGAGCGCGCCCTTGACGCGGCGCACGCGGCCGCGCCGGCGTGGGGCCGTACGGCGCCCGCCGAACGGGCGGGGGTCCTGCTGCGGATCGCTGACCGGATGGAGGAGCATCTTGAGGCGCTGGCGGTCGCGGAGAGCTGGGAGAACGGCAAGCCGGTCCGCGAGACCCTGGCCGCCGACATCCCGCTGGCGATCGACCACTTCCGCTACTTCGCGGGGGCGCTGCGCGGGCAGGAGGGCGCGCTGAGCGAGATCGACGACGACACCGTCGCGTACCACTTCCACGAGCCGCTGGGCGTGGTCGCGCAGATCATCCCCTGGAACTTCCCGATCCTCATGGCGGTCTGGAAGCTGGCCCCGGCGCTGGCCGCGGGCAACGCGGTGGTCCTCAAGCCGGCCGAACAGACGCCGGTGTCCGTGCACTTCTGGATGAGTCTGATCGCCGATCTGCTGCCGCCGGGTGTGGTGAACATCGTCAACGGCTTCGGCGAGGAGGCCGGCAAGCCGCTCGCGTCCTCGCCGCGCGTGGCGAAGATCGCCTTCACGGGTGAGACGACGACGGGCCGGCTGATCATGCGGTACGCCTCCGAGAACCTCAAGCCGGTCACGCTGGAGCTGGGCGGCAAGTCGCCGAACATCTTCTTCGACGACGTGTGGGCGGCGGACGACGACTTCCGCGACAAGGCGCTCGAGGGTTTCACGATGTTCGCCCTCAACCAGGGCGAGGTCTGTACCTGCCCGTCCAGGGCCCTGATCCAGCGCGGCCACTACAGCGAGTTCCTGGACGCCGCGGTGGCCCGCACGGAACAGATCGTCCCGGGCCACCCGCTGGACACGGCGACGATGATCGGCGCCCAGGCGTCGGACGACCAGCTCCAGAAGATCCTGTCGTACCTGGACATCGGCCTGCAGGAGGGCGCGAAGATCCTCACCGGCGGCCGGCGCGTCGAGCACGGCGGGGAGTTGGCGGGCGGCTTCTACGTGGAGCCGACGATCTTCGAGGGGGACAACCGCATGCGGGTCTTCCAGGAGGAGATCTTCGGCCCGGTCGTCGCGGTCACGTCCTTCACGGACTTCGACGACGCGATCCGCACGGCGAACGACACCCTCTACGGCCTCGGCGCGGGCGTCTGGACCCGCGACGGCAACACGGCCTACCGCGCGGGCCGCGCGATCCAGGCGGGTCGCGTCTGGACGAACTGCTACCACGCGTACCCGGCACACGCGGCGTTCGGCGGCTACAAGCAGTCGGGCATCGGCCGGGAGACCCACAAGATGATGCTGGACCACTACCAGCAGACGAAGAACCTGCTGGTGAGCTACTCGCCGAAGAAGCTCGGCTTCTTCTGAGGACTCAGGGCAGCCGTTTCCGGACCGACAGCCACTCCAGGACAACGTCATGGAGTGGACCGGGCGGGAGGTGGTGCCGGAGCTGTTCGAGCGGAGCGGTGACGTTCTTGACGCGGCGCAGCAGACCGATCCGCTCGATCGGCCGGTCCTGCCACCGCGTACTCATCTCGTCGGCCTGCGCCGGCGTCAGAGCCACCGCACTCACGACGTCCGAGACGACAGCAGCGGCGTCCCAGGCCGAGTCGTGGGGATCCGAACCGAATTCCTCGATCATCAGGGTCCGGAGCATGAAGCTGTTCCTGGCCATGCGTGCCTGATCCCACGGGCCGTCGCCATGCATGCGGGCGTTGACCTGCAACGACAGCTTGGCCCACTCCTTCCTCAACTCCGCGGGGAGCCGCCCGTCCTCGGCACGGGACAGCGCCACCACACGGATGTGCTCCATCTCCTGGCCATCGGCACCGGCACGATCCGCCCACTCGCGGACCTCCTCGATGGAGTTCCGTGACCATCCGCCGGTGCTCGCTCCGCTCTCCATCCACCCAGAATCTCCCACGGCTCGCACCGCGCCTCGGGCACCCCTGGCCTCGGTCGATCGCCTCGCGCCAAGCCCAGGAACCACCACTCGGCGGACTCGGCTCGAGCCTCGCCATGGCCGTACCGCAGACGGAGCTGGGGTTTGATGTACTTCGGTCGATCAGCGCTCCGGGCGTGATCCGGCTGCGCTGTTCGAGGGATTCCGGTGGAGAGTGGTGAGGCTGCGATGAGTGAACCGACAAAGCCCGTGGTCGAACTTCCGGAGGGTGAGCCTCCGCAGGAGCTGACGATCCGGGACCTCGTCGTCGGGGACGGGCCCGAGGCGAGGCCGGGCAGGGTGGTGCGGGTTCACTACGTCGGGGTCACCTTCGAGTCCGGGAGGGAGTTCGACGCCTCCTGGGACCGGGGCCGGCCGTTCAAGTTCGCCGTGGGCGGCGGCAGGGTCATCAAGGGCTGGGACCGGGGACTCAGGGGGATGAGGGTCGGCGGCCGGCGGGAGATCATCGTTCCCCCGCGCCTCGGCTACGGCAACCAGTCCCCCACGCCGTTGATCCCGGCGGGTTCCACGCTCGTCTTCGTGGTGGACCTGCTCTCCGTGGTCTGAGGCAGGTTCCCGCCGCTCAGGCTCGTAGCCCCGTGACCTCGCCGACGTGGCGCAGGCTCGGGTCGAGCAGGATGCCGTGCAGCTGCTGGAAGACCTGACGGGCCGCCACCGCGTTCCAGTCAGGCGGAAGCAGCTCGGTGGGCAGACCCGGGTCCAGGTACGGGAGGCGGCGCCATTGGGTGAGCAGCGGGACGTAGTGGCGGAAGGCCTCGGCCGGTTCGGGTTCCGATCCGGTCGTGGTCAGGCGGGTGGCCACCTCCGCGTAGGTGTCGGTGAACTCCGCGTACTGCTTCTGGATCGCCGGGAAGTCCCACCACGAGCTCACCGTGCCCGGAAGATCGCTGAAGGCCGCGTACTCGGCGGCGAACAGGTGGACGTACTCGCTGAGGCCGAGCCGGACCAGCATGCTCCGGGCGTCCTCCAGCAGCCGGCCCGGTGCCAGCCACACGCCCGGGGCGATGTTGCCGAAGCCGAGCCAGGTCAGCCGGGTGCGCAGCTGGTAGCGGTGGGAGCGTTCCGACTCCGGTACGGAGAACACGGCCATGGCCCAGCCGTCCGCCAGGTCGGCGGGTTCCAGGCTGGCGAAGATCCGGCGGTCGCCCTCGTCGAAGACGGGCAGGACGGCGGGGCTGAGCCGGTAGCCGGTGGCACCTCGGCGTTCCGGTTCGAGGACTCCGCGCTTCTTCAGCCGGGAGATCGCCGAGCGCACCGCGGGGCCGTCGACGCCCAGCTCCCCCATCAGCGTGATCAGGTCCGCGATGGAGATCCAGCCGTCGAGGCGGCGCAGGAACGCCCCGTAGACCGTGTTGATCAATGAGCTGGGCCTGAGGGGGCTGTCCGACATGATCGCCTTCCGTTGTACGCGGTCGCGATCATATCGGGGCCCCCTTCAGGCCCCGTCGGGTCAGGCGTACGCCCCCGACAGCAGGTGCCCGGCGCCGGGAGCCACGGCCGGGAGGTCCAGGGCGCGCAGCATCTGGTGGGCGGTGCACACGGCCGCCGACACGACCGGCTTCCCCAGGAGCTGTTCGGCCTCCTCGATGACGCCGAGCGAGGGCATCTGCACGCAGGCGGAGAGCACGACCGCGTCCGCCTCCGAGTGGTCCAGCGCGCGGGCGAGGCCGGGCAGCCTGGCCGGGTCGTGGGCGGCCACGTCCAGGTTGTTCGGGATCTCCAGGGCCCGGTGGTCGAGCACTTCGATGCCCTCCCGGGTGAGGTAGTCCACGACCGTCCGGGTCAGGGGGCGCATGTACGGGGCGAGCAGCGCGATCCTCCTGGCACCGATGGTGTTCAGTCCGTGGACGAGCGCGCCCGCGCTGGTGACGACCGGCGCGGGGGCGCCGTTCTCGACCGTACGCAGGTGCAGCCGCTCCTCGGAGACCCGGTGGTAGCCAGGTCCCATGCTCATGATGGCGACGAGGCAGGCGTAGCCGAGGACGTCGACGCGCGCGTCGGAGAGCTCGACGGCGCAGCGGTCGGAGTCGGCGTCCATCGCCTTGAGCTGCTCGGGGGTCACATGGGTCATGCGCATCCGGCTGGAGTGGAAGGTGAAGCGCTCGTCGGGTGCGACGGCCGCGCGGGCGCGCAGGATCGCGGGGACCTCGGTCTCCATGGTGACGTTGGAGCTCGGCACGATCTGGCCGATGCGGTAGGTGCGGTGGTCGCGGGGTGGGGACACGGGTGCTCCTCGGTTCTCGTACGGGGGCGGGTGCGGGACGGTCGGGCGGGGACGGTGCCGCTCGGGGCGGGGCCCGGCGCTCACGGGGATCCGCCCACGGGTCAGCGGGCGTCGATCACCGGGTTGGTCAGGGTGCCGATCAACTCGACCGTCGCCTCCACCGTGTCCCCGGGCACGAGGAACTCGGGCGGGACCATGCCGGCCCCTACCCCGGACGGCGAGCCCGTCGCGATGACGTCGCCGGGCTCCAGGGTGACTCCGGAGCTGATGTCGGCGATCAGGCGGGCGATGGGGAAGAGCATGTGCCGGGTGTTCGACTTCTGCTTCGTGACGCCGTTGACGCGCAGCGAGAGGTCCAGGGCCATGGGATCCGGGACGGCGTCGGCGGTGACGACCACCGGGCCGAAAGGCGCGTACGAGTCCTGCCCCTTGGAGAAGAACCACTGCCCGGAGCGGCGCTGGTCACGGGCGCTGATGTCGTTGACGATGCTGAAGCCGAAGATGTGGTCGTACGCGTCCTCCTCGCACACCCGGGAGGCGGTGCGGCCGATGACGACGGCGAGTTCGCACTCCCAGTCCAGCCGGGTGGTGAGGTCGGCGTTGTGCAGGATGGGCGCGCCGGGGCCGGTGACGGCGGTGGCGGGCTTGCTGAACAGGACCGGGCGGGGCGGGAGTTCCTTGGCGGTGTCGAGGCTGCGGCTGGACTCCTCGACGTGTTCCACGTAGTTGAGCCCGACCCCGATGATCTTGCCGGGGCGGAAGGGGGCGCCGAGGCGGACGTCACCGGGCCGGTGGACGGCGTGGGCGGGGCGGGTCCCTTCGAGCAGCAGGCGCACGGCGTCCAGGGTGGCCGGCCCCGCCTGGACCAGGCCGAGCAGGTCGTGCGGGAGGGGGACGCCCGCGTGGTCGGCGAGGGCGGTGAGGTCGAGGACCTGGTCGTCGGTCTCGACACCCGGCCGTGGTGCGGCATCGGCCGCCGTCGTGAAGGTCAGCAAACGCATGGGGACTCCTCGTGGGTCAGGCGGGGGTGACGGGCTGGTGGCCGCCGTTGTCGGGGTACGCCTCTTCGCGGTGGAAGCCGAGCGAGCGCATGACGGGGAAGTCGTCGAAGGAGAAGAGGCAGGCGTCCTCGGACGGGTCGAGGTTGTGGTGCTCGTGCCAGGCCCAGGACGGGACGCAGAAGATGTCCCCCTCGGTCCACTCGAAGCGCCGTCCGGCGATCACCGACGCACCCCTGCCCTTGGCGACGGTGTAGATCACGGAGCCGGTGTGCCGGTGGGCCGCGGTGGCCTGTCCGAGGCGCAGGAGCTGCATGTGGGCGCCCATGGTCGGCATCACCGAGCCGCCGGTCACCGGGTTGGTGTACTCGGCGATGACCCCGTCGTACGGGGAGCCCTCGGTCGCCCTGGCGAGGCCGCGCAGGGCCTCGTACGTCGGCTCCCACGGATAGGCGAGCAGCGGCGAGTAGGGCCGGGTCCACTTCTCCGTCCCGTACGGGAGCAGGGTGCCGGAGTAGGTGAGGACGGAGGAGTTCACCACCTTTCCGGGGGTCTGACGGAGCTCGGGGTGTACCTCGTAGAACCCGGCGTCCAGGGCGTTGACCAGGGGAATGTCCAGGCCGTCCTGCCAGATCACCGAGGCGTCGGTCCCGTCGTTGCCGTGCTCGTGCCAGGTGCCGTTCGGGGTGATGGCGAAGTCGCGCGGGCCGACCTTCAGCTTCTGGCCGTCGACGATCGTCCAGGCGCCGTTGCCCTCGTGGACGAAGCGCAGGGCGGCGGCCTGGTGGCGGTGGGCGGTCATGGCCTCCCCCGGGCCCATGATCTGGAGGCCGGTGTAGAGGAGCCCGGCGGCGGCGCTGACGTCCCTGCGGCCGGGGTTGACGAGCATGACGACGCGACGGCCCGCGTCGTCCGCATTCACCAGACCGAGGGCCTTGTGGACGAGTGGCCGCAGGTCCGCGTAACGCCACAGCACGGGCACGGACCTGGGCTGCGGATACCACGGCTCGATGTCGTTGGCGACGGTCCACAGGGCGCCGGCGTCCAGCGCTTCGAGTTCGCCGTAGTACGCGGTGAGTTCGGGGGTGTCGGAGACCCGGGCACGGCCGAGCATGCTGTCGTCCTGCTCCATGGTCATACGTCCTCCTCGGATGCGGTGGCGGTCAGGGGGCCCGTCGGCGGCGCGGTGAAGGTCACCGGCGGGCGTGGGGTGTTGTCGACTTCGAGGCGGAAGATGTCGAAGCGGTTGTAGTGGCCGGTGATGTCGTGCATCTGCTTGGGCTGGATGCAGCGGCGGAGGTCGATCTCGCCGTAGACGATGCCCTCGTCGTCGACGAGCGGTTCGGTGACGGGGCGGCCGTCGGGGCCGAAGATGCCGGACAGTGCGCTGCGCGGCCGCCGGAACCGGGCGCGGAGGTCCTCGTCGTCGCCGGCGAGGGTGTCGACGATCTCCGGTGAGACGGTGGAGCAGGCGACGACGGAGAAGACCTTGCCCTCGAAGCTGTGGGCGGCGGTGCGTACGGCGATGGCGTCGGCCATGTCGTAGTCGGCCGGGGCGACGGGCAGCGCGATGTAGCAGGAGGCGTGGACGAGTTCGCCCTGGGCGAGGAGGGTGAACCGGGCCAGGGTGTTGGTGTTCTCGCCACAGGCGAGGGCGCCGAGCGGGCCGACCGGGGTCCGGTGGACGCGCAGCGAGCTGCCGTCGCCACCGGTCCAGGTGAGCTTCTCGGCCCAGGTGGGCACCAGTTTGCGGTGCACTCCGAGGAGTTCGCCGTCCGGTCCGATGGTGAGCAGGGTGTTGTAGAGGACACCGAGGCTGTGGGCGGCCCGCTCGTTGACGCCGATGACCAGGACGACGCCGTGCCGGCGGGCCGCGGCGCACAGGGCGTCGACGTACGGTCCGGGGATGTCGACCGAGGCACGCTGCAGTCGCTCGAACCAGGGTGAGCCCTGGACCGGGTTCATCGTCCAGTTCCAGTACGGGTATCCGGGAACGAACACCTCCGGGAAGACGACCAGTTCGGCCCCGTTCCCGGCCGCCTCGGCGATCAGGGCGACGGCCTTGTCGACGGTGGCGCCGGGGTCGAGGTAGACGGGTGCGGCCTGGACGGCGGCGGCCGTGAAACGGGGCAGCGTGTGGAGGGCCGGCGGCGGTGGTGGCACGGGATTGTCCCCTTTCATCGCGCGCGTTTCATCGCGCGCGGGCGGGTGGCGCCCTCGGCGGGCGCCGCGGCGGGGGCGGCTTCAGCGGGCGCGGCGATGGTGGCCCCGCGCGGCAGCCAGCGCTGGTGCACGGGGGCGGCGGGCTGCCGCAGGAGTTCGAGGCGCGGAGGCACGCGGTCCGTGCGCGTACCGGGCGGGCGGCCGCTGCCTGCCTTCCAGCACGGTGCCCAGGGAGCGGCCGGGCCGCGATAGCCCTGGGCGGCGGCGGCGTGCAGGGTCCACAGCGGGTCGTGGAGCTGGGCACGGCCGACGCCGCACAGGTCGGCACGGCCCGCCAGGATGATGGAGTTCACGTCGTCGTACGTGGAGATGGCGCCGACGGCGATGGTGGGGACCCCGGTGGCGTTGCGGATCAGATCGGCGTACGGCGTCTGGTAGCTGCGGCCGAAGCGGGGCCGCTCGTGCGCGACGACCTCGCCGGTGGAGACGTCGATGGCGTCGGCGCCCGCCTCGGCGAGGGCTCGGGCGATGCCCACGGCGTCGGCCTCGCTCAGGCCGCCCTCCGCCCAGTCGGCGGCGGAGATCCGGACCAGCAGCGCCTTGCCCGCGGGCCATGACTCCCGTACGGCGCGCAGCACTTCCAGGGGGAAGCGCAGCCGCCCGGCCAGGCTGCCGCCGTACTCGTCGGCGCGCCGGTTGGTCAGCGGCGAGAGGAACCCGGAGAGCAGGTGCCCGTGCCCGTACTGGAGTTCCAGCGCGTCGAATCCGGCCCGGTCGGCGCGTTGGGCCGCCCGTACGAAGTCCCGTACGACCAGGTCCATGTCGGCACGGGTGGCCTCGCGCGGCGCCGTGCTGTTCTCGTCCCAGGGGAGCGGGGAGGCGGCGATCAGGGGTCCGGTGGCCGCGCGGCGGCCCGCGTGGGTGAGCTGAATGCCGAGGCAGGTGTCGCTCTGGCCGTGGACGAAGGTGGTGATGCGTCGCCAGGCGGCCTCGTGAGCGTCGTTCCACAGGCCCGGGCAGCCGAGGTCGGGGCGGGCGTCGGCTCCGACCGCGGTCATGCCGGCGACGACCAGGCCGGCCCCGCCGAGGGCCTGGGTGCTCAGGTGGACGAGGTCGAAGTCGCCCGGGACTCCGTCACGGGCGGTGGAGAGGGCGGTGGGCGGGACGACGACCCGGTTGCGCAGGTACAGGCCGCCGATCCGGAAGGGCCGGAACATCGGCGGGACGGGCTCGGTGGTGTTGACGGCGGTGGTGAAGGCCTCGTCGCGGAGGCGCAGATTGCCGTAGGTGACGCGGCGACTGCGGGTCAGCAGGTTGAAGGCGAACTGATGGGGGTCCTGGCCGGTGTAGCGGTCGATGTTCTCGAACCATTCGAGGCTGGCCTGGGCGGCCCGCTGGGTGGACTCCACGACCGGCCGGCGTTCGTCCTCGTAGGCGGCGAGCGCGCCCGGGACGTCGTCCGGATGCTCGTGCAGGCAGGCCGCGAGGGCGAGTGCGTCCTCCATGGCGAGCTTGGTGCCGGAGCCGATGGAGAAGTGGGCGGTGTGGGCCGCGTCCCCGAGGAGCACCACGTTCTCGTGCCGCCAGGTGCGGTTGCGCACCGTCGTGAAGCGGAGCCACTTGGAGTTGTTGGGCAGGAGCCGGTGGCCGTCCAGGTGCCCGGCGAGGATCTCCTCGCAGCGCCGGATGCTCTCCTCGTCGCTGGCGCCGGGCGGGTACTCCCGGTCGGCGCGGTCCGCGAAACCGGCGCGACGCCAGGTGTCCTCGTCCAGCTCCACGATGAAGGTCGAGCGGGAGTCGTCGTACGGGTACGCGTGTACCTGGAGGGTGCCGAAGTCCCGCTCCTCGACGATGAAGGTGAAGGCCTCGAAGACCTTGTCGGTGCCGAGCCACATGTAGCGGCCGGCACGTTCGTCGAGGTCGGGGCCGAAGGTGTCGGCGTAGGCGGCGCGGGTGGCCGACCGGACGCCGTCGCACGCGACCACCAGGTCGTACTCGGCGGCGAGCCGGTCCACGGGCGGGGCCTGCGTGCGGTAGCGGACGTCCACGGCGAGGGCCGCGCAGCGGTCCTGGAGGATCCGCAGCAGGCTCCGGCGGCCGAGGGCCGCGAAGCCGTGTCCGCCGGAGGTGAGGGTCCGCCCCCGGTAGCGGACGTCGATGTCGCTCCAGCGGGCGAACTGCGCCGACATCGACGCGTGGACGACCGGGTCGGCGGCCGCGATGCCGTCGAGGGTCTCGTCGGAGAAGACGACCCCGAAACCGAACGTGTCGTCGGGGGCGTTGCGTTCCCACACGGTGACCTCCCAGTCCGGGGAGAGCTGCTTGGCCAGGGCCGCGAAGTACAGGCCGCCGGGCCCTCCTCCGATGACTGCTACGCGCACGGGGTGCCTCCTGTGGTTCTGTGGATCAGTTCGGGGGCCTGCGGGCCCGCCGTGGTGAGGACCTCGCGGACATCGGCGGGCCAGGGAGTGGTCCCGGTGGCGCGGGCCGCCGAATGGGCGATGACCATGCGGCCGGTGGCGGCCTTCGTGCCCTCCTCGCCGAGGACGGTGAAGGCGTAGTGCAGGGAGCTCGCGCCGACCTCGGTGACGCGCAGCTCGGTGCGGACGGCCTCGCCGAACCAGAGCCGAGCGCGGTAGTCGGCCTCGAAGTGGACGCGGGGCGTGCTGCCGAAGAGGTGGGAGAGTCCCAGGCGGCGCAGCAGCACGGCCTCGGCGGCCTCGACCCAGCGGACGACGGTCGAATGGTGGTAGTGGCCGGCGGCGTCCGTGTCCGGCCACTCGACGCGGCGTTCGACGGTGACGCTGGGCAGGCACGGCACCAGGGCCTCGGAGGCGCCGTCGGCGCGGCTGCTCGCGTGTGCGTCGGCCTCGGTGCGGATGCCGTCGATTCCGCGGGCCTCGGTGCGGACACCGTCGATCCCGCCGGCCTCGGGGGTGTTCTCGGGTGCGGCGGCCGCTGTACGGGTGTCGCCGGGTCCGGCGGCCGTGGGGTCGCCGCCCGTGCGAGTGTCCTCGGCCCGGGCCGCGGCCCGGGCGAGTCGGCGCAGTTCGCCGCGCTGCAGCTTGCCGTTGGCGGTCTTCGGGAGCTCCGCGACGAACTCCACGGCCCTCGGGTACTTGTACGGTGCGATGGCCTGTTTGACGTGGGCCTGGAGCTCGCGGACGGTGGCCTCGGTCGCCGGCATGCCGTCGCTCAGGACGACGTACGCCTTGACGACCATGCCGCGCCGCTCGTCCGGGGCGCCGACGACGCCGCAGTCCTCGACGTACGGGTGGGCGGCGAGCGCCTTCTCGACCTCCGGGCCGGCGATGTTGTAGCCGGAGGAGACGATCATGTCGTCGCTGCGGGCGACGTACCAGAAGTAGCCTTCGGCGTCCCGTATGTAGGTGTCGCCGGTGATGTTCCAGCCGTTCCTGACGTACGTGGTCTGGCGCCGGTCGGACAGATAACGGCAGCCCGTGGGGCCGGTGACGGCCAGCAGGCCGGGCTGTCCGTCGGGCACCGGATCGCCCTGGTCGTCGACCACCGCGGCGCGGTACCCGGGGACGGGCCGGCCCGTGGACCCGGGGCGGATGTCCTCGTCGGCCGCGGAGATGAAGACGTGCAGCATCTCGGTGGCGCCGATGCCGTCGATGATGCGCAGGCCCGTGGCGGCGTGGAACTCCTCCCAGACGGAGGCCGGCAGGGGTTCCCCCGCGGACACGCAGCGGCGGAGGCCGGACAACTGCCCGGTCGCCCCGGCGGCCATGATCGCCCGGTAGGCGGTCGGCGCGGTGAACAGGACGGTCACGCCGTGCGCCGCGACGAGATCCGCCAGTTGCCGAGGGGTGGCCTGCTCGATCAGCAGGGTCGCGGCGCCGGTGTGCAGAGGGAAGACCACGAGCCCGCCGAGCCCGAAGGTGAACGCGAGCGGCGGTGTGCCGGTGAAGACGTCGTCGGGGCGGGGTTTGAGGATGTGCCGCGAGAACGTGTCGGCGTTGGCGAGGACGTCCCGGTGGAAGTGGAGTGTCGCCTTGGGGCGCCCTGTCGTCCCCGAGGTGAAGGCGATCAGCGCCACGTCGTCGGCCGCGGTCTCGACGGCGGTGAACCGGCCCTCCTTCGTGGCGCAGCGGGCGGTCAGATCGGTCTCGCCCGGGCCCCCGTACGGGATGACCGGCAGGCCGGGCGGGCCGGGGCTTCCTGGCGGGCCCGGAGGGGCCGCCGCGTCGAGTTCCGCGAGGTATCTGTGGTCGCACACGGCGACCGTCGGTCGGCTGATCTCGCACAGCTCGGCGAGTTCGGCGGAACGCAGGAGCGGCATCGTGGTGACGGCCACACCGCCGGCCTTGAGGACGCCGAACCACGCGGCGACGAGCCAGGGGTTGTTGGGGCCGCGCAGCAGCACGCGGTTTCCGGGCCGGATCCCATGGTCCTCGGTGAGCACCTGGGCGACCTGGTCGGCGCGCTGCCGGAGCTCGCCGTAGGTCCAGCGCTCGGTCGGGGTCAGCAGACAGGGACGGTCCGGGCCCCAGCGCTCGACGGCGTCGTCGAGCAGGCGGCGGGCGCAGTTGAGCCGGTCGGGGTAGTTCAACTCCGGTAGGTCGAAGTGGAGTTGAGGCCAGAGGGAGAAGTCGGGCAGCCGGTCGCGGCAGAAGGGATCGGCATGTGCCGAGGGGGAGAGCTCCATGGGGCGGCACCTCAATCAGGGAGCAGCGGGGAGATGGGGCAAGTATCTCGATAATTTGGCGGCCGTCAACTTTCCGCAATATCTTGAAGCCCCGCCGCACCGCCCGAGCGACTCAGGCGAGAGGGACCCGCACCCGCACGCACTTGCCCAACTCATGCACGACGACGGCGAGTTCGCCTCCCACCTCGGCGGTCATCAGCTCGATCAGAAGCAGACCTCGCCCGCCCTCGGCATCCGGATCCACCTCGGCGGCAGGATCGGGCAGCCGAGGCAGTCCGGCCGCCCCGTCGGCGACCCGCAGGCACAGCCAGCCCCCGCCGCAGGAGACGCCGACGCCTATCCGGCCGGTCGCGGCGTGCTGGACGACATTGCCGACGAGCTCACTGACCGCCAGGAGGAGGGTGTCCGCGAGGTCGGCGGCGATCCTCCAGCCCTCGAGCAGGGCGCGGACGCGAGAGCGGACCAGCGGAACGGTCGCCGGGGTGGGCTCGGACACCCAGCGAACGAAGGCCCGCGTGAGGGCGGGGCCCGGAGCGTGCTCCGGAGCGCGCCCCAGGGCGTGACCGGGGGCAGACCCATGCCCGGAAGCCGGGTGCGCCGGGGCCGGAACGGGGGATGCGGGATGAGCGGCGGCGGTGAGCATGACGTGCTCCCAGGGGGACATGCGACGCCACCGCCGGGTCACTCGTGTAACTGACCCAAAAATCAGACAGCTACTGGGCTTGTCGGCAGCGGAAATGCGTCGCTAGAGTTTTGATAACACGTGTAACACGTTACGTCTCCCCAGGTCCGGCGCGCAAGCATTTCGGACAAAGCGTTACGAACCCTGGGGCCGGCAGAAGGGCCGCAATGACGCAATCCCACCCGGCCGAGCTCGACCTGGCCGACATGACCTGGCCGCCCCCGCCCTACCACCCCCCGGCACCGCCTGTGACGGACGAGAACGGGGTGCGCCGCTTCGACGGGGTCACCTACGCCACCACACCCGGCTACCGTCCCCGGCTTCTCGACGTCCAAGTCCCGGCCGGTGAAGGCCCGTTCGCTGCGGTCGTGTGGATCCACGGCGGCGGCTGGCTGGACGGTGACCGTCGCTATCCGCCGCCGACCGTGCCGGCCGCGCTGCTGCACGGATCGGTCGTGGCCGCCGGGCTCGCGCTCGTCTCCGTCGACTACCGGCACAGCCTCGAATCCCCCTTCCCGGCCCAGCTGCATGACGTGAAGGCCGCGATCCGGTACATCCGCCGGTTCGCCGGCGACCTCGGCATCGACCCGCACCGGATCGCCGTCTGGGGCGAGTCGGCGGGCGGGCACCTGGCGGCACTGGCGGGCCTCGTCGGCCCGGGCAGTGCGAACGCGGAAGCGCTGGAGGGCGCCCACGGGGTGGCCACCGGAGACACCGGCGTCCGGGCCGTCGTCGACTGGTACGGGGTCTCCGACCTGCCCGCCCTGGTCGGTCACCCTCTGCCGGGGTTGCCCCCGGGCGGCGAGTTCCCCGACCCGTACGAGGCTCTGCTCGGCGGCACCGAGGCGGAGCGCCCGGCGCTCGCCCTGGCCGCGAGCCCGGTGACGTACGCGCGGGACTCCACCCCGCCGCCGTTCCTGCTGATCCACGGCACGCGGGACGGCCTGGTCCCGTTCAGCCAGAGCGAGGCGCTCGCCGAAGCCCTGGCGGGCGCGGGCGGAGACGTGACCCTGCGGCCCGTCGAGGGCGCCGACCACATTTTCCTGGGCTCCGCCGACATCCCGGAGATCGTCGCGGAGAGCGTCGCGTTCCTGGCCCGGCATCTGAACCCAGGGGCCTGAGGCCCCCACCCGGCCCTGCGCCCCGCTCCCCCGCCCACCCGCGCCGCCGCTCACCCAACCGCGCCGCCGCTCACCCAACCGCGCCGCCGCTCCCTTCCGACGCGCTTCCGTTCCCGACGCGGTCATGTTCCGTCGCAGTCCTGTTCCGCCCGGGGGGCCCGGTCCTTCCGAGCCCCCCGGCCACCCAAGGGCCGCGGGCCCACCCCCGCGGTCACGAGAGGCACCCATGTCCACGAAATCGGCCGCCCCCTCCCCCGTCGTCGAAAGACCGCCCGCCCACGCGGCGGCCCCGCGCCGCCGCGCCGGTCTCCTGATGGCGGGGCTCCTGCTGCTCGGCGCCGCCGCACTGCCGGCCTTCGTCGTCCGACCCGACCCGACGAACCCGCCGTTCCAGGGTCTGGACGACCAGTGGCTGGCCTGGATGGGCGGCCCGCACGACGGGCCGTACGCCGTACTGGCCACGGCCCTGGACTGGTTCGGCGGCCCGCTGGGCGTCGTCGTACCGCTCGCCCTGCTCCTCCTCCTGCTGCTGCGCCGGCGCTGGACCTCGGTCGGCTTCCTGCTCGGCGTCTACTTCGCCGGCCATCTGCTCGTCGTCCAGGGGCTCAAGCACCTGGTGGACCGGCCGCGTCCGGCGAACCCGCTGGTCCGGGTCGACCACGGCTCGTTCCCGTCCGGCCATGCGGCCGGGGCGGCACTGCTCGTCGTCCTCATCGGGGTACTGCTGATCCCGGCCGCGCGGCGACGAGCCTGGTGGCTCGGGGGCATCCTCTTCACGCTGGCCATGATGTGGAGCCGTACCTGGCTGCACGCGCACTGGCTCACCGACACGGCGGCCGGAGCGGCCGCCGGTGCGGGCGCGGGTCTCCTGGCGTGGTGGCTCTGCGCCCCCGCGCTCGCCCGGGAGTCGCTCCGCGAGCGCCGGGGGCCGGCCGCGAGCACGCCGGTCGCGGCACCTGTGGTGCCGTAGGGGCCGTAGGTGAAGGCGGCGTCTCCCGGCCGGTGAACCGTACGGGCCGGGGGCCGCCGCCGTCGTGAGCGAACGTCGCCCCGGGCCCCGGGCCCCGCGAAGCGGTCGACGACACGGCTCTCGTACTCCCGCTCGGCGGCCACGCTCGCCCTCGGGCCGCTCCGTGGGCCGGCGCGCACGGGGCGGCTGACGCGTGGCGCAGCCGTTGGGGCGGGCGGGGAGGTGGCTCAGGAGGTCTGGCGGTGGACGAGTACGGCCTCTATGGCGGGGAGCGGCGCGGTCGAGCCGGTCTCGATCAGCTCGTGCAGGGCGTCCGCGATCTGGGCCGGTGACGCCAGGTCCAGGCGGATCGTGCTGAGCGCGGGCTGCTGGAACGCCGAGAGGACGAGGTCGTCGGAGCCGACGATCGCCACCTCGTCCGGCACCGCGATGCCCTCGGCCTTGAGGGCGTGCAGGAGAAGTGCGGCGTACTCGTCGTTGTAGGCGAAGACGGAGTCGAGGTCCAGGCCCGCCCAGCGGCCGGCGAGCGCGGCCGCGGACTCCCTGGTGTAGGCGAGCTCCACCGGAGTGACGGTGGCCATGTGCCGGGCCGCGACCGATTCGGCTCCCGCGAGGCGCGGTCGGGCGAAGGCGTCGAGGCCGCGCTCCTGGGGCATGACGACGCCGATACGGCTCCGGCCGCGGGCGATCAGGTGCTCGGCGGCCGTGGCGCCGATACGGGCGTGATCGAAGCCGATGGTGTGGACCCCGGGCACGGGGCGGGACGCGAAAGCCAGCAAGCCGCGCACTCCGGCGCGGCGCAGCAACTCGGCGGCCTGCGCGGTCAGGCTGTCACCGTCGAGCGCGACGACCGCCGCCGGGCGCAGTTCCGCCCAGGCGCGGGCGGCGTCGAGGGGGTTGCCGAAGCGGCCCGCGTGGAGGACGGCCGTGTAGCCGTGACGGTCGAGTTCGCTGTGCAGGTCGTCGACCCAGTCGCTGACGAGCCGGCCGATCGCGGAGATCGAGGCGGGCATCAGGACGAGATTGCTCCGCCCGGCACGCAGGGACCGGGCGGCGGCGTGCGGGACGTAACCGAGCCGGTCCGCCGCGTCGAGGACGCGGACGCGGGTGGTCTCGCTGACCCGATGGCCCGGGGTGTTGTTGAGTACGAAGGAGACGGTGGCGCGGGACACCCCGGCGAGGCGGGCCACATCGGCGCTCGTGATCGAGGCGGGGACGGGGGTTTCTTCTGCCATGACGTCCCTTGACACTCCTTGCGCTGGGTTCGGCCTGCGTCGTACCTTCTTCCACCTCCGAGGTTACACGAGTTAGATCACGACTGTGGTGGTCCGCGCGCGACAGCGCCCGGACCACCACTGTTCCGCCGCTCCCGCTGACACGCCGGGGGCGTTCGCGTTACGCCGTGAGGGGTCGCGCCACCGCGGCGTGCAGGCGACGCGAGTCACCGGCGAGGTCTCCGAGAGCGGTCACCACCGAGTCGAAGCGCATCGTGGTGCGTGTGTGCGCGCCGTACGGGTCCCACGTCGGCATCGCGGCGTGGTTCGGGTCGCCGGTGCGAGCGAACGCGATCCACGCCTGATGCATGGTGTGCGCGAGCCCGTCGCGGACCGCGGGGTCGAGCCCGGCCAGGAAGGGCGCGTGCGCCCACCGGTCGAAGTTGGCGAAGGCGAAGGGGAGTTCGAGGCAGTGGGCGGCGCCGAGGCGACCGTCGTGCGCCGGCGTGGGGAGGTCGAACTGGTAAGCCCGGACGGGGCGCCCCACGTCCGCCCTGGCCTCGGCGAGTCGCACGGCGGGGACGCGGAAGAGTTCGTCCGTGATCAGGTCCATCAGCACATCGGCGGGGCGCGCGCCGGGCCGGGTCCGTTCGTACTCCGCGTACACCCCGGGCGCGGCTTCGGACCCGAAGGTCTCGGCGATGCGGGCGATCACCCGGTCCCGGTCGGCGGCGGCGTACGCCGGGTCGAGGGCGAAGCCGAAGTTGGACTCCTCGCGGGTCCAGCCGATCATCACGTCGATGCCGGTCGCGGCCCCGTGCAGCAGTGCCTCCACCGGGTGGCGCGTCAGGGTGACCCCGTCGATGACGGGCAGGAACGGGGTCGGCCAGTAGCCCCAGCTCGACGTACGGGCGAACAACCCGCCGGCCGCGCCGATCAGTGCGGGCCAGGGCAGTTCGCGCAGTTCCGCGACGGTCTTGACGCCGGCCAGCTCCAGGTAGGCGGCCGTCCGTTCCAGGGCCGCGTCCGGGTCGGGGAGGTCGAGACCGAAGGGCGGGCTCTGCAGGATCACGCGCCTGATCAGCCCTTGAGTCTCGGGGAGTCCGGCCAGGGCGGCCGCGGACAGGGCGCCGCCCGACTGCCCGGCGACGGTGATGTTCTCCGGGTCACCGCCGAACGAGGCGATGTGCGCCACGGTCCAGCGGAGGGCGGCGAGCTGGTCGCTGAGCCACGGGTTGCCGGCTCCTTCGGGGTTGCCGTCCTCGGGGCCGGTGTAGAGGTAGCCCAACGGCCCGATGCGGTAGTTGATGCTCACCACCACGAGGTCGCCGTCGCGGGCGAAGGTCTCGCCCGAGTAGTTCGGCATCGATCCGGAGCCCGAGACGAAGCCGCCGCCGTGGATCCAGAGGAGCACCGGGCGGCGGGCCTCGTCGGCCGCCGGGGTCCAGACGTCGAGGGTCAGGCTGTCCTCGTCGAAGGGTGGCGATCCATGGCCGCCGAGGACCGGGTCCCCGCCCTCCATGTACAGCTGCGGCACGCTGGGGCCGTCGACGGTCGCGTCCCGGGTTCCGCTCCAGCCCGGGTGCGGCTGGGCGGGGCGCCAGCGCAGGCCGCCGACCGGGGGTGCGGCGTAGGGCACGGCGCGGAACACGGTGACCCCGCTTTCGATCGCGCCGCGCAGGCGTCCTGCGGGGAGGTCGACCAGCGTGCGATCCGGGCCTGGGGTGAGAGCCATGAGCCGATCCTTCCTGGGTCGGGCGCCGAACGCGCACCGACCCGGCGAGAGTATGGCGCAAATTCTTCGACCGTCAATGATTCGCTATACAACCACCTTCACAGCCAGAGGCTGTTGGCCGCCGTGCGTTCCGCCTCCGTCGTCAGCAGGGGCTCGAAGACCCGCCACAGGAGCAGGCAGGCTCCGGCTCCGGCCAGCGCGCCGGCCAGGGTGTCGCTGAGCCACTGGGCGTGCAGCCAGGTGCGGCTCCACATCATCGCGACGACGTACAGGGCGCCGAACAGCCACCACCAGCGTCGCGCACGGGGCGGGAACACCACCACCGCTGCCGCGACGACCAAGGTCACGGCAGTGAAGACCTGGCCGGAGGGGTACGAGCCGTCGTTGACGAGGACCCAGGGAAACGGCGGGCGCGGACGGTCGACGAACTGCTTGAGGGGCAGCACCACGGCCATGTTGGCGAGAACGTCGGCCGCGAACACGTACAGGCCGGAGCGCCAGCGCCCGTAGACGCACAGGCAGCCGCACAGCATCAGCGGCAGGATCATGCCGAGCGGACCACCGAGCCGGTCGAGGACGGTGGCGAAGCCGGTGGCCGCGCCGGCGGGCGAGCCGTCCATCGAGGCCGCCCACCGATCGTCGAGCCCCTGGAAGAACGGGCGGTCGACGACCCGGAGCAACAGCCCGACCAGGAGCGGCGCGAGGAGGAGCGCGCTGCCGGCGGCGAGCGCGTGGCGCGGCGGAGCGGCCGGGAGATGGTGGCGGGGAGGGTGTACGGGACGCGGGGGCGGGGGCGGCACGGCGTCGGGTGGGCACGGCAGCATGGCGGGCCTTTCACGGTGTTTCACCCGGAGCGGTGGGGCGCGCGGGAGGACGGGCGCGGGGATGCGGAAGGGAGAACGCGAAAGCGGAGGCGCTGAGCCGCGGAAGGGGGGTCGCGGCGGAGGCCCCGTACGGCCGCACGGGCCGGCCGGAGCACCGGAGCCGTGGGGCGGTCGTCGCGGTGCGGCACGGAGTATGGCGGATGCTTGACCGCTGCCACAAGGGCAAGAGGGTGACGAGACACGACGGCCCAGGTCAGCACCGGGCCCGAGTGGTTACACGTGCCCGACATGCGGTTCTCGCCTCGGTCACGATCTGCGCAGCGACCGGGCACAGGCACTGGCGGGACGCGGGATTGGGTGCTACACAGTCTCCAAGCCCTGCGGGTGACACGTGTAACAACACCTTGTCGGCCACAGCCGTCCGCAACGGCTTCCGGTGACACCGCCACCCCCGCGACCGCTCACGCGGCGTCTCCCGTGTACCGCCCCCGCGTGTACCGGAAGCGATGTCCCACGGCCCGCACCCCGGCCGACCCCCGGTCCCGCACCGCTCCAGCTCCCACTCCGTCCTCCCAGGAGTCGTCATGGCCACGAACGAGCTCACCGATCCGATCGACCCACCCGCCACGGGCACCGACAGCGCCGTCACCACCGCGGAACCGGAAGCTCCACGCCAGCGCGGGCTCATGCTCCTGCTGCTGGTCGCCAACTCCGCCATGATGGCGGTCTACCTGGGCGTCGGCTCCGTCCTCCTGCCGACCCAGGTCGCCGCGATCGCCCCCGACGACAAGGTCGCCGTCCTGGGCCTGATCGGCGGCATCAGCGCCATCTTCGCGACCGCCTTCAATCCGATCGCCGGCGCCCTCTCCGACCGCAGCGGCCGCCGCAACCCCTGGATCCTCGGCGGTGCGCTCGGCGCCCTGCTCGCCCTGGCCCTGCTCGGCAGTGTCACCACCGCGCTGCTCGTCGGCATCGGCTGGTGCCTGGTCCAGGCGACGATGAACACCTACCAGGCGGCGGTCACCGCGATCGTCCCCGACCGCGTCCCCGCGGCCCGCCGCGGCACGGCGTCCGCGCTGGTGGGACTGGGCATGCCGATCGGCGGTACCGTCGGCGTCCTCATCGCCTCGCAGACGGCGACGCATCTGCGTACCGGATACCTGGTCTTCGGCGCGATCGTCGCCGTGGCCGCCCTGCTCCTCTCCGTCTTCTGCCGTGACACCCCCCGTACCGAGCCCGCGCCGAAGGCGGCCAAGGGGTCTCAACTCGCGGCGTTCCTCTCCGCGCTGGCCAACCACGACTTCCGCTGGGCCTTCATCGGCCGCGCCCTGATGGTGCTGGGCTACTTCTCCGTCGTCGGCTACCAGCTCTACATCCTGGGCGACCACATCTCCCTGCCCGCCGGAATGACGCCGCCCGCGGCGATCGCCATCCTCACCCCGGTGTCGATGGTCGCGGTGGCGCTGTCCACCGTCGTCGGCGGCCTGCTGTCCGATCGCTGGAACCGTCGCAAGGTGTTCGTCGGCGTCTCGGCGGCGCTGGCCGGGCTGGTCATGGCGGTGCCCGTCATCAGCCCGACCTGGACCGGAATGCTCGTGTTCAGTGCGCTCAACGGGCTCGCCTTCGGCTGCTTCATGGCCGTCGACACCGCGCTCGTCACCCTGGTCCTCCCCCGCGCGGAGGACGCGGCCCGCGACATGGGCGTCCTGAACATCGCGAACGCCGGTCCGCAGATCGTCGCTCCCTTCGTCGCCTCCGCCATCGTCACCGCGCTGGGCGGGTACACCCCGCTGTTCCTGGCCGGCGGCGCGCTGTCGCTGATCGGCGCGCTCGCCATCCTCCCGATCCGCAGCGTGCGCTGAGCCACGCTGGGCCCTCCGCGGCGGACCGGGCGCCGGTGCCATGTCCTGTCATACCGACAGGGCCGGGCGATCCGGCGATCCGGCGAAGAGGCCGGGGCCCTGTCGGCCGCGTCCCGCACCGACGCCGCCCGACCCGTACTCCGGCGGGCACACGCCAGGGTCACGTGTCCGCCGGCCCCGCACCACCTCATCGCGCCACCACACCCTCGTACCACCACATCGTCACCCCCTCCCCCCTCTTCCTAGGAGCCCCTGTGAGAAGCAAGCGAGTTCTGCCGCCGGCCACGCTGATCCTGTGCACCGCGGCCCTCGTGGGAACGGCACCCGCGCTCGCCTCGTCCGGGACCGCCCCGGCGCCCGCGGCCCCCGCCGCTCCGCTGCGGATCCTGCTCACCAACGACGACGGCTACAACGCGCCGGGCATCCGCAAGGCGTTCGAGCGGCTGACCGCCGCCGGGCACGACGTCACGATCGTCGCCCCGCTCACCAACCAGAGCGGTACCGGCACGAAGATGTCGAGCGCCCCCACCATCACGGTGAAGCACCCCGAACCGAAGGTGTGGGCCGTCGACGGCAGCCCGGGCGACTCGGTGGCCTTCGGTCTCTCCGAGGTGTTCGAGGACCGCGCCCCGGACCTGGTGGTGTCCGGCACCAACTTCGGGCCGAACGTGGCCGGTCTCGCCAGCCACTCCGGCACGGTCGGCGGCGCCGTCGCGGCGGTGGAGTCCGGCGTACCCGCCATCGCACTGAGCACGGGCGGCCTCTCGGTGCCCGATCCGGTCACCACCGTCAACGCGATGGGCCCGACGCTCGACTTCGCCGTCAAGCTCATCGACCGGCTGCGTACGCGGGCGAAGTCCGGGCCGCTGCTGCCGAAGGGCGTCGGCCTGAACGTGAACCACCCGGTCGTCGGCGCTGACGGCAAGGGCACCGCCTCCGGCGTGTCGACCACGTTCCAGGATCCGCAGACGATCCTCGAACCGGACTTCACCGACTCCGGGGACGGCACCTGGAAGGTCGGGGTGACCGTGGACTTGCGTCCGCCGGCGAAGGGCGGAGACGTGGAAGCCGTCAGCGCGGGCCGGATCGCCGTCAGCCCGATGAGTGCCGACTGGAACACCGGCCCCGCCGACCACGCCGTCACGTCCACCCTGATCGCCGGTCTGCGTCCCTGACCCCCGCTCCACCCACCCCAGCCCACGTCAGGAGGACGGATGAAGCGGTCCGGAAATCGGCCCACTTCGGCAAGACCCCTGCTCAGCACGGCCCTCGCTCTGGTGGCACTGCTCACGTCGGCCGTCCCGGCCGTGGCCGCGACGCCCGGGACCCGCTCGGCCTCCGCCTCCGCCTCGGCTTCCGCTTCGGCGGGCGGCCCGCACCGCCCGGTGGTGACGGTCGCGCAGGGCGCGCTGCGCGGACAGAACCGCGACGGGGCGCAGGAGTTCCTCGGTGTCCCCTATGCCGCTCCCCCGGTCGGGGAGGACCGTCTGCGGGCGCCGCGGGAGCCTCGCCGCTGGAGCGGCGTGAGAGAGGCGGACCGGCAAGCGCCGGCCTGTGTGCAGTTCATGCCGTTCGGGATCGCGGACCCCTCGGCCGCCAGCGAGGACTGCCTCTACCTGGACGTGTACCGCCCGAGGGGAGCCCGGGCCGGGTCCCGGCTCCCGGTGATCCTCTGGATCCACGGGGGCGCGTACACCATGGGCACGGGCACCCAGTTCGGCGGCCGGACGATGGCCGATCTCACGGACAGCGTCGTGGTCAGCGTCAACTACCGGCTCGGCCGGCTGGGTTATCTGGCGCTTCCGGAGCTGGCGCGCGAGAACGCATGGGGTACCGGCTCCTTCGGCCTGCTGGACCAGGTCGAAGCGCTGCGCTGGACGCGGCAGAACATCGCGGCGTTCGGCGGGAACCCCGGCAACGTGACGGTCTCCGGGCAGTCGGCGGGCAGCGCTTCGGTCTGCGGGCTGCTGGCCGCGCCCTCGGCGTCCGGGCTGTTCCACCGCGCCGTGTTGCAGAGCGGGCCGTGCACGCTGATCGGTACGCCCGACCTCGCGCGGGCCGAGTCACAGGCTCGCGAGGTCGCCGGGCGGGCGGGCTGCGACGATCCGGGCACGGTCGCCGCCTGTCTGCGTGCCGCCCCGGCGGCGGCGCTGGTCGAGGCGGCGCGCACGGTGCCGACGCCGGGGCCGGCCTCGGGTGACGGGCTGTTGCCCGTGGATCCGGCCACCGCGATCGGCAGCGGGAAGTGGAACAAGGTGCCGGTGATGATCGGGAGCACCCGCGCCGAGTCGCGGCTGTTCGTGGCGCTGTCGCAGCCGAGGCTGACGGAGGCGGAGTACGAGGCGCAGGTCCTGGCGGCGTACGGAACGGCGGGCCCGAAGGTGCTCGCCCGCTATCCGGTCCCGGTGTACGGGTCGCCGTACCTGGCGCTGTCGGCGGTCATGACCGACTCCTCCTTCGCCTGCCACACCGCGTGGACGGCGCGGCTCTTCGCCTCCCAGGTGCCGACGTACGTCTACGAGTTCGACGACCCGGAGTCCCCGACGTTGGCGGGTGCGCAGGTTCCGGGGCTGGACATGTCGAACGCGCACAGTGCCGAGCTCGCCTATCTGCACGACTTCACGGCGGGCGACCGGCCGCTGACCTCGATCCAGGTGGCGCTCGCGACGCGGATGAAGCGCTACTGGGCTGCCTTCGCCCGCTTCGGCTCGCCGGCGGTACCGGGGCAGACGGTCTGGCCCGCGACCGGAAGCGGGACGGTCCTCACGCTGCACCCGACGTCGACGCGGACGAGTACGTCGTTCCTGGCGGACCATCAGTGCGGCTTCTGGGGGAACCGACCGCCTCGTTCGCCGCTGTGACGGTGTGACGACGCCGGGCCACCGCCCACCTGCCGGTGTGCGGTGGCCCGGCGTCGCCCGCGTCAGTCGGGACCCGTGGACAGTTCGCCGCGCAGGCGTCGGGCGCGGAGGACCAGGAGCATCTCGAAGCGGCGGTCCGGGTCGTCGAGGGCGTCACCCCACAGTTCACGGATCTGCCGCAGCCGGTAGCGGGCCGTCTGGGGGTGCACGCCGAGGCGGTTCGCGACCTCCGGGGCGCCGCCGGAGGTCTCGATCCAGGCGAGCAGGGTCGCGGCGAGGCGGCGGGCCTGCGCCGGGCCGACGTCCTGAAGCGGGGTCAGGCAGCGCGGGGCCGCGGCATCGATCAGCTCCCGGGAGGGCAGCAGGACGAGTTCCTCGGTGCGATCGGTGCAGTACTGCACCTCACCCCGGGGCAGGAGACCGTCCTCGATCAACCGCACGGCGGTCTCCGCCCACCGCAGGGACGTCGCCGCGGCCGCGAGCGGCACCGACGGCCCGATCGCGCCGGACCAGCCGGTGGTGGCCCTGCGCACCAGGTCCGCGCGGCCCCCGGCGTCCGGCTCGGGGATGACCATGCGGGGCTGTTCGCTCTCCATGTCGAGGAGGATGCCCTGGCCCACGGCGGGGGCGACGGCCTCCCTCGCCGGCCGGATCAGTACGCCCACGGCGATGGTGGCGGGCAGCTCCCAGCCGATGCGGGCAGCTCGTTCGCCGAGGGTGTGCGCAGCGTCACCGCGCTGCCCGGACAGCAGGAGGTCGATCAACTGCCGTTGCAGCCGCAGGCGTTCGCTCGCCTGCCGGGCGGCCGCCTCCGCGTATCCGCGCACCGACTGCTCGACGAGCCCGTCCAGGTACTCGAAACCGGATTCGGCGAGTTCGTACATGGCGGGCGCGGCGATGTCGACCTGCTGACCGATCTCGGCGAACCTTCGCCAGGCGAGGCGCACCCCGAGTCGGTAGACGGCCTGAAGGGAGTCGAGACTGCGGCCGTTCAGCCCCTCTCCTCTGCCGAACTCCTGGAAGACCGCGGGTGGCACCCGGGGATCGGCCGCCCCGGAGGCCAGGTGCTGGACGAATCCCTCGATGGCACGCCGGATGCCCACGAGCGCCATCGGCTCACCCGACTCGCCCTCCACGAGCCGTAGTTCGGGGAAGTCGCTCCGGATCTCCCGCAGGATGGCCTGGGCCAGATCCGCCGCCCCGGCCAGGGCGATCGCGGCGAACCGCTCCACCTTCGGCCGGGGCACCTCACTCCAGGAAGGACAGTTCATCGGAGCGGCTGGGCCGTGTCGTAGGTGATCAGGGGGACGTTGGGCTGCTCGGGGGTGGCATCCAGCAGTGCCACGATCCCGAAGGCGGTGCCCACGGCGAGTGCCGCGGCGATCACAACGGTCGTCGATGCGGCGAGCAGTCTGCGCATTGTGTCGGGTCAGCTCCTCGTTGGAGACGATCCCACCCCGGCCGGCCCCCGCCGGTCGAGCGTCAGTCTTGACGGGTCATTGACAATCCGTCAAGGGGCTCCCTACCGTCTCCAGCCACAAGGGCTCGACCGGCCCTGGGGTCCGTGCGTCTCCGTGCGAGTTTCTCGAAACAGGAGTGCCCGGATGCGTCGTACCGCTTCACCCATGTCCCTGATCCTGCTGGGAGCAGGGGTGTTCCTGCTGGTCCTGGCCCCGTTGCTGGTGACGTACGTCCAGCCGCACGCCAAGCGCACCCCGGTCGACGTCGACACGACCACCGTCTTCACCGGCACCGGCAGCTACTTCGACACCTCGCTGCTCAAGACGGTGCACGACCGGCGGATCACCATCACACGCCAGGTCCGCGGCGATGTCGCGGACAGCGTGCGGAGCGGCAACGCGGTGTGGGACGTGTCCACCTCGGTCGACACCGACGCCACACTGCCGGCCGCCGACACCCGCGACTCGCTCCAGTGGACGCTCGAGCGCTGGGTGACCGACCGGCGGACGAATGAACCGGTGCACTGCTGCCGCGAGTCGCCCGTCTTCGACGGCGAGGCGTACCTGAAGTTCCCCTTCGACGTCGAGGAGCGCGGCTACCGCTGGTGGGACGGCACCCTCGGCGGTGTCGTACGACTCCGCTACGCGGGCCCCAGCACCGTGCGGGGCTACGAGGGTCTGCGCTTCACCGGCAGTGTCCCGCCCACCAGGACGGGCGTGCGGCAGGTGCCGGGGCGGCTGGTCGGCAGGCCGAAGACACCCCAGGTGCTCGCCGAGGAGTGGTACTCCAACAGCAGGATCGAGCTGGTCGCGGACCGGCGCACCGGACGCATCGTCTACGCGGCCATCGGACCGCGGAAGACGCTGCGCGCTCCAGGAGCGCGGAAGGACGCGGTCGTCCTGTTGTCGAGCGACAAGATCGCCTTCACGGACCGCACCCAGCGGCAGCAGGTGGAGCTGGCCTCGGCGGACAGCAGGAAGCTGGAGCTGCTCGGCAGCACGGCGCCCCTGGGGGCCGGGGTGCTCGGTCTGGTGCTCGCGCTGGTCGGCGGGGCACTTGTCGTCCGGGGGCGCCGGACCGAACCGGACGTTCCGCCGAGCGCTCACTTGATGACGAATCAGTCCACCTGAGCAAGGCGGAAGTTGTCATACCGGTGAGTAGCCCCAGATCGAGCACGTACCGAAGACTGGCGTACCCAACCGAGCACGGCCCCTCCCGGTCACCCCCACCGTTCCCCGCAGTCCCCCTCACGTCCCCACCTCACGTCCCCCTCGCTCGTATCTCCCCCCACCCTCGCAACCTGACACGAGTTGGAGCACGCATGCCCCAGCACGTTCCTCCCCCACGGCTCGACCTGGTGCCGCATCCGGTCCCGCGGCCCCTGACCAGCCACAACCCCGCTCGTGCGCGCGGGGCCGAAGCGCCCCGGCGCATCACCTTTCTCGCCCATCGCGACCTCGGCAACCCGGCCGCGGGAGGCTCGGAGCTCCTGGTCGACCGGCTGGCCGCCGGACTGACCGAGCTCGGCCACGACGTCACGCTGCTGTGCGGCGGCCCCGCGGCGCACCGGCCGTACCGCGTCGTGTCGGCCGGTGGCGCGCTCGGCCACTTCGTCGGCGCGCGCTCCGCCTTCGCCCGCCGGGTCGGCGACTGTGACCTGCTCGTCGAGGTGTGCAACGGGATGCCGTACCTGTCCCCGCTGTGGCATCGCGGTCCCACGGTGTGCCTGGTCAACCATGTGCACACCGAACTGTGGGACATGCGCTTCCCCGGGCCGGTCGCCCGCGCCGGGCGACTGCTCGAGCACTGGGCCCTGGCCCGGGCCCACCGCGGCAATCTGCTGGTGGCCGTGTCGCCCTCGACCGCCGGCGCGCTCCGCGCGATCGGCGTGCCGCAGGAGCAGATCCGCGTGGTGCACAACGGTGTCCACGAGCCGGGGCCGCGCACCCCCCGGTCGACGACGCCGATGTTCGTCGCCCTCGGCCGACTGGTCGACTACAAGCGGATCGATCTGCTGCTACGGCTGTGGGAGCGGGTCCGGCCCGTCACCGGCGGTCGGCTCGTCATCGTCGGTGACGGACCCGAGCGCGAGCGGCTCGAACGGCTCGCGGGGCCCGGTGTGGAGTTCCGAGGACATGTGTCCGAGGAGGAGAAGCACCGGCTGCTCTGCGAGGCGTGGCTTCTGCTGCATCCCGCGGCCGTCGAGGGCTGGGGGCTCGTGGTGACCGAGGCGGGTGCCCGCGGCACGCCGACGCTCGGGTTCGACGTGCCGGGGCTGCGTGATTCGGTCCAGGACGGTGTCACCGGCCTCCTGGCCCGCGGGGACTCGTCGTTCGCCGCCGCCTGGTGCACGCTGGCGCTGGACGACGGCCGGCGCGAGGCCATGGGCAGGGCCGCCACCGAACACGCCGCCGAGTTCCGCTGGAGCGGCACCGTGCGGCGGTTCCGCGCCGTCGCCGCGGAGGCGGTGACCCGCGCGCGCCCGCAGAGCGTGGTCGCGCCGACGGAGGCCATGCAGGCGAAGGCACCACAGGCGCAGGCACCGCACGCGGAGGCCATGCAGGCGAAGGGCCCGCTCACGTGAAGGACCCGTCGCTCCGCCGCTCCCTCACCCTCTTCCGGGCGTTCCTGCGCGAGCAGGACGATCCGCACACCGCGTACGAACTCCTGGCCCGCGACGCGGTCGACCAGGTCGAACGCCATGTCCGGCTGGACGGCCGGGTCGTCGTCGACGTCGGCGGCGGACGCGGCTACTTCACCCGGGAGTTCCGCCGCCGCGGCGCCCACGGCTACCTCTTCGAGCCGGACCTGGCCGAACTCGCCCCCGCGCCGGGGGCGGGGACGGTCGTCGCCGACGGCTATCTGCTGCCGCTCGCCGACGGCGCCGCCGACGTGTGCTTCTCGTCCAACGTGCTGGAGCACGTCCGGGATCCCGGCACCTTCCTCAGCGAGATGGTCCGGGTCACCCGGCCGGGCGGGCTGATCTACGTCTCCTTCACCAACTGGCTCTCGCCGTGGGGCGGCCACGAATGGGCGCCCTGGCACTACCTGGGCGCCGAGCGGGCCCGGGCCCGCTACGAGCGGCGCACCGGCCGGGCCGCCAAGCACCGGCTCGGCGAGAACCTGTTCGCCATCGGGGTCGGTCCGACCCTGCGCCACGTCAGGAGCCGGGACGACGTGGAGATCGTCTCCGCCCGCTCCCGCTACTGGCCGGTCCTCCCGGAGATCGTTCCGCGCGTGCCGGGGCTGCGGGAAGTCGCGACGTGGAACCTCCTCCTCATCCTCCGGCGGTGTCCATGACCAGCACCATCCATGCCCGTCCGCCGGCCTCCCCGGCCGCGCCCGGGCCCATGCCCGGGGCGCCGGAGCCGCGGCGGCGCTCCCGGCGCTGGCTGCTCGGCTTCTGGGCGGCCGTGTTCGCGGCGTTCCTCGCCGTGTCTCCGGGGCGGATGACGTTCGAGACCAAGTTGGGGGTCGTCGCCGATCCGTGGCGGTTCCTGCGCGACCTGGGCCGGCTGTGGCACGACAGGGACGGTTTCGGCGGCATCGCCGACCAGTACGTCGGCTACGCGATCCCGATGCTGCCGTTCCACGCGGCCGCCGACCTCGCGCGGCTGCCCGTCTGGCTGGCCGAACGGCTCTGGCTCTCGCTCGTGGTCACCACCGCGTTCTGGGGCGCCCTGCGACTCGCCGAGCGCCTGGGTGTCGGCTCGTCCACGTCGCGGCTCGCCGGCTCGGCGGTGTACGCCCTGTGGCCGACGTACACGATCGTCGTCGGCTCCACGTCCGCCGCCGCCCTGCCCGGCGCCGTCCTGCCCTGGGTGCTGCTGCCGCTGACGGACCCGCGGACCAGTCCGCGCCTGGCCGCCGCCCGCTCCGCGCTGGTCATCCCGCTGATGGGCGGCGTGAACGCCGCCTCGACGCTCGCGTCGCTGCTGCCCGTCGGCCTGTATCTGCTGTCCCGTCCGGGCGGCCCCCGCAAGCGCGCCCTGATCGCGTGGTGGACGCCGTGCGTGATCCTCGCGACCGCCTGGTGGGTCGTCCCCCTGCTGCTCCTGGGGACGTACGGCGAGAACTTCATGCCGTACGTGGAGTCCTCGCAGACCACCACGGCGACGATGTCGGCGGCGGAGGTGCTGCGCGGGGCCGGCAACTGGGTGGGCTACCTGCACTTCGGCGAGGCCTGGCTGCCCGCCGGCTGGACCGTCGCCACGTCGGCCGTCGTGATCGCCTGCTCGGCCCTCGCGGCGGCACTCGGACTCGCCGGGCTCGCCCGGCGGGACCTGCCCGAGCGGCGCTGGCTGGTGCTGACCGTCACCGTCGCCGCGCTGGTCACACTCGCCGGGTACGGCGGCGCGCTGGGCGGCCCGTTCCACGAGACGGTGCAGGACTGGCTGAACGGGCCGCTGGTGCCGTTCCGGAACATCTACAAGTTCCAGACGGGGCTCGCCCTCGCGCTCGCGCTCGGCTTCACGCACCTGACGGCCGCAGCCCTCCTCCCCCGGTCCGTACCGGCCCGCTTGCGCCGCTTCGCGCCCGCCGTGGCCACCGTGCTCGTCCTGCCCGGCCTGGCCTGGCCGTACGTCAACGGCTCGATCCTCCAGCCCGGTTCGTTCCGGCAGCTGCCCGGGTACTGGGAGGCGACCGCGGACTGGCTGGCCGAGCACGCGCCCGACGACCGTGCCCTCGTCGTCCCGGCGACCGCGCACGGCATCTACACCTGGGGCTCGCCGATCGACCAGCCCCTCGACGTCCTCGCCCGGTCCCCTTGGGCGCAGCGCGACTACGTGCCGTTCGGGACTCCGGGCAACCGGCGTGCGATGGACGCCGTGGAGCAGGCCCTGACGTCGGGCCGCGAGGTTCCGGGGCTCTCGGCGTACCTCTCCCGGGCCGGGCTGTACCACGTCGTCGTACGCAACGACCTGGACCCGGACCAGCTCGGGCACATCCCCACCGCGACCGTGAAGCGGACGCTGGAGGCTTCCGGTTACCGGCGCGTGACCGGCTTCGGCCCCCTGCTGACCGACGGCCGGATCGCGGACGACACCCCGGTCCAGGTCGAGGGCCTCTACCCGCGCCAGCGCGCGGTCGAGATCTACGCGCCGCCGTCCGGCTCCGCGCGCCCCGGCCGGGCGCGCATGACGCCCGTCTCCGCCACAGCGGTCGTCAGCGGCGGTCCCGAGTCGCTGCTGCCGCTGTCCGCTTCGGGCGCCCTCGCCGGCCGGCCCGCGGTGCTCGCGGGCGACGCGCACCCGGGTGTGGACCGGGCGTCGCTGTACGCGTCCGGCGACGGGATGCGCCGGGCCGACACCCGGTTCGGTCTGGTGAACTCGGGCACCTCGCACACGTACACCCGCGAGGAGCGCAACGCGGAGCGGGCGGTCCAGGACCCCGGGGACGAGCCACGGCAGATCCTGCCCCTGACCGGGACCCGGCACCAGACGACCGCGGTGCTGCGCGGCGCGGCGTCCGTGACCGCCTCTTCGGTGGGCAACTGGCTGTTCCACCTCCCGCAGTACGACCCCGTCAACGCCGTCGACGGCAATCCGGACACCGGCTGGGCCGAGGGCTCCCCCGGCTCCCCCGAGGGCGAGTGGCTGCGGATCGGCTTCACCGGCCCGACCCGTGTCCCCGGGACGCTGGACCTGACACCGCTGCCCAGCGGCGATGTACGCGCCGCGCCCACGCTGGTGCGGGTGGAGACCGAACGGGGCAGCCGGATCGGCCCGCTGCGGCCCGACGGCAGCACCCAGCAGGTCGCCGCGCCGGAGGGCGAGACGACCTGGCTGAAGGTGACGATCCTCGAGTCGCAGCAGGGCCGCCCGGGGCTGACCGGCGCCGGGTTCACCGAGATCTCCGTCCCGGGCGTGCGGGTGACCCGGATGCTGGAACTGCCCGCCGACGCGCCGCGCGACGTCGCCGGCCCGGTCGTGTACACGCTGTCGCGGGGCAGCGATCCCGGCGGGCTGTCCGCCGTCTCCGCCGAGGTGGGGCTGCACCGGCAGTTCGAGGCCGCCCGGACCGGTGACTACACCGTGCGCGCGACGGCTCTGCCCGTGCCGGGCAAGGAGCTCGACGACCTGCTGTTCGACCTCACCGGACGGCGGGAGAAGATCGTCGTGAGCGCGGACTCGACCGCGCGGCTGGGGACGAACCTCACCCCCCGCAATCTGACGGACGGCGACCTGACCACGGCCTGGGTCGCGGGCGAACGGCCCGTGCTGCGTCTGACCTGGCCCGAGAAGACCGCGGTCGGCGAGATCGTCCTCGCCGCCGCCGGCGGGCTCGCGACCCGGCCGGAGCAGGTGCAGATCAGCTCACCGGACGGGACGGCGATCGCGGCGGTCGACGAGAACGGCCTGGCCCGGTTCTCCCCCCTCACGACCGACCGGATGGACATCACGATCTCCCGTGTCGCGCCGCTGACCCTGCACAACCCGGTCGCCGACGAGCAGTTGCAGCTGCCGGTCGGGCTGAGCGAGCTGCACATCCCGGCGCTGGAGAAGTACCGGGCGCCGCAGCCTGACCCGGCGAAGAGGTTCACGCTGCCGTGCGGCAAGGGACCGGTCGTGTCGGTCGACGGCCGGTTCCTCGAGACCCGTGCCGAAGGACTGGTACGGGACCTGACGGAACGCCGGCCGGTCACCGTCTCGCTGTGCACCGACGGCAGCCGTGTCTCCCTCGACCGCCGCACGCACACCGTCGAGGCCGGCGACACCGGACCGCTCGCGGTCACCGGCATCGAGCTCACGGTCGGAGAAGCGCGGGCCGCCGCGTCCGACTCCCGCGCGGTGCAGGTCGTCTCGGGCGGCGGCGACCGGCGGACCCTCCGGGTCGGCGCGGGCGACGCCTCGTACCTGCAGCTCCACGAGAACCACAACGCCGGCTGGAAGGCCACCCTCGACGGCGAGGAGCTGCGCCCGCTGCGTATCGACGGCTGGCAGCAGGGCTGGCTCGTCCCCGCCGGCGAGGGTGGGACGGTGACGCTGCTGTACGAGCCGTCCCGGGTGTACGTCAACGGGCTGATCGCCGCCGGGGCGATGCTGGTGGTGCTCGCCGGGCTCGCGCTCGTCGGCCGCCGCCGGTCCGGCCCGAGGGCCGACGGAGCGGGCGTGGCGTCGGGCGCAGCCGGTGCGGGGGCGGGCACGGACGGGCGCCCGCCCGCACCGGGGCTGCTGCTCGGAACGGTCGCGCTGACGGTGGTCGGCGGGGTGATCGCGGGCCCTGTCGCGGTGGCCGTACCCGTGCTCGCGGCGATCGCCTGGTGGCGCCCGGCGCTGCTCGGCCCGATCTCGTTCACGGCGATGGCGGGTGCGGGAGTCGTCACCCTCACCGGCAGCGGCGAGGCGGCGGCGCTCGGCCGGGGCGCCTACGGATCGGCGGCCCAGCTCCTGGCCGTGACGGCACTGTTCGCGGCGCTGGTGACGGTGCGTCGTGGGCACGGCGTCCGGGCGGGCGCGCACCGCGCCGCCGGCCGGGGCGCGCCGAGCGGGGTGCCGGAGCCGTACGGGCCCGGCGAATCGAACGGGTCGAACGGGTCGGACGGACGGGGACGGCCGCCGGGCGGCCGTCCGGGGCGGACCGAGAGAAGGGGTGTCTGATGGCAACCGATCAGGGCGCGGCCGTCGCGCACGCCGGCCCGGGGCGGGAGTCGCAGCGTGTGCCGTTCGCCGTCGCGGACGAGATCGCCCGGCACTGCGCCGACGACCGAGAGCCGAACACGGTGCACATCGAGATCCATGTGCCGGGGCGGGTCCGACCGGACCGGCTGCGCGACGCGTTCGCGCGGGCCCTCGCCCGGCATCCCCGGGTGTTGATGCGGGAACGGGGCCGCGGACCGTTCGCGCGGCGCTACGAGTGGGAGCTGACCGGCGCTCCCGGCACCGATGCGGTCTCCTTCCCGCCCCGCGCGGACGGCGCCCTCGCGCGGGCCCGGCGACGCGCCCTCACCGAGGCCCCGTCGCTGTTCAGCGCGCCACCCCTGCGCCTGGAGGTGGTGGAGGAGCCCGCGTCGGAGGGGTGCGTCCTGCTGTTCACGGTCCATCACACGGCGCTCGACGGTCCCGCCTGTTTGCGGATCGCCGCGACCGCCGCGGAGATCTACAGCGGACGCTCCGCGCCCCCCGTCCCCGCGCCGGTCCGCCCGTCGGCCGGACCGGCGCTCCCGCCGGGGGGCGCGCCGGCCAGGGCGCGGCCCGCGCGCGTCGCCGCGGGAAGCCCCGGACCGACGCCCGGAAACGCGATGCTGGTCACCGAACTCCCCCTGCCCCGCCGGGAGTCAGGGGCGCCGTACACCGTGAACGACCAGTTGATGGTGGCCACGGCGTTGACCGTCGCCGACTGGAACCGGCAAAAGGGCGCTCCCGACCGGCCGCTGCGCATCACCATGCCCGTCGACGACCGCACCCGTGGGCCCGCGATGCCGATCGGCAACGGCACCCGTCTGGTCGAGGTCGGGTTCGCGCCCGCCGAGACCGGCCCCGACGCCGACCTCGGCGCGCTGCTGCGGGGCACCGCGGAGCGCACGCGCGCCCTGAAGGCGCGTGATCGCCCCCCGCTGGGGCGTGGTGCCGCCGTGCTGACCGCTCCGGTTCTGCCGGTCGCCGCCCGGGCGGTGCTGACGCGGGGGGCGCGGCGGCTGGCGGCGCCGTGGACGTCCACGACCTTGCTCAGCAACATCGGGCGGATCCCGTATCCGCTGGACTTCGGTCACGCGGGCCGCGCGCACGCGGTCTGGTTCTCGGCGCCGGCCGGGATGCCGCGCGGGCTGACGTTCACGACGGCGTCGACCGGAGGCCGGCTCCATCTGGTGCTGCGCTGGTCCCGCGCCCTCTTGGGCGACGAGGACGGCGTCCGGCTGAGCGAGATGTTCGCCGGCCGGCTGGCGGCGACCGATGCGGAGGCGCTGTGAACAGGCGGGCCCCGGAAGCGACCGCGGAGGAAAGCGGTGCGGAGGCGAGCGGTGTGAAGGGGAGCGGTGGGCGGGGAGGCGCCGTGGAGGACGGCCGGAAGCGGGCCGTGCCCGGGGCCGGGCGGCCCGGCCGTACGGGCACGGCAGCAGCCGTCGCCCCGGCTCCCGAGGCGGGGCCGGCGGGCGCTCCCGATTCCGCGCCGGGGCTGCGGGACTTCTACGAGGACCCCTCCGTGCCCGTGGCGTCCGGAGACGCCCGGAGTCTGCGGCAGGCGCGGCTGCTGGCCGCCGCCCTCGGGGCGCCGGGCGCGCTCGTCGTCGACGTCGGCTGCGGGGACGGCAGCGCGGCCGCGATCGCGGGGCCGATTCTCGCCGGGCACCGGATCGTGGGGGTCGACTGGTCGCAGGACGCGCTGCGCCGCGCCCGGCCGCGCCTGGCCCATGTGGTGCGCGGTGAACTGGACCACGGCGGGCTGCCGTTCGCGGGCGGATGCGCGGACGCGGTGCTGTTCAGCGAGGTGATCGAGCATCTCGTCGACCCCGACCGGGCTCTGGACGAACTGCGGCGCATCCTGCGGCCGGGAGGTCATCTGATGCTCTCCACCCCCAACCTCGCCGCCTGGTACAACCGCGGGCTGCTGCTCGCCGGCCGGCAGCCGGTGTTCTCCGAGGTGAGTCTGCGCGGCATCCACGGCCGGCCGGGTTCCGAAGTGGTGGGTCATCTCCGCCTGTTCACGGCGCGGGCGCTGCGTTCGTTCCTGCTCTCGGCCGGATTCGAGGACGTACGGATCACCGGGGCGCCGTTCCACGGGGTGCCGCGCGGCCTGCGATCGATCGACCGGGCCATGTGCGCCGTGCCGTCGGCGGCGTCCATTCTGCTGGCGCACGCCCGGCGGAGGTGACGGGATGTGGTGGGGTGTGGGCGCGGCGCTGCTTGCCAACCTCCTCTACAGCGTCGGCTTCGTCCTGGAGAAGCGGGCCCTCGGCGCGCTGCCCGCGCTCTCCGCCGGGCGGCCGCTGCGCGTGGTCGGAGTGCTGATGACCAGCCCGCTGTGGATGGCCGGTTCCCTCGCGCTCGCCGCCGGCTTCGCGGCCCAGCTGATCGTGTACCGGGCGCTGCCGATCGCCGCCGCGCAGGGCATCTTCGTCTCGGGCCTCGTCCTGCTTCTGCTGCTGTCGTCGGCGGTGCTCGGCGAACGGTCCTCGGGCCGGGAGCGCCACGCGCTCGGGGCGGTGCTCGTCGCGCTGCTCATGGTCGTGGCGTCGGTGCGCGAGGGCGACGACGCGGTGAGCACGGGGGCGCCGTGGGCGCTGGTGCTCGTCGTCTGTGTGCCGACGCTCGTGGCCGGACTGCTGCTGTACGGGCAGGTCGAGCGGCGCGGCCGCAGACGCCACCGGATGCCGAGCAGCGGCATCGGTTACGGCGTGGCCGTGGGGCTGCTCTACGGCGTCAGCTCGCTGGCCATCAAGGGGGCGTCGGGCCGTCTCACCGCCGAGAGCGCGGGCGCGGCGGTGAGCGCGCTGCTCGGCTCCCCGTACCCGTACCTGCTTCTGTTCACCGCCGGAGCCGGCCTCGTCATGTCCCAGACGGCACTGCAACGGTGCCGTGCCTCCTTGATCGTGCCGGTCTGTACGACGGTGACGTGCCTGTTCACGGCGGTGGTCGGGACGCTGACGTTCGGCGAGAGGCTTCCGGACGATCCGCTGCTGCTGACCCTGCGCGTCGCCGGCACGGCTCTGGCCCTGTCCGTCCTGCTGATCATGCCGCGCCACGATCCGCGGACCTGACGTACCGCCTGAACCACATCACCACCGACCACCGACCTCGAGGATCTTCATGAACTCCGACGACCCGCTCCTGCGCATCCTGGTCTGCCCGCTCGACAAGGGGCCGCTGACACTGCCGGCCGGTCAGAACGTGCTCTACAACCCGCGGCTGCACCTGCGCTACCCGATCGTGGACGGCATTCCGCAGCTCCTCCCCTCCTCGGGCCGCCGGATCTCCCCCGAGGAGCACGAGCGGTACATGAGCTCGTCGGACTAGGACCTGTGGATTCCGGGGCGACCGGGCGGTCGGCCCGCCCGCCGCGCACGGCAGGAGGTCAGGCGACCGCGCTCAGGGTGTCCGCGAGACGACGGCGGGCCGCGCGGGCGGCGGGGAGGGCCGTCAGGGCGATCGCGCCCAGAACGGCGGCGGCGCACATGGACGCGAGGTACCCGACGGGCGGAGCCTGGGCGATGCCGGACCCGATGCCCGAGGTGTGGGCCTCGTGGTCGACCAGCCAGTGGGCGAAGGGAACGCCGACGGCCGTCGCGGCGAGGGCGGCGGCCAGCGCGGTGCAGCCGATGGCCGTCAGGGTGACGGCGGTGATCTGACGCGGGGAGAGGCCGATGGCCTTCAGGGCCAGCAGGTCACGTTCGCCGTCGCGGATGCGGCCGCCGATCGCCGTGGACAGTTCGGTCAGGCCGATCAGGGCGAGCACGGTGATCAGGCCGACGACGACGCCGCGCAGGGTGGAGAGCCGGTCGGCGGGGGTGGTGACCTCGTGCAGGTCGAGGTGGCCCCCGGAGGCGTCGGCGAGGGCGGCGCGGACGGCGCCCGGGTCGGAGAAGGGCTCGAGACGGAGCCGGTAGAGGGTGGGGTTCAGGGCGGGATCGTTCTCGCGCAGGGTGTCGAGCGAGGTGGAGATGACCCTGCCGCCGTTCTCCGGTTCGATGCTGCGGCCGACGAGGTGCAGCACCTGCGGGTGGCCGCCGACCGTGACGCGGACCCAGTCCCCGACGCGTACGTCCAGCAGGTCGAGCAGGCCCTGGCCGGCGACGGCCTCGTCGGGCCCGTGGGCGGGGCGGCCCTCGGCGATCGTGTACGGGTAGGGCTCGGCGCGCGTTCCGAGGCCGCGCAGCGCGATGGTGCCGGTCTGGCCCGGGACCAGGGCGGCGACCTCCAGGCCGGGGTGGGCGGCGGTGATCCTGTCGTCGGCCTCGAACAGCGCGGCGGCCTCCCGGCCGGTGAGCGTGGTGTCGGGGCGGGCGGTGAGCGCGGCGGCGTGGCCGAGCTGCTGGGGGTGACGGTCGAAGCGTTCGATCGTGGTCCAGGCGCCGAGCGCCACGGTGATCAGCAGCAGCGGCAGGGCGAGGCGGACGATGGTGGCCGGCGCGCGCCGGCCGCTGCCGAAAGCCTGGTGCCAGCCGAGGACCAGGGCCGCCGGCAGGCCCAGGCCGAGCGCGCCCCGGGCGGCCCGGGACAGTCCTGCGCCGGCCGTCGTCCGGGGGCCCCGGCCCGGTGCCGCGGCGGTGGGAAGGCCGGGTACGGGCTCCACGCGTCCGGCCCGCCACGCGGCGAGGCAGGTGGCCACCGCGATGAAGAGCACCGCCGCGACGGGGACCGCGAGCAGCGCCGCCGTGTGGCCCTGGAGTCCCTGCCACACGCCGACGGCGTCGCCGAGCCGGCCGGGCAGGCGGTTGCCGAGCGTCTGGACGGCCGCCGCGGCGAGCGTCGCCCCGAGGACGGCGAAGGCGAGGTGCTGGACGAGGAAGACGCGTACGACCTGGCCGGGTGTGAAACCGATGGCCTTGAGGACGGAGATGTCCCGCAGGTGGCCGCGCACCCGGGTGCTGATCGCGCCGAACACCGCGAGGGCGGCGGCGATCAGCGCGCCGAGCCCGAAGAGTCCGAGGACCTGGCCGAGCAGCCTGGTGTCGCCCTGGGCCTCGGCGCGGGCCTGCTGCCAGGTGGAGACGTCGGTGACGGCGCCGGAGCCGAGTGTGGTGACGGCGCGCTGGACGGCGTAGTCGGTGTCGTCCGGGTCGGTGAGGCGCAGTCCGACGACCTGGCCCGCGCCGCGTTCGTCCGGGACCGCCCACGGCAGGGCCCAGACGGTGCCGGGCCGCTCGCCGGAGCGGTACCGGGGCTCCGCGCTGTCGGCGACGCCGAGGACGGCCAGGGTGCGGCCGTTCGGCAGGGTGAGGCGGTCGCCGGGTTCGGCCCACAGGGCCCGGGCGAGGCCGGATTCAAGGACGACGCCGTCGGGGACGGCGTCGTCGAGCCAGCGGCCCGAGGTCAGCACCGGACGGCCGGTGGCCGGGGGCTCCGTGCCGGTGGCGCGCAGTTCCACGCCGGCGCGGGCGCCCCGGGAGGCGACGGTGCCGGCGGCGGTGCGGGAGGGGCCGGAGAGTTGTTCGACGCCGTCCAGCGCGGCGAGGGATCCGGTGTCGGCGCCGGGGCCGGTGTGGATCCACACGTGCGCGCCGCGCGACTGGGCGAAGACCCGTTGCCAGGGGTTGGTGGCGTAGCCGAAGAGGGCCGTGGCCAGCAGCAGCGAGGCGACGATCCCGGCGGTGGCGGCGACCATGAACAGCGCCTCGCCCCGGTGGGTGCGCAGATCGGCGTACGCCCAGCGCAGCATGGCCCGCACGGGTCAGTCCCTCAGTTCCAGTACGCCGGCGAGGCCGGTGCCGCGCGGCGGCGTGCCGCCCAGTTCGGCGTCGTCGGCTATCCGGCCGTCGAAGAAGCTGATCACCCGGTCCGCGGCGCTGGCGAGCCGTGCGTCGTGGGTGACGAGCACGATGGTCTGGCCGCCTTGGTGGAAGCGGGTGAGCTGCCGCATCACCTCGCGGGTGCCCTTGCTGTCGAGGCTGCCGGCCGGTTCGTCGGCGAGGAGCAGCCGCGGCTGGTTGACCAGGGCGCGGGCGAGGGCGACTCGCTGCTGTTCGCCGCCGGACAGCTCGCCGGGCATGCTGCGGGCCTTGGCGCCGAGGCCCAGTTCGGCGAGGAGCTTCTCCCGTTCGGCGCGGGCCCGTCGGACGGAGGTGCCGGCGAGCAGGGCGGGCAGTTCGACGTTGTCGGCGACGGTGAGGTTGGAGACGAGGTTGAAGAACTGGAAGACGATGCCGATGCGGCGGCGCCGCTCCACCGCCCAGCGCGCCTCGGTCCAGCCGTCGGTGTCCTCGCCGTCGAGCCGGAGCGATCCGCTGTCGGGGCGCTGGAGGCCGCCGAGCAGATGCAGCAGGGTGGATTTGCCGGCGCCGGAGGGGCCGGTGACGGCGACGAATTCGCCGCGCCGCACGGTCAGGTCGACGCCACGCACGGCGTGGGCGGGCGCGCCCTCACCGTGGTGGGTCTTGACGAGACCCTCGGCACGCAGCAGCGGCACGGGTGGTGCGGCGGAGTCCGTCACTGCAGCTCCTCCAGTTCCTCCTGGCAGCGCTCCAGCCAGTCGAGGTCGGCCTGGAGGTGCAGCATGGCGCCCTCGATCAGCAGGTGGGCGATGCGGTTGTCCCGGTTCTCGACGGCGGCCAGCTTGGACAAATTGCGCATGGTGGTGAGGTACTCGCGTCGCTGTTTGTTGATGAGGGCGATCTGGTCGGCGAGACCGGTGCGCGGGGCGAGGGCGAGCTTCATGAAGAACTCGTCCCGGACCCTCGGTTCGTCCGCCGTCTCGTCGAACCAGGCGCGCAGTGCTTCCTGCCCGGCTTCGGTGAGGCGGTAGATCTTCTTGTTGGGCCGGCTCTCCTGGGCGATCTCCTCGCCCTCGATCAGCCCGGACTTCTCCAGCCGGCCGAGCGTGACGTAGATCTGACCGACGTTGGTGGGAGGGTACGCGGCGCCCAGCAGTTGCTCAAGGTCCTGCTTGAGCTCGTAGCCGTGGGCGGGGCCCCTGGCCAGGAGGGCGAGGAGGGGATGGCGCACCCGTGCTGTCCTCCCTTGCCGTGCTCCCGGTGTGATGTGGGCTCTAGTATCGCCCATGCCTAACGGGTATACATGCCCCTGTCGCTGAACGAAGGTGTACGGCGCGGTGCTCCGGGAGGAACCTATGCGGTGGATACGGGCCGCGGGTAGGGGTTTCCTGGCTCTCGCGGTCGTACTGACGGGTTACATGGCCTCCGGCGTCCCGTCGGGCGGCGCGGAGCGCGCGGGCGGACGCGGCCCCATGACGCTGGCCACGGCCGGTGATCTCACCGGCTATCTCGGCTCGGTCCTGGACGGCTGGAACCGCGCGCATCCGGCGGAGAGGGTCACCCTGGTCGAGCTGCCGGATTCGGCCGACGAGACCCGGGCCCAGATGATCACCGATCTGCGGTCGGGCGAGGGCAGGTTCGATCTGCTCAACATCGATGTCGCGTGGACGTCGGAGTTCGCCGCGGCCGGATGGATCGCGCCGCTGGAGCGGGGCCGGTTCCCTCTGGAGAGCTTCCTGCCGCCGGTGGTGGACACCGCGACGTACGACGGGCGGCTGTACGCCGTGCCGTACGTGACGAACGCCGGGATGCTCTTCTACCGCAAGGACGTGCTCGACCGCGAGGGGCAGCGACCGCCGCGGACCTGGGCCGAGCTGGAGCGACAGGCCCGCTCCCTCGCCCCGAAGCACGGCCTGGGCGGGTACGCGGGCCAGTTCCTGCCGTACGAGGGACTGACGGTCAACGCCGCGGAGGCGGTGTACTCGGCGGGCGGGACGATCCTGGGCGACGAGGGCGAGCGGGTGACGGTCGACTCGGCGGCCGCCCGCGAGGGGCTGGGGTTCCTCGCCCGTGGCGTGCGGGACGGCTGGATACCGAAGGAAGCCCTGACGTACAAGGAGGAGGAGTCCCGGCAGGCGTTCCAGGACGGCCGGATGCTCTTCCTGCGCAACTGGCCGTACGCGTACGCCGGTGCCTCCGGTGCGGAGTCGAGGGTCGCGGGGAAGTTCGGCGCCGTGCCGTTGCCGGGCCCCGGGGGGCCGGGCGCGAGTGTGCTGGGCGGCTCCAATCTGGCCGTGAGCAGCCATGCCCGACACCCGGAATCGGCGCGTGACCTGATCGCGTACCTCACGAGCGAGCAGGTGCAGCGCCGTGTGCTGAGCGAGGGTGCCCTCCCGCCGGTGCGGGCCGCCCTGTACGAGGATCCGGCGCTGGTGGCGCGCTTCCCGTACCTGCCCGCGCTGCGGGCGAGCGTGCTCGCGGCCGCGCCGCGCCCCAAGAGCCCGCACTACGAGCAGGTCAGCCTCGCCGTGCAGGCCGTGGTGCATGACGCGATGGCGCAGCACCAGACGCCCGAGGCGGCGGTGCGCCGGCTCGCGGACGAACTCGCGGCCATCGCCCGTCGTCGCTGACGCCTCCGCTGTCACTTCGCCGCCCCTTCGCATACTTACCTGTTAGGTATCAGCATGCGGACCGGCACGCCCTGACGACCCCGCAAATCCGGATGTATGACCCCAACCTGCGCCGATTTTCGGCAGCTTCGTTGACACCCTCTCGTCATCCCTACTTAACATGCATGCATAACCGCTACCCGCTCTGGGTGGCGCGCACCCTCTCACGCAGAAATACAGGTCAACGGGTGATGCTCACAGCCCCAAGCCGCCGTCACTGGTGGCGCGACGCGGTGATCTACCAGGTCTACGTCCGCAGCTTCCTGGACAGCACCGGTGACGGGATCGGCGACCTCGCCGGTGTCCGGGCCGGCCTGCCGTACCTCAAGAAGCTCGGCGTCGACGGCATCTGGCTGAGCCCCTTCTACCCGTCGCCGCAGCACGACCACGGATACGACGTCGCCGACTACTGCGACGTGGACCCCGTCTTCGGCGACCTCGCCGAATTCGGCCAGCTGGTCGCCGACGCCCACCGACTGGGCATCAAGGTGCTGCTGGACATCGTCCCCAACCACTGCTCCAGCGAACACGCCTGGTTCCGGGAGGCACTGGCGGCCGGCCCCGGCAGCGAGGCCCGGGCCCGCTTCCACTTCGCCGACGGCCGCGGCCCGGACGGCGCCGCGCCGCCCAACAACTGGCACGCCATGTTCGGCGGCCCGGCCTGGAGCCGGGTCACCGAGCCGGACGGCACCCCCGGGCAGTGGTACCTGCACATGTTCACCCCCGAGCAGCCGGACCTGAACTGGCGCAACCCCGAGGTCGGCGCCCACTTCGACCACGCCCTGCGCTTCTGGCTGGACCGGGGCGTCGACGGCTTCCGCATCGACGTGGCGGCCGGGCTGTTCAAACACCCCGACCTGCCGGACTCCCCCGACCCGGAGGCCGACGCCCGCACCCGCGACTCGGTCAACCCGCTCGCCTGGAACCAGCCCGAGGTGCACGACGTGTGGCGCCACTGGCGGTCGGTGTGCGAGGAGTACACGGCCCGGGACGGGCGCGAGCGGCTGCTGGTCGGCGAGGTGTCGGTACCGACCGCCCGCGAGCATGCCCTGTACGTCCGCCCCGACGAGCTGCACCAGGCGTTCTTCTTCGACCTGCTGGGCGCGCCCTGGGACTCCGACACCTTCCGCAAGGTGATCGACGAGGCGATGCGTGACATCGCGGGCACCGGATCCACCGTCACCTGGGTGCTCAACAACCACGACCAGGTGCGCACGGTGACCCGGTACGGCGAGTCCGGCACCGAGGGCAGCGGGCTCGGCGCCGCCCGGGCGCGCGCGGCCGCCCTGCTGATGCTGGCCCTGCCCGGCGCCGCGTACATCTACCAGGGCGAGGAACTGGGCCTGCCGGAGGTCGTCGACCTGCCGGACGAGGTGCTCACCGACCCGATATTCCGGCGCACCGGCAGCCGGGCCCGGATCCGCGACGGCTGCCGCGTGCCGCTGCCGTGGTCGGGGCACGCCTCCCCGTTCGGCTTCAGCACCGGGGCGGAAGGCGCCAAGCCGTGGCTGCCGCAGCCCGGCTGGTTCGCCGAGCACGCGACCGACCGGGCGCTGGCCGACACCCGCTCGTTCTGGCACCTGTACCGCGAGGGCCTGCAGCTGCGGCACGGACTGCCGCAGCTGGGCGAGGGCACCTTGCGCTGGCTGGAGACGCCGCCCGGCGTGCTGGCCTTCTCGCGCGGCGACGGGCTCGTCTGCGCCGTCAATTTCGGCACCGCTCCGGTGCCCGCCCCGGTCTCCGGCGCCCCGCTGCTGGCCAGCGGACCGTGCCCGACCGGCGCACTGCCCGGATCCACCGCCGCCTGGTGGATCAGTGACGACACCACCCTGGAGGGACTGCGATGACCATGCGACGGATGACGATGGCCTGCTGCTCCGCACTCACCCTGGCGCTCGGCGCCACCGCGTGCGGCGGTGGTCCGGTGAGCGCCGGCGGCGGAAGCAAGGAGCTGTCCGGCCAGACCCTCACCGTGGCCGGTGTGTGGTCGGGCGCCGAGCAGAAGAACTTCCAGAAGGTGCTGGACGCCTTCACCGAGAAGACCGGCGCCACGACCCAGTTCGTGTCCACCGGCGACAATGTCTCCACGGTCGTCGGCAGCAAGATCGAGGGCGGCAACGCCCCCGACGTCGTGATGGTCCCGCAGGTGGGCGTGCTCCAGCAGTTCGCCCGCCAGAAGTGGCTCAAGCCGCTGTCCGAGACCACGAGGAAGTCCGTCGACGCCAACTACGCGCCGGTGTGGAAGAACTACGGCTCCGTCGACGGCACCCTGTACGGCCTGTACTTCAAGGCCGCCCACAAGTCGACCGTCTGGTACAGCCCGGAGGCGTTCGACCAGGCCGGCGTGAAGCCGCCGAAGACGTACGAGGACATGCTCAAGAGCGGACAGACGGTGTCCGACTCCGGTCTGCCGGCCTTCGCGGTCGCCGGTGAGGACGGCTGGACGCTCACCGACTGGTTCGAGAACATCTACCTCTCCCAGGCCGGCCCCGAGAAGTACGACCGGCTCGCCCGGCACGAGCTGGCGTGGACGGACCCGACCGTGGTGAAGGCGCTGACCACCCTCGGCGCGCTCTTCTCCGACAAGAAGCTCATCGCGGGCGGCCGGCAGGGCGCGCTGGGCACCGACTTCCCCGGCTCCGTCGAGAAGGTCTTCGGCCCGAAGCCCGAAGCCGCGATGGTGTACGAAGGCGACTTCGTCGCCGGTATCGCCAAGGACCAGTTCGGCAAGAAGATCGGCGAGGACGCCGCCTTCTTCCCCTTCCCCGCGGTCGCGGGCGGCGAGGCGCCGGTGGTCAGCGGCGGCGACGCGGCCGTCGTGCTGAAGGACGGCAGGAACCAGAAGGCCGCGACGGCGTTCCTGGAGTACCTCGCGACGCCGGAGGCCGCCGCCGTGTGGGCCGAGGCGGGCGGCTTCCTGTCGCCGAACAAGAAGCTCGACCTCTCCTCCTACGGCGGCGACACGCTGCGCGAGACGGCCAAGTCGCTGATCGACGCGGGTGATTCGGTGCGCTTCGACATGTCGGACCAGGCTCCGGCGGCGTTCGGCGGCACCAAGGGCGTGGGCGAGTGGAAGATCCTCCAGGACTTCCTGCGCGACCCGTCGAACCCGGCCGCCACGGCCGCGGCGCTGGAGGGCGCGGCGGCCAAGGCGTACAAGAGCTGAGGCGCCGGTCATGACCACAGTCACCGCTCCCCCGCCACCCCGGGCCGACACCGCGCGAGGCGGCCGCCGCGACAACGGCCCGCGAGACCGGGCCCGGCGGCGCCGGCGGATCATCGCCGTGGCGTTCGTCCTGCCGGCACTGCTGCTGCTCGGCGCGCTGGTCGTCTACCCAGTGCTGTTCTCCGTGGGCCGCAGCTTCTTCGACGCGGCCGGCACACGGTTCCTCGGCGGGGACAACTACGCGGAGATCTTCCGCGACCCGGCCACCCTGACCGCCGTCCGCAACAGCGCCATCTGGGTGGTCGTCGCGCCGACGCTGCTCACCGGGCTGGGACTGATCCTCGCGGTACTGGTGGAGAAGGTCCGCTGGGCGACCGCGTTCAAGCTGCTGCTGTTCATGCCGATGGCCGTGTCCTTCCTGGCGGCGGGCATCATCTTCCGCCTCGCGTACGAGGAGGACCCGGACAAGGGCGTGCTGAACGCGGCCGCGGTCGGTGTGCACGACGTGTTCCGGGATTCCTCGTCGTACCCGACGGCCCGGGCCCGCGACGGCCAGGGACTCGACAAGCGGGCGGACGGCTCGTACGGCACGGCCGACGCGGTCTCTCCGGGACAGAGCGTCGCTCTCGGCCTCGTCGGAGTGGCGCCCAGGGAACTGCCCGCCGACGCGAAGCCGGCCCTCGCCGGCGAGGCCGGCCCGAAGGACCTGGCCGGCGCCGTGTTCCTGGACTTCACGCCCGGTGGCGGGGGGCGGCCTGGCGCGATCGACGCCGGGGAGCGGGGGCTGCCCGGCATGACGGTGGAGGCGGTGCGCGGCGGGAAGACGGTCGCCGCCACCACCACGGCGGCCGACGGGTCGTTCCGCTTCACCGGCCTCGGGGCCGGCGCGTACACGGTCCGGCTGCCGGCGGAGAACTTCGCGCCGCCCTACGAGGGTGTGTCCTGGCTCGGCCCCGCCCTGGTCACGCCGGCGATCATCGGTGCGTACCTGTGGATCTGGACGGGTTTCGCGATGGTGCTCATCGGCGCCGGTCTGTCGTCCCTGCCGCGCGACGCGCTGGAGGCGGCGCGGATGGACGGGGCGAACGAGTGGCAGGTCTTCCGCCGGATCACCGTGCCGCTCCTCGGCCCGGTGCTGACGGTCGTCTTCGTGACGCTGGTGATCAATGTGATGAAGGTCTTCGACCTGATCTACATCATCGCGCCGGGGCCCGTGCAGGAGGACGCCACCGTGCTGGCCACCCAGATGTGGCTGGTGTCCTTCGGTGGCGGCAACGACCAGGGGCTCGGCAGCGCGCTCGGTGTGCTGCTCCTGCTGCTGGTGATCCCCGCGATGGTGTTCAACGTCCGCCGCTTCCACAGGAGTCAGTCATGAGTGCGACCACAGCGATGCCGGGCGGCCGGCTGCGCCGCTGGCTGGGCCACGGCCTGGTCCAGGCGTTCCTGGCGGTGGTCGGCCTGATCTGGGTGACCCCGGTCGCCGGACTGCTGCTGTCCTCGCTGCGCTCGGCGAGCGACAACGCGGCGAGCGGCTGGTGGACGGCGCTGACCGCTCCCGGCCAGCTGTCCCTGGACAACTACGCCGCCCTGCTGGGCAACGCGGGCATCACCCGGGCCTTCTGGAACACGGTGCTGATCTCGGTGCCGACGACCGTCCTGGTCGTCGTCGTCGCGGCGCTCGCCGGATACGCCTTCGCCTGGCTGGAGTTCCCCGGCCGGGACTGGATCTTCCTGGGCGTGGTGGCGCTGCTCGTGGTGCCGGTGCAGGTGGGTCTGCTACCGGTGGCGAAGCTGTTCGGGCAACTGGGGCTGTTCGGCACGATCCCGGGCGTGGTGCTCTTCCACGTCGCCTACGGATTGCCGTTCGCGGTGTTCCTGCTGCGCAACTACTTCGCCGACATCCCCCGCGAGATGCTGGAGGCGGCGCGGATGGACGGGGGCGGCGAGTGGCGGATCTTCACGCGGCTGGTGCTGCCGGTGGGCCGCCCGGCGATCGCCAGCCTGGCGATCTTCCAGTTCCTCTGGGTGTGGAACGACATGCTCGTGGCGCTGCTCTTCGCCGACAGCTCCTCGCAGCCGCTGACGGTGGAGCTGCAGTCGCAGGTCCGGCAGTTCGGCAGCAACATCGACGTGCTGGCGCCGGGGGCCTTTCTCTCGCTGATCGTCCCGGTGGTGGTCTTCTTCGCCTTCCAGCGTCACTTCGTGCAGGGGGTGATGGCGGGTTCGGTGAAGTGACCGCCTGGACGGGGGCGGCGTCTGCCGCCCCGGTCCAGGACGGGGGCCCTCGCTCGCAGGGGTGAGGCCAGGGGTGCCTCTCCGGCGAACACGTCGAGGCGGACACGGTTCGAGCCGTGGTCCGCCTCGACGTCGTGTGCGGGCCGATGGATTCGGCGCCGCGTCTCCTCCATGACGTCTTCGCTCCGGGGCCCGCCCCGCGGGAGGCACCGGGCGAGGGAGAGGGCGGCGCCGGCCGCCGTCAACGACCACATCGTGGGCGTCCCGCGTCCACCTTGTGGGCGGCGGAGTGGCGGATCTCGCCACTCCACCCATGGAACCGCAGGTCAGGAGGGTGTTCACGGGCCGTCAGGTGGCGCAATACAGCGGCAACACCACCGGGCGGGTTCTCCTTGTACGTTCCCTGTCATGTCAGCCGAACCCGCCCCCGCAGCCCGCCCGGTCGCCGCAGCGCGCCGTCGGCGGCCGCGTGCGGACCGGGCCCGGCAGCTCGCCGACCTGCTGCGGCACCAGATCCTGACCGGCGGCTTCACCGACGGGGTCCTGCCCCACGAGGACGTCATCGCCGCCGACCACCGGGCCAGCCGCAACACCGTCCGACAGGCCCTGGACCTGCTGCGCGGCGAGCGACTCGTCGACCGGCAGCCAGGCGTCGGCACCGTGGTCGTCTGCGAGAAGTACGCGCACGGGCTCGACCGCCTCCAGGGCCTGGCCGAGACCCTGCACGAGCACGGCCGGGTCACCAACGAGGTCCGTACCGTCGGGCCGGTCACCGCCCCCGGCCCGGTGGCGCATCGGCTGGGCCTGCCCGAGCACACCGACGTGCTGTGTATCGAGCGGCTCCGCCGGCTGAACGGACTGCCGCTCTCCCTGGACCTGTCCTACCTGCCCATGGACGTGGGCGGTGAACTGCTCCGCTGCGACCTGGAGAACACGGACGTGTTCCGGCTCCTGGAGTCGCTGACCGGCGGCCCGCTCGGCCATGCCGAGATCACCCTGGAGGCCGTCAACGCCGACGCGCACTCCGCCGCCGTTCTGCAGGCCCCGCGCGGAGCCGCCGTGCTGATGCTGGAACGACTGACCTGTCTGCCCGACGGGCGCCCGGTGGATCTGGAGTTCATCCGGTTCCGCGGCGACCGCATCACCATGAGCGGCGTGCTGCACCGCTCCGTCTGATCCCGAGCCCCCTTCCGTCCCCGCCGTTCCCTGCCCTCCCGGGCCCCTTGGAGACCACCATGCCTCTCGTTCCGCAGCGCGCCGACGTGCCCGTGACCATCGACGAATCCAAGTGCATCGACGGCTGCACCCTCTGCGTCGACATGTGTCCGCTCGATTCGCTCGCGATCCGCGAGGACAACGGCAAGGCGTACATGCACGTGGACGAGTGCTGGTACTGCGGCCCGTGCGCCGCCCGCTGCCCCACCGGCGCGGTCACCGTCAACATGCCCTACCTGCTCCGGTGAAAGGCAGAACTCCCATGCTCCGCAAGAGAATTCCTCTCCAACCGCTTCTCCCGGTCGCCCTGCTGCTCCCCCTGGCCACCGCCTGCGGCGGCTCGGCCGGCGCCGACGGCGCCACCGACGCGAAGACGGTCACCGTGACCGTCGGCTACCAGTCCAAGACCATCAACACCGTCACCGCCGGCACCCTGCTGCGCTCCCTCGGCTACTTCGAGGAGGAGCTCGCGGCCCGCGGAAGGAAGGACGGCGTCACCTACAAGGTCGCCTGGCAGGACTACGCGACCGGCGCCCCGATCACCGCCCAGATGACCGCCGGGAAGATCGACATCGGTTCGATGGGAGACTTCCCGCTGCTGATCAACGCGGCCCGGGGCAAGCAGCTGGGGCAGCCGACCCGGCTCGTCGCGGCCACCGGCTACAACCTGCGCGGCGGTCTGAACACCGTGGTCACCGCGCCCGGTTCGCCGCTGCGTTCCCTGGCAGACCTGCGCGGCAGGAAGGTGTCCACCAGCATCGGGTCGGCGGCCGACGGCACCCTCGTCCGGGCTCTACAGCGGGCCGGCATCGACCCGGACAAGGGCATCCAGAAGCTCAACCAGCAGCCCAGCGTGGGCGCTTCGGCCCTCGCCGCCGGCAATGTCGACGCGCTCTCCCAGTTCGTCGCGTGGCCCGGCAAGCTGGCCTTCGAGGGCAAGGCCACCGCCCTGTACGACGGGGCCGAACTGAACCTGCCGACCTTCCACGGTGTCACGGTCCGGCAGAAGTTCGCCGAGGAACGGGCCGGGATCCTCGACGACTTCCTCAGGGCCCAGCGGCGTGCCACCGATCACCTGCGGGCCCGCCCCGTGGCGGCCGCCGAGTCGGTGGCGAAGGTGACCGGGCTGCCGGCCGAGGTGGTCTACCTGTACAACGGCGCCCACGGCATCGCCACCTTCGACCCCGAGCTCCGCCCGGAGCTGATCGCCGCGCTCAAGAAGGACGTGCCGGTCCTGAACGCCGCGGGTCTCGTCGGCGACGTCGATGTGGACGCCTTCGTCGACCCCGCGCCGCTGGCGCGAGCCGTGCGATCCCCCTCGTACCCGGAGGCGAGCGCCGCCAAGCCCGAACTGTGGCTGAAGGGAGCGACCACCACCCGCTCCTTCGACAGCCCCGAGGAGCTGCTCAAGGCCGCGGCGGGCGCCGACGTACGGGCCGCGTACGTGCCGGACGCGGTGACCGGCACCCTGTGGTTCGCCGACAAGGCGGTGTGGGTCGCGGACGGCACCGAGCTGCGCGCCTTCGTCACCCCGGCCGGTGCGCGGAGGTACGTCGACGGTCACGCCGGGGCCCGGATCATCCGCTACGCGGACGCCGTGAGGCTGGCGTCATGAGCGTGGGCCGCCGCCTGCTGCGCGTGGGCTCGCTGGCCGCCGCCCTCGGGGTGTGGCAGCTGCTGACCTCTCTGGACGTCAACCTGTGGCTGCGGTTCGAGCAGTTCCCCACGGTGGGCGAGGTGGCCTCCGCCTTCGCGGACCGGGTGGGCACCGCCTCGTACCGGCAGGACCTGGGCCACAGCCTGCGCCGGATCGTGGTGGGCTTCCTGCTGGCCGCGGCGGCGGGGGTGTCGGTCGGAACGGCCGTCGCCCGTTCCCGCTGGGCCGCCGACCTGCTGGGCCCGCTGGTGGAGGTGGTGCGACCGGTGCCGGCCATCGCGCTCGTTCCGGTCGCCATCCTGCTGCTGCCGACCAATGAGCAGGGCATCGTCTTCATCACCTTCACCGCCGCCTTCTTCCCCGTGGTGGTGTCGACCCGGCACGCGGTCCGGGCGCTCACCCCGGTCTGGGAGGAGGCCGTGCTCACCATGGGCGGCGGCCGGCTGCGGGTGTTGTTCTCGGTGGTGCTGCCGGGAGCCCTGCCGGGCATCTTCGGCGGCCTGTCGGTGGGCATCGGCGTCTCGTGGATCTGTGTGATCTCGGCGGAGATGATCTCCGGCGAGTACGGAGTGGGCTACCGCACCTGGCAGGACTACACGATCGTCGACTACCCCGGGGTCTTCGTCGGCATGGCCACCATCGGCGCTCTCGGCTGGCTGACCTCGACCGCGGTGGAACTCCTGGGCCGCCGCGCCACCTCCTGGCTCCCCCGCCCGGCCGCCCGCGGAGCCGCCGGCGCGCCGCGTCCGGCGTTCCGCAGGACCGGGCGCGCCGGTGCGAACGCCACCGGACCCGTCACCGGATCCGCCACCGGACCCACCACCGCCCTCCACACCGCTGTCCCCCGGAAGGAACCGGTCCCATGAGCATCACGACCCTTCCCGCCGCCCTCTCGACCGCAGGCGCCGAACTCGCCCTGAAGGACGCCCGGTTCGGGCACGCGGACGGCGCCGCACTCCCCGGCACGGTGACGCTGCGGATCGCGCCGGGGGAACTGCTCGCCGTGGTCGGGCCCTCCGGCTGCGGCAAGTCCACCCTGCTGCGCACGCTCGCCGGGCTGCTGCCCCCGCTGGGCGGGCGGGTCACCCAGGACGGAGAGCCGATCGCACGGCCGACCGCCGACCGGGCGCTCGTCTTCCAGCACGACGCCCTGCTGCCCTGGCGGTCCGTCCGCGCCAACGTCGAACTCCCGCTGGCGATCCGGCGGGTACCCCGGGCCGGGCGGCGGCGGTCCGCCGACGAGTGGCTGGACCGGGTCGGTCTGGCCGGGCACGCCCACAGACTCCCCCACCAGCTGTCCGGCGGGCAGCGGCAGCGCGTCCAGCTGGCCCGCGCCCTGGCCGGCCGGCCCCGCGCCGTCCTGATGGACGAACCCTTCGGCGCGCTCGACGCGCACACGCGGGCCGAGATGCAGGACCTGCTCGTCGACATCCTGCGGGACACCGGCGCCACCGTCGTCTTCGTCACCCACGACGTGGACGAGGCCCTGCATCTCGGCGACCGGGTCCTGCTGCTCGGCTCCGGGCAGGTGCTCGACGTACCGCATCCGCGTGAGCGCGGCTCCCGGCACGCGCCCGGCACCGCCGAACTGCACCGCCGCATCCTCGAATCCCTCTGAAAGCCACCTCGAAAGGCACCTCCGTGGACACCCTGGTGGACACCCCGACGGCCATCCCCGCCCTCGCCGACGCGACCGAACTGTCCTGTGACGTCCTGGTCATCGGCGGCGGCACCGCCGGCACCATGGCCGCGCTGACCGCCGCCGGACGCGGCGCACAGGTGCTGCTTCTGGAGAAGGCGCACGTCCGGCACTCCGGCGCCCTCGCCATGGGCATGGACGGGGTCAACAACGCGATCATCCCGGGCCGGGCCGAACCCGACGACTACGTCGCCGAGATCACCCGTGCCAACGACGGCGTCGTCGACCAGTCCACCGTCCGGCAGACCGCGACCCGCGGCTTCGCGATGGTCCAGCGGCTGGAGTCGTACGGGGTGAAGTTCGAGAAGGACGAGCACGGCGAGTACGCGGTGCGGCAGGTGCACCGGTCCGGTTCGTACGTGCTGCCGATGCCGGAGGGCAAGGACGTCAAGAAGGTCCTCTACCGGCAGCTGCGGCGGCGCGAGATGAGGGAGCGGATCCGCATCGAGAACCGGGTCATGCCGGTCAGGGTGCTGACCCACCCGGACGACGGCCGGGCCATCGGCGCGGCCGGCTTCGACACCCGCACCGGCGCGTTCGTCACCGTGCGGGCGGGCGCGGTGATCCTGGCCACCGGGGCGTGCGGCCGGCTCGGTCTGCCCGCCTCCGGCTATCTCTACGGGACGTACGAGAACCCGACGAACGCGGGCGACGGGTACGCGATGGCCTACCACGCGGGGGCCGCGCTGACCGGGATCGAGTGCTTCCAGATCAACCCGCTGATCAAGGACTACAACGGGCCGGCGTGCGCGTACGTCGCGAATCCCTTCGGCGGGTACCAGGTCAACCGGCACGGCGAGCGGTTCGTGGAGTCCGACTACTGGTCGGGGCAGATGATGGCCGAGTTCGCGGCCGAACTCGCCTCCGACCGGGGTCCGGTGTACCTCAAGCTCAGTCATCTGCCGGACGAGACCATCGCCTCGGTCGAATCGATTCTGCACACGACGGAGCGGCCCACCCGCAGCACGTTCCACCAGAACCGCGGCCACGACTACCGCACGCATGACATCGAGATGCACATCTCGGAGATCGGACTCTGCGGCGGGCACTCGGCGTCCGGGGTCCGGGTGGACGCGCACGCCCGCACCACCGTGCCCCGGCTGTACGCGGCCGGCGACCTGGCCTGCGTACCCCACAACTACATGATCGGCGCGTTCGTCTACGGCGATCTGGCCGGTGAGGACGCCTCGCGGTACCGGGCGTACGAGGGCGTGCTGCCCTCCGACCAGCTGGCCGCCGCCCACGACCTCGTCTACCGGCCGTTGCGCCACCCCGACGGGCCGCCGCAGCCGCAGGTGGAGTACAAGCTGCGGCGGTTCGTCAACGACTACGTGGCACCGCCGAAGACGGGCGCGAAGCTGTCGCTGGCGGTGGAGGCGTTCACCCGGATGTCACAGGAGATCGCCGGGATGGGCGCGCGCACGCCGCACGAGCTGATGCGGTGCGCGGAGGTGACCTTCATCCGGGACTGCGCGGAGATGGCCGCCCGGGCCTCGCTGGCCCGGACCGAGTCCCGGTGGGGCCTGTACCACGAGCGGCTGGACCACCCGGGGCGGGACGACACCGGCTGGCTGCACCACCTCGACCTGCGCAAGTCCGCTTCCGGAGCGATGGAGTTCACCGCGCGGCCGGTCGAACCGTATGTGGTCCCGGTGCCGGAGTTCACGCCGGAGCAGGGGCCGGAGAGGTGGCTCGGCGAGGTGGCGCTGGTGCCGGTGGCCACGGCCGGCCCGCGGGAGGCCGCCCCGGCGGCCCGCCCCGCCACGCCCCCGACGGGGCCGGACGACGCGGCACCGGCCACGGACGAGGCGTTCGACGTCACCGCGCCCAGCCCCGCCCTCCTCCGTCTCCTCTCCCTGGCCGAGGAGTCCCCCGACCTGGAGGCCCTCCGCCCCTACCTCGTGGACGCCGACCCGGCGGTGCGGGTGGCCGCCGTGGCCGCCCTCGGCGAGACGGTGCCGGCCGGCGCGGGTCCCGCGCTCGCCGAGCGCCTGCGGGACACCGCTCCGCAGGTCCGGGCCGCCGCCGCGGCAGCGCTGCGCGAACTGGTCGAGGTGCTGCCCGCGGATTCGCGGTTGGGCGCGGCGCTCCAGGAAGCTCTGGACGTCGCCGACCCGGCCGTCCGCACCGCCGCGCTCGACGTGCTGCGGGCCCTGCGGCTGGGCGACGCCGGGGTGTACGCCGCCGCGCTGGCCGACGGCGACGTCGAGGTCCGCATCACCGCCGTCCGGGCCCTGGTCTCGGTGGACGCGGTACCGCAACTGGCGGGGGCCGCAACCGATCCGGCCCGCGAGGTACGGGTCGCGGTGGCCCGCGGCCTGGCGGCCGTGCGCTCCCCGGCGTCCGCGCCGCTCGAGCCGCTGCTGGACGACGCCGACTCGCTCGTCCGCGCCGCCGCCCTCGCCGCGCTGGCCGCCACCGGCTGCCCGGTCCCGTACGCGGCGCGGGCCGTGGCCGCCCTGGCGGATCCCGCCTGGCAGGTCCGGGCCGGCGCGGCGACCGGCCTCCGCTCGGCCTCGACCGCGCAGGCCGTCCCCGCTCTGGCCAAAACCCTGGACGACCTCAACGCCGATGTGCGGAAGGCCGCCGTCCTCTCCCTCCTCGCCCACCGCGCCGACGCCGAAGCCCGCGCCGCCCTCGCGACGGCCATCACCGATCCCGACGCCGACATCCGCGCCTACGCGTCGCGCGCGGTGTCGTGAGCGGGGTCAGGTGTGGATCGTCAGGACGGAAGGGGATCGGGTTCGCAGGTCCGCAGTGCCGTCACCTGGTTGAGCTGCGGCCCGTATCCGGCGAAGGTCGCCGCCGCTCCGGGTTCGATGACGCGGCAGGGGGCGGTCTGGCCGTCCGCGTACGCCACCGTGACGGCGACGGTGCTGTCACAGCTGTTGACGACCGTGGTGTAGCGCCAGCTCGAGTAGAGCTGCACGCACTCGGGGGGCTCCGAACCGGTGACCGCCGCGGCGGGCGGAACGGCGGTCAGAGCGGCCAGGAGACCGACGGCGGCCGTGGCCGCGAGGGCGACGGGCCGTGACATGCGGGGCATGGAGAACGAGTTCGTCATGCCCCGCATCCTGGCGACCCGGTAAGAACTTGCGCAAACACTTGAATGTATTTTCAGTCACTGATCAGCAAAGAGTAGGAACACCCAGGTCACCGTACATTTTCCGAGCTGAAAGTTCCTGCAAGCCCTTGCTGACTACGTCCGCACCGGCGCCTGGGCCGTCGCGTGCGCCTTCCACTCGTGGACGAGGAGCCCGAGCAGCACCTCGTCCAGGAATTCACCCAGCACCCAGGCCGAGGAGCGCAGCACGCCCTCACGGACGAAGCCGTTGCGCTCTGCGGAGCGCAGCATCCCGGTATTGTCCGAAAGCGTCTCGATCTGCAGCCGTTGCAGGCCGCGCACGATGAACCCGTAGTGGCACAGCACCGCGACCACGTCGGTTCCGTAGCCCTTGCCGCGGGCGGACGGCAGCAGTCCGAGGCCGATGTGCGCGGACCGGTGATGGTTGTCGATGCCCCACAGCGTCGCGGTGCCGACCAGGGTGCCGCCCTCCAACTCCACCACGGAGAACGGGACGGAGCCCTGGTTCGTGTCGTCCACCACGAGCCGCGGATCCTTCGAGCCCGGCGCGATGGGCCGCCACGGCGCGGCTTCGGCCCGCGAGCCGTTGACCACATCGTCGTAGAGCTCGGTCCGCAGGATCGGAATGTCGTCCTCGTGCCGGGCCCTGAGCCCGACCGTGCTGCCTCTCAACATGTGAGCTTCCTATCCGACCGGCTCGGTCGGCGGCAAACGGATAAGGCAGAAGCTCACGCGGCCCGGTACCTGGGCTGATGAAGTTCGGCCTTGCCGAAGAGGAGGGCGTAGCCGGAGGGGAGTTGGCCGATGATGCGGTCGATGAGTTCCGGTCCGGCGAGCTGGGACACGGCGGCGAGGACCGCGCCGACGTTCCAGCGGGCGGTGGCGGGAGTGCCGCCGGTGCGCTGGGCGAGGTCCTTGACGAACTCCCAGCCGGTCAGCGGTGTGGTCGCGGGGATCTGGGCGGTGAGGACCAGGGCGGCCTCGACGGGGAGGCGAGCGGCGAGGTCGACCCGCTCGTCACCGACGAGCTGCCGTCCCAGAGCGGCGAGTACGGAGTGGACGACTTCCTCGGCGCGCTCACGCGTCGGATAGGCGCCTTCGTAGCGCACACGCTCGATCATGCCGGAGTAGGACGCAGCGCCGGTGACGGTTCCGGTTCCGGTTCCGGAGACGGGGGCTGCCATGGTCTCGGTCTGAAGAGTCATGCTGGGAGAGATCGCCGTTCTCTTCGGCGCCCGGTTCGTGGAATCCGTGGACCGGGCGGAGCGGACACATTTCCAGAGGCGCCGGCCGACCGGGGGTCGTAGCCGGGCGCGGGGTGAAGGTGTGCAGGGCCGCGGTCAGCAGGTCCTCGTCCGCCGCGCCGGTGACGACGCCGAGGACCGCGCGGCCGGGGCGGGGAGGGGAGGACGGAGGAGGGGGAGGACTTCCGCCCCCCGCTCCCGGCGTTCGTGACGGTTCAGCCGCTGATCTGCTTGCGGTCGTCGCCCCGGTTGATGGTGATCTTGCGGGGCTTGGCGCGCTCGGCGATCGGAATACGCAGAGTGAGCACGCCCGCCTCGTAGTCGGCGGCGATGGCCTCGGTGTCGAGGGTGTCGGCCAGCATCAGCTGCCGGGAGAAGACTCCGAGGGGCCTCTCGGACAGCTCCATCTGGACGTCGTCGGCCTTCGCGACCGGTCGGCGCTCGGCCTTGACCGTCAGCATGTTCCGCTCCACGTCGATGTCGATCGCTTCCGGCGCGACACCGGGCAGATCGAGGGCGATGACGTAGACGTCGCCCTCGCGGTAGGCGTCCATCGGCATCGCCGACGGCCGCGACCAGGTCCCCGTGGAGCCCAGCATCTGCTGGGTGAGGCGGTCGAGCTCGCGGAACGGGTCGGTGCGCATCAACATCGCGAAACACCTCCAATGGGATCAGGCAGTGACTGCCAATGCGCTTCACCTGACACCTTTGTAACATGTCATCCGAACGACGACAAGTCTCATGTCAACGGATCGATGACGACGCGGGGGCGGGACCGAAACCGGCCCCGCCCCCGCTCGCCACGGTCAGCAGCCGGCCCGCCCCGGCCGGTCCCGGTCAGCCCTGATCGGCCACGAAGGAGGCCATCCAGGTCAGTGCGGAGTTCCAGTTGATCGTGAGCTCGTTGGTCGACCAGGACTGGATGTCGTCGATGTAGCAGAACTGACCGACACACCCCTGGAGCCTGCTCTGGGCGAGCGGGTCCTGGATGCTCGAGTTCGGGCCGCCGGAGAGCGAGCCGACGGGCGGGCGCGGCAGCCTCGGGTCGAGCTGGCGGGCGTACCAGCGGCTGTGCTGGTTCTGCGCGCTGACCTCGCCGAAGCCGGTGACGTACGAGATGTTCAGGGCGTTGCGGCCCAGGACGGAGTCCATCGCCTGCACGGCCCCGTCGCGGTACTTCGCGCCGCCGGTGAGGTCGTAGGCGGTGGCCAGGACGACGGCGTTGTTCAGGATCTGGTGGGTGGAGCCCCAGTCGTACCGGTGGCCTTCGGGGGCGTACGGCATGCCGTAGGGGTGGGCGTTCAGTGTGGCGAGGTAGCGGTCGGCTCCCTTGCGCACGGACTGGCGGACCTTGTCGCGGCCGGGCAGCCGGTTCGGGACCGTGGCCAGGTCGAGCCGGGCGGGGACGGCCGTGCGCGCCCAGTCGAAGCCGATCGGCCCGAAGATGTCGGCGGTGTGGACCGGGGAGTTCAGGATGTGGTCCTGGAACTCCTTCCCGCCCGTGGTCAGGTACAGCTCGGCGGCCGCCCAGTAGAACTCGTCGGTGACGTCGCGGTCGGCGTAGCTGCCGCCGCCGATGCCGTCGCTCTCCGAGGCGAGGACGTCGGGGTGGGCGAGGGCCGCGGCCCAGGCCGTGCGGGCGGCCGCGAGCGCGCCGGCGGCGAACCCCGGGTCGTACGGCTTGTAGAGGCGGGCCGCCTGGGCCGCGGTGGCCGCGAGGTTCAGGGTGGCCGCGGTGGTCGGCGGGTGCAGTTCACGCTTCTGCGGGTCGTCGGAGGGCATCAGCGGCAGGCCGGTCCACTGCTCGTCGTGGATCTTGTGGTGGACCATGCCGGCGAGCGGCTTGCCGTCCGGCACCTGCATCTTGAGCAGGAACTCCAGCTCCCAGCGGGCCTCGTCGAGGATGTCCGGGACCTTGTTGCCGCTCTCGGGGATGTTCAGCGTGCCGTCGCCCAGCTTTCCTGCCTGCCCGGTGCGGGCGAGCCGGGCTCGCTCGTAGGTGCTGAGCAGCTGCCAGACCGAGATGCCGCCGTTGACGACGTACTTGCCGTGGTCACCGGCGTCGTACCAGCCGCCGGTGACGTCGAGCGTGTAGTCGCACACGCCGGGCTGACAGGGCACGTTCCCGTCCCCCTGGTTGGGGGCGACGTCGACGTGACCGGCCTCGCGGCCGTAACCGGGCCGCAGGTCGTCCCGGATCTCCACCCCGCTGCGCTGGGTGTAGTAGAACTTCCCCGCGTCCAGGCGCAGTTTCTCGTAGGCGGCGGTGCCGATGTCGAAGGGGCGGCTGGTCTCGCCGTCGGCGACCAGCGTGAGACCCTCCCCCACGCCACGGTGATCACTGAAGTGGATCGAGTGGACGTTCTGCCCTGAGGACGGGTCGACGCCGCGCGGCACGGTCCAGCCGCGCGCGACGACGGTGCCGGTGGCGTTCTTCAGCTCCCACGGCAGCCGTGCGGTCGCGTCGGTGACGAGGGTGGCGTTCTTCGGCCCGCGGGGCAGGTAGGCGACCTGGTTGACCCGGACGCGAGGGCCGGTGTCGGGCTCGTACCGCTGCGGGGGCACGCCGCCCAGCAGGGACACGTCGTCGAGGCAGAACCGCCAGGGCTCGGCGCCGCCGCCGAGCTGGAAGGCGACCTGGCCCTGGGTGGTGTCGACGGGTGAGGCGAACGTGTAGGTGTACGTGTTGCCGGAGACGCTCAGTTGCGGAGTGACCTCGTGGTACGCGTCGTACGGCGACACCTGGAGGCCCACGACCGCGCGGACGGAATTGCCTTCGGGGGCGCCCGTCGCGGTGAAGCTGAACCGGTACGACTCTCCCTTCACGAGGCTGATGTCGTTCTGGCCGACGGCGGCGTCCCAGCGGTTCGCCGTGCCACCCGGCACGTCGGCGCAGAGCCTGCCGTCGGACGGCCCGACGGTGACGTTGTCCGTCCACCACGCGTCGGTCGCCGCGTCGAAGGTGCCGTTTCTGATCTGCTCGGTCTCGTCCGCCCCCGCTGGGCCGGCGGGCACCGCGGCGAGACCCGTCGCCAGCAGGGCGGACAGGGTCAGCAAGGCGGTTCTACGACTGTTCACGTCTGGGCTCCTCGTAGGGGGGCGGAGCGGAACACCACTATGGGAGCGCTCCCATACCGGCGGTGGCCATCGTCGCGGCCGGACCGGTCGACGTCAACGGCCAGGACGGCACGGGATCGAACAACCGGGGCCCAGGGGCACGCAGTTCGCCCCTCCGCCCGATGGGTTGTCAGGGGCATCTCAGCCTTTTACAGTGCCCAGTCGTGGGAGCGCTCCCAGCGGACAGTCGGGCCGCTCCCTTCGATCACCGTCCCCAGAGAGGCCCCCCACATGCGAGCGTCACCGCATCGCCCCACCACCACGCGCGGCATGCTCGGCGCGCTGCTCCTCGTCCTCGCCACCGTCGCGGCTCTCGTGACCGCCGCGCCCGCGGCCCGGGCCGACACCCTGATCTGCGAACAGTACGGTTCCACGACGATCCAGGGCCGTTACGTCATCCAGAACAACCGCTGGGGCACCAGCGCTCCCCAGTGCGTCACCGCCACCGACACCGGTTTCCGGGTGACCAGGGCCGACGGCGCCGTGCCCACCAACGGCGCCCCGAAGTCCTATCCGTCGGTCTTCAACGGCTGCCACTACACCAACTGTTCGCCCGGAACCAGCCTCCCGGCGCAGGTCAGCAAGATCGCGAGCGCCCCCAGCAGCATCTCGTACGGCTATGTCGGCGACGCGGTGTACAACGCCTCGTACGACATCTGGCTGGACCCGACACCCAGGACGGACGGGGTGAACCGGACCGAGATCATGATCTGGTTCCACAAGGCCGGTCCCGTCCAGCCGATCGGCTCACCGGTCGGCACCGCCACCGTGGCCGGGCGCACCTGGCAGGTGTGGACGGGCAGCAACGGTTCCAACGACGTCATCTCCTTCGTCGCCCCGGCGGCCATCCCCGGCTGGAGCTTCGACGTCATGGACTTCGTCCGGGAGACCGTCTCCCGTGGCATGGCTCAGAACAACTGGTATCTGACCAGTGTTCAGGCCGGTTTCGAGCCGTGGGAGAACGGCGCCGGGCTGGCGGTGCACTCCTTCTCCTCCGCCGTGAACCTCGGTGGCCCAGGCACCGGTGAACCCGGCCCCGGTGAACCCGGCCCGTCGACGGCCTGCAAGGTGACGTACGCGACCAACGTCTGGGCCGGCGGCTTCACCGCCGACGTCACCGTCGCCAACACCGGATCGGTCCCCGTCGATCCGTGGAAGCTGTCGTTCACCCTCCCCTCGGGGCAGCGCATCACCCAGGCGTGGAACGCCTCCGTCACAGCTGCCTCGGGGCCCGTGACGGCGACCGGCCTCGCGCACAACGCGCGGATCGCGCCCGGCGCCACCCAGACGTTCGGCTTCCAGGGCACCTACAGCGGCACGTTCGCGCCGCCCTCAGGGTTCAGCCTCAACGGCGCCGTCTGTACGTGACCCGATCCGCCGACCGACCCCGACCGACCCACGACCGACCCGGGGCCCCGGGGCCCCGGGGCCCCGGCGCCCCGCGGGAGGGCTCTCCACCGCACCGTCACCGCACGAGGAGCACACCGACCGGAGAACAGTTCACCCCACGCACAGGAGACATCATGGCTGGACGGAAGAAACGACTCGCCTCCCTGTTGGCGGTACTCGCGACGCTGCTCGGCGGCCTCGGCCTGACCTTGCTGGGCCAGGGCAGCGCGCAGGCGCACGGCGTCACGATGACGCCGGGGTCGCGCACCTACCTCTGCTGGCTGGACGCCAGAACGGCCACCGGCGCCCTGGACCCCACCAACCCGGCGTGCAGGGCGGCTCTCGACGAGAGCGGCGCGAACTCCCTGTACAACTGGTTCGCCGTGCTCGACTCCCAGGCGGGCGGGCGCGGGCCCGGTTACGTCCCGGACGCAACTCTGTGCAGCGCCGGTGACCGGTCTCCGTACGACTTCACCGGATACAACGCCGCCCGGACCGACTGGCCCCGAACGCACCTGACGTCCGGGAAGACGGTCCAGGTCAGGCACAGCAACTGGGCCGCGCACCCGGGCTCCTTCCGGGTGTACCTGTCGAAGCCCGGCTACTCGCCCGCCTCCGCACTGGGCTGGGACGACCTGGAGCTGATCCAGACCGTCACCGACCCACCGCAGTCGGGCTCACCGGGCACGGACGGCGGCCACTACCACTGGGATCTGAACCTGCCGGCGGGCCGCTCGGGTGACGCGGTGCTGTTCATCCAGTGGGTGCGCTCGGACAGCCAGGAGAACTTCTTCTCCTGCTCCGACATCGTCTTCGACGGCGGCAACGGCGAGGTCACCGGCATCCGCGGCTCGGGCGGCACCCCGACACCCACGCCCACACCGACACCCACCCCGACACCCACCCCGACGCCGACGCCGACGCCCACCCCTACCCCGGATCCGACGCCCACGCCGACCGACCCGCACACCGGGTGCATGGCCGTCTACAGGGTCACGAACGCCTGGAACGGCGGCTTCCAGGGTTCCGTCGAGGTCATGAACCACGCCACGACAGCCCGTGACGGCTGGGCCGTGAAGTGGACGCCCGGCGCGGGAACCCGGATCAGCAGCCTGTGGAACGGCGCGCCGAGCACCGGCCCCGACGGCACGCTCACGGTCAGGAACCTCGACTACAACCGGACCATCCCGCCGGACGGCAGCGTCACCTTCGGGTTCACCGCGACGTCGACCGGCAACAATTTTCCGGTCGGCTCCCTCGTGTGCGTCGATCCGTAGCCCCTGAGACAGGCGCCGGTTCCCGCGTCGGCGGGAACCGGCATTCTCCGGCGCTCAGCGGGGCTCCTCCCCACGGGGTGCGCGCCGCGGGAGAAGGTCAGCCGGTCGGCAGGCCCAGGCCGTAGTAGGTGATGTGGTAGCCGTCCACGTACTCCGCCTCGCCGCCGACGATCAGGTCGGTGGGCTCGCTCACGCCCGCCGCCCTGGCCGTCGCCACGAGCATCTCCGCGAGTGCGCGGCCCTTCGGCTCGCCGGGGCCTCCGGCGTCCACCCGCCACACCGGATCGTCGTCGCTGAAGACCGAGGCCGTGTGCGGGTGTTCGGCGACCGTGCCCCAGCCGAGTGCGGCCGGGTCGACCTCGTCCGGAGGGAAGCAGCCGATCGAGAGCCGGTCGCCGCACGCCACCTCGAAGAGGAGGGGCGCGCTGCGGCTGTTGCGTCCGTAGAGCGGCATCGCGATCCGGATGCCCAGGGCCGTGGTCTCGGCGGGCAGCGTTCCGAGGAAATCCCCCAGCGAGCGCGTGACGGTCTCCCAGCTCCGGGCGGTCCAGCCGCCGGGGAAGCCGAGGCCGATGTTGGCCTCGTCGCGGTTGCTGCCGAAGAAACCGCTGATCGAGTGCTCCTCACCGATGCCTTGACGCCAGAACCAGTTCTCCGCCGGGTCGGTGGGCTGCAGGACCAGTTCCGGTCCCGTCCTCCCGGCGCGCAGTTCGAGGGTGTTCGGCCTGCCGCGCCAGCGCAGGAAGGGTGCGCCCCAGAGCGGGCCGCTGTCGTAGAAGGGGCCCAGGTCGCCGTGCGAGCCCATGACGGACGGTTCGCCCAGCACCGCGGTCACGTCCTCCTTGGCGGCGCGGAAGGCTGCTGCCTGCGCCGCGGCGTCCGGCGCGGGGGCCGCCACCGGAACCGCGATCTCCACGTACGACTCACCGCCGACGTACCGCTTCTCGTACTCGCCGACCGGGCGGAGCCGGGCATCGCCCGTGGACCGACCGGTGATCAACACCGGCGCGTCCGAGGTGTCCTGCCACGTCCAGCCCAGCTCCGCCGCCACGGCCCTCACCCCCTCCGGCGCCCAGCCGTCGGTGTCGGCCGCGACGAGCCGCAGGGCGAGTTCCTGGACAAATTCCTTTGCGTTGCTTCCCCGTTGTGCGTTCATCCGGCCATGATCGCGTATCCCGGAGCGGACCCTTGCGGCGGGGCGGGCCTCCGTGAACCCGTCACGGCCCTGCGAGGAGGGCACTCTTTCAGGCCCCTCGCACCGAAAGCATGCGTGAAATCCTGATCCGGGGTTACGAGCGAGGGGTACGGCGCCGCTCAGCCAGCGGCGCGATCTCCCCCGACGGAACGGGTGACGATGTCTGATTCGAGCCGGCACGAGACCACCCAGAGGCCCCCGGCACCTCCGGTGCGGGCGTGGCACACCACCGCCCGCCAGGTCCACGGAGCGACCGCCCTGCCCATCGGGGCCACGTTCCACTACGACCCGGACGACCCCTGGGCCGTACGCATCGCCTTCCGGCTTCCGATGGGCAGGGTCGTCGACTGGACCTTCTCCCGTGAGCTGCTGCGCTCCGGGACCCGTGTCCTGAGCGGGGAGGGCGACGTCCGGCTGTGGCCGCTGCGCTGCGGTGGCAGGGAAGGACGCGTCCGCATGCGGCTGGGCGAGGCCGGCGCGTGCGCCGTGGTCGACGTCGACCGCGCGGGCCTGCGGAACTGGCTGGGCGAGACGTACGGTGCCGTGCCCGAGGGCGAGGAGTCGGCGCGGATCGACTGGGCGGCCGAGACCTCTCAGCTCTTCGCGCGGCCGTAGGGGTGTCCGGTCGATCAGCCGCGGCGAGGCGCGGTGCCAGGGCGCGCGGGCCCGGCACGATCGGCCGGACGCCCCCGAGCGGCACACCCGCATCGGCGCCGCCCGGACACGGCTACGGCAGCGCGGCGCCGCGCGCGGAGACCCACAGGGTGTACCACTCCTCGTGGCTCAGGTCGGGCTCCCCCATGGCCGCGTCCCTGCACGCGCGGATCCGTTCCGGGTTCGACGTACCGATGACGGGCGTGATGGCGGCCGGGTGCCGCCGGAGCCACCAGAGGACGATCGTCTCGGGCGTGGTGCCCTTGGCCTCGGCGAGCGAGGCCACCAGAGCGGCCGTGGCCGTCTCCCGCGCCGTCTGCTGTGCCCCGGTGTAGCGTCCCTGGGCCAGTGCGCCCCACGCCTGGAGCCCGATGCCGTGGGTCAGACAGTGCTCGACGGTACCGGCGGGGAAGCCGTTGGCCGCGGACTCCGGAGTGTTGACGAGGACGCCGTCCTCGAGCCACGCGCGCCGGTGCAGGCTCATCTCCAGCTGGTCGGCCACGAGCGGCAGGTCCATGTGGGCCTGGAGCCGGGCGATCTGCGCCGCGTTCATGTTCGAGACGCCGAACCGGCGGACCAGGCCCTGACGGTGGAGCGACGTCAGGGCCTCACCGATGTCGGCGGGGTCGGCCAGCGGGTCGGGGCGGTGCAGCAGGAGGACGTCGAGGACGTCGGTGCGCAGCCGCTCCAGGCTCTCCTCGACCCTGCGGACGAGGGAGGAGCCCCGCAGGTCGTACAGGCCGGGCCGGTCCCCTTCCGCCAGGCGAATGCCGCATTTGGTCTGCAGGGTGATCCGCTCACGCAGCCCGGCCGAGCGGGCCAGGACCTCGCCGAAGACCGCTTCGGACTTTCCGTGCCGGTAGATGTCGGCATGGTCGAAGGCGGTGATGCCGCTGTCCAGCGCCGCCTCGACGGCGGTCTCCGCCGCGGCGATGTCGGCGGCCGTGTGGGGCATCGTGTCCCAGCCTCCCCCCAGGCCCATACAGCCGAGGAGGAGGCGGTGGTCGGTCTTCTCGGGCGTGCTCACCGGGTCACCTTCGCACACGTACGCGACACGGCGCCCGGGGCCGCGTGCGGGGTCAGCCGGCGCCGGCCCCGCTGGTGTACCGGGTACGGACCCACAGGGGCAGAACGAACCAGCAGGACAGGTACCAGACCAGGACGCCGGAGACGAGCCAGGGCACGTACGGGTCGTGGGTGGCCACCCTCAGGATGAGGAACAGCGCCGACGTCAGCGTCGCGAGGAGCAGCAGGATGCCGGTGAAGGTGAGCCGCGACGCCCAGACGACCGCCTGCGGTTTGATCCGCCGTCCGGACACGATCCGGTGGAAGGAGACCGGTCCTATCAGCGCACCTGTGGCGAGGGACCCCAGGACGACGGTGATGATGTAGATCGTCTTGTCCGTCTGGTCCAAGTCCTGGAAGAGCGGGGTGAAGACCACCGTGAGAAGGAAGCCGAGAAGGATCTGCACGCCGGTCTGGGCGACCCTTATCTCCTGGATGAGTTCCTGCCAGCGCCGGTCGGCGCGCTCCTCCTCCGTCTCGGCCCGACCGCCCGACCGAGCCGTCGCCCCGTCCTGTCGTTCGTCCATGAAAGCTTCCTCCTGGGAAATAGTGCGTCAGGTGTGGATGTCGGCCGGAGGTGTCAGGCGTACGTGACCGTGACCCGCTCGAAGCCGAGGGCGCGGAGCAGACCTTGCAGCATCGACGTGGTGTTCTTCTCTGCCCGCTGCGTCAGGTCGCTCTCCTCCGCGGCGTCGCCGATGCGCTCGGCGGCGAGGATGTGGACGGCGCGCTCGTCGGCCGGGTTGTCGGAGAAGAGGTCGCCCAGTCGGTCGACCAGGCCGCGCTGCTTCGAGACGGTGTAGGAGCGCTTGGGGTCCATGGCCGGTTCGGCGAGCCGCGCGTGCGGCAGACGGAGCGTGGCGGTGGTACGCGTCTCGTCGACGGTGACGCTGCCCTGACCGATGCCGCCGAAGTCGACGTACGCGGCGACGCTCCCGCTCGCGACGAAGAGCGTACGGGTCCCGCGGATCGAGTCGGGCAGCAGTCGGGCGTCCTTCTCCAGGTCGACGACGACCTGGTAGCTGCCGGCGGCGCCCTCGTAGCGGTGCATGTCCTGGATGGACTTGAGCACGGCCGGGCCGGAACGGTCCTGCGTGTCGACGCCGAACACGTCGTCGAGGCCGGGCACATGGACGAACCGCCCCAGGAGGAAGAGAACGAGGGACAGCGCGACGAGCCCGACGGCGACGACGGGCCATCTGCGCGGGGCCCGTTCGCGTCTCGGCGTTCTGTGCGGAGGTATGTCTTCTGCGTCATCTCGCATGGGTTCCTGGTGCCCCGTGACCGGGTCGCCACTCCCCCATGAACCTCGGCTCCGGGGCCCGGCGTGACGGAAGCCCCCAGGGGATCCTGAGGGCTTCCGTCACGCGCGAGGGTGGTGCCGGGTCACGCCCGGAGCAGCCGTTCCGTCACCTCGCGGTAGGTCCGCAGGGTGAGCCGGAGCTGTTCGGTGTCGGGGCCCGGGCCGTCCGGGTCTCCGTTCTCCTGCCAGCCCGCCCGCAACGCGGCACGACGGTCCCTCAGGGAGGCGATGAGCTGCTGCTCCGCCTCGGCGAGGACATCGGCCGCCTCGGCGACCGCGTCGTGCGGCGAGTCGACGAACCCCGCGAGCGCGTGGTGCAGGCGCTGTCCGAGACGGTCGCGTTCCCCGTCGCCGAGCAGCTGCCCGGCCGGGCCGTCGCCGCCGCCGGCGGCGGGCTCGTGGCCCGTACCGGTGGCGGAGCCGCCCGCACCGCTGACGTCGTGCCCGCCGCCGTCACCCGGCCCCGGGCCGCTCCCGTCGCCCGGCCGGTCCGTCGTGTCACGTCCGCGCGGCGCGGCGGGGGGCACGGCGGGAGCGTGCGTGCGGCTCCCACCGCTCCGGCCCGTGGCACCGGGGTCGTCGAACGGGACGGCGGACTGCGGCGACTGCGTCACCGGAGGCGGGGTGGGCGGCGGGGGCGCGCCGACCGGCGGTGCGGGAGGCGGTGTAGCGGGACGGCCGGCGCGCTGGGCGGGTACGGCCGGGGAAGGGACTCCCCGGCTTCCGGTGGGCGACGGCCCCTTGGCGCCGCCCGCGCCGCGCGCACCCTCAGGGGTGTCCGGCGGCGTGGATGCGCGCCGTGCGTCTCCCTCGGTACCGCTCGCCGACCACTGATCCCGGTTCTCGCGTGCCATCACGCGCCACTTCCCTTCGGCTTGAGGAGATGCCCGCGGTGTCGCCCGGACTCCGTGCGCGTCCGGGCGGCTTCGGCGCCGGCCGGACCCCCGGCCGCCGTCAGGTCCTCGAACAGGGCACGGGCGTGCACCAGTGCGTCCCGCAGCTCCTCGGTGGAGGCGGACGGGGAGTTCACGACGCGGCGGACCGTGCGCAGCCCCTCCACGTGGCGCGGATGGTGCACCGACAGGGCGGCGAGCTGCTCCTCGCGCCGCTGGGGGTCCGGGAAGCCCCGGGCCGCGGCGATCCGCGTGACGAGCTCGTCGGCATCGGCGACGGCCTGCCTCGGCGCGTCGACGAAGCGCTCCTGGAGCATGGTCCATTGAGCGACGTAGTGCTCGCGGATCGCCGGCTCCAGGGGCAGGGGGCGGATGCCGCCGTGCCGCTCGACCCGCTCGCGCAGGTCGTGGTGGGCGGACTCGCTGTCGCCGCCGTGCCGTTCGAGCGTGCGGTCGTACTCGGGGCCGAAGCGTCGCTTGAGGGAGCGTGTGCCGCTGCCCCTGCCCGTACGGGCCCGGAGCATGACACCGGCCACCAGTAGCGCGGCGACCAGCACCGCGAGGATGAGAACTGCGGTCAGGGTCGACATGGTTGCCTTCCTGGACGGTGACTCCTGGCTGGCTGTTCGTCACTGTTTGCTGGGCACCCGTCGATTCGCCTTGCCGCTTGTCGCGCCGTCAAACCCCCACCGCCGCGGTGGCCTCGGCGCGGCGGGGCCGTCACGGGCGCGAAAGCGGGTAGGAGACCGGGATGGACAGCACCCTCTGGCTCATCGTCGCCGCGGTTCTCCTGCTCGTGGTGGCGGGATACGCGGCCGTTCTGCTCGTACGCGTCTTCCGGGCGCGCAAGCTGCTGCTGGACGCCGGTGTCCCGCTGCGGTCCAAGGCCCTGTTCTGGGCGGCGGTGGTCTACACGGTCTCGCCGGTCGACCTGATCCCGGACCCGGTCTACCTGGACGACATCGGCGTCCTGCTCGTCGCCCTGCGGGCGTTGCATGCGGCGGCCGCCCGCAGCGGGGTGGATCGCGAGCGGCTGCCCGCGGGCTCGAAGGCCGCGGCCGGCGGTCCGTCGAGGGTGCCGCCGACGCGGTGAGGGCGGTCGCGGTCCCGGCCGTCCTGAGGGGGCGGGTTCCGCACCCTCAGGGCGGGCGCGTTCCGCGCGTCCTCAGGAGGGCAGGTTCTGTTCCGCCCACACCACCTTGCCGGTGACGGTGCGGCAGGAGCCCCATCGGCGGCACAGCATGTTGATGAGCTGAAGCCCCCGGCCGCCCTCGTCGCTGAGATCCGCGTGCTGGATCTGGGGCAGGTCGGGGCCGGTGTCCGAGACCTCCACGACGAGGCGCTCGCCGCGCAGCAGCCGGAGCCGGCCGGGGCCGTTGCCGTACCGCAGGGCGTTGCCGACGAGTTCGGAGACGACGAGTTCGCACACATCGGCGAGCTCCGCCAGGTCCCACGCGGCGAGCTGGTCCGTGACCAGGCCGCGGGCGACGGACGCCGCGCGTCCTTCCCTCGGCAGCTGCCACTCGCGCAGGTCGGCCGGGTCGTCGGGGCCGGCAGAGTCGGTCGTCGTCGCGATGAGGAGCACGGCCTCGTCGAAGCGGGCGGCGTCGGCCGGTGCGCACGTGATCAAGCCGCCGCCCTGGAGGGACTCGGGTGTCAGGCCGCGTGCCGCCGAGCGCAGACAGTCCAGCTGGTGCTCCAGGTCCTCGTGGCGGGACTTCACGAGACCGTCCGTGTACATGACCAGATTGCCGCCCGCGGGGACTTTCAGCCGGATCGGGTCGTACGGAATCACTCCCGCGCCGAGCGGCGCGCCGATCGGTACGTCCGCGAACTCGGCGGAGCCCTGTCCGTCGAGCAGCAGCGGCGGCAGGTGACCGGCGCTGGCCAGGGTGTAGGTGGAGTCGGCCGGGTCGAACACGGCGCAGAGGAAGGTGGCGACCTGCTCGTCCTCCAGGTCACGCGTGGCGAGGTCGAGCCGGGCCAGGACGCGCTCGGGAGCCATGTCCAGCGTCATGAGGGTGCGGGCCACCGTCCGCAGACGCCCCATCGTGGCGGCCGCGGGCAGCCCGTGGCCCATGACGTCGCCCACCATGAGCGCCGTCCGTCCCCCCGGCAGGGCCATGACGTCGTACCAGTCCCCGCCCACTCCGTGGTGGGCCGTCGAGGGAGCGTAGTCGGCCTGCACGCGCAGGCCGGGCGTCACCGGGGTCACCCTGGGGAGCAGCGTGCGCTGCAGCGAGACGACGTGCTCGCGCTCGCGCCCGTAGAGGCGGGCGTTGTCGATGTAGACGGCGGCCTGGGAGGCCAGCTGTTCCGCCAGAGCGAGGTCGGTGGAGGAGAACGGCGGTCTGCCGGGGCCGCGGACGAAGTCCGCGCTGCCGAGCAGCAGTCCACGGGCGATGAGCGGCACCGCGAGGTAGCTGTGCACGCCGGCGGCCCGCATCTTCGCCGCGGCGCTCTCCGTGGGCGCGACCCTGATGAAGTCGTCGTTCCTCATGCGGCTCACGAGCACCGGCTTGCCCTGCCGCAGGCAGTAGCGGTGGAGGAGCGTCTCGTGCGCCTCTTCGGGGCGGGAGAAGGTCTCGCCCACCGGCGTGGGCTCGAGGGAGGAGAGCGACTCGATCGCGCACAGCGCGGTGGCCCGCATGAGCGGGACGCCCGTACCCGTCCACCGGGAGCCCTCGTCGCCCCGCAGGACGCTTTCCAGGATGTCGACGGCGGCGCCGTCGGCGAAGGCGGGCACGGTGAACTCGGCCAGCTCCTGCGCCGTGCGCTCCAGGTCGAGCGTGGTGCCGATCCTGGATCCCGCGGAGTTCAGCCAGGCCAGCCGACCACGCGTGGTGATCCGGTCGAAAGGGACCCCGCCGCCGCTCCGGCCGATCCGCCCGCGGGCACCGGCCGAGCGGTGCGCGGTGGCGCCCCTTCCGGCCGAGGCGCGGCCGACCAGGCGCCGTCTCCCCTTGCCGCCGTTCAATCTTCCGGCCTCCAAACAGGAACTCGACCGCTGTTGGTGCCCAGCATGCACCTCTTTCCGGCCGATCGGGGCGATGCCGACCGGGCAGCCGGTGAGGAACCCGGCCGGATCGGCGCGACGGGCGGGGAGGCGGGAGGCCGCGGCCCCGGTGGAACGCGGCCACCGGGACGGGACCGGAGTCGGCCGGGCCTCCGACCCGAACCCGCATGGCTGCCGTTTCCACAGGTCAAGCCGCACACGGCTGGCGTACCACCAGCATACGAAGAACCTTCTTGTCGCGCGCTCCCCGAGGAGGCCCGCGTTTCCTCGTCGCTCCGGCGCCACACCGGGTGAGGAGGAGAGGCGCAGCCCGTCGACACCGCCGGTTTAGGGAGTGGTGATCGTTTCCTATAGCGTGCACGCGTCAAAAGGACACGTCACACGCACTCACGGGGGACTCCCGCATGACCTTTCCGCCGCAGCAAGGGCCCGGCCCGTACGGTCAGCCCGGCGCTCACGCGCAGCAGCCGCCGCAGGGCTACCCGCCCCAGCCGGGGTACGGGTACCCGCAGCAGCAGCCTTACCCGCCGCAGCAGCACATGCCCATGCAGCCGCCGCCCCAGCCCCAGCCCCAGCCCCAGCCCCAGCAGCAGTGGAACGCACCGCCGCAGCAGCCGGCGCCGCCGTCCCGGCGCGGGGGCATCGGCATCATGAAGATCCTCAAGGGCGTCGCCGTCGTGGTCGTCCTCATCATGTGCGTGGTGGGCTATTTCGCGAGCCAGGACGACGCCGATCACGCGAAGGCCGGAGACTGCCTCAAGAACACCGGGTCCACGGTGACTCCTGACCTGGAGGTGGTGGAGTGCGGTGACACCGCGGCCACCTACAAGGTCGTCGAGGTGATCCCCGACACCCTGGACACCACCAAGTGCGAGGGCAAGTCGGACGCCGGCTACCTGGAGGAGACCCGCGGCGGGCGGCGCAGCTCGGGCAAGCAGTTCGTACTCTGCCTCGACGAGCTGAAGCAGTAGCCGGGAGGACGAACGCCCCGGGCCCACGTGGTCCGGGGCTTTCTCGGTTCCACCGGGGTGCCGAGCGCACCGGCGCGCCCCTCGGAGGCGGTGTTTTTGTGCCGGTTCGCGGGGCAGCCGAGTGCCATGGACCACTCTGAGGCACCTGTACTCGACGCACTGGCCGCGTATCACGCGGAGAACCAGATCCCCTTCACCCCGCCCGGTCACAAGCAGGGGCGTGGCGCGGACGCGCGCGTGCGCGCGGTTCTCGGCGAGGCCGTCTTCCGGTCGGACATGCTGGCCACCAGTGGCCTGGACGACCGGACCTCGTCGAAGGGTGTGCTCTCCCGGGCCCAGGAGCTGATGGCGGATGCCGTCGGGGCGGAGCACACCTTCTTCTCGACCTGCGGCAGTTCCCTGTCGGTCAAGGCCGCCATGCTGTCCGTCGCCGGGCCCCACGAGAAGCTGCTCGTGGGGCGGGACGCCCACAAGTCCGTGGTGTCGGGGCTCGTCCTCGCCGGCATCGTGCCGATCTGGGTGGACCCCCAGTGGGACGCCGAGCGCCATCTCGCGCACCCGCCGTCGGCCGAAGCCTTCCGGGCCGCCCTCGCCGAGCATCCCGATGCCCGCGGTGCCCTGGTCACGACGCCGACACCGTACGGGACCTGCTCCGACCTGCCCGGCATCGCCGAGGCGTGCCATGAGCACGGTGTGCCGCTCATCGTGGACGAGGCGTGGGGAGCCCATCTTCCGTTCCACCCGGATCTGCCGACCTGGGCCATGGACGCCGGCGCGGACGTGTGTGTCACGTCCGTCCACAAGATGGGCTCCGGTCTGGAGCAGGGCTCGGTCTTCCACCTCCAGGGCGACCTGATCGAGCCCGAGGTGCTCAAGAACCGCGAGGACCTCCTCGGCACCACCAGCCCCTCCGTGCTCGTCTACGCGGCCCTCGACGGCTGGCGCCGTCAGATGGCCCAGCACGGGCATGCCCTGTACGAGGAGGCGCTGGCCCTCGCCAGGACGGTCCGGGGCCGGATCGCCGAGATCGACGGGCTCCGCGTCCATGGGCGCGACGACTTCTGCGGCCCCGGACGCGCTGCCGACCTCGACCCCCTTCAGGTCATCGTCGACACCAGCGCCCTCGGCACCACCGGCTACCGGATCGCCGACTGGATCCGGGAACATCACCGGGTCAACCTCCACCTCTCCGACCATCGCCGCACCAGCGCCCAGCTCACGCACGCCGACGACGCCCACACCGCCGCGGTGCTCGTCACCGCACTGCGCGATGTCGTCGACCACGCCGACGAACTGCGCCCGGCGCCCCAGGTGGAGGTCCCGGACCCGGCCCAACTCCGCCTGGAGCAGGTCATGCTGCCGCGTGACGCCTTCTTCGGGCGGGTCGAGCAGGTGCCGTGGGAGAAGGCCGTCGGCCGTGTCAGCGCCGAGATGCTGACGCCGTACCCGCCCGGCATCCCGGCCGTGGTGCCGGGCGAGAAGCTCAACTCGGAGGTCCTGCACTACCTGCGCAGCGGCGTGGACGCGGGCATGGTCGTACCGGACGCGGCGGACACCGAGGTGATGACCGTACGGGTGACGGTCGAGGACTGACGCCCGGAGTCGGCCGGGCGTGCTTCCCCGTCCCGCTCCGCGACGGTCAGCTTGCACTGACCGTCCTCGCAGGTGCGCTGCAGGCGACCGCGCGAGAGGGTCTGCATCAGACCGATGGTCCAGCACATCGGGCAACCGCGCAGAGCCAGCACGCCGACCGGCAGGAGCAGCAGGCTGACCGGGCCGACGGCCGGGATGAGCGCGACCGAGCCGATCAGACCGCCGAATCCGATCACGCCCCGGATCAGGTGACGGGGCAGGGACGCACTCGCGAAGTCAGGACCGTCGGTCGTGGGTGTCGTCATGGGTGTCTCCAGGTGCGGCTTCGGAGGGGGCACGGAGGGACTGCTGAACGGCGGTGCGGGCGCGGTGCAGCCGGGACTTCATCGCCGCGGTGCTGAGGCCGAGTGCTTCGGCGGCCATGCGACCGCTGTAACCCTGGATGTCCCGCATGATGAGCACGCGACGCTGCTCGGCCGGCAGGGCGGCGATGGCGGCCGCCACCTTGCCCGCCTCGATGCGCTGCAGCACCACGTCCTCGGCCGAGCGCACGGCGGCGTCCGGCAGGGGCGCGTCGGCGCGCAACCCCCGCGCGCGCCGCAGGCACTCGTTGCGGACGATGCGGAACATCCACGACGCCAGAGCGCCGGAAGCCCGCAGCATCCCGATCTTCCGGTAGAGGATGATCAGGGCTTCCTGGGCCGCGTCCTCGGCGTCCTCCGGGGTGGCACAGAGCGAGCGGGCGAATCGCCGCACGTTGGGGTGCGCGCCCGACACCACCGCGGTGATCGAGTCGACGTCGCCGTTCTGGGCGGCGAGAATCAGCTGTTCACCCGGCCAGGACGAGTCAGCCACGGGCTTGCTTTCGCTTGCGCAGGACGACGTAGCTGCACGTGCAGAGCAGCACGGCTCCGGCGACGATGGCGATTCCTACGATCATGACGACCTCCCGATGTGGTCCCGACGTCTGTCGGCACATGTATAGGAGGCGCGGGGCCGCCGAAAGGATTCGGGCTGCGTCCGGAAAATCGTGTGCGGAAGGACGACGCGGGTCAGTCGACCGGCCAGGTGTGTGCCGGAGCGTTCAAGTGCATGTAGTCGATGTACTGCTGGGTCATCCGCCGCAGCGCCTCGTGGCGGTCCATGTGGGCGTCGTCGTGGAGGTGGTGGAACATCTCGGCCTGCCACACCGCGCCGTTGCGACCGGTGACACACCGCTGCTCGATGATGCCCAGCAGCGGCTCCCGCCAGGCGGCGTCCATGCCCAGCCGCTCGAGCCCCCGTTCGGCCAGCGGCAGCAGGCGGCGCAGTACGAGCTCGGTCACCGGTACCTGGCCCGTCCCGGGCCAGTACAGCTGCGCGTCGATGCCGTGCCGTGCGGCGGCGTGCAGATTGTCCTCCGCGGCCGAGAACGACATCCGCGACCAGACGGGCCGGTCCTCGTCGACCAGGGCGCGGACCAGCCCGTAGTAGAAGGCCCCGTTGGACAGGACGTCGGCCACGGTGGGCCCGGCGGGCAGGACCCGGTTCTCCACCCGAAGATGCGGTACGCCGTCGACGACGGCGTAGACGGGGCGGTTCCAGCGGTACACCGTCCCGTTGTGCAGGGTGAGTTCGGCCAGTGCGGGGGTCTCACCGCGGGCGAGCGTCTCCTCGGGGTCCTCCTCCTCGCACACCGGCAACAGTGCCGGGAAGTACCGGGTGTTCTCCTCGAAGAGGTCGAAGACGGAGGTGATCCACCGCTCGCCGAACCAGACCCGGGGACGTACGCCCTGGACCTTGATCTCGTCCGGCCGGGTGTCGGTGGCCTGCTCGAACAGCGGAATACGCGTCTCGCGCCACAGTTCCTTGCCGAAGAAGAACGGAGAGTTCGCGGCCAGGGCCACCTGCACGCCGGCGATGGCCTGCGCGGCGTTCCAGTAGTCCGCGAACTCGTTCGGCGAGACCTGCAGATGGAACTGGGTGCTCGTACAGGCCGCCTCCGGTGTGATCGTGTCCGCGTAGGTCCGCAGGCGCTCCACCCCGTCCACCGCGATCAGCAGGTCCTCGCCCCGGGCGGCGAAGATCTGTTCGTTCAGGAGGTGGTACCGCGGATTCTCCGACAGCGACGCGGGGCCGGCGTCCCGCTGCTCCAGCGTCGGCAGAATGCCGATCATGACCAGGTGCGCGCCGATGGCGGCGGCCTTCTCCTCGGCGTGGTTGAGCGCGTCGCGGATCTCCTGCTCCCAGGAGTCGGGGCCGCCGGCGGTGAGCCGTCGCGGGGCGATGTTGATCTCCAGGTTGAACCGGCCCAGCTCGGTCGACCAGATGGGATCCGCGATGGCGTCCAGGACCTCGGTGCTGCGCATGGTGGGCTCGGCGGCGGGGTCCACGATGTTCAGTTCGATCTCCAGGCCCACCTGCGGGCGCTCGAAGTCGAACCGCGACTCCCGCAGCATCCGCGCGAGCACGTCGAGGCAACTGTGCATCTTGTTCCGGAACCGGCGACGGTCGTCACGGGTGAACTCCAGCGCCGGGACATCCCGTCCCATCGGGCCTCCCGGGTCTCGTCGGCACGGCCCCTCCTCTCAGCGTCCCACTCCGGAGGCGGCGCAACCACACAAGCCGTCCGTGGCCGCCGGGCCTGGCGGCCTCGCGCGGCGTGCGGCTCGCTCACGCGCGCTCACGTCGCGTGGTGACCTGTGCCGCCGTCCCCGGCCGGCGCCGGTGGGACTCCGGGCGGTCCGGCTCGGAAGACGTCCAGGCCCGCCGCACGTTCATGGTGCGGCAGCCGCGACATCTTGGAGACCAGGGCCCACATCTCCCGTTCGCGGGCGAGCTCGCCCGGCAGGACGAGGCCGAGGGACTCGGCGAGCGGTCCGCGTCCGGTGTTCACGAGGGCCCTGACGGCGGCGGACCATTCGTCGGTCGCCGACACGGCCGCGCGGTACCAGACCGGGATCAGCACGCCCGGCACGGCCATGGCCGTGATCAGCACCGGGACATCGGGGCGAGCCGTGGCCAGGGCCACCGCCGCGCTGAGGACGACCGCGCAGTGGCCGTAGAGCAGGGCGACGAAGAAGTCGACGTTGGCGCGGGCGAGATCGACCTGCCGACGGATCTGCTCCGGCGCGTTCCCCGCCAGCTCGTTCCACATCACCTGGGTGTCGAGGCGGAAGCGGTCGTAGCCGTACTCCTCCAACCGCCGGATCGCGTTCCCCAGGGTCGTCGGTGCCACCTGCGCGGGGTCGACCGGGTAGCGGGCGAGCCGCTCGCGGAGCAGCGCGCGGTGTACGGCTGTACGCCGCCGGTCCTTGCGGGCTGCCCGGGCGATCCGGGGGTCGGCGCGCAGGGAGGTCAGCCGTTCGGTGTCGGCCGGCGTCGGGGTGCCCTCCCGCTCCTGGCGTTCCAGCCGCATCAGCGTGAGCCGGTCCTGCAGATCCTGCCTGGCCTGCCGCCGGCGGGCGCAGCCGCGCGCGTAGAGCGCGCTCGGCCAGAGGGCGTACCCCTCGATCACGCGGTAGAGGGGGTTGCGCAGGGCACTGAGGGCCAGCCCGAGGAGCACCGAGACGCTCAGCATTCCGACGGACAGGGATGTGGCACCCTCCGACCACGGCGCCGCGCGGCGGCCGGTATGCCGAAGGCTCGGCCAGACAGCGACGGCGAAGAGGCTGACGTTCAACGCGGTCGGCAGGAGCCACCCCACCAGCACCGTCCACGCTCCGCCGAGAGCGCTCCTGGCGATGTCACCCACGCGTCACCACTCGTCGTCGTCGTCGCCGAAGGGCGGTCCCGGCGGTGTGCTCTCGACCGACCCGGCGGCCGGTGGCGGAAGGGCGCCCGGCGGCGGGCCGGGGGGCGCCTGCGGCATCGGTGCGCTGCCGGTGGCGGAGCGCACGGCGGAGCGCAGGGCGGCCACGAACTCCTGGCACGAGGTGTACCGATCCCCGGGGGACTTGGCCAGCGCCTTCGCCATCACGGCGTCCGCTGCGGAGGTGATTCCCGGACGGGCCGCGGAGAGCGCGGGCGGCGGATCGTGCTGGTGCGCCCACAGCAGCGCCATGCCTTCCTCGCGCCGGAACGGCGGTTTCCCCGCCAGGGATTCGTGGACGACGCAGGCCAGGCTGTACAGATCGCTCCGGCCGTCTCCGGGGTGCCCGGAGATGCGCTCGGGCGCCCTGTACTCCAGCGTGCCCATGAACTCGCCCGCCGGCTCCGCCAGCCCGAAGTCCGTCACGTACGCGGAGGGCGAATCCTCACCGGCGCGCTCGGTGACCAGGATGTTCCCGGGCTTCACATCCCCGTGGACGACGCCGTGCGCGTGCGCCGCGTCGAGCGCCGACGCCGCCTGCGCGGCGATGATCAGCGCGGTCGTCACGGGCAGCGGCCCGTCCCTGCGCAGGAGTGTCCCCAGGTCCGGCCCGGGGATGTAGGGCATGGCGAGGTACAGGAGGCCGTCGGTGTCCCCGGCTTCGATGATCGGCACGATGTGCGGGTGACCGAGCTGGGCGACGATCCGTGAGTCATGGACGAGACGTCGGCGGAAGCCCTGCTCACGCGCCAGTTCGGGGGCGAACACCTTCAGGGCCACGGCACCCTCCCGCCGCGGGTCCATCGCGAGGTAGACGACGGCCATCGCGCCGCGGCCGATCTCGCGCCGCACCTGATAGCCCGCGATCTGTGCCCCGGTCAATCGCCCACCACCTTCCTGCCGGAGGCCGCTTCCGGATCGCCTCGGAGGTCGTCACCGCAGCACCGATCCACCGGCCGTGGGGAGGCGACGTGCCCGATGAGTCGCTCCTTCGCACCGAAAACTAGCCACATGGGCTAATTCCCGTGATCGCGTCGCGTGAGAAGAGCACGAGACGGCGGCGCCCCCGGACATCACCGGACGGGGAGGGGCGGATAATGGCACGCCCGGAGCCACGTCGCGCGGGTGCGCGGTCGCGGCCCGACCGACCGGCCAGGAGACGAAGGACCGATGACCGCGGAGGCGAACGACCGATGACGTGGACAGAGGGCCGGCGGGTGAAGCTGGTGGCGGACCTCAGACTGGCGGAGCTCGTCGCCCCGGCCGACGCGTCGTCGACGGAGACGGAGACCGGGGCGGGGTTCCTGACCCTGCCGGCGGGCGCCGAGGGCACCGTCGAGCGCGTCGAGGAACACCGGCCCCGGAGCCAGGAGGTACGCGAGTACGAACGGCTCGCGTCCCTCCTCGACGACTTCGGTCACCAGATGCCACCGGGCAGCCGGAAGCAGCTCGAGGAGCAGGTCGGCGCTCTGGAGCCCGCCTGGACCGCCTACCAGGAAGGGAAGCTCCGGGTGAGGGTCCGGGTCCGCCTCGACAACGGATTCGTCCTCGACGACGTGCCCGGGGACGTCTTCGTCCTGGCCTGACGCCGTTCCACGGACTGATCCTGTTCTTCGCCCGTGGCCGTTTCGTACGCGCCCCGGCGTCGATCGCTCTCAGGACGAGGCCGGGTACGGCGCCGACTTGAGGCGACGGGCGAGGTGGGCGGTGTTGGCGGCCAGGGTCGCGGTGGTGGCCGCGGTCGCCTCCGGGGTCTTCTCCAGGTCCCTGTAGTCGGTCTTCTGCATCGCTTCGCCGACCCAGTAGGTGACGGCGTTCGGGGCAAGGGAGAAGCCGACGTCGTTCAGCCCCTGGAACAGGTCGGCGCTCACCTTGTGCGCCCCGTCCTCGTTGCCGACGACGCAGACCGCGGCGACCTTGCCGTACGTCAGCATCCGGCCTTCCTCATCCGTTTCGGAGAGTTCGGCGTCCAGTCGCTCCATCACCCGCTGAGCGGTACTCGCGGGATGTCCGAGCCAGATCGGGGTCGACAGGATGAGGATGTCGCAGCCGAGAATCGTGTCACGGATCTCGGGCCAGGCGTCGCCGTCGCCCATGTCGGTCTTCACGCCGGGGCGCACGTCGTGGTCGGCGATCCTGATGACCTTGCCGGTCACGCCGTGGTCGCTCAGAGCGTCCATCGTCTGTTCCGCCAACAGCTGCGAGCTGGACGGAGTCGGGGAGGGGGACAGAGTGCAGACCAGCGCGACTGCACGCAGGGGTGTGGTCTCAGTGGCGTCCATGACCACCCCCTACCCTCGCGCCGCGTGCGTATCTCACTGGTCCGAGCTGGGGACGGCGAGGGGGTCTTCGGGGGCGTTCTTCTTCTCCTGCTCCATCCGCTCGCCGAGTTCGGTGAGGCGCTTGCGGCCCATGGCCTTGCGGACGGTGGGGAACCACTCCTGTTCCTCTTCCTCGACGTGGTGGCGCACGTTCTCCATCAGGACCGACATCTTGGCGTCGAACCGCTCATCGCTCGCGTCGAGTCCCTTGAGCTCGGAGAGCATCCACAGCACGACATGGTGCTCCTCGACACTCTCCAGGACGTGGTCCTTCGTGTCGGGGGCCGCCTCCCGCGCGGCGGGATAGAAGATCTTCTCCTCGATCCAGGCGTGGGTGGTGAGTTCCTCGATCACCTGGTCGGCGATCTTCCGCTTCTCCGCGTGAGCGTCCTCGCCGGCCTTCTCGAACTTCTTGAACAGCTTCTCCACGGTCTTGTGGTCGTCCTTGAGGAGCACGATTCCGTCCACAGGGCTTCTCCCTCCGCAGTGCCTCGCGAGCTGTGACCACAGCCCGTGGCCCATGTACCCCCTGCGCGGCGCGCCACAACGGTCAAGGTGCCCGGTTGCGCCCGGAAGGGCGACGCGTCTGAGCCGTACGCAGGCCGCGGGGGTTGCCGAGTGGTGCCGCGCGGGACGGGTAATCGGGCTCTCGTCCCTCCCTGTCCCCCAGCCGAAGGAGCTGACCGTGGCCGGTTTCGACGCCTTCACCGAGGTGCTCGACTACCCGATGTACGTCGTGACGACGGCGGTCGAGGGTCGGCAGGCCGGCTGCCTGGTGGGCTTCGCCTCGCAGTGCTCGATCGCCCCGCCCCGCTTCATGACGTGGCTCTCCACCGCCAATCGCACGAGCCGCGTCGCGCGCGGCGCCTCCCACCTCGCGGTGCACACCCTGCGGCGCGACCAGGGGCGGACGGCCGAGCTGTTCGGCGGGCGGACCGGCGACGACATCGACAAGTTCGACCGGGTGGCCTGGCAGCCGGGGGAGGGCGGGGTGCCGGTCCTGTCCGACTGCTGCGCCTGGTTCGTGGGCCGGGTGGAACGGCTCGTCGACGGGGGCGACCACGTCGGCTTCCTGCTCGCGCCCGTCGCGGAGAGCGGACCGGGGGTGACCCGACCGCCGCTCCTCCGGTTCGGTGACGTGGTGGACCTCTCCCCCGGGCACCCGGCGTGAGGCGGCCCACGGCCCGCTCCGGAGGCCGCGAGCTGCGCGGACGCCTACTCTGAAGGGGAAGCGTCACGGCGGAACCGGAGGGCACCATGATCGTCCTCGGCATCATCCTGCTCGTCATCGGCTTCGTGGCGGGCATCAGCATTCTCTGGACCATCGGTCTGATCCTCGTGGTCCTCGGCGCCGTCTTCTGGATTCTCGGGGCGGTCGGTCGCGGAGTCGGCGGACGGCGGCACTACTGGTAGAGGGTCCTGAGCGGCTCCACCGGTCGACAGTCCGGGACGGCTCCACCGGTGCACGGTCCCGGGCCGTGGGCGTGGACAGCCCCGTCGTCGGGCTTGGCCGGGCACGTCGTCAGGCTTGGCCGGGCACGTCGTCAGGCTTGGCCGGGCACGCAGAGGGCAAGCGGGACACATGACTGCGCCCAAATCCCCGGTCCTCGTCCTCGACACCACCGATCCCGAGCCTCTCGCGCGCTTCTACGCCGCCCTCCTGGGCGCCGCCGTCGAACCCGACGGCAGCGATCCCGACATCCTGCTCGTCCGCGGGCCCTCCGGTGTGGCACTGGGGGTACGTCGTGACCTCGGGCAAGCACCGCCGAGCTGGCCCCGCCCGGAGGACTCCCAGCAGGCACACCTGCGGATCCTCGTGCCTCCGCACGCTCTCGACGAGGCGGAACGCGAGGCGGTCTCCCTGGGCGCACGGCCCGTCGCGGCCGTGCGCGACGGCACCCGGACCGACCTGCGTACGGATCTGCGCCGCTACATGGACCCGGCCGGCCACTCCTTCGTCCTCGCCCCTACCTCTCCGGCTTCCGCGGCCTCCCCGGCCGATGCCGACCGGCCCGCCTCTCCCCCGCGGCAGCCCTGACGCCGGGCGACAGCACGACGCCCCTGCCTCCTGAAGGAGGCCGGGGCGCTCGGCTCGACGCCGCGATCACTCGTCAGGCCTTCTTGTCACGGTCCAGGGAGTCGCGGACGCCTTCGGCACGCTCACGTGCCGCATCGCCCGTCTGCCGGGCCTTGCCCTTCATCTGGTCCGTCTTGCCCTCCGCCTCCATGCGCTTGTTGCCCATGGCCTTTCCGGCGGCCTCCTTCAGCTTGCCCTTCGCCTTCTCCGTACCCTTACCAGCCATGACGGTTCTGCCCCTTTCCTAGGGATTGGTTCCAGAGGCCACGGTAGGCACACTCCCGGCATCCCGCCCGTCGACGGACCGCTCCCCCACCAGGCCGGCGGCGCCTCATGCGGAGTTCCCCGGCGGGACCGGGTTCGCCCCGGGCACGGGCGGTGGCGGCCGGGTGGACCGGTGGCGGCGGATCGGGGCGGGGTGACGGGCGGCGTGGACCACGGGACCATCCGCCGTCGAAGGTCAACACCCGGTCGGATCGCGGTTGTTGGCATGCTCCGGAGCTTTCCTGCCCGGCGCGGCGCGTGCCTGCCGCCGATGCGGGCAGGCGAGGAGCTACGCATCCGGGACAGAAGCAGTGCGGACGAAGCAGAGAGGGAGGGTCTCCCCGTGGAAATCTCGGGCATCATCAGCGCGCTGGTCATTGGAGTGATCATCGGTCTCCTCGGCCGACTGGTTCTGCCGGGCCGGCAGCACATCGGGCTGCTGTGGACCATCGTGGTCGGCATCGCGGCAGCCCTGATCGGCACGGTGATCGCCCGCGCGACGGGGCTCGCCGACACCGACGGCGTGGACTGGACGGAGTGGGCGGTGCAGATCGCCCTGGCGGCGCTCGGCGTGGCCGCACTCTCCAGGATCGAGGGCCTGCGGTGACCCGCCCCGCCCGGCCGTTCCGCCGGATCTCGCTTGTCCCACAAGGAGTTTGAGGCCGCATCCGACGGTCATACGCCCCAGGAGGAAAACATGGCCGACACATCCGAGCACGAAACGGAGAGGCCGGACCGGTCCACCCGGGACCGGGGCAAGCCGCTCCACGTCGCCGGGGCGATCCGGGCGGCGACCGAGCAGTTGACGGAGCTGCTGGCTCAGCCGGTCGAGGCGGTCAGCGCCTGCGAGCGCCACGACGACGGCGGAAGCAGCGTCTGGCGCCTGTCGGTCGAAGTCCTCGAACTGCCCCGGGTCCCGGACACGATGAGCCTCCTGGCCTCGTACGAGGTGGAGGTCGACGACCAGGGCGTGCTCACCGGCTACCGACGCGCCCGGCGGTACGAGAGGGGCCGCGTGGACCGCCGCTGATCGAGCGGTCTCCCGGCCCACGTCCCCGAGGCAAGACGAAATCCGACGAAAGGGACCGGAAAACCATGACTGTCGTTCCTGCCCAACCCGCGCCCGCCGCCTCCGGAGGTGGCTCCAGCGGCCTGTACGACGTCCTCGAACTGGTACTGGACCGCGGCCTGGTGATCGACGCGTTCGTGCGCGTCTCGCTGGTCGGCATCGAGATCCTGAAGATCGACATACGTGTCGTCGTCGCCAGCGTGGACACCTATCTGAGGTTCGCCGAGGCCTGTAACCGGCTCGACCTCGAGGCCGGCCCGCGCAAGAACCCGGGCCTGCCCGAACTCGTGGGCCAGGCGACCGAATCGGGCGCCCAGCGCAAGACCAAAGGCGCCCTGAGCGGCGTCTCCCAGACCATCTCGGACGCCTTCAACCAGGTGCGCGGCGACGACACCGAGGAGAAGGAAGAGGCGGCCCCGGCCAAGTCCCGGAGGCGTACCAGCACCCGTGGGGAGGAGAAGGAATGAGCACCTACGTCTACGGCATCACCCGCGCGGATCAGCGGCTGCCGGAAGGAGCCGAGGGCATCGGCGAGCCTCCGATGCCGGTGCGGACCGTCCGCAGCGGTGATCTGGTGGCGCTCGTGAGCGACGCGCCGACGGAGCTGAAGCCCAAGCGACGCGACCTGCTGGCCCATCAGCGTGTGGTGATCAGCGCCGCGACCGAGGGGCCCGTGCTGCCGCTCAGGTTCGGCGGGGTGTCCCCCGACGACGACACCGTCGCCTCGATCCTCGGTGAGCACCACGACCGCTACCTCGGGTGCCTCGAAACGCTCGAGGGCAAGGACGAGTTCAACGTGAAGGCGTCCCACCACGAGGAAGCCGTGCTGTCCGTCGTGCTGGCCGCGGACCCCGACCTCCTGGCGCGGCACGCCGCCAACCGCGCGGCGGGCGGCGGCGACCAGGCGGAGAAGCTGGCGTTCGGCGAGGCGGTGGCCCGGGCGGTCGCCGAGCGGGAGAAGGCCGACGCCGCCCTCGTCGAGCAGACGCTCGATCCGCACGCGGCCGGGACGCGTCAGGGCCCGGAGGGCACCGGCTGGCTGGCCAACCTGTCGTTCCTCGTGGAACGGGAACGACGCGAGGAGTTCCTGGAGGCCGTCCGGCGCCTCCACGAGGAGCACGAGCACCTCCAGGTGCAGGTGACCGGTCCTCTGCCGGCGTACAGCTTCGTCACCGCGGGCTGAGCGCCATGGGTCTGCTCAAGGAGGTGCTGCTGCTGCCCGCCGCGCCGATCAGGGGCACCGCGTGGGTGCTCGAACAGGTCGTCGCGGAGGCGGAGCGGCAGTACTACGACCCGGCCGTGATCCAGCGGGAGCTGGCGCGGCTCGTCGCCGCCTACGAGGCGGGCGAGATGGACGCGGCGGAGTTCGACCGCCGGGAGGACGAGCTGCTGGCCAGGCTGGAGAGCGCGGGCCGTGGCGGCCTCGCCGGCGGCGGATGGGGGGCCGGACCATGACGACACCCTCGGGCCTCCCCCGCCCCTACGAGGACCAGTCCGGCGCCAACCTCGCCGACATCCTCGAGCGCGTCCTCGACAAGGGTGTCGTCATCGCCGGGGACATCCGCGTCAACCTCCTCGACATCGAACTGCTCACGATCAAGCTGCGGCTCGTCGTCGCCTCCGTCGAGCGGGCGAAGGAGATGGGGATCGACTGGTGGGAGCGGGACCCGGCGCTCTCGTCCCGGGCCAGGCAGGGCGAGCTGGGCCGGGAGAACGAGGAACTGCGCCGCCGCGTCGCCGAGTTGGAAGCCAGGACGGAGACATGATCCCGGAACCCCTGCTGTACGTGTACGGCGTCCTCCCCTCCTCCCCCGCGTCGGCCCCGCCGGTCACGGCGGAGGAGCTTCCCGACGCCCCGCTCGGCTCGGGACTCGCCCTGGTCGAACACCGGGGGCTCGCCGCCGTCGTCGAGCCGGTCGACGCGGGCGAGTTCGACGAGAGCCCGCTGCGGGAGCACCTGGAGGACCTCGACTGGCTGGCGTCGGTCGCCCGCGCCCATCACCGTGTGGTGGACGCGGTCGGGAGCCGTACCACGACCGTCCCGATGCGGCTGGCGACCGTCTGCCGCGGCGAGGCCGGCGTACGCCGGCTGCTGGAGAGGGGTCACGACCGTATCCGCGCGAGTCTCGACCGGGTCGCCGGCAAGGAGGAATGGGGCATCAAGCTGTACGTGGACGACGACGCGGCCACGTCCGCCCCGTCCGCCCCTTCGGACCCGTCCGGCCGGACGGGTCCGAAGGGGGCCGCCGGCCCGGCCCGCCCGGCGCGTGCCGGCGATTCGGCCGGACGCGACTATCTGCGTCGGCGGCTGGGCGACCGCAAGGCCCGGCAGGACCGCTCCGTGCGGGTGTCCGACACCGTGGAACGCCTCCATGCCGCGCTCGCGTCGCGCACCACCGACGCCGTACGGCAGCCGCCGCAGGACGCGCGGCTCTCCCGCGTACCGGGGCGGAACGTGCTCAACGCCGCCTACCTCGTCCCGGTCGAGGGACGACAGGCCTTCCTGGACGCGATACCGGCACCGGACCGCCTCCCCGAGGGCGTACGCGTGGACGTGACCGGCCCCTGGGTGCCGTACACCTTCACCCAGAGCGCCCCCGAACCGGACACGCCGCGATGACGGCGCGCGATCCGGCGGCGCGCGAGGCGTCGGCGGTCGCCGGCGAGGAGATCGCGCTGGTGGACCTCCTGGACCGGCTCCTGGCCGGCGGTGTGGTCCTGGGCGGAGACATCACCCTGCGCATCGCCGACATCGATCTCGTACGCATCGACCTGAAGGCGCTCATCAGCTCCGTCGGCGACTCCGTTCCGTCCCCGTGGAACCAGGAGGAGCCGTGACCTCACCCGACCCGCGCCCGATGCCACGTCCCTGCTCCTGTTCGTGCTCCTGTTGCCCGGCCGATCCGGCCCCCGGGGACTCCGGTTCCGCGCCCCGCTCCCGGCGGGTCGAGCTGGACCCGGACACCGTCGAACGGGACCTGGCGCGCCTGGTACTGACCGTCATCGAGCTGCTGCGGGAACTGATGGAGCGTCAAGCGCTGCGCCGGGTCGAGGTCGGGGACCTCACCGAGGAGCAGGAGGAGCGGCTGGGACTGACTCTGATGCTCCTCGAGGACCGGATGGGGGTGCTCCGGGACCGGTTCGGCCTGGAACCCGGCGATCTCAACATCGACCTGGGCCCTTTGGGCAAACTGCTCTGAACGGAGTTTGACATGACAGAACGGGAACAGAAGCGAAGCATGAGTGCTTCCGAGAAGACCAACAGCAATGCCCGTAGCGGTGGTTCGCGTGCCGGCTCCAACGGTTCCGGCACTCGTGAGCGAGCCACCCGTGCGGCCGGCAACGCCACCAAGGCCGTGTCGGACGCCAAGGACGAGACGACCGGCGTGCTGACCGCGCTCCCCGCCCCCGTGGCGGAGAAGACACTGGCCGCCGCCCATGCCGTGCGCGGGGTCGTGGGCCCCGGCGGATGGCTGTGGGGCACCCTGCGCGCCCGCAAGGGCCTCGCCGGCGGCACGGTGGCGAGCACGGCCGCGCTCGCGACCGGGGCGTACGCCCTCGGCCGACGCGCGGGCCTGCGCCGCCGCGGCCCGATCTCCCGGCTCACCGGGGGCAGGATCTGACGACCGGGACTCCGTGACCGTACGGAGTACGACACCGACGGAGAAAGCAATGGAGAGCTGGCGCCGCCACGCGGCCTGCCGGACCGAGGACCCCGATCTCTTCTTCCCCGTGGGAACCGGCGCGCCCGCGCTGGAGCAGGCCGAGGACGCGAAGCGCGTCTGCCAGGTCTGTCCGGTGCGGGAGGAGTGCCTGCGCTGGGCCATGGACGACTCGCGTCAGGTGACGGGGGTCTGGGGCGGACTGCGCGAGGACGAGCGGCGGGCCCTCAGACGGCGGTGGAGCCGCCGGGCGAGCGGCGGCTCCTGACGCACCGGCCTCTCCCCGCCCCGGGCGAGGGGCCGGCCCGGAAGCGCCGGCGCCGAAGGCACCCGCGAGGACTTCCGATGACCGACGGCCGTCGTCACCCTTCCGCGAGGAGGGGGACGACGGCCGCGGCGCGCTTCGGCGCGGCTCCCGTCGGCCCAGGTCGCAGCGACGCGTTTGAGGCGGCCGGGACGGGACACACGCAGAGCGCACCGCAGCGCCCGTGGGCTGTGGACCCGCGAGGCGTTCCGAGCCGCAAGAAAGGCGATCATGATCACCTCCACCCTGGCAGTCACATCCGCCCTCACGCCCGGGCCCGCTCTCGCGTCGCCCGGATCCAACGCCGTGTTGTTCGCCGTGCTCATCGGCCTGGTGGTGGTCGCCGTTCTCCTTGCCGCGTTCTGGTGGGGCAGTCGCCGCGCCGCTCGTCGGCGCCGCCCGGTCGGCGACCCCACGCAGGGAAGCGCCCACGGCCGCGACTCGTGGACCACGCCCGAGGACGACCCGGACCTCGGTGACTCCCGCCGCTGAGGCCACACTCCTCGGCGATGCCCCACCCCGGCGTCGCACCCCCGGCGGCGTGTGCCGCTGACGGCACACCGGAGCGCGAGGCAGTCGACGGGCTCGCGGCCGACACCGCTGGTCAGCGGCGCGCATGGGATCTTCCGCCGAGGGGGTCCGGCGCTCATGGTGCGGAAAGCGCATTGTGGTGCGGGGAGTTGACGGATTCCATGGCCGCAGGGGAGCCGGCGGACCAGCTCGCCGGCTCCGGGACGGCCGAAGGAAGCGTATGACCCCCATGCTCGACGGCTGCACGCCGTGGCCCGAGGAGTTCGTCGACCGTTACTGGACGGCCGGGCACTGGCGCGGCAACACGCTGGACAATCTGCTGCGCGGCTGGGCCCTGGACCACGGGCCGCGGACCGCGCTCGCGCACGGGAGCACGCGCGTCACGTATGCGGCGCTGAATCGGCGCGTGGACCGGATGGCCGCCGGTTTCCGGCTGCTGGGCATCCGGTCCGGGCAGCGGGTGGTCGTGCAGCTGCCGAACGTTCCCGAGTTCGTGATCACCGTGTTCGCGCTGATGCGCGCAGGCGTGGTTCCCGTGTTCTGCCCGGTCTCGTACCGCGCGGCGCGGGTGGCCCCCCTCGCGCGGGTCACCCAGGCCGTCGGTTACGTCGGCCCCTCGACGTACCAGGGCTTCGACCATACGGCGATGGCCGCCGACATCGCGGCGCGAAGCCCCTTCCTGCGAAGGGTGTTCACGCTCGATACGGCGAACGGCACGGGGAACGCCCCGTCGCCCGGCGGTGGCTTCACGGCCGATGCGTCGGGCTGCCTCTCCTTCCCCCTGAGCTCCGTCGACTCCCCGCCCGAGCCTCCCCTCGCGCGGCGCGCCGACCAGGTGGCGTTCCTCCTGCTCTCCGGTGGCGCCGCCGAGGAGTTCCGGCTCGTTCCCCGCACCCACGACGACTACGCCTACCAGGCGCGGGCCACGGCCGAGCTCGTGTCGCTCACGCGGGACGACGTGTACCTCGCCGCCCTGCCCGCGGAGTCCAACTTCGCCTTCGGCTGCCCCGGCATCATCGGCACCCTGTCCGTCGGCGGGACCGTCGTCCTGGTCGAGGACCCGGGGCCCGACGCATGCCTTCCGGTCATCGGGCGGGAGCGGGTCACCCTCACCTCGGTGGTCCCCGCCGTCGCCGAGCTCTGGCTCGACGCCCTTCCCGAGGCCCGGGCCGACGTGAGCAGTCTGCGTCTCGTGCAGATCGGCGGCGGGCCCGTGCGCCGGGCGACCGCCGAGCGGATGCGGCCCGCGATCGGCTGTGGCCTGCAGCGGGTCCACGAGATGGCCGAGGGGGCGCTCACCCTCACGCGGCCCACCGATCCGGACGAGACGGTCCTCACCACCCAGGGTCGCCCGCTCTCCCCCGACGACGAGATACGTCTCGTCGACGCCGTCGGCCGGGACGTGCCCGACGGGGAGCCCGGCGAACTCCTCTTCCGCGGCCCGTCCACCCCTCGGGGGTACTACCGCGCGCCCGGCCTCGACGCACGCTCCTTCACCCGCGAGGGCTTCTTCCGCACCGGCACCCTGGCGCGGCGTACGCCGGACGGCAACCTGGTGACGAGCGGCCGCCTCGGGGACGTCCTCCCGGCCGGCTGACCGCACGGGCTGTCCGGCCCCTGGCGGGGCCGGCCTGGTGTTGATCACTCAACCGATGAGAAATCAACCAATTACCCCGCATTTAGGGTGTTTTCATCGCCTTCAGGAGGAAAGTCGCCCGATTACCGCGACAGAATCAGGAGGGCCATCATGATTGCCCAGGAACAGATCCCCGCGGTGGTGGACCACCCGGTCTACGACGCCCAGGGCAAGAAGATCGGCGACGCCAAGCACCTCTACGTCGACGACGTCACAGGGCGCCCCGAATGGGTCACGGTCAAGACCGGCCTGTTCGGCACCAGCGAGTCGTTCGTGCCGATCAAGGACGCGTCCATGGTCGACGACCACCTGGAGGTCCCGTACCCGAAGGACCGGATCAAGGACGCCCCGCACGTCGACGTGGACGGCGGAGGCCATCTGTCCGCACACGAGGAACGGCGGCTGTACGAGCATTACGGCATCGCCTGGGACGAGTCCTGGCACCGGGCGAACCAGCCCGGCGAGGGTGGCTGGGCGTACGGCACCGGGGACGCCGCCCAGCGGGGCGACGGCACCCACGCCCAGGACCTGAGCGGCACCCGGGGCACCGGGGACACCGACATGTCGCGCACCGCCGACGACGCCATGACCCGCTCCGAGGAGGAGATGCACGTCGGCACCGAGCAGGTGGAGACGGGCCGCGTCAGGCTGCGCAAGTACGTCGTCACCGAGGACGTCCAGCAGACCATCCCCGTCAGGCACGAGGAAGTCCGCGTGGAGCGCGAGCCCATCACCGAGGCGAACCGGGACCAGGCCATGTCCGGCCCGGAGATCTCCGAGGCCGAGCACGAGGTCACCCTCCATGAGGAGCGCCCCGTCGTCGAGACCCGGGCCGTCCCCGTCGAGCGGGTGAAGCTGCGGACGGACGAGGTCACGGACGAGGAGACGGTCGGCGGCAAGGTCCGCAAGGAGCGGATCGACGTCGAGACCGATGCGGCCGAGGAGACGGACGACCTCTCCGAACGCCGCGGCCGGACGGACGAGGGTCTCTTCTGACCGACGGGCTCGACCACACCCGCAACCATGGCGCCGTCGCCGCCGAGGCCCAGGCCGAGGCCGGTGACGGCGCCGCGGCCGATGACGGCGCAGGTGTCTGAACCTGACCGGCCGTGAGGCCCGCCCGTCGGCAGACCGGCGTACGTCGTCGTCACGATCCTCGGGGCCGCGTATCTGGCCTTTCTCGGTCTTCAGGCCCTCCGGCAGAGCCGGAGGGCCTCCGCCGTCCGCTGGAACGCGTGACCGGCGGGGCGCCCCTCGGCTTCGGCGCGCGCGGGCGCCCTGGAGGCCGACCGAGGACACCGTGCGGCGAACCCCCTCGTCCGCCCCGACCGTCGGCCCGGCGGGACCGACGGGCGGCGACGCGCACCCCGTACCCTCAGGTCGGAAAGAAGGAGAAACGCGGGCCGGGCGGCGTGCCATCGGATGGTGGGCGCGGTGCCGGCCCCACGCGAGCGGGGAATTGACGATGACCGATCCGTCCGGCCGGCAGACGGAGCCCCGAGGGGACGAACAGCCGCGGGCTGCGACGACGATACGCGTGTTCATCGCCCTCGCCCCGCCCGACGAGGCGAAGGACGAGCTGGCGCGAGCGCTGGGCCCGGCGTACGAGGCGTACCCGGGCATGCGGTGGAACCGCATCGAGGACTGGCACATCACTCTGGCGTTCCTCGGTGAACTCCCGGCCGCGGCGGTGTCGTCGCTGCGGCCGCCCCTCGCGCGCCTGGCGGCGACCCGCCCGCCCCTGGAGCTGGAGCTGCGCGGCAGTGGGCATTTCGACGAGCGGGTGCTGTGGAGCGGGATCGACGGGGATCTGGAAGGGCTGCACTCGCTCGCGACCGAGGTGCGCGCCGCCGTGGCGGAGTGTGGTGTCCCCTTCGCCGGCCGTCCTCTGCGGCCGCATCTCACCCTGGCCCGCGCGCGCCGCGACGACACGGCGTGGGTGGTGGCGGCCGCCGACGGCCTCGCCGGATTCACCGGCCGGCCGTGGCGGGCGGCGCGCCTGCATCTGGTCGGCAGCGACTTCGGTCGCGGCCCGGGGCCGATCCGCTACCGCGACATCACCTCGTGGGGCTTCGAAGGGCGCTGACGGAGGCGCGCCGTGCCGCCGCCGACGTCACGGCCCCTGGATACGCCGGAACGGATGCTCGGCCTCCAGGGCGAACGCGACCTCCAGGAGTGTCCGTTCGCTCCCGGGGCGGCCGGAGAACATGACACCGACGGGCAGCCCCTCCTCGGTCGCGCTCGGGGCGGGCACCGAGATCGACGGGGTACCGACGACGTTGTTGACGGGCGTGAACGCCACGTACGAGAGGATCCGTTCGATCAACGTCGGATACGGAACGGTGGGGCTGAGTCGGCCGATCGGCGGCGTGGTCCGGGCGAGCACGGGGGTGAGGATGAGATCGAGCCCGCGGAACGCCGCCGCGTACGCCACGCTCGTACGCTTCAGCCTGCGCAACACCCCGGGCGTGCGACGCCAGTTCTCGACGTACGCCTCGCGCAGGCCCCGGCTGAGGCCGTCCATGCGGTGCCGGTCGAAGTCGCCGCCGAGGGTCCGGCCCGTGGCACCGATGAGGAACGACAGCAGTCCCCAGTAGGTCAGGAAGTCGTCGGTGAAGCGCGGGTCGAGGGCGATCTCCACCGGCTCCACGGTGTGGCCGAGCCGTTCGAGCGTGGCCACGGTCTCCATGACGGCCGCGCGGGTGGTCGCGTCGGACCGGACGCCGTTCGGCGAGTCCAGCAGGAAGCCGACGCGCAGCCGGCGCTCCGACGGGCCCTCGACCAGTCCCACGGGCGGCAGTTTCGGATGGCGCCAGTACGTCTCGGCGGCGGCCAGGAAGGCGGCGGTGTCCCGCACGGAACGGCTCACGACGCCGTCGGAGACGATGTCGAGCGGCAGCTGACGGCTCTGGGCGTTGGCCACGACCCGGCCACGGGTCGGCTTGAGACCGACGAGTCCGCAGCAGGCGGCGGGGATCCGGATCGAGCCACCGCCGTCGTTGGCGTGCGCGATCGGCACCGCGCCCGCGGCGACAAGCGCCGCGCTGCCGCCCGACGATCCCCCCGCCGAACATCCCGTGTTCCACGGGTTGCGTACGGGCTCGGCGCCCTCGAACTCCGTGGTCGGGCTGAACCCGAACTCCGGCAGCCTGGTCTTGCCCAGCACCGTGACGCCGCTGCTCAGGAACTGCCGGGTGAAAGGGGCGTGCCGCCGCGCGGGGGCCCGGGGGGTGAAGGCGGCGCTGCCGTGGCCGGTGGGAAGGCCGCGGTACTCGGTGTTGTCCTTGACGAAGGTCGGCACTCCGGCGAAAGGGCCGCCTGCGTGGGCGCCGCCGGCGTGGGCGCCGCCCGCGCCGGGGCCGGCCGACGCCGGGACGTCGGCGTACGCCTGGACCGCGTTGAGCTGTTCGTCGACCGCCCGTACCCGCTCGGCCGCGTCCCGGGCGGCCTCGGCGACACCGACCTCACCACGCCGGATCGCCGCGGCGAGACCGACGGCGTCATGCTCTCCCAGGGCGTCGTCCCGGAAGGCGTGCACCCTGGTCCGTTCCTCGAAAGTCGTCACCGCTACCTCAGCCCCGGCCGTTCGGATGGATGGCGGCCATCATTCCTTACCGGCAGGTAACACGCGAGGGTTCGCCGATCCCGGTTCGCCGATCCCGGTTCGCCGGTCACGCGAGGCCGCGCGCCCGAGCCCCGCACATCAAACTGGTGATCGAGTTCCGGCTCGGCTGTGGCTATGATCGTGCGCAGCAAGGCCGTAGCGCAGAGGTCGTCGCGCCCACGCATCGAGCTGGAGGACGTCGGTTCGAATCCGACCGGTCTTGCGCCTACGTGAAGTCGACGCGGACGCCGGGCCCCGGCGAAGGACCGGTGGAGTGGTGATGGACCAGCCGACAACGCCCGTACGCTGCCCCGCGATCGAGCACCCGGATCTGCCACTCGCCGACCCGACGGAACTGGCGCCGCTCGTGGCCCGCCTCACGGACGCGCGGCCCGTCGGCGACGACGAGACCTTCCCGCTGGGCACCCTGCGCGCCGACGGCCGGGTGGACCTGTGCAAACAGGGTCTCGGCCCCGGCGGCGCCGCCCGGCTGCTGCCCGCCGCCACCGTCTCCCCGCACGCCGCCCATTTGCTCCTCGGCACCAACTCCCTCGGTGACGAGGGGGCCCGGTCGGTCGCCGACGCCCTCGTCGCGGCGCGGGAAGCGGGCGCCTCCCACGGGATCCACACCCTCTACCTCGGCTGCAACCGCATCGGGCCGGCCGGCGTGACCGCCCTCGCCGAGGCCCTCGCCGACGACACCACGCTCCGCGCCCTGTGGCTGAAGCGCAATCCCGTCCGGGAGGCCGGTGCCCGTACCGTCGCCGGGCTGCTGCGCCGCAACACGTCCCTGCGCACCCTCGACCTCGTCAACTCCGGCATCGGCCCCGCGGGCGTACGGATCGTCCTCGACGCCCTCCTGGAGCGAGAGGCCCCGCTCGAACGTCTCTTCCTCGGCGGCAACGGCCTGACCTCCGCCGACGCGCCGCTGCTCGCCGCCCTCGTCCGCGAAGCCGGCGTCCGCGAGCTCTACCTGACGGCCAACCACCTCGGGGACGAGGGCACCGCCGTCCTGGCCGCCGCGACGGACCCCGCCCGGCCCGTACGGCTCGGCCTCGGCGGCAACGGCATCGGCCCCGCGGGAGCGCGCGCCCTCGCCGACGCCCTCGGCGGCATCGAGACCCTCGACCTGGGCCGGGCCATGTCCGAGCGCAGTCTCGGCTCCCCCGGCAACGCCACCGGCGACGACGGTGCCGGCGCCCTCGCCGCCGCCCTGCCCGGCAGCCCGCTGCGCCGCCTCGAACTGCGCCACACCGGCATCACCGGTCGCGGTGCGAAGAGCCTGCTCGCCGCCCTGCCCGAGGGACACCGCCTCGAGTACGTGGGCCTCGGCCCCGGCCTGCCCCGCCGCGTGAAGCGGTCCTTCGCCGAGCGGCTGCGCCCCGTCCGGCCGACCCACCCCGATCTGCGCGCGATCGGCAGCGTGTACCGATGATCGCGCGCCCGGCACCGCCCGGCTCCCTTCCGCCCGCCGCGCTCCCGCCCGCCGACGCCGCCACCTGGGCCCGCGTGCGCCGCTACGCCGTCCCGCGCTGGATGATCGAACGCGCCACGGAAGCCCGCCTGGCCGGCGACTGGAGGGCCGCGTGCGCCGCCGCCGCGGTGGACGTCCCGGAGGACCTCGACCCGGAGCGGATCGCCGACCGGTACGGCCCCGACGTGGCGGCCCGGGTGGCGGACGACCTGCGTCACCTGGCTCCGGACCTGCTGCGCTGGCACCTGCCGCGCGTCCTCGGCGGCCACACCACGATCGCTCCGGCCCGGCGCGTCGTTCTCGCCTCGTACGGGAGCACCGGTCCCGTCCTCTCGCTCACCACCTCCCCGATGCTGGAGGGGCCTCAGCGGCTCCCCCTGCACTTCGGCCCGGTGCGCCCGCCCGCGCGCGACAAGCTCCACGGCCTGACGTACGCCACCGAGGACTGGACCGCCGCCCGCCGCTTCTGGGACGCCCGGCACTCCGCTGAACTGCGTCACAGCGCGGGGCCGTCCACCTCCGGACGTCTTCCGTTCCTGCGGCCGGACGGCACGCCGCTATCCGCGGGGGAGCTGCCGACCGAGGACCCGGGGAGCTCCGACCCGGCCGCCCGCGCCGAGTGGGTCGCCGTTCTCCAGGCCCGCGGCGCCCATGTCGAGGCGTACGCCGCCGCCGGACTCGAGCTCGACCTCACCCCTCCGCCGCAGGTCCGGCGCATGCAACCGCTCGACGTCACCGAACTCCTCGGGTACATCGCGCCCGACCTCACCCGCCTGGCCCCCGAGATCAGGCGGCTGGGGCACGCCGGACGCGGCACGCGTTTCCACGTCCGCGTGGAGTGGCGCGGCCACCTGCTGGTCGAACTCGACCCCACGGACGCCGACGAGACCCGGGCGCGCGTCGTCGGCCGTGAGCGCCGCCGGGAGGAGGACGCCCCGCCGCTGCCCGGATACGTCTGGCAGCGACTGCCGGACATCGGTCTCCTGCGCGCGGGACGGATCCGGCCGGAGGACCTGCACCCGCTGGTCACCGCCGCGTTGTTCCCGCACGCCGGGCCGGCCGTCGGCCCGCCCGGGCCGAAGACGCCCACGCCGGTGCGCGTCCGCTGCCGCGACGGCGCCTGGCACGAGGTCGTGTCGAGGAACGGCGTGCTCGACATCCCGCACACCGAGCAGGAGCGGCAGCGCGAACTCGCCCTGCGCGCCTTCGGTGGAACCGTCACCGGCTGCTTCGCCACCCAGCACGCCTGGGCCGGCGGCGAGGGACGGCTGCCGCGCGCCCTGCGGGAGCAGCGGCGCGAGCTGTTCCAGCACGTGCAGCACGGAGACACCCCGGCCGTGCTGGCGCTGCTCGACGCCGGGACCGACCCGCACGTCCGCGACCGCATGGGACGCGGGCTGCTGCACCGTCTCCACCTGCTCGACCACCGGGAGCTGCTGCCGCGGCTGCTGGCCGCCGGGCTCGACCTGGAGGCGAAGGACAGGACGCAGCGCACGCCGCTCCAGAGCGCTGTCCAATGGGGAGGATCGGCCGCCCTGGTCAGAGACCTCCTCGACGCCGGTGCCAGGATCGACGTGACCGACGAGATGGAGCTCTCCCTCGCCCAGGTGATCCGCCGTTACGAGCGGACCGACCTGATGTTCCTGCGCCGCCGCGTGCTGAAGGAGCATCCCGGTGTCGGCCCCGAGTGGTTCGACGACTACATGAGCGAGCGGGACGCGGAGCCCGACTGGGACGAGGAGGACGGGCCCGGCCAGGAACCGGATCCGTTCGAGGAGTCCGCACCGATCGACGAAGCGGATCCGTTCGACGCATCGGAACCGTTCGGCGAGCCCGCCCCCTCCCTCGGGCCGGACCACCCCGCAGCACAGGACGAGGACGTTCGCGCATGACCGGTTCCCCTTCCGTCCCCCCGGTCCTCGCGGCCGCCGACGCCCTCAACGCCCGCCTGCGCGTCACACGCAGCGAACCGGCCGGCAATCCCCAACTGGAGGCCCTGGCCCTGGCCGTGACGGCGAACCAGCCCGTGCTGCTGTGGGGCGAGCCCGGCATCGGCAAGTCGGCGGGCATGGAGCAGCTCGCCGCCGCTCTCGGCGTCCACCTGGAGACGGTCGTCGCCAGCGTCCACGAGCCGTCCGACTTCGCCGGACTGCCGATCGTCGGTGACGACCCCGCCACCTCGGGCGTTCCGATGGCCCCGCCGGACTGGGCCGTCCGGCTCGCGCGCACCGGGCACGGACTGCTGTTCTTCGACGAGTTGTCGTCGGCGCCGCCCGCCGTGCAGGCCGCCCTGCTGCGGGTGGTCCTCGAGCGCAGGGTCGGAAGCCTGGCCCTGCCGGAGTCGGTACGGATCGTCGCTGCCGCCAACCCGCCTTCCAGCGCGGCCGACGGCTGGCACCTCAGCCCGCCGCTCGCGAACCGCTTCGTCCATCTCGACTGGACGCACGACCCGCGCACCGTGGCCCGGGGCATGGCCGGCATCTGGCCCGAGACCGTCCTGCCCGCCGTGGACCCCGGACGGGCGTCCGGCGCGGTCGCCCGGGCCCGGGGCGTCGTCTCCGGCTTCCTGACCGCCCGCCCCGGCCTGGTCCACCACATGCCGAAGGAGGCCGAGGGCCGCGGCCGCGCCTGGCCCTCGCCGCGGACCTGGGAGATGGCGCTGCGCCTGCTGGCCGCCGGGTACGCGTCGGGCGCCGGACGGGAGGCGCAGGCCGTCGCCGTGATGGGCGCCGTCGGCGAGGCGGCCGGCATCGAGCTGCTGTCGTACCTGGAGAACCTCGACCTGCCCGACCCCGACCGGGTGCTCGCCGACCCGTCCGCCTTCGCGCTGCCCGAACGCGGCGACCGCCAGCTGGCGTTCCTCATCGCCGTGGTCGCCGCCGTGCAGAGCGAACCGACCCGTCCCCGCTGGGAGGCGGGCTGGGAGGTCCTCGCCAAGGCCGTGGACGCGGGCGTCCCCGATGTGGCGGCGCGGGCCGCGCGCGACCTCGCCGTGATGCGCGAGCCCGATTGGCCGATCCCGTCCGGAATCGACGCCTTCCTGGAACTGCTCCAGCTCGCCGGCGCGCTGCCGGGCGCGCGCTGAGCGGCCGCCGCCCGTGACCGCCACCGGGGGGCCGGCCGACGGGCTGGACCGCGCGAAGCTGCTGGCCGCGCGCTACAAGGCGGCCGAGGCACGCCCGTACCTCGCCTCCGCCCTGTACGCCCTGACGGTCGTCGCCTCGGGGCAGGTGCCCACCATGGCCGTCGACCGCTACTGGCGCTGCTACGTCGCCCCGGCCTTCGTCGAGGCCACGGACATCGAGGAGCTGGCGGGGGTGTGGATCCACGAGGCGTCGCACCTGTTGCGCGACCACCACGGGCGGGCCGACCGGCTGCCCGCGGCCGACCAGCGCGACCGGCGGCGGGTCAACATCGCCCAGGACTGCGAGATCAACGACGACCTCGTCTCCGACGGACTGCGCCTGCCCGAAGGGCGGATGGAGCCGAAGCTGTTCGGTCTGGCCGCGGGCGGACTCTTCGAGGAGTATCTGCCTGGCATCCCCGCGACGCCCCACCACCACGTGGACTGCGGATCCGGCGCGCACGGTGTCCCGGCGCCCTGGGACCTGGGCGAGAACGGCGCGGGGGTGGCCCGGCTGGATCCCGTGGAGGCCGAGGCCCTGCGCCGTCAGACCGCGCAGGCCATGCGGGCCCACCAGCGGTCCCGGGGATCGCTCCCGGCGGGCTGGCGGCGCTGGGCGGAGGAGGTCCTGGAGCCGACCGTCGACTGGCGCAAGGCGCTGACGGGTGCCGTCCGTGAGGCCGCCGCCTGGGCGGGCGGTGCGGTCGACTACACGTACCGGCGCCCGTCGCGCCGTACGCCGGCCCTCGGCGGCCGGGTGGTACTGCCCAGCCTTCGCCGACCGCTGCCGCGCGTGGCGATCGTCGTCGACACCTCCGGGTCGATGGGCGAGGACGACCTCGCCGCCGCGCTCGCCGAGGTGTCGGGCGTGCTGCGCGAGGTGGGGGTCGGCGGCAACCGGGTCACCGTCCTGGCCTGTGACGCCGACGTCCACGCCGTCGCCAGGGTGACCGCTGTCGACCAGGTCGAACTGGCGGGCGGCGGCGGGACGGACATGACGGTCGGCATCCGGGCGGCGCTCGCCGCGCCGGAACCGCCGAACATCGTCGTCGTGCTCACCGACGGATGCACCCCCTGGCCCCCGGAGCCCGTCTCCTGCCGCCTCGTCGTCGCCCTCATCGGCCAGGACGCCCCTCAACCGCCCGCGTGGGCCGAGACCGTACGGATCACCCCACCGCGCTGACGCCGCCCGCTCGGGGGACACACGAGCGAACGCCGCACCGGATGCTGTTCAGCACCCGGTGCGGCGACCACATCCCCGGCGCGGCTCGGTCCCGTTCCTCCGGTGGTGGTGGGTCACTCCACCCGACCGCACTCTCACGACCCGTCAGGCACTGTCCGTCGCGCCTGCCGTCCTCGCGTAGCGCACCAGGCTCGATGCGGCCAGCAGGACCACCGACACGGCGCTCAGCAGGGCTGTCGCCTTCGCCCAGGTATAGGTGAAGGCGAGGCTGCTGCTGATCAGATCGACCGTGCCGACGCTCTCCAGCGCGTGGATCACGATGACACCGATGGCGAGCCCCACAGCGGCGGCCCAGATGATCATGGTGTCCCGGACCGCGAGCCATACGCCGCACAGCAGGCACAGCACGGTGACCACCACGGACAGCATCTCCGCGCTGCTCCCCGCGCGCATGTCCGCGAGGTCCGTCGGCACATGGACCAGGCCGCAGGCGAGCATGGCGACCGCCGCGGGCCAGCGGAGCGCCGACCGCAGCGCCGAGGAGGCGGTGTGGCTGCCGGGGCCGGCGGCCAGGGCCCCGTCCAGGGCCGATCCCGTCCACTTCGCGGATCCTCGCGACCGCTTCGGCTCGGCGGCGACGACCGGGACGGCGTCCCGGCCGGGCTTCACGCCGTCGCCCGGGACGGCCCCGGCAGTCCGCTCCTTGGCGCCGGCGGCGGAGGGGTTCCAGTCGCTGCCGTCGGTTCCGAGGATGTTGACGAGCGCCACCACGTCCTCGATCGGCCGCCCCACGGCCGCGGCACGCAGCGTGGTCTCGGCCTGGTGGAGGTCGTAGCCCGAGGCGTTGAGCAGCGCGACCAACTGTCGCACCTCGTCCAGGGGCCGGGAGACGGCGGCCGCGCGCAGCGCCACGTCCGCGGGGCTGGACAGCTCGCCGGTCTGCTGGAGGCGGGCGACCAGCGAAGCGACCTCGTCCACCGGGCGCTCGGTCGCCGCCGTGCGCAGAAGGGTGTGTATGGCCTCGTCCCCCGTCTCGGCCTTGTCCTGCGCTTCGGACGCGGCCACCGGGGCCTCCGCCCGCTCCTGTTGGGGCTCCGGCTTGCGCTGCTGCTCCGGAGCCTGCTCCGGCGCCCGCTCAGGCTCCGGCCGGGGCTCCGGCTGTCGCTGCTGCTCCGGCGTCTCCTCCGGCACTCGCTCCGGTGCCTGCTCCGGCGCCTGCTCCGGCGCCTGCTCCGGCGCCTGCACCGGTGTCGGCTCCGGCTTCCGCTCCTGCTCCGGCGGGCCCGACCGTGTCGCCTCGTCGGCGTGGTCCGGGCCGCTCGGGGCCGCCGCCACCACCGGGGCACTGTGCACTACAGGCGGTGCCGTCGGTGCCGTCGGTGCCGAGGTGGGCATGGGCGGTGCGACAGGGGCCGGGGGCGTACGAGGAGCCGGGTGCGGGGGGACGGCGAACTGGGGGGACGACGCGGGGGCGGACCCGGCGTGCGGTTCCCTGTCGTCTTCGGCCGGATTGATGTGAAAGGGGTCGGGGGTCATGTCGCGGGCTCCGTTCGTGGAACATCCGGTAGGCGTCCACCGTGGCTGTCTCGTGAGCACCAGAAGACGCGCACTCACGTACAAGTAGTGCGCGGTTCGTGACACTGCGCCATCCGGGAACGCCCCTACTGGGCCGACGGAGGGAAGGGCCCCGGGCCGCCCGCCGGGTCCCGCCCGTACGGCCCGGTGCGGACCCCGCGCCCGGAGCCCACGCACCCGACGCGGCTCGGCGGCCGGCGCGGCCCCTGGGACCCGTACGGCCGGAGCAGCCAGCGGGACTCGCAACGCCGGGGCGGGACGTGCGCACCACCACCGGGCCCCGCCTCGGACCGTCTCGCGAGGCCGGCCGGGGCCGGAGGCACCCGGGCCGTCGCACCGTATGCGAGAACGTCACAGAAATGCCTTCTTCTGGTTACACGGCACCCCCCTTCCCCATGCCACTCTCCTGCCTGCACGACATCAACACGCGTAGACCCCAACGTCGTTGAGCAGAGCGCCACTCCCCCCGCATGCCGCCTCCCGGAAAGGGACCCCCCATGTTCGCTGTGCAGATAGGCAGATGGAAGGTGCTGGCGACAGCGCTGTCCGCCGTCCTCGTCGGCCTCACCCTCCCGACGGTCGCCGCCACTCCCGCGAGCGCCACCACGAACGCGTACGACACCACGTACTACAAGAACGCGGTCGGCAAGACCGGCACCAGCCTCAAGTCCTCCCTGCACACGATCATCAGCAGCCAGACGAAGATCTCGTACGACGCGGTGTGGAACGCCCTGAAGGTCACCGATCAGGACCCGAACAACAGCGCCAACGTCATCCTTCTCTACAGCGGCACGTCACGGAGCAAGGCCCTCAGCGGCGGCGACGTGGGTGACTGGAACCGGGAGCACGTCTGGGCGCAGTCCCACGGCAGCTTCGGCACCTCGGCGGGCCCGGGCACCGACCTGCACCACCTGCGCCCCGCCGACGTCCAGGTCAACAGCATCCGCGGCAACAAGGACTTCGACCACGGCGGCAGCACGGTCAGCGGCGCGCCCGGCAGCTACACGGATTCCAACTCCTTCGAGCCGCGCGACGCGGACAAGGGTGACGTCGCCCGCATGATCCTCTACATGGCCGTGCGCTACGAGGGCGACGACGCCTGGGCCGACCTGGAGCCCAACGACTCGGTCACCAACGGCAGTGTCCCCTTCCACGGCCGCCTCTCGGTCCTGAAGCAGTGGAACGAGCTGGACCCGCCGAGTGCCTTCGAGGAGCGCCGCAACAACCTCATCCACGGCACCTACCAGGGCAACCGGAACCCGTTCATCGACCACCCGGAGTGGGTCGAGGCGATCTGGTAGCACCGCTTCCGGCCGTGCCCCCGTCGTCGGCGGGGGCACGGCCGGCAGTCACCGGGCCTGGATCTCTCCGAGCGCCCGACTCCCCCGGCCCGCTTCGGGGTTGCCGGGTGGATTTCGGGCCCGGCGTGACCGACCCCTGTCGAGGAGCAGGTCAGGGCGACGGTGGACCGGTGGCGGGAGCGACTGGGCATGGCGGAACGACGGTGGCGGCCGCGCGGAGGCGGGTGACTGACGCGGCGGGTCCGAGCCGGAGCACGGGGAACGTAGGCTGGCCTCGGCGCCCGAGCGACAAGGAGGACCCATGAACTCCGCCGATGCAGGCCGGCAGCAGCTGGACACGGTCAGCGTCCTCAACACGAAGGTCACGCTGGTCCAACTCCTCGGCAGGGCGGGGATCTTCTCCGGTGACGCGGAGGAGCTGATCGGACTCGTCGAGGCCGGGGCCCTCGGCGTCGCGCTCAGGGAGATCGTCGAGATGACGAAGAGCGCCCCTGGAGAGAAGGGCCGGCTCTACGAGGCCGGCTGGCTCGACGGGACCCGGGCCGTCACCGACGAACTCGGCGAGATCGCCGAGCGCACTCTACGGAACGCCGTCAGCTCCGGTCCGTCGGCCGCCTCCCCGGACGCCCCCACACCTGTCGGGAGGATGGAGGTGGAGCGGGCGAAGGTGGCGGTGATGTCCCTCTACCTCTCGTTCACGGCTCCCTCCGACCTCGATCCCGAGGTCTCCGAGCAGGTCCTCATCGCCGTGCTCGGCACGATGACCGCCAGGGAACGGGCCGGGTACGCGGGACAGCTGACGGACTTCGCCTCCGTCCACCGCCTCCACCTGGAGCGGCTGTACGCGGAGTACGGGCCGGGCAGCACGATCGCGATCCACGGCCGCTACTCCCTCCTGCACTCCCCCACCAGCGTCGCCGTACTGGAGCGACTCGCCACGAGGCCGTCGGAGCTACGGCAGGAGTGGGACGCCGCCGAGCTGCCGCCCGCCTGGCTGGACGGGCTGACGACGGCCTGGGCGGCGGTGCCCTGACCGCCCCCGGGGCGCGCCGCGAAGCAGGACGTCGTCCGGTACGCGGTTCCCTCCGCGTCCTTGCGGGGCGGACACGCCGGGTGTCGTACGAGGAGCCGCGTACGGTCCACGCCTCCGGGTAGCCGCCCGTCATGAACGAAACGAAACCGCTGGCCGTCGTCACGGGTGCCTCCAGCGGCATCGGTCTCGAGCTGGCCAGGCAGTTCGCCCGGCATGGCTACGACCTGCTGATCACCGCCGAGGACGCCGGGCTCGCCTCCGCCGCGGTGACGCTGCGCGAGCAGGGCACGGAGGTGCGCCCCGTACAGGCCGACCTCACCACCGCCGAGGGCGTCGAGGAGGTCTGGCGGCAGATCACGGCGACCCGGCGCCCGGTCGCCGCCGCCGTGCTCAACGCCGGCGTCGGGCAGGGCGGCGCGTTCCTCGGCACCGACCTAGACGACGACATGCGCGTCATCCATCTCAACATCGTCTCGACCGTCCACCTCGCCAAACGCCTCCTGCCCGCCATGGTCGAGGACGGCTACGGCAGGGTTCTCGTCACCTCGTCCATCGCCGCCGCGATGCCGGGCCCCTTCCAGGCCGTCTACAACGCGTCGAAGTCGTTCCTGCAGTCCTTCGCGCAAGCTCTGGGGAACGAGCTGAAGGACACGGGGGTCACCGTGACCGCCCTGATGCCCGGGCCCACGCAGACCCCGTTCTTCGCGCGTGCCGACATGCTCGACACCAAGGTCGGGACCGACCCGAAGGACGATCCGGCGCAGGTCGCGGCGCAGGCGTTCGAGGCGCTGATGGCGGGCAAGGACAAGGTCGTCGCGGGGTCGGTGAAGACCCGGCTGCAAGGGCTGGCCGATCGCGTCCTCCCGGACGGTGTGAAGGCGCAGCTCCACCGGCGCATGGCCGAGCCGGGGTCGTCGCAGCGGTGACGGACGGGCGAAGGCACACCGAGGCGACCGTCCCCGACGAGACGCTTCGGAGACGGCCCCTGGCGTGTGGGCGGCGGCGCGGCGGGGCGCGGCCTCCTAGGCTCGCCCCATGACCGAGAACGAGATCCAGCTCAAGGCCATCGCGGCTCTCACGGCCCTGCGCGGCGGCGTCGGGACCGAATACGTCTCCGACCTGCTCGGCGAAGTCATCCCCACGCGCTTCCTCATCCCCGACACCGAGGATCCGGCGGAAGTGGGTCTGGCCATGCTCAACCAGCTCTCCGCACCCCTGAGCGCCCTCATCAACGGCTTCGTGCTCGCTTTCGAGACGGTCGCCGGAGCCTACGACAGGACCGCACCGGAGATGCCCACCGACGAGATCCTGCAGGCGCTCGCCCTGGACATCGCGCGCGACTCCGACTGACCCCGCCGGAACGGTTTCCACTGACCCCGCCGGAACGGTTTCCACTGACCCCGCCGGAACGGTTTCCCGGGAGCGGCCTCGGGAGCGGGGGCATCACGCCCCTGGGGGCGTGTGGTCGCGGGGGTCCGACCGGTCGAGCGTGAAGAGGCCGCCGTCGGGGTCGCGGATCGTCACCCGGTGGTCGCCGTTCCGTTCCGGGCCGCCGGTGACGGTGGTGCCGCCGTTCTCCAGCGCGAGCGAGACCGCCCGGTGCAGGTCCGGGACCTTGAAGTGGACCAGCCAGCGGGGGCGCAGCTGCGGTTTCGGCGCGGCCTCCTCCACGGGTCCGCTGTTCAGCCTGGCGACGGGTTGGCCGCGCCGCCGGAGGACGACCTGGTCCTCCTCGTACGAGATGTCGCAGCAACCGTCCGCGGCGCCCTGGCCCCAACCCAGCACCTCGCCGTAGAAGAGCGCCGCGTCGAAGGCGTCGCCCGTGTGGAGTTCCAGCCACGCCGGTGACCGCTGTCCACCGACGCTCCATTCGACGAGGACTCCGCCGTCCCAGACGCCGAAGGTGGCGCCCTCCCGGTCGGCCACCAGCGCCGCCCGCCCTCCGGGCGGATAGGAGACGGGGCCCACGCCGACCGTGCCTCCCCGTTCGCGGACCCGCGCGACCGCCGAGTCGGCGTCGTCGACGGCGAAGTACGGCGTCCACGCCACCGGTACGGCGAACTCACCCGCCACGGCGCCGATTCCGGCGACGGGGGCCCCGTCGACCTCCGCCACCGAGAAGGCCCGGCCGAAGCGGCCCTGCCGGAACGTCCACCCCAGCACCGTTCCGTAGAAGTGCTCCGCCGCCTGGCGATCGCGCGCCGCCAGGCTCAGCCAACAGGGAGCTCCGATCACTTCCGCTGCCACCAGCACCACGGGACTCTCCCTCCGTACGCGCCTCCGGACCTCGGGGCCTCTCGCCGAGGTGCCCGCCTGCGCGTATGCCCCTCGCCCCGCGCTCTACGCGGACGGGTCGCCGGCCGGCGAAGGCGACCACTCGGGCCTCAGGTCGTGCCCCGCTGGTCGGTGCTGTCCCGGCGCAGCTGTGCCGCTCGGCGGACGAGGCGGTCGACACTCTCCGCCAGGTCCGGGCGGGCGGCCCGCACATGGTCACGGGCTCCCTCCAGGGGGGCGACGAGCGCGGCGGCGTCGTTCCCGGCGAGGGCGCGGTCGAGCTCGGTGAGGGTCGTGCGGGCCGCCTCGGGAAGATCCGTCAGAGCGGTGATCTGCCCGGCGAGCCGGCGCAGGTCGGCCGCGTGGACACGGGCCCAGCTCACGACCGCGCGATCGGCGGCGCGCCGGTCGCGGGTGGCCTTGACGCGTTCCTCGGCGGTGCTTCCGTCGGCCCCGGGGCGGAGCCTGAGATAGCGGCGCTCGGCGGCCTGGCGACTGGCGACACCCAGGGGGTGGGCGAGATCGGCCCAGCTGGCCCCGGCCTGGCGGGCGGCCTCGATGAGTCCGGACTCCCACGCGCCGAGTTCGTCCCGCACCTCGCGCAGCAGGAGCAGCGAGGCCAGGGCCAGCTCCGGTCCCGCCGCGCCCGACGGGGCCTCCCCGTCCTCCGGGTCCGCGGTGCGCGCGGCGTGGAGAGCGGCGCTGATGGCGTCGAGCGCCTCGGTGGCGGCGAGGACGGATTCCGGGGCCGTACGCGGGTCGCCGTTTCCGCCGCCCGGCTCGCCCTGGATGTTCCCGGCGTCCCGCCGACGGCTCTCACGGCTCTGCTCGTTCGCGGTCACGGACATCCTCCCCGATCTGTCATCCCTTCGACGACTTCCTCCTTGTCATCACATGGATGACATGTTACAACGGAATCAGGGAGAGCGCATGGGCACTGTCGCCCGAGCCGGCTGGAGGTGTACGTGATCTCGATGCGCGCCGATCCGTCCCGCCAACTCGACCGGCTCACCCCGCGGCTTCTCCGACCCGGCATCCGGTCACGGCCGGGCTGCTGAGACAAGGCCGGCACGGTCCGGCTCCACGGCGGAGGACGGGGCACGGCCCCTCCCCTTCCCGGGCCCTCGTCCTCCGCACTCCACCCTCCGCCTCTCACGAGGGGACAGCAGCGATGCTCACCGAAGTGTTCCTCAAGGAAGTGCGGGAACGCGGGAGGTACGACAGCACCCAGGAGGCCGATCGTGCCGCCCGTGTCGTCCTGGCCCTCCTCGGCGCCCATCTGGTCGGCGGCGAGCGGGCCGAACTAGCCGCCCGGCTGCCCGAGACGTACGCGTTGATCCTGCTCAACCCGCTGCACGCGGCTGAGCCGCTGTCAGCCGAACGGTTCGTACGCGCCACGGCCGCGTGGATCGAGGGAGCCACGGAGGAGACCGCGAAGTGGGACGTCGGCGCCGTGCTCAGCGCGACGGCGGACGCCGCCGGCGAAGAGCTCATGCGGCACGTCCTGATGCAGCTTCCCCCCGGATACGACGTGCTCTTCGGTCGGCCGACGTCACTGTGACAGCGCGGCCGGGCGGGCGGTGACCCGAGCGCCGCCCGGCCGGCCGGGCGGCGACGCGTCGGACGCGTCGGCAGGGTGCCGTGCGCCGACGGGTCAGCAGGAGGCCGTGCGCTTCAGCAGGAGGCCGTGCGCTCGAAGTCGGCGATGGCCTTGTTCAGGGTGGCGAGAGGCGGCCGGACCTGGTCGAGGGCCGTCTCACCCTTCATGGTGTCGTCGTCCAGGTTCGTGATGGTCGTGTCGAGCCGGTCGAAGGCCTGCTGCACGCGGCTGGTGTCCATGCCCCCCGCGTCATCGGCGGCCTCACGGACGTCCTGCAGGTCGTCCTTCATGTCCTCTCGCACGTCCTCGATCTCGGTGACCGTGCTCGCGGAGGTGAGCCCGGACATCTCCGCCGTGTGCTCCTTGAGGTCGGTGACCCTCTCGCACACCGTGGAGGCCGCGGCGGCGCCCGTGTCCTGCGGCTCCTCCTCGTCGCCGCAGCCGGTCACCGTCAGTGCGGCGACCGCCGCCATGGCCGGCAGGGCGGCCCACGTCCACGGGCGACGTCGAGCGGAGTGGTGCGTCCTGGTCCTGGTCATGGCGGCCACCTCGGTCGGGTCGGTGCGTTTCTCCCGCCGCGAGTTTCCTCTCGCCGCGGCGCCAAACGCGCGTCGCGGCCGGCCTACCGGGGCGGCCGGCCGTCGGTGGGCGCCGCGTACAGAACGAGGTTCTCGTCGTAGCGACCTGTGCTCCGGTCGTAGTCACCGGCGCAGGTGACAAGGGCGAGGCGGGGCGCGCCCTCGGTCGAGAAGAGATCGCGGGGAAGCTCTGTGCGGTCGTACGTGCGGCGAGCCGTGACGCGATACCGGTGGACGCGGCCGTCGGCGCCCCGCACCTCGACCCGCGCCCCGATGTCGAGGCGGTGGAGCTCCGCGAACGCGCCCAGCCCCTCGTCCGTGTCCACGTGCCCGGCGATCAGTACGGTGCCGCGGGCTGCGCCCGGAGGGGCGCCCATGGCCCACCAGCCGGCGACGTCGCCGTCCCGGGGCAGGGCCAGGTCGCCGTCCCGAGCGGCCATGACGGCCCGGACGGTCGCGTGGAGCCGCCGCGGTCCGCCGACGGTGACGGACACGGGCGGCGCCGAAGGGCCGGCCGAGAGGTCCGGAGACGGGGCGGCGGGCAGGGTTCCCTCGTCCGCGCGGGTGGGGGCGCGGTCGAGCAGCGTCCAGCCCGCCGCCATCAGCACGCCACCCAACGCGACGGCCGTGACCGGGCCGGCCAGGTGGCGGCTTCGCACGTCGGTCAGCTCTCGGTGGAGCGGCGACGGTGGCCGCGCGCGATCAGGAACCCGGCTCCCGCCGCAAGGAGACCGCCGCACGCCAGAGCCGCGACGCCCAGCGCGGCCCGGTCGTCGGCCCGGGCCGCCAGCTGCCCGCCGGTACCGGCGCTCACCGTCCGGGGAGCCTTGGCGGCGTGGCAGGTACCTCCGCGGACCATGTCGAGATGCATGGCGACGACGGGACGGGCGGACTTCGCCGCGGCGACGACCTCGGCGTGGTGACCGGCCGCGATCTCCTGGTCGATCAGGACGAGGGTCTTCTCGTGCGCGGCGTCCTGCTCGGCGAGCCAGGCCGCGTCGTACGTGGGTGTTCCGGCCTTCGCCCGCAGCGCCGCCAGCTTGTGCCGGTCCGCCGGCGTGGGAGAGGCGGGCAGCGAGACGCCGAGCTTGCGCGCCAGCGCCTTCACGTCGGCGTCCAGCTTTCCGTGGTCACGGACCAGCGAGCTGCCGACGGCCTTCACGCAGGCGGTGGTCGCGTTCTTCTGCGCGTCGTGTCCCGCGGCGATCTCGGCGAGGTTGCCCTGGTGTGCCGCCTTCATGAACGAGCGGTCCTGGCTGCTGAGGTCCGCGGCGAGCGCGGGGGACGCGCCGAGACCGGTGGCGGCGGCGGTGGCTATGAGGGCAGTCGTCGTCAGGAGTGCGATCCGCATGGGAATCCTTTCTTCCGCCCCCGGCGGTGAGACCGGCGGCGCAACGGACGGGCACCTAAGGGCACCCCAGGGATGTGTGTCGCGCCGACACGCCGTAGCTGTCGCGGGAGTCCCGGATTCACTACAAAGGGTGACGCGAAGGGCTGTTCGGTGGGCCGGAAGCCGGTGCACGCGCGCCCGGCGATCACGCTGAGTGAACGGGGCATGCCCGGCGGGCCAGCGGGTAGTCGCAGGACTCGCCGACCCCGGCGTGCGGCCGGGGGCGGAACGACCGCGGCGAGAGCCCGAGGAAGGAGCCCCCGATGGTCCACGGTGTCCCGGGCGCCGGTTCGGAGGAGTACCGGATCGCCCATTTCCGAGAGCACCTCGCACGCGGTGAAACGGCCGAACTGGGCGTGCGGGTGGAGCTGCACGGCGGAGCGGTGACGCTGACCGGCACGGTGGCCACGGCGGATCGCCGGGACGAGATCCTCCGGCTCGCGCGGAGCGAGCTCGTCGGCCTCACCGTGCACGAGGACGTGGTCGTCGCCTGCGCGGACGCCCCCGATCAGTACGAGGAGCTGTCGTGACCTCTCTCCCCTCGACCCCCGCTGTCCGGGTGGCGGCCGTCGGTGACATCCATCTGGGCCCCGACTCGCGGGGCACCCTGCGACCGGCCTTCGCGACCCTGCACGAGTCCGCCGACGTCCTTCTGCTCGCCGGAGACCTGACCCGGCACGGCACCGTGGCCGAGGCGGAGGTGGTGGCGAGCGAGGTGGAGGGTGTCGGCATCCCGGTGGTGGCGGTCCTGGGCAACCACGACTACCACTCGGGCGAGGAGGAGGCGGTGACCCGCACGCTGACCGAGGCCGGTGTCTCGGTACTCGAGGGCGACGCCGTACGGCTCACCGTGTCGGGGATCAGCGTCGGCATCGCCGGCGCCAAGGGGTTCTGCGGCGGGTTCGCGGGCCGCAGCGCGGGTGAGTTCGGGGAACCGGAGATGAAGGCCTTCGTACGCACCGCCCGGCACAGCGCGCAGCGACTGCGCAAGGCTCTTGCGGAGCTGCGGGCGGAGGAGTGCGCCGTACGCGTCGCGCTCACGCACTTCGCTCCGGTGCCGGACACGCTGGCGGGAGAGCCGCTGGAGCTCTATCCCTTCCTCGGAAGCTACCTGCTCGCGGAGGCCATCGACGACGAGGGCGCCGACCTCGCCGTCCACGGTCACGCACACCTCGGCACGGAGCACGGCATGACCGGCGGAGGCGTCCGCGTCCGTAACGTGGCCCAGCCGGTCCTCGGCCGTGCCTTCGCGCTCTACGTCCTGCATCCGACGGCGCAGGAACAGCCTGCCCCCGCCGTGTGAACCGCGCGGGGTGCGGGGCCTCGCGCATCGTCCCGGGAGGAGGGTTCGTGATGACCACCACCCCCAGCAAGGCCGGTTCCGCCGTCACGGAGCCGTACGACGCCACACCCTTCCTGCCCACGCGAGGCGGGCTGCCGGCCCATCGGCGCGCCGCCGCGGACTGCCAGGGGTGTCCGCTGCACCGGGACGCGTCGGCGACCGTCTTCGGCAGGGGCAACGCGCACGCCCGCATCCTGCTCGTCGGGGAGCAGCCGGGTGATCAGGAGGACCGTGAGGGCGAGCCGTTCGTCGGGCCCGCCGGGCGCCTGTTGTCCAAGGCGCTCCGGGAGGCGGAGATCGACGAGGAGGACACCTACCTCACCAACGCGGTGAAGCACTTCAAGTTCACCGTCAAGGCCCCCGGCAAGCGCCGGATCCACAAGGCGCCGAGTCTCCGCGAGACGCTCGCCTGCCGCCCCTGGCTCGAGGCCGAGCTGCGGCTCGTCGACCCCGCCGTGGTCGTGGTGCTGGGCGCGACGGCGGGCCGTTCGCTGCTCGGCCCGTCCTTCCGCGTGGGCGCGGACCGCGGAGTGCCGCGTGCCCTTCCCGACGCCGACGGCACCCAGGTCGTCGCCACCGTGCACCCTTCGGCGGTGCTGCGCTCGGACGACCGCGAGGCCGCGTACGCCGGTCTGGTCGCCGATCTCCGCGTCGCGGCGCGGGCCGCCGCTCGATGACGCGGGCCCGTGAGGGCCGGGGCCCGCCATTCGGCGGACGGCGGATGTTCCCGGAGGAGCATTCCGGGAAGGGAGCACCTCATCAGTGATCACCGCAGCGCACACGCCCACCCATACGCCGCACGCCGCACGCCGTACGTAAAGGAGCGCACTTCGTGGACGGGACCGCGCCCACGGGCGAGGAGTTCGCCTCCGTCGTCTCCCTTCAGGTCAACGGGACGACCCACAGCCTGACCGTCGACAACCGCACGACCGTCCTGGACGCCCTGCGCGAACAGCTCGGTCTCACCGGAACGAAGAAGGGCTGCGACCACGGGCAGTGCGGTGCGTGCACCGTCCTCGTCGGCGGACGACGCGTCAACAGCTGCCTGCTGCTCGCCGTCGCCTGCGAGGGCGAGGCGGTCACCACGGTGGAGGGCCTGGCCGACGGTGACCGGCTGCACCCGCTCCAGGAGGCGTTCGTCGCCCGCGACGCCCTGCAGTGCGGGTACTGCACCCCGGGGCAGATCTGTTCGGCCGTGGGCATGCTCGACGAAGCGGCCCACGGGCACCCCTCGCACGTGACCCCGCCGCCGCCCGCCGGGGAGGCCGGCGGCGACGGAGCGGGGCACGGCGGTCCGGTTCCCCTCACTGCGTCGGAGATCCGGGAGCGAATGAGCGGGAACATCTGCCGGTGCGGCGCCTACCCCAACATCGTGGACGCGATCGCGGAGGTGGCACCGTGAAGCCCTTCGCCTACCTCCGTGCCGAACGGGCCGAGGACGCCCTCGAAGCCCTCGCCGCCCGCCCCGGCGCGCACTTCCTCGCCGGCGGCACCAACCTGATCGATCTGATGAAGCTCGGCGTCACCGCGCCCGACGCCCTCGTCGACATCCGACGGCTCCCGCTGGACGCCATCGACGAGACCCCCGAGGGCGGCCTCCTCGTCGGGGCCACGGTGCGCAACAGCGACCTGGCCGCGCATCCGGGCGTCCGCACCCAGTGGACCGCCCTCTCGCAGGCCCTGCTCGCCGGTGCCTCCGCCCAGCTGCGCAACACGGCGACCACCGGTGGCAATCTGCTCCAGCGCACCCGCTGCCCGTACTTCCAGGACACCTCCAAGCCCTGCAACAAACGGGCGCCCGGCACGGGCTGCCCGGCGCGCGAGGGCGCCCATCGCGATCTCGCGGTGCTCGGCCACTCGCCCCACTGCGTCGCCACGCACCCCTCCGACATGGCCGTCGCGCTCGCGGCGTTCGACGCGAGGGTGCACCTGCTCGGGCCGGCGGGCCCGCGGACGGTGCCCGTCACGGACTTCCACCGGCTCCCTGGCGACCGCCCCGAGCAGGACACCGTGATCCGGCCGGGTGAACTCGTCACCGGCGTCACCCTTCCGCCGGCTCCGGCCGGCAGCCGCAGCGGCTACCGCAAGGCGCGTGACCGCGCCTCGTACGCCTTCGCCCTCGCCTCCGTCGCGGCGGTCCTCCGCGTCGAGGACGGTGTCGTCCGGCACGCGGCACTGGCTTTCGGGGGCCTCGCGCACAAGCCCTGGCGTGCCCGCGTCGCAGAGGAGCTGCTGACCGGCGCGCCGGCCCGCCCGGAGACGTACGCGCGGGCGGTCGAGGCGGAACTCGCCGCGGCCGAGCCGCTGCGCGACAACGCCTTCAAGGTCCCGCTCGCCCGGAACCTCGCCGTCAGCGTGCTGACCGATCTCTCCTCGCCCTCCGAAGGAGGACCGACCCCGTCATGACGTCCGTTTCGGTGCACCCGGCCGCCGCCGTCCGTCGCGACGCCCGGGAGAAGGTGACAGGCGCGGCCCGCTACGCCGCCGAGCACACCCCTCCCGGCTGCGCCCACGCCTGTCCCGTGCCCGCCACCGTCGCGTGCGGCCGGGTCACCGCCGTCCACGCCGACGAGGTGCTGCGGATGCCCGGTGTCCTCGCGGTGGTCAGTCATGAGAACGCGCCCCGCCTCGGCGAGGCCGACGACCCGACGCTGTCGCTGCTCCAGGACGACCGCGTCCCGCACCGCGGCTGGTACGTGGCCGTCGTGGTCGCCGACACCCCGGAGAACGCCCGCGCGGGGGCGGACGCCCTGCGGATCTCGTACGCGCCCGAGGAGCACGACGTACGGCTGAGCGGCGATCACCCCCGCCTCCGCGTCCCGGAGGAGGTCAACGGCGGACAGCCGGCGGTGCGGGAGCGCGGCGACTTCGACGCGGCCTTCGACGCCTCCGCCGTACGCGTCGACGCGACCTACACCATGACCGCCCTGCACAACCACCCCATGGAACCGCACGCCGCCACCGTGTGGTGGGACGGGGAGGACCGGCTGACCGCGCACGACTCGAGTCAGGGGTCGACGACCGTACGGGACACGCTGGCCCAGCTGTTCCGGCTGTCGCGGGCTGACGTCACCGTCGTCTCCGAGTACGTCGGCGGCGGCTTCGGCTCCAAGGGCACCCCCCGGCCGCACGTCGTCCTCGCGGCGATGGCCGCCCGGCACACCGGGCGGCCGGTCAAGCTGGCACTCCCCCGACGTGAGCTCGCCGCGGTCGTGGGGCACCGCGCCCCCACCCTGCAGCGGGTCCGGATCGGGGCGGGGACCGACGGTGTCATCCGGGCGCTCGCGCACGAGGTCGTCACCCGGACCTCGACGGTCACGGAGTTCGTGGAGCAGGCCGCCGTCCCCGCCCGCACCATGTACACCTCTCCCCACAGCCGCACGAGCCACCGGGTGGTGGCGCTCGACGTGCCGTCCCCTTCGTGGATGCGCGCCCCGGGGGAGGCGTCCGGCATGTACGCCCTCGAGTCGGCCATGGACGAACTCGCCGTCGCGACGGGGATCGACCCGGTGGAGCTGCGGCTGCGCAACGAACCCGACCGGGAACCCGACAGCGGAAAGCCCTTCAGCAGCAGGAACCTGGCCGCGTGTCTGCGCGAAGGAGCGCGGCGCTTCGACTGGGAGGGGCGGGACCCCCGGCCGGGTGTCCGCCGGGACGGGACCCGGTCGCTCGGCACGGGTGTGGCGGCGGCCACCTATCCCGTCCTCGTCAGTCCCTCCACGGCCGAGGCACACGCCGGGCCGGACGGACGCTATGCCGTACGGCTCAACGCCACCGACATCGGCACCGGGGCGCGGACCGTGCTCGCGCAGATCGCGGCCGACGCGCTCGGCGCCCCTCTGGACGCGGTGCGTATCGACATCGGCAGCAGCTCGTTGCCCGACGCTCCGCTGGCGGGCGGTTCCTCGGGGACGGCGTCCTGGGGCTGGTCCGTGCACAAGGCCTGCACCGCCCTGGCCGGGAAGTTGCGCGCCCACTCCGGTCCCCTGCCGTCCGAGGGGGTGTCGGCGTTCGCCGACACCGAGGAGGAGGTGGCGCAGGAGTCGCTGTACGCACGCCACGCGTTCGGCGCGCATTTCGCGGAGGTCGCGGTGGACACCGTGACCGGTGAGGTACGGGTGACCCGGCTGCTCGGGGTCTACGCGGCGGGTCGCATCCTCAATGCGCGTACGGCGCGGTCCCAGTTCATCGGCGGGATGACCATGGGGCTCGGCATGGCGCTCACGGAGGGCAGCTCGATGGATCTCGCCTTCGGCGACCACACGGAGCGCGACCTGGCGTCCTACCACGTTCCCGTCTGCGCCGACGTGCCGGCCGTCGAGGCCCACTGGCTGGAGGAGGAGGACCCCCATCTCAATCCGATGGGCAGCAAGGGCATCGGGGAGATCGGCATCGTGGGCACGGCGGCGGCCGTGGCCAACGCCGTCCACCACGCGGTGGGGGTACGGCTGCGGGACCTTCCCCTGACACCCGACCGGATCCTGCCGCACCTGCCGCCCCCGCCGTCCTGAGCGCGGACGGAGTGCTCCGGGGTGCTCGTTTCAGGAGGACCCCGTTGGGCACCCGCCCCGCGCAGGGACGACGACGAACGGAGAAGGGGGTCCGGCGCGATGTCGACAGGAACTCTTCTGGCCATCATCATTCCCATCGCGGTGGTGATCGCCCTGATCGCGGTGGCCGTGGTCATGGACAGGCGCCGCCGGAGCCGGCTGCGCGACCGTTTCGGCCCGGAGTACGACCGCATGGTCGACGACGCGGGTGGCAGGCGGGCCGCCGAGCGCGACCTCGAGAGCCGCGAGAAGCGTCACGACTCCCTCGACATCCAGCCGCTTGCGAGCGGGACGAGGGAGCGCTACGCCCAGGAGTGGAGCGGTGTGCAGGAGGAGTTCGTGGACCGGCCGGAGGACGCGGTCCACGACGCCGACCGGCTGGTGACGGCGCTCATGCGGGAGCGGGGCTACCCGACGGAAGGGTACGAGCAGCAGATGCGGGACCTCTCCGTGGAGCACGGACGCACGCTGGAGCACTACCGGGCGGCCCACGAGGTCAACGAGCTCAGCACGTCGCGGCGGGCCACCACCGAGCAGTTGCGCGGGGCGATGGTGCACTACCGCGTCCTCTTCGACGAACTGCTCTCCAACGGCAACCAGTCGGGCCCGGCACGGGCCTGACCCGGATGCGGAGGCCAGGAACACATGCGTGACCACGACATACCCGAGCCGTCCGAGAGCGGCCTGTCGACCGAGGACATCGTCCGCGCCCACGACCGCGGAGGAGCCGAAGAGCCGGGATCGGAGCCGACCCCGCCCATGTACCCGGGCGAGAGCACCGGGACCGCCGGCGCGGCAGCCCCGGAGGACATCACACCCACGGACGAGCCTCCGGCGGACGGAGCGACGGGGACCCTGCCCCCGGTGGACGAACCACCGGCGGCGGAGCCACGGGCAGCGGAACCACCGGCGACCGGACCGGGGGGAGCGGAGCCAGGGGCCGCGGAGCCGGAGGCGGACGACTCCCCCGCGCTGCTGAACGCGGAGGACGAGCAGGGCTTCCGTACCCGCTGGCACGACATCCAGAGCCTGTTCGTCGACGACCCCCGCGAGGCGGTGCAGGCGGCCGACGGACTGGTCGCCGACGTGATGCAGACGCTCGCGGCCACCTTCGCCGACCACCGGCAGAGCCTCGAGGGCCGGTGGAACAAGGGCGAGAGCGACACGGAGAGCCTGCGCGTGGCGCTGCGCCAGTACCGCTCGTTCTTCAACCGTCTGCTGACCCGATGACGGCGTCGTCGCCCGGGCGGCCGGCGCGGTCGCCCGGGCGACGGCTGTCGACGTGGTCCGGCGTGGCGGGCGGTCAGCGCCCCAGTACGCCGTCCAGCCACTGGACGACCTCGGGAGTCGCCGGGTCGGTGATGTCGCCGAACTCCTCGTGCTTCTTCAGGAACTTCGCCACGTAGGGGCAGACCGGGACGATACGCATCCCGGAGGCGCGCACGTCGGTCAGGGCCTGCTCGACGAGGATCGAGGCCAGCCCCTGCCCGGCATACGCGTCGTCGATCTCGGTGTGGAAGAAGACGCGCTGCCCCTCGCGGTCGCGGTAGGCCGTCAGGCCCGCGCGCTTGTCGTCGACGAGGATCTCGTACCGGTGCCGGGGGTCCACGCGGAGGACGGTGGGAAGGGTCGTCTGCTCGGTCATGGTGTGCCTTTCGCGTGGTGCCTCGCTGGCGTGCCGAATTCTTTCAGACCGCGTGCGCGCCCGGGCCTCGGGGCCCGCATCCGCGTGCGGGGGGGGTGACCATCGCGAAGTCCGGGTCGGATTGTGCGAGGTGGCCCAGCAGCTCGGCCACCTTCCCGAGGTCGCCCTCCGTGCCTCCAGGGCCCCTTGCCGCAGCGGGTGGGCAGCGTCCGCCTGGCCGAGCAGCAGGGCTCGCAGGTCGGGCTTCGCCGAGCGTCAGCTCCGCGTCGGGCGCCGATTCCGCGGGGCAACTGCCGGTGACGTGCGGGAGCACGCCGTCGCGGACCCGGAGGGTGACGGCGTCCTGTGCGGCATGGCCGCTCCCCCTTTCACGCGCTTCCCCATGCGCGCCGTCGGGGCGACGCGTCACCGTCACCCTCCACCGATGACCGGCCCGGTACGAGCAGGCGTGATCCATCCGGGCGAGGCGGCCCGAGCGGAGGCGGGAGGGCCCGGCGTTAAGAAAGCGCCAGGAATCGCGTCGGGAGATGCCGCGCGGACGGCGGCCGCCGTCGTCTGCTCACGGGGGTGATTCCCCTCGTGCCGGCCCTCGCGTTCGACGTGGTGTGGACGCGCCGGCCGGGGCCGGCGTGAGCGTGATCGCGTACGGACGCGCTCTCTGCGCCTTGCGACGGCCGGGAACAGGTGGTGGTGGTCGCCGGCCGCCGTCGTGGCCGATCCGTTCTGCTGCCCGTTGTCCCGTGGCGGGGCAACACCCCAGGTGGGACGCGCTGTTGGCGGCGGAGTGCGTGCCGCGTCGCCCGGCCGCCGCCGTACGTCGCTCGTGGGCGGTCGCTCGCGTTGAGCGGCCCGACCCGGTGTCGTGGGGAGGGGCGGTCCGGCCGTCTCGCCCGCCGGTGGACCAGCGGGCACCGCGCGCGTGACAAGCCGCCCGGCGCGTCTTCCGGCGCGACCTCGGGCGTGTCAGGGCACGCCCCGAGGGGCCGGCACCACGCGTTCCGCGCCGGTCATCCGTGTCGCCGGAAGGTCCCATACTCGGTGATCGCGTTGCCGCGCGGGCGGTGACCGACACACCTGACGGTGGGAGCGAGAAAGTCGATGGGAGACATGAAGGACACGAAGGGCCCGACGGTGCCCGCGGTGGTGGACAGCCCCGCTCTCCGGCCGCAGCCGACCGGGCGGCTGGCGCGGTGGATGCTGCGCCACCAGGTGCAGCCCGTCGGACCGGCGGCGGGCGGAGGTCACACCGAGCCGCACGCCTGGTGGAAGGTGATGTGCCTGACCGGGGTCGACTACTTCTCCAGTCTCGCCTACGTGCCGGCCATCGCCGCGCTCGCGGCGGGCGCGGTCTCCCCGCTGGCGACCCTGCTGATCGTGGCCCTGACCCTGCTGGGGATGCTGCCGATGTACCGGCGGGTGGCCGAGGAGAGCCCGCACGGGGCGGGGTCGGTGGCGATGCTGGAGGACCTGCTGCCGTTCTGGCGGGGCAAGCTCTTCGTCCTGGTCCTGCTCGGGTTCGTCGCCACGTCGTGGATCATCACCATCACCCTGTCGACCGCGGACGCCTCCGTCCACGTGGTGGAGAACCCATTCTTCCCCGAGGCGCTGCACGGCCACGAGGTGGCCCTCACCGTGGCCCTGCTCCTGGTGCTCGGCGGTGTGTTCCTCCTCGGCTTCAGCGAAGCGGTCAGTGTCGCCATCCCCCTGGTCGCGATCTTCCTGGCACTCAACGCCGTGGTCATCGCCGTCGGCCTGGTCCATGTCATCACCACCCCAGGCGCGTTCTCGGCCTGGACCGACGCGCTCGTCGGGGGCGGCTCGGGGTTCGGCGACCTGATATCTCCCGCGCTTCTCGCGTTCCCGCTGCTCGTGCTTGGCCTCTCGGGGTTCGAGACCGGTGTGAGCATGATGCCCCTGGTGTCCGCCGACGGTGCCGACGACGAGGAACGGCTGCGCTCGCGTATCCGCAACACCCGCAAGCTCCTGACGACCGCCGCGCTCGTCATGAGCGTCTACCTGCTGGCCTCCAGCTTCGTCACCACCGTCCTCATCCCCGAGAAGGAGTTCCAGGCCGGCGGCGCCGCCAAAGGCCGTGCCCTGGCCTGGCTGGCCCATGAGCACGTCGGGGAGGCGTTCGGCACCGTCTACGACATCAGCACCATCCTGATCCTGTGGTTCGCCGGCGCGTCCGCCATGGCCGGTCTGATCAACATCGTGCCCCGCTATCTGCCCGACTACGGCATGGCCCCCGAATGGGGCCGCGCCGTACGGCCCGTGGTCCTCGTCTACACCGCCCTGTGCGTCCTCATCACGATCGCCTTCGACGCCGACGTCGACGCCCAGGCCGGCGCGTACGCCACGGGCATCCTCGCCATGATGGTGTCCGGCGCCTTCGCCGTCACCGTCTCCACGGCACGCCACGGGCGCCGGGCGGCCGCCGCCGCCTTCACGCTGCTCACCCTGGTTCTGCTCTACGCCCTGGTCCACAACATCGTCGACAAGCCCGACGGCATCACCATCTCCGGCTTCTTCATCGCCGGCATCGTCGCCGTGTCGCTGATCTCCCGCGTGTCGCGTACGACCGAGCTGCGGGCCGACCGCCTCGTCTTCGACGAGGCGGCCCGCCGGTTCATCGCCGACACCCTCGCCCATGACAACTCGATCAACATCATCGCCAACCGCCGCCAGGCCGGCGACAGCGCCGAGTACCGCGACAAGGAACGGGAGCAGCGCGGTACCAATCCGGTGCCCGGCCCGGCGGACGTGCTGTTCCTGGAGATCGATGTGGTCGATCCGTCCGACTTCAGCGAGGTCCTCGCCGTCCGTGGGGTCGAGGTCGACGGATACCGGATCCTGCGAGCGGAGGCCCCGGCCGCCCCCAACGCCATCGCGGCGATCCTGCTGGCCCTGCGCGACACCACCGGCATCCTGCCGCACTGTTACTTCGCCTGGGCCGAAGGAAGCCCTCTGAAGCACATGTTCCGCTACTTCCTCCTCGGCCGGGGAGACACCGCACCCGTCACCCGCGAGATCATCCGCAAGCACGAGCCCGAGCCCGGCCGCCGCCCCGGCATCCACGTCGGCGGCTGACCGGCACGGCCACACCGGGCAGCGGGGCGCTCCGGTGCCGCGTCGGACGGACCGGGGACACCGACGGGCGGCGTACTCCGACGTGGTGTCGGGGTACGCCGCCCTCGGCGTTCGGGCGGAGGCCGGCCCTTCCGGCTACTTGGGGTCGCGGTTGAAGATCGACTTGGACCAGATGTAGCCGAGTGCGGTGAGCGCCAGGCACCAGGCGACGGCGAGCCAGCCGTTGTGGCCGATCTCGGTGCCGAGCAGCAGGCCCCGCAGGGTCTCGATGACCGGCGTGAAGGGCTGGTACTCGGCGATCGGCTGGAACCAGCCCGGCATCGTGTCGGCCGGGATGAAGGCGCTGGAGATCAGCGGCAGGAGGATCAGCGGCATGGCCATGTTGCTGGCCGCCTCCGGGTTCGGGCTCGCCATGCCCATCCCGACGGCGATCCAGGTCAGGGCCAGGGCGAAGAGCGCGAGCAGCCCGATTGCGGCGAGCCATTCGAGGGCGGTGGCGTCGGTGGAGCGGAAGCCGATGGCCACCGCGACGGCGCCGACGAGGATGAGGCTGGCGAGCACCTGCAGCACGCTGCCGACGACGTGCCCGATGAGCAGGGAGCCGCGGTGGATCGCCATGGTGCGGAAACGGGCGATCAGACCCTCCGTCATGTCCATGCAGACGGCGATCGCGGCCCCGATCACGGTGCTGGCGATGGTCATCACCAGCAGACCCGGAACGATGTAGGCGATGTAGTCGGAGCGGTCCGCCCCGCCGCCACCGATGCCCGCGCTCATCACGTCGCCGAAGACGTAGACGAAGAGCAGCAGCAGCATGATCGGCGTCAGCAGAAGGTTCAGCGTCATGGACGGGTAGCGGCGCGCGTGCAGGAGGTTGCGGCGCAGCATCGTGGTCGAGTCGCGCACGGCGAGGGACAGAGTGCTCATCGGACGGACTCCTTGGACTGGTGGGGAACGTTGCTGCTGGTGAGGGCGAAGAAGACGTCGTCGAGGTCGGGGGTGTGGACGGTGAGTTCGTCGGCCTCGACGCCGGCGGCGTCCAGTCCGTCGAGGAGGGAGCGCAGTTCGCGCTGGCTGCCGTCGCTGGGAATCTGTACGGTCAGCGCCTCGTCGTCACTCGTCACCTCCCGCAGTACGGCGACGGCGCCGCGGTAGGCGGCCGGGTCGGTGAAGCGGAGCCGGACATGCCCGCCGGGAACCAGCCGCTTGAGCTCTTCGGCGGTGCCGTCGGCGGCGATCTTCCCGTCGTTGAGCACGGCGATACGGTCGGCGAGCTGATCGGCCTCCTCCAGGTACTGGGTGGTGAGGAAGACCGTCACCCCCTGGTCGGCGACCAGTTCACGGATGATCTGCCACATCGTGTGCCGCGAGCGCGGGTCCAGACCGGTGGTCGGCTCGTCGAGGAAGATGACTCTCGGAGCGCCGACCAGGGTCATGGCGATGTCCAGACGCCGCTTCATCCCGCCGGAGTAGGTCGACGCGGGCTTCGACGCCGCCTCGGTCAGGTCGAACCGCTCCAGGAGTTCACCGGCCACCCGCCGCCCCTCCCTCTTGGACAGGTGGTGCAGATCCGCCATGAGCAGCATGTTCTCCCTGCCGGTGATCAGATGGTCGACGGCGGAGAACTGCCCCGTCACACCGATCGCGGCGCGCACCGCCTGCGGGCTGCCGTTGAGATCGTGCCCGGCGACCTGCGCCTGGCCGCCGTCGGCCGTGATCAGGGTGGAAAGGATCTTCACGGCGGTGGTCTTGCCGGCGCCGTTCGGACCGAGCAGCGCGAACACCGAACCGGCCGGGACACGCAGATCGATCCCGTCGAGCACGCTCTTGTCGCCGTAGGACTTGCGCAGCCCGGCGGCGGAGATGGCGACAGGCGACGCGGGACCGCCCGCCATGCTGGACGTGGACATGACAGAAGAAGGCATGGAGCCCTCCATTCGAAGGCTGAAGGTGAAGGGGATGGAGCGGTGAGGGCGGGGGTACTCAGGCGGTCTTGGCGCGGCGGATGTCGATGTTGCCGTGGCGGGTACGGGCGCGGATCCTGACGGTGTTCTCGCTCTGCCCCGGGGCGTCGGAGGCGGTGAGGGTGTTGCGGACCTGGCCGGAGCCGGCGTGGACGTCGAGCCAGGCGGCGGTTCCCTCGCGGATGCCGACCTCGATGGCGCCGTAGGCGGTCTCCAGCTGGATGGTGCCGCCGGCCACCTCGCCCACCCGCAGGGTGCCGTGGGCGGTGGTGGCGGCGACCGAACCCCCGGCCCGGCCGATCTCGATGTCACCGTTGGCGCCGCTCACCTTCAGGTCGCCGGTCGCGGCGCCGAGGGTCGTGGTGCCGTGCGAGTTCTTCAGGACGGCGGAGCCGTCGACGAGACCGACGCGCAGACTGCCGGAGCTGGTGGTGATGTCGGCCTTGCCCTCGACCCGGTCCACGGTGATCGAGCCGTGCGACGCGGTGAGGTCCAGCGGGCCGGTGGTGTCGAGACGGACGTCGCCGGACGAGGTCTTCACACGGACCTCGCCGAGGCGGCCCTCGCCGAGCACCTGGGTCCAGGCGCCGGTCAGGTCGATCCGCGAGTCCGAGGGCAGTTCGACGATCACATCGACGACGCCGGTACGGCCGAACAGGTTGGACTTGGGTGTCCTGATGGTCAGCGTGCCGCTCGCACAGGTGACCTCGGTCTGGCCGGCGGTCCGCACGTCCAGGTCCTTCTTCGGGTTGCGCGGCCGCACCTCGACGACGGTGTCGGAACGGTCACCCGCGACGAACTGGATGGAACCGGCCTCCACGCGGGCCGTGGCCGTGATCGGTGCCGGAGTGTCGAAAGAAGGCATGGCTGTCCCGTCCTCTTGAGTCCTGGGGACGTCCCCGCTGGTGGGACGTGGTGTGAGTGAAGTGGTGCGGTGGTCCTGCGGTGCCGTGACCCGGGCCGGGTCAGCGCACCCAGCCTGTGATGCTCTGCCCGATGGTCGGAGGCTTCTCCGCCGTACGCTGCGGGGTCCCGCCGCCGACCGCGGCCGACACGGCCCGCACCAACCACGCGTTGACCGACAGACCCTCGCGGGCCGCGGCCTCCTCGGCGCGGACCTTGAGGTGGGCGGGGAGGCGGAGGTTGACGCGGGCGGTGCCGCCCTCATCCCCCTCGGCGGGAGCCGAGGCCGTGAACACCTCGGCGGACGGGGCCGGTTCGACGGGCGTGGCACCGCCGGTCGACGGCAGCGCCACCACGAAGTCGGGGTCCAGGCCGCGCAGCCGTACGTCGACCGAGCCGGGAGCGAGCTCGCGGGTGATCTCGGCCGTCGCGGCGGAGAGCACATTGAGCAGGGTCAGCCGTGTCGCCGACTCCAGAGGAGCAGTGAGCCTCTCGGCCAGCTCGCGTGCTTCATCGCCGCCGGCTTCGGCGGCCACCGCGAGTTCGCGGCGGAGGGTGTCGACATACGGGGTGAGGTCCATGACGCCATAATGGCGCCATCGTGGCGCCAAATGCAAGCGGCCGGGCCACATCGATGACTCTCTTTTTCGCAACACCCCTCTGACCTGCACAGATACAGAGACGCCACCGGGGCGATCGTGGCGCCGCACACCGAACTCCAGGGGAGCGCCGCGAAGAGGCGACCCATCCCCCACCCCATGAGTGGGAGGCCGACGGCTCCCACCTGGGCCTTTTCGGTCGCCGCCAGGCGGGCGGCACGTGGCGCCGCAGGTGACATCAGAAAGTGGCTCGCCATGACGCCATTCATGCGCCACAATGGCGTCATCGATGGCGCAGCGCCTACGCGGCGCGACCTTTCCGGTCGCGTGGGCGCTGCGCACGTGTGAGACATCAAGAAGGGGTCGCGTCATGGAGCGAGGGCACAGCCGGCGACGGGCGGCATCCGGCCCCTTGAGTTCCTTCGCCCGCTTCGTGGTCTGCGGCGGCGGAGTGGGGCTCGCCTCCAGCTTCGCCGTGGCGGCTCTCGGCTCCTGGGTCCCGTGGGTTCTGGCCAACGCCGTGATCACCGCGGTCTCGACGCTCCTCGCCACCGAACTGCACGCCCGTTTCACCTTCGGCGTGGGCGGGCGCGCGACCTGGCGCCAGCACGCGCAGTCCGCCGGCTCCGCCGCGGCCGCGTACGCGGTGACGTGCGGGGCGATGCTCGCCCTGCACCATCTGGTGACGTCACCCGGAGCCATCGTCGAACAGGCCGTCTATCTTTCGGCCTCCGCGCTGGCGGGTGTCGCACGGTACGCGGTGCTCCGCATCGTCGTCTTCGCACGGAACCGCTCGCAGCACGGAATCACCCCACGTGCCGCCGCCCCGTCGTACGCGAGTGTGCCCCGCCCCTCGGCCCCGAGCGCCCCCACGACGCTCTGCCGCGCCGCCTGACCGGCCGGGTCGCGGAACCCCCACGCCGAACGCTCGGCCGTCGCGAACGGCAGCCACGGCAGCACTCCGGTCAGCGTCCAGCCCAGAGCGTCGCCCATGACGCCAGCAGCCCACCGCGGGCGTTCCTGGAGCAGCCCACGGCGGGCGTTCACGGACCAGTCGGCGGCCCGCCCCTCACTGCGGAGGTGGAGCGCCGCCGCTCGGGTCGTCCTGCTCGTCCCTGACCGGCATGAGCGCGATGCACTCGGCGTCGAGCTGATCGGCCAGTTCGCTCAGCGCCTGGGCCAGGGTGAGTACGGACCGCGGGTCGAGATCGTTGTCGCCGGCCTCGGTCGAACGCAGCCAGCCGGCCGCGACGCCCCGCATCAGGCCGGTGACCTGTTCGGCGGGGATCAGCAGCGGGCCGCCCGGGGCGGAGAGCAGGGGAACCAAGGCGTTCATGGTGATCCGTCCTTCGACGAAGCGGGCGGTCAGGTGCGGTCCCGGGCTGCCGGAACATCGGTCGCGGGAAACTCGGTCGCCGGGACCCCGGCCACCGGAGCCTCGGTATTCGGAACCTCTACGGCGGGAACCTCCATCGCCGGAACCTCGGCGGCCAGAGCCTCGCCCGAGGACTCCGCGCGGACGATGACGACCGGGCAGGACGCGTGCGTGGCGCACTGCTGGCTGACGGAGCCCAGCAGGAGGCTGGCGAAGCCGCCCCGCCCCCTGCTTCCCACGACCAGCAGTTCGGCGCCGACCGACGCCGAGATCAGCACCTGGGCGGGGTTGCCCTGCACGACATGTTCCCGCACGGGTACGCCGTCGGCCTGGACGAGCACGGTGCGGATCTCCTCCGACAGGTCCTGGCGGGCCTGCTTCTCGTCGAAGCCGGCGTCCACCGCGGGTGCGGCCCACCCCGCGGCCCCTGGTACCTCGTACGCGGCCGGTCCCTCATAGGCGGCCACCGCGTCCACCGTCGCCCCGATCAGCCGCGCGTGCCGCACGGCCCACCGCAGCGCCTCGTGCGACGCGGGCGATCCGTCGACACCCACGACCACGTGAGTGGTCCGGTCGTCGCCGATGCTCATGGCCAAGTCCTCCTCGGTCGGTACGAGCGGGGCCGGACACGGGTCCGACAGTGACCGGCTACCCGGGACCGCGAGCGGTACGCACCACCGACCGGCCCGCGGCTCCCACCCCTTCCTTCCGCCCGCGCCCCTCCGTCCGCCCGCGCATGAGCCACCGTGAGCAGGGCACCCGCCCCGCGACGGGGCCGGGGTCATGTGCCCGCTGGTGACGGGGTCGCCCCCGGCGGGAACGTACGAGAACGGAGCCATGTGATGACCGACCCGACGCCCGGACCTGGGCCCGACGCCCCCGGCCCGGTGCCTTCCGAGCCGGATGCCGTGCCCCGCGACCCCCATCCCGCGGACCCGAAGCCGAAGCCGGAGCCGGACGCGAAGCCGGAGCCTGACCCGAAGCCTGATCCGGACGCCAAGCCGGAGCCGTCCGAGGAGCCTCCCGACTGAAGCGGGCATCACGCGGTCGGCCCTGCTTGACCTTGACACGGTGACAAGGACTTCACTCCGTGTCGAGGAGGTGGTCCCGATGACCATGGCACGGCAGGACATGACTCCGGCACCAGCGCTCCGAGCGCTCCAGGCACTGGAGGACGGCCGGGCGTCCGTGCGGCTTCGAGCGGCTCTGGAGGTCGGTACGACACCGGACCCGCGGTTCGTCGGCGCGCTCGTCGAGCGATCCGCCGTCGAGCCCGAGTTCTTCGTCCGCGACATGCTGACCTGGGCGCTCACCCGCCATCCGGTGTCCTTGACGCTCCCGGCGCTGGTCGGTGAGGTCGGCTCGGAGCGTACGCAGGCGCGGAGCCAGGCGCTGCACACGCTGTCCAAGATCGGGGACCGCCAGGTCTGGCCGGCGATCACACGGACGGTGTTGTGCGATGCCGACGACGAGGTCGCGCGGGCCGCCTGGCGCGCAGCCGTCGTACTCGTACCGGAAGGCGAGGAGTCCGCGTTGGCGGAGGTGCTGGCGACGCAGCTCGGGCGCGGTGGGCGGGAGACACGGCTGAGTCTCAGCCGGGCGCTGATCGCTCTGGGCGAGGTCGCCCTGCCGGCTCTGCGTGCCGCCGCGGCGACGGCTCGCGACGGGCGCGTCCGCACGCACGCGCTCGCGACCGAACGGCTGTTGGGCGACCCGGAGGCCGGATTCGACTTCGCGATCGAGGAGGCGAAACGCGTCGTGGCCCTCGGCGGCTCCCCCCTCGGGGGACGATAGGGCGTGTATATCGGTGAGGTGGCGCGACGGTCCGGGGTCAGTGCCCGCATGCTCAGGCATTACGAGTCGCTCGGCCTGATCCGGCCTTCGGGCCGTTCGGGATCCGGCTATCGGGAGTACTCCGGCGAGGACATCCGGCGGATCTTCCATGTCGAGAGCCTGCGGTCGCTGGGTCTGTCGCTGCGCGAGATCGGGCGGGCGCTGGACGAGCCCGGCTTCACGCCCTCGGCGCTCGTCGACGACCTCATCCGCCAGACGCGCGAACGCATCGCGGCCGAGACGGAGCTGCTGACGCGCCTGCGCCGGATCGACGCCGCGGAACCGGCCGGCTGGGAGGATGTCCTCCAGGTCGTCGCGCTCCTGCAGGCGCTGGGGTCGAAGAGCGCCGACGCACGCCAGCGCGCCGCCCTGGCGTCGGCCGACGAGGCGACGGTGCCGGTGGAGGCCCTGGTCGAGGCGGTACTGAGCGAGACGGACCCGAACGTCGCCGGGGCCCTTCGGTGGGCGCTGGCGCGCTCGGGCGGCAGCGGTACGGCGCTGCTGGCGGAGGGGCTCGGCTCACCGGCGGCCGCGGTACGGGAGCGTGCGGTGCGGTCCCTCGCCGAGATGCCCGGCGAAGAGGCCACCGTGTGGCTGCGGCAGGCCCTCGCGCACCCCGATGCCGCGGTTCGCGGGTACGCGGCTCTGGCGCTCGGGACACGTGGAGTGGCCGATGCGGTCCCGGCGCTCATCGACATGATCGTGGAGGGACGGAACGACACCGACGCGGCCGATGCGCTGAGCGTGCTGGCGTGCGACACCGCGAGGGCGGACGAGTTCGCGGCCTTCCTCGTCGGCCGCCTCGCCGACGACACCATCGGGGCCCCGGCGCGCGGACGGCTGACCCAGGCGCTGGCCGCCGTACCGGGCGCGACGGCGACACGCGCCCTGACAGAGCTGGCGCAGGACGGGGACCGCGCCGTCGCGCTGACCGCGGTGTACCTCCTCCAGCCGCGCGAGGCACGGTGACGGCTCTTCTCAGATCGTCGATCGGACGGGGCGGCGGAGGCAGGAGGCGACGACCAGGAAGGGCCACAGGGACTGGACGCACGTCACCAGCCGTTCGGCGACCCCCGCGGCGCCCCGGCGGTTCATCTCGAACATGAACCAGGCCGCGCCGAGGCCCATCACCATGGTCGCCGCGAAGGAGGGCGCGGGGCGCAGGCCCCATGGTGCGGATGTGTCCCGATCGGCGGCCAGCACGGGCCACACCGCCAGGAGCGCGAAGCCGATCGCCACCACCGCACCGTGGCGCAGGGAACCTCCGCTGCTCGGCACCGGGACCAGCGCCACCATCAACGCCGCGACTCCACCGCCGGCCAGCGCCACGCGTCCGGCGCGTGCGGCCGGGCGCAGGCCCCAGGCGGTCAGCAGGTGGCAGACGCCCAGGGCGAAGAACGCTCCCGTCATCACCCAGAACCCCGAGGCCCCGTAGGCCGCCAGGACGCTGATCGTCTGCGTCACCGGATCGTAGGCGGGGCCCTCCAGCACGGCCGCGATCGTCCAGCCTCCGGCCAGCAGGACAGGGGCGCACCCCGATGAGAGGAGGGCCCACCTGGGAACAGGTCGCATCGGCCCACCGTAGAGCCCGGTCCCCCTCCCCCGCGTGCACACGGGCCGCGTCGCGCCGGGTTTCGCGGGTGCCGTCGGCCACGGCTGTCAGGCGAGCCCGACCACCGCCTTGTGGGTGGCGGCGAGCGTTCCCGGCGTGATCCGGAGCCGGAGCGCGGAGCCCGTGCCCACCACCTGGACGGTCGCGTCCTTGGACAGTACGGCCGACACGGGGCGGTTCCAGGTGAGGTCGATCGTCGCGCCGTCGCGCAGCGGACCGGAGACGCACACGGTGGCGGTGGTGCCGGACTCCCGGATCAGTACGGAGGCGGGGGCGGCGGCCGTGACGTCGCCGACCGTGCCGGCGAGCCAGAAGTTGATCCCCGTGAGGCCGAGCGAGGGGACGCGTACGCCCTGCCGCTCGTTGGTGTTGGCGAGGACGGTGAGCCAGCCGGTGTCGGCCGCGCGGGCCGCCGTCTGTGCCTGACTCGCGCCGGGCATCAGGACGTAGGAGTACGCGGCCCAGGTCGGATCCGTGCCGTGGTCGAACAAGAGGGTCAGGTACCGGCGGGTGACCGGATCGGTCACGGCGCCCTTGTTGATGTCCGACCAGGCGCCCGTCCGGGCCGTGCGCAGGGCCTTCGACGAGGGGGCGCCGCCGGGGAAGACGTACCCGGCGTGGCCGGCGAGGTGTGCCCAGCGCGCGCCGGTGAGGGTGGCGCTCCAGCCCAGCGTGGTCGGCTGGGCCGTGCCGTCGACGGTGAAGGAGTGGGTGCCGGTCTCGCCGAGGTTGCGGTTCTCCACGATCGTTTCGACGCCCGTGCCGTCGCGCCCGTGGATCCCCGCGCCCAGGCAGACGATCGCGTCGTCGAGGAAGAACCAGGACTTCTTGGCCAGGAGCGTGGAGGACAGGCCCTTGAGGTACTGGCCCACGGCGGCGTACGTCCCGTCGGTGGTCCCGCCCACCCAGCGGGCGTCGGGCCGGGCCGCGCCCCACGTGCCGCCTTCGCCGTCGGTGAGGAGCTTGCGGGAGGCGGTGGTGCCCGGGAGCCGGTAGGGGTCGACCGTCGGCCAGAAGTGGTCGCTGTACTGGCCGTTGGCGAAGGTGTCGCCCCACCAGTAGAGCATGCCGGAACCGCTGTGCCAGGCGCGAAGGTTCTCGCCGTTGCCGTTCTCGTAGTACGTGATCCGGTTCGACGCCATGGAGAGCGAGGCCGCCCAGCCGGGACGGCGGTGCGCGGCCCGGTCCATGCCGGAGAAGAGGCGGTGGCCGGACGGTTCGGGGCTCGCCGCGGCCGTACCGTCGGCGACGGTCTTGAGGCGGGCGAGCGCGGCGACCCCGAGCGCGGGGCTGACGAGCAGCGGGCTGTAGTAGTCGCGGGCGATCCAGCCCTTGACCATTCCCTCCCAGCGGGCCTTCTCCGCCGCCGACGCGCTCTGCGCGAGCAGCGCGACGCACGCGATGACCGAGTGACCGCGCAGGTGGTCGTCCTGTCGGACGCTCCGGGTGTCCGACTTCTGTATGCCCCGGCTGATCGCCCGTCCGGAGACGGCGTCCATGGCGAGACCGTTGAAGAGGAAGGGCGCGTACGCCTTCTCCACCGAGTCGAACACCACCTGTCGGCCGCCGTCGGTGACCTCCCACGGCGAGCTCTTGAGCAGAGCGAACAGCAGCGAGAGACCGCCGAGCATGACCGCGCCGTACGAGCCGGCGTAGGGGACGTAGGTGTGCTGGATGAAACTCCCGTCGGCGTAGAGCCCGTCCCCGCTGGTGACGTACGGGAAGACCGGTGAGAGCGCGTCGCGGGCCAGGGTCAGTTTCGCGGAGGACCTGCCGATGACGCCCCGCAGGGCGAGGACCCGGCACAGGTCGACGCGGTTGGCGCCGGTGGAGGTGCCGGTGTAGCCGGCCACGGCGCTGTCGGGGACGAAGTGGTCGACGGCGGCGCAGTGTTCGGCGATGCGGGTCGGCCCGAGGTGGTCGTACAGCAGGACGTCGGTGTCGAGGAGCGCCTGCGGGATGCCGATCTGCCAGTTGTACCAGTTGCCGTAGCGGGCCCGGGCCGCGTTGTACGCCTGGTCGTGGAGGTGGTCGAGTCCGGCGAGGATCTCGGCCCGCAGGATGGTGTCGCCGGTGAGGCCGGTGCCGGGCTGGGCGTACGCCTCGGCGAGGGTGCGCAGCCGGTGGTAACTGGTGTTGAGATTGCCGGAGTACGTGTACGACTCGGCGTCCGTGTCCGGTTCGGGGTCCGCGTACGGCAGGTCGGGCCAGAGGGAGCCGTTCGCCCGCGCCATCGAGGAGCGCAGACCGCGGGCGGTGTCGCCGAGCGCGGCGAGCTTGGAGGCGAAGGGCTCGGCGGTCGGCGTGACGTTCGTGCCGAGGAGCAGGTCCCGCCATGTGAGGCGCAGCGCGTCGTACGCGTCGGCGGCGTGCGCGGGCGTCGCGGCGAGCGGCACCGCGAGGGGTGCGACGGCGGCGACGCCCAGCGCGGCACGCAGCAGACCGCGTCGGGACAGCGGGGAAGCGGGCACGGAGGGGTGCATGGCGGGGCGGACCTCCCGGGGAAGAGCGCCCGGCGGTGGCGCTGTGGCCGACAGCATGCCCGCGACAGAAAGCGATTGCTACCCCCTGGGGCTGGGATTTCCCCCTGCGCACGCCGAATCGGAGCCCGAGCCTCCGCGGCGCGCGGTCATGCCCCCGCGCCACCATGCGCCCACCCGGTCGAGCGGTCGCCCGTTCACGCGTTCACGCGTTCACGCTGCGGCGGAACCAGCCGCTGAACACCTGCTCCCCCGCCGCGGCCGAGCGCTGCTCGGCCCGCTCCAGGACCCTCTCGGCCTCCGCCCGCCAGGTCGCCGCGTCCGCGCGCGGCGGTGGCAGGAACGGGCCGCGCTCCGGCGCTTCCGCTGCGGCTCCGAAGAAGTCGCCGCCCTTGCGCTTGAAGTCGTCCGTTCCCCACGCGCGGCCGGAGCCGTCGCGAGGCACCTTCCGCAGGTGCGGGATGTGCTTGGCGCAGTGGATGTACGCCTCCTCCACCTCGACCTCCACCCATACCTGGGCCCGGCGGCCCGGCACGGGGTCGAACGCGAGCCCGGCGTGGGCGCGGCGCATCTCGTCGTCGGCCACGACCCGGGCCGTGCCGTTGACGTGGAGCCCGATGCGGTCCTGGAGGAAGTCCATCAGCAGCAGGCCGACATGGGGGTTCTCCTCGATGTTGCCGAGGCTGGCCTGGACTCCGTTGCCCCGGTACTCGGGGTAGGCCAGGGTCCGGTCGTCGAGGACGTGGAGGAAGCCGGGCGGGCCGGCGCGGAAGGTGTTGTCGCATGCGCCGTGCCGGTCGGCGGTCGCCAGGAAGAACATCTCCTGGCGCGCCACGAACTCCCGCATCCGGGTGTTGAGCCGGTCGAGAACCTGCTCGGCGTAGAACTTGTCGGCGCGCTCGGTGGTGCCCGTGCGCTGCTGGACCAGATGTTCGCCGTCGCTTCCCGGGCGCGCGGTGCGCAGCGGCGCCGCCCGCCGGTGCCCGGTCTGTTCGAATGTGCTCAATTTCTCGCCCCGACCAGTTCATCGATGGAGTCGTGCCGTATGCGGTGGGTGGGGATGCCGATGCCCACCAGGGTGTCGACGCCGCGGCGGATCATGCCGGGCGGGCCGGACAGGTACGCGTCGTAGGTGTGCCAGGGGCCGTACTCGCACACGGCTTCCGGGAGCCGGTCGCCGAGGGTGCCGCCGGGGCCGTCGTCGACGACCGGTCGGACCGAGAGCCACGGGTGCGACTGCTGCATGCGGAGCATGGTCTCGATGTCGTAGAGGTCGTGGTCACGCCGCGCTCCGTAGAACACCTGGACGGTACGGCGGCGGCCGTGCTGGGCGACGTCCTCGACGAGGGCCTTGATGGGCGCGATGCCGGTGCCGCCGCCGAGGCACAGCAGCCCGTTGTCGGTGCTGTGGTCCACGGTCATGGATCCGGCGGGGGCTCCGAGACGGATCACGTCTCCCGGACGGGCGCGGTGCACGAGGGCGTTGGAGACCCAGCCCGCCGGCACGGCCTTGACGTGGAACGAGAGCAGCCCGTCGGAGCGGGGCGCGGAGGCGAAGGAGTAGTGCCGCCAGACCCGCGGCCACCAGGGCGTCTCCAGGGCGGTGTACTGGCCGGCGAGGAAGGGATAGGGCTGGTCGGGACGGACCGTCACGACCGCGATGTCCGGCGTCCGCATCTCGTGCGCGACGACCTCCGCCTGCCACCAGGCGGGGGCGCGCAGCTCGTCCTCGGCCGCCGCGTCGATCATGATCTGGGAGATCGTGGTGTAGGCGCCGACCCAGGCGGCCTCGGTTCGCGGGCCCCAGCTCCGCGGGGCGTAGGAGGCGAGGGCGCCGATCAGGCACTCGCCGACGGCGGGGTAGTGCTCGGGGAGGGTGCCGTACTTCCGGTGCCCGCGGCCGAGGTGGGACAGGTACGTCGTCAGCGTCTCGGTGTCCTCCGCATGGGTCGCGGCGGTGAGCAGCGCCCTGAAGAGGCGGTCGCGCTGGGCGTCCATCGCCGCGGGGAAGAGGGCCCGCAGGTCGGGGTGGCGGAGGAAGAGCAGGGCGTAGAAGTGCGAGGTGACCTTGTCGGCGATCGGCTCGATCTCGGCCATGGTGCGGCGCAGGAGAGCGGCGTCGGACATGTCCTCGGGGGCGGGCTCGGGAGCGGGTGCCGGGGCGGACTCGGGAGCCGGGGCCTGGGCCGGGTTCGGCGGCTCGGGGGCCTGGGTCCGGTGCGGCTCGGGATCCGCGACGCGGGTCCGGTGCGGCGCAGGGGCTTGAGCCTGGGGCGGCACCCGTTCCGAGGTCAGGGTCTGCGCCGGGGCCTGTGCCCGGTCGGGGGCCGCGGCGCCGGTGCGGTCCGGTGACTCGTGTGCCGTACGCATCCGGTCGGTGCCGCTGCCCACCGGGCGTATCGGTGTGACCGGGCGGCTGGGTATCCGGCCCTCCGCGTCCCGGGGTCCTTCTCCCGGGTGCTGCTGGGGGCTTCGACCGAACCAGCCCGCGTCCCGACTGCCGCCGCCGGTGCTGTCGCCGGCCCTGTCTCCGTCGGCCGACGTGGTGGTCGGAGCATCCATCGGTTCGCCTCGCCTCGAACTTCTTTCGGTCGGTCTTCGTACGCGGGGTCCGAGTGTGCCCCGTTTTCCCTCTCCTCATCGGAATTCCCGGCGATTTACCCCCATCCCTTCAAATCCGGTGGTATACACCGCACTTGGTGCGCGAGGGCATCCGGGTGTTCGAACGAGATCGACCATACCCCGCCGTCATGAATCCATGAACGGGAACTTCGACCATGTCGTCGGCATTGCGTTCCGGCTGGTCAGCGCCGTGCAAGGGCTCAGGAACTCGGCCTTCGTCGCGAGTTACCGACGAGTTCGACCGATGTGACAAGACGTTCACCGGGCGATTATGAGGAATTCACCGACGAGAAACACGCGACGGGATCCGAACTCCTCACAGAGGGCGCGCCGGTCCTTCACCGTTCCCTCACGTGAGGTGCTGCCACAGGAAGGTGTGGAGCAGAGCCTCGTTGTGGGCGGCCTGTTCGTTGTCCCCGGCGCCCGCATGGCCGCCGCCGCGGTTCTCGTGGAAGAGCACCCGATGGCCGAGTTCGCGCAGCCGCGCGGCCGTCTTGCGGGCATGGCCGGGATGGACGCGGTCGTCACGGGTGGAGGTCATCAGGAGGACGGGCGGACAGGGGCGGTCGGCGGCGAGCCGGTGATAGGGCGAGAGCGCGCGCAGGTGCGGGAGGTCGGCCTCGTCGTCCGGGTCGCCGTACTCGGCGATCCAGGACGCGCCGGCGAGCAGTGTGTGGAAGCGGCACATGTCGAGGAGCGGTACCTGGGCGACGATCGCGCCGAACAGCTCGGGATACCGCGTGAGCATCGCGCCCATGAGCAGGCCGCCGTTGCTCGCCCCGACCGCCCCCAGGGCGGCGGGCGTCGTGATCTCCCGCGCGACCAGGTCCGCGGCGACGGCCGCGAAGTCCTCGAAGGCCCGCGGCCGGTGGGCGCCGAGCGCGGCCTGGTGCCACTCGGGGCCGTACTCGCCGCCGCCCCGGATGTTCGCGATCACGTAGGTGCCGCCGCGCTCCAGCCAGGCCCGGCCGGTCACCGCCCCGTAGAAGGGGGTGAGGGAGACCTCGAAGCCCCCGTAGCCGTAGAGGAGGGTGGGGCCTGGGCCGGTGGTGGACGGGTCGGGGCCGATGACGAAGTAGGGCACCCGTGCGCCGTCCGGGGAGGCCGCGAAGAACTGGCGCACCGTCAGGCCGGTGGCGTCGAACCGGGCGGGCGCCTGCTTGAGGACCTCCGAGTCGGCGCCGATCCGCCCTCGGTGGAGGGTGGAGGGCTGCAGGAACCCCGACACGTCCAGGAAGTACTCGTCGGAGACGTCCGGGTCCGTGTCGACCACGGAGACCGCGGACAGGGCCGGCACGTCGGCGAGCGGCGTGCGCGTCCACGCGCCGTCCGAGGCGGGGGTGAGGACCTCGACGTGCGTGCTGACGTCACGCATCGTCTCCAGGATCAGATGGTGGCGGGTCCACGCGTGCCCGGCCAGGGCGGTCCGCTCGTCCGGGGTGAACAGCACCGTCGCGGTCCGGTCGCCCGCCAGGAAGTCGTCGAAGTCGAACGCCAGCAGGGAGCCCTTCGGCCGGCCGAGCCAGTCGGACTTCAGGGTGACGATCAGATGGCGGCGGTGGACATAGGCGTCGGCGTCGTCGGGGACATCGATCCGTACGAGCGTGCCGTCAGGGGTGAGGAGGTACGTCTCGTCACGGAAGAAGTCGAGGGAACGGGCGACGAAGTCCCGCTCGTACCCGGGCGTGGTGTCGCGCCAGCCCGAGGCCGACACGTCGTCCGCCTCGGCCTCGTAGACCAGCTCGGACTCCTCCAGGGGCGTGCCGCGCCGCCACCGCCGAACGGTGCGGGGATAGCCGGCGTGGGTCAGCGAGCCCGGTCCGAGGTCCGTACCGATGAAGACGGTGTCGGCGTCGGTCCAGCCGATCCGCGTCTTCGCCTCCTCCACGCGGAAGCCGCCCTCGACGAAGGTCCGGGTGGCGAGGTCGAACTCGCGGACCACGACCGCGTCGCCGCCGTCGCGCGAGAGGGACACCAGCGCCAGGTCGTGGTCGGGGTGGCGGACCCGGGCCCCGGCCCACACCCATTTCTCGTCCTCCGCGGCCGCGAGCGCGTCGAGGTCGAGGAGCACCTGCCACTCAGGAGCGTCCTTGCGGTACTGCTCCAGCGTCGTGCGCCGCCACACGCCGCGCACGTGCGCGGCGTCCCGCCAGAAGTTGTAGAGGAACGCCCCGCGACGGACGGTGTAGGGAATGCGGTCCGAGGCGTCCAGCACCTCGCGCAGGCGTTCCTTCAGGGCGGCGAAGCCGGGATCGGCGACCAGCGCGGCCGCGGTCTCGGCGTTCCGCGCGGCCACCCATTCCAGCGCGGCCTCGCCCTCGACCTCTTCCAGCCACAGATACGGGTCGGCGTCGTCGTTCGGTGTCGTCATGGGAGGAGTGTCAGCCGGGCCATGACGCCACCCTACGGCCCGACGGACGGAAAGATCTCGCGGATGGCCGAGGTGGAGGTGCGGACCTGAGGCTCCCTCACGTGCCGTGTCGGGAACGGGCGCACCGGGCAGGCGCATCGAGGCGCGCCACGGTCTCGTGGGGCGCAAGCCTCCATCGGATCATCGCACCTTCCGGGAATCTGCACATCGTGGGCGTGACCTGGACGCGCACTCCTCATTGCTCCTCGATCCGCCGGGCGGATCCCGCCCGTCTGCTGCGGCTCTGTCCGATTGATTCCCCGCGCGCGACGGCACCCCGGAATCTGTTACTCGATCCTGCGAAGAAGCTGTCACCGTTCGGTGAATTTAGCTGCACGGCTGCCGTCCGAGGTACACAACCGCATCCGTGGAGGCGTCAACCTAATTGGCCGGGTAGCCCGTTCGCGTGCTTGGATCATCCGCGCTGCGGCAGTCGTGAGAAGTACGGCCGTTTCCTGGCCTGCCGAATCGCCGCAGAAATGGATTCCCCCCCAACAAATGAAGGGTGCGCATCATGCGTAACGACCTGGAGACCCGCGAGATCGCCGACACCGAGCTGGACGCCGTTTCCGGCGGTCTCGTCAGCGTCTCCGGCGGCCTCGCCGGCGCCGCGACCAGCGACGTCACCAACGTTCTCGGCGCCGTCGGCTCCCTGCAGACCGTTCAGGCCGTCGAGGGCCTCGCGGGTGGCGTCCCCGGCCTGGCCATGGGCGTCACCGGCGTCTCGGTCAACACCTCCGCCGTCGCCGGTATCGCCGGTCTCTGAGTGGAATATCTCCCGTGAACCCCGGAACCCTCCCGGTTCCGGGGTTCACGGGATCCTTCACGCCCCGCCGGAACGAATGCAGTTGAAGGAATAGTCCGTGCAGTTCCGCCAAAAGGCGCTTTCCAAGCTGCAATCGCCCGAAGAACTCGACGTGCCCGTACGCTTCGCGCGCCCGCAGGGCCGCCTCGTGCTCGCCGTCACGGTCGTCGTCATGGCCGTCGCGGGTTTCTGGGCGCTCACCGGCACCGTGTCGTCCAAGGTGAGCGCGCCCGGCATCCTCACCCGCGCCGAGGGCAGTTATCTGCTGCAGAGTCCGGTCGCCGGGCAGGTGACCGACGTCCTCGTCGAGGAGGGCCGGCCGGTGTCCGCCGGCACCCCCCTCCTCACCGTCCGCACGGACCAGGGCGACCGGCCCGTGCGCGCGGTCGCCGACGGCCGGGTGACCACGCTCTTCGCCAGGATGGGTTCGGTCGTCACGACCGGCGCCGACGTGGCGACGGTGGAGCGCGTGACCCATCCCGAGGACCCTCTGGTGGCCATGCTCTATCTCCCCGGCGACAGCGCGTCGGCGATCCAGGTGGGCGCCTCTGTCGATCTGAGCGTCCAGTCCGTGCCCCGGGACCGCTTCGGCGTGCTGCGGGGCCGGGTGAAGGCCGTGGGCCGCGCGCCCCAGACACAGGCGCAGATCGGCAACTTCCTCGGTGACAGCGGGCTCGCCGCCCAGTTCTCCCGGCAGGGCAACCCCATCGCGGTGCTCGTGACGCTGGAGCGCTCCTCCGCCACCCGGTCCGGCTACGCCTGGTCCACCACCGACGGCCCGCCGAACACCGTCGACTCCGGTACGCCGGTCACCGGCGCCGTCCGTCTCAGCGCGCAGCGCCCCGTCGACTGGCTGCTGCCGTGAGCGCGCGCAGGGAACGCGGGCGGGAGCCCGCGCCGACCCGCGCCCGCTCCCGCTCCTCCTCCCGGCGGCTCCCGCCGCCCGGGCGCCGGCACCGTCCGGCCCCCAGGGGCAGGAAGCCCCGCACCGTCCGCACCCCCACCGTGCTGCAGATGGAGGCGGTGGAGTGCGGCGCCGCCGCGCTGGCCATGGTGCTCGGGCACTACGACCGCTTCGTCCCGCTGGAGGAGCTGCGGATCGCCTGCGGCGTCTCCCGCGACGGTTCGCGGGCGAGCAACCTCCTGAAGGCGGCGCGGGGTTACGGGCTGCAGGCCAAGGGCATGCAGATGGACCTGGCCGCGCTGGCGGAGGTCAGCGCCCCGGCCATCCTGTTCTGGGAGTTCAACCACTACGTCGTCTACGACGGCATGGGCCGGCGCTTCGGCCGCAGGGGCGTGTACGTCAACGACCCGGGCAAGGGGCGCCGGTTCGTCCCCATGGAGGAGTTCGACACGAGCTTCACCGGCATCGTGCTCACCTTCGAGCCGGGGGCGGGCTTCCGCCGGGGCGGGCGGAAGCCGGGCGTCATGAGCGCCATGCCGGCCCGCCTGCGCGGGACGTCCGGAACGATGGCCGCCGCCGTGGTCTCCAGCCTCCTGCTGGTGGCCGTCGGCGCGTGGGTGCCCGCGCTGAGCCGTACGTACATCGACATGTTCCTCATCGGGAGCCAGACCTCCCTGCTGGGGGTCCTCTTCGCCGCCATGGCGACCACCCTCGTCCTCACGGCGACGCTCACCGCGGTGCAGCAGGCCAATCTGCTGCGCGGGCGGATCATCTCCTCGACGCTGGGCAGCGCCCGCTTCCTGCGGCACCTGCTGAGGTTGCCCGTCACCTTCTACGCGCAGCGCAACCCGGCCGATCTGGTCCAGCGCCTGCAGTCGAACGACGCGGTCGCCGAGACCCTCGCCCGCGACCTCGCCGCCGCGGGCGTGGACGCCGTCGTCGTCCTGCTCTACGCGGTGCTGCTGTGGACGTACGATCCGCAGCTCACCGTCGTCGGCGTGGCGGTGGCGCTGCTCAATGTGGTGGCCATGCGGATCGTGATCCACCTGCGGGCCACCAACACCCAGAAGCTGCGCGCCGAGAGTGCCCGGCTGACCAACACCTCGTACAGCGGTCTCCAGCTCATCGAGACGATGAAGGCCACCGGCGGCGAGAACGGCTTCTTCCGCCGCTGGGCGGGGCAGCACGCCACGACCCTCGACGTGCAGCAGCGGCTCGGCGTGCCCAGCGCGTGGCTGGCGGTGGTCGCGCCGACCCTGGCGGCGCTCAACAGCGCGCTCATCCTGATGATCGGCGGGATGCGGGCGGTGGAGGGGCATCTCTCCGTCGGCCTGCTCGTGGCCTTCCAGGCGCTGGTGACCAGCTTCACCGCGCCGATCACGCGCCTCAACGGCGTGGCCGGACGGATCCAGGACTTCGCGGCCGACGTCGCCCGTCTGAAGGACGTGGAGAACTTCCCCGTCGACCCGCTCTACACGCGGCGCGAGCCCGCCGCCCGCACCCGGCGCCTCAAGGGCCATGTGGAGCTGGACGACATCACCTTCGGCTACAGCCCTCTGGACGCCCCGCTGCTGCAGGGCTTCTCGCTCTCGGTCGGCCCCGGGCAGCAGGTCGCGCTCGTCGGCGGCTCCGGCAGCGGCAAGTCCACCGTCTCCCGGCTGATATCCGGCCTGTACGCCCCCTGGGAGGGCACCATCCGCATCGACGGGATGCGCCTGGAGGACATCCCGCGCAGCGCGCTGGCCGCCTCCGTCTCCTTCGTCGACCAGGATGTCTTCCTCTTCGAGGGGACCGTCCGTGACAACGTCGCGCTGTGGGACCCCTCCGTCCCCGACGAGGCCGTGGTCGCCGCCCTCGAGGACGCCGCCGTGTACGACGTGGTCGCCCGGCGCCCCGGCGGCATCCACAGCCGTGTGGAGCAGGACGGCCGCAACTTCTCCGGCGGTCAGCGCCAGCGTCTGGAGATCGCCAGGGCGCTGGTGCGTCGGCCCAGCGTCATGGTCCTCGACGAGGTGACGAGCGCACTGGACGCGGCGACGGAGCAGGTCATCATCGACAACCTGCGGCGCCGCGGCTGCGCCTGCGTGGTCATCGCGCACCGGCTGAGCACGGTGCGCGACAGCGACGAGATCGTCGTGCTCGACCGGGGCACGGTCGTGGAGCGCGGACGGCACGAGTACCTCGTCGCGGCGCGGGGCGCGTACGCCGAACTGGTCAAGGAGCACTGAGGTGACGTTCCCTCACCACCCGGCGGTGGACGGTCACGACGCGATGGCGGTCCCCTACGACGGAGCCGCGGCCGGTACGTCCGGCGCCCACGCCCACATGGCCGGAGGCACCGGCGGACCGCAGGGCGTCGGCGTCGGCGTCGGCGTCGGCGTCCATGATCCGGTCGTCGCGGCGCTGGGCGGGCTGGGTGCGGAGGTCGACTGCACCGGCCTGCGCAGCCTCTCCCTCGAAGGCCCGCACGTGCTGTGGCTCGTCGTCGACGGCGCCATGGACCTGTTCGCCGTCGACAGCGCCCAGCTCGGCCCCTGGCACTTCCTGGGCCGGCTGGAGACGGGCACGCTGCTGCTCGGTCCGGTCGAAGGGCCGGAACACACGCTGATCGGCCGCCCGCTGCAGGGCTGTCGCCTGCGCCGTGTCGAACTGCGGGAGCTGTACCGGCCGGAGTACGGGGAGCAGGCGGAGACGCAGCAGTGGGCGACCGGCCAGTGGGCCGCGAACCAGTGGTACGGCGAGCAGGGGCGATACGAAGTCCCCGAGCCCCGATTGAGCCCTCTGGAGAACGCCTTCGCGCTCGGCGTCGGCCGCGGTCTGCGCGTGCTGTACCAGGCCCCGCTGGACGGCCGGGCCACCACCACCGGCGGGGGCGGGGCGGACGACGACATCCTCTGGATGCAGATCGCCCCCGGCAGCGTGCGGTACGGCGCGGCGTACGAGGGGTACGGGGAGGACACCGCCGGCACCCTGCTCGTCGACCAGACGATGTGGCACGGCATGGTCGACCAGCAATACCGGCTGCTGTACGCCCTGGACGCCTGGATCGAGCAGCTGGAGCGGGCCCACGAGGACCGTACGGCCGCCGGGATCGAGGCCGGCGAGGCCGCCCGTACGCGGGCGGACCAGGCGCTCCTCGACTCCATCGGCCGCTCCCGCGCCTCGGGTGCAACCGGCGGCGCGCGGCGCGCGAGTCACGACGCGACGTACGCCGTGTGCAGGCTGGTCGCCGACGAGGCCCGGATCACGCTCTGCGAACCGACCGGGGCGGTCGCCGTCTCCGCCCGTCTCGACCCGGTCGAACGCATCGCGCTCGCCTCGCGGATCCGTACGCGTGTCGTCAGGCTCAGCGGGCGATGGTGGCGGGAGTACAGCGGGCCGCTCGTCGGGCACCGCGAGGAGGACGCGGCCCCGGTGGCGCTGCTGTGGCGGCGCGGCCGCTACGAAGCGGTCGATCCGGCCACCGGGGAGCGCGAGCGCGTCGGCAGGGCCAACGAGGCGGCCTTCGCACCGCGCGCCGTCATGCTCTACCGTCCGCTGCCCGACCGGCCGCTGGGTCTGCCGGCGCTGCTGCGCTTCAGCGTGCGGGGCACCCGCACGGAGCTGCGGAGTCTCCTGGTGGGCGGTCTCGTCGCGGTCGGCCTGGGTGCGCTGGTGCCGATCGCCACCGGCAAGGTCCTCGGCGAGTACGTGCCCAACGCCGAGACCGGTCTCATCGTGCAGACCGCGCTCGCGATCGTCGCGACCAGCGTCGTGTCCGCCGCGTTCATGCTGATGCAGAACGTCTCCATCCTGCGCATGGAGGGCCGGATCGAGGCCACGCTGCAACCCGCGGTGTGGGACCGGCTGCTGCGGCTGCCGACGACGTTCTTCACGGGCCGGTCCACCGGCGAGCTGGCCAGTGCGGCCATGGGCATCAGCGCCATCCGCCGGGTGCTGTCCGGCATCGGGCCGGTCGTCGTCCAGGCGGGCACCGTCGGCGCGATGAATCTCGTCCTGCTGCTCGTCTACAGCGTGCCGCTCGCCCTGGTCGCGCTCGCGATGCTGTTCGTCATCGCGGCGGTGTTCCTGGCTCTGGGACTGTGGCAGCTGCGCTACCAGCGGCAGCTGATCAAGCTGGGCAACAAGCTCAACAACCAGGCGTTCCAGACCTTGCGGGGCCTGCCCAAGCTGCGCGTCGCCGCGGCCGAGAGCTTCGCCTACGCCGCGTGGGCCGGCCAGTTCGCCCGCACCCGTGAGCTGCAGCAGCGGGTCGGCCGGCTCAAGAACGTCGTGACCGTGCTCAACGCGGTCTGCCTGCCGCTGTGCAGTCTCGTGATGTTCATGCTGCTGGCCGGCCCGGCCCGGGGCTCGATGTCCGCGGCCGAGTTCCTCACCTTCAGCACCGCCGTGACGATGATGCTGTCCTCGGTCACGCAGCTGACCGGCGCGCTGCTGTCGGCCGCCGCCGTGCAGCCGATGTTCGAGCAGGTCAAGCCGGTCTTCGAGGAGACCCCCGAGGTACGTGGCTCCAGCACGCCACCGGGCGAGCTGAGCGGTGCCGTCGAGGCGCAGAACCTGTCCTACCGGTACACCGACGACGGTCCCCTCGTCCTGGACGACGTCAGTTTCCAGGTGCGGCCGGGCGAGTTCGTCGCGATCGTGGGCGCCAGCGGCTGCGGCAAGTCGACGCTGCTCAGGCTGCTCATCGGCTTCGACAAGCCGGCTTCCGGCACGGTGCGGTACGACGGCCAGGACCTGGCGGCGCTCGACCAGGCGGCCGTGCGCCGCCAGTGCGGCGTCGTCCTGCAGAACGCCCAGCCCTTCTCGGGCACCATCCTCGACTGCATCTGCGGCACCGAGGCGTACCCGCTCGAGGACGCGTGGGCGGCGGCCGCGATGGCGGGCCTGGCCGAGGACATCAAGGCCATGCCGATGGGCATGCACACCATGCTGTCCGACGGCGGGGGCACCATCTCGGGAGGCCAGCGTCAGCGGCTGATGATCGCCCAGGCCCTCATCCGCAGGCCCCGCGTCCTCTTCTTCGACGAGGCGACCAGCGCGCTGGACAACGAGGCCCAGCGCGTGGTGATCGAGTCCACCCGCGCCCTGCACGCGACCCGCGTCGTGATCGCCCACCGGCTGTCCACGATCATGGACGCCGACCGTGTGATCGCCATGGCGGACGGCCGGATCGTCCAGCAGGGCACGCCCGCCGAACTGCTCGCCGACACGGGCGGCCTCTTCCACGAACTGGTCCGCCGCCAGCTGCGCTGAGCCCGGCGCGTTCTCTGGCGGGACCCACCGGTTCAGGTCAGCGAGGTCGGACCGGGCGGCAGGTGGACGGTCATGATCAGGTGGCAGGTGGTGGTGCCGGCGCCTCGGTAGGTGTGGGGCGCGTCGCCTTCGAAGGTGGCGGTCTGGCCCGCTTCCACGGTGTGCTCGACGCCGTCGACGACCAGGGTCATGCGGCCGGAGGTGACGCTGACGGTCTCGACGACTCCCACCTGGTGGGGGTGGCTGGGGTATTCCTCGCCCGGTTCGAGTGTCCAGCGCCAGACCTCGACCGGCGCCGGGCCCGAGGTGGTCAGCATCAGCCGCGCCTCGCCGCCCCGGCCACCGGTCCACAGGGGCATCACGGCGTCCGCCGCCACGACCCGGACGCGGCCTTCGGCGGGCCCTTCCATCAGGGCCGAGACGGAGACCCCGAGGGTGTCGGCCAGCCGGACGAGGGTGGCGAAGTTGGGGTTGCCCTGCGCCTTCTCGAGCCCCACCAGGGCGCCCTTGCTGACCTTGGCACGTCGGCCGAGTTCGTCCAGGGACAGGCCGGCGCGGGTGCGGGCCGCCCTGACGTTGTGCGCGAGCGTCCGCAGCGCTTCCTCTGTCTCGGCCATCTCATCGCCCTTCTCGCGGTCGGACCATTCTGATGCACCGTGCGGTCGGTTGGTTGACACACCACGGTCGGTTCGTTGTACCGTTTAGTCGTTCCGTTGCAATAGTAAGGGATGGACGAACCGTGATCGCTCTGCTGCTGGCCCTTGGCAGCTCTCTGGCCTACGGATGCGCCGACTTCCTCGGCGGCCTCGGCGCCCGCAAGGCGCACGTGCTGCGCACCGTGATGATCGCGGCCCCGGCCTCGCTCGCGGTGGAGCTGCTGCTGTGGCCGTTCCTCGGCGCCTCGTTCAGCACCGCCACCCTCGGCTGGGGCGCCGCCTCCGGAGTCGCCTCGGCCGCCGCGTTCGCCCTGCTCTACCGCACCCTGGCGATCGGCCCGATGAACGTGCTCTCGCCCGTCACCGCCCTGGTCTCCGCCATGCTCCCCGTCGGGGTGGGTCTGATCCAGGGCGAACACCTGGGAATGGCCGGGCTGATCGGGCTGCCGCTCGCCCTGGCCGCGGTCGTCCTGGTCAGCGCCGGACACGGCGCGGGATCGGCCCGACCGTCCCGCACCGCGCTGCTGCTGGCCCTCGGCGCGGGCGGGGCGATCGCCCTGCAGCTGATCTTCCTGCACCAGGCGCCGTCCGACAGCGGCGTGGGCCCGCTGATCGTGGGCCGGGCGGTCTCCTCGGCCGTCACCCTGGCCGCGGCGGGGCTGATGTACCGCAGGCTGGGCCCGGAGAAGCCCGCGTACGCGATGTCGGCCACCGCGGGCGTCCTGGACTCGGTCGCGAACCTGCTGTTCCTGCTCGCCGCCCGCGGCGGCGACCTCGCGGTGGTCGCGGTGATCACCGCGCTCTACCCGGCCGGCACCGTGCTGCTCGCCCGCGGCGTGCTCGCCGAACGCATCCACCGCGGCCAGCTCGTCGGCCTGGGCACCGCGGCCGTCGCCGTCAGCCTCCTCGCCCTCACCTGACCGCCCCCTCCCGTACGAACACGCCACCGCACCGCAAGGAGACCCCTCATGTTCATCCAGCCCTGGGACGCCGCCCTGGACGAAGCCGAATGGCAGACCTGGATCGCCGAGGGCCACGACTTCGGCCTCCTGAGCGTCAACGGCCCGCCCGGTCGTGCGCCCCTCGCCGTCCCCACCCACTTCACGAGCGACCCCGGCCATCTCCTGGTCCATCTCGCCCGCCCCAACCCCGTCTGGAAGGCGATCGAGGACGATCCGAACGTCCTGTTCAGCGTCTTCGGCGACTACACCTTCGTCCCCGGCACATGGCGCGCCCAGCCCGGCACCCCGCCCACCGACGGCGTCCCCACCAGCTACTACACCGCCGTCCAGTTCACCTGCCGCGCCCACGTCGTCGACGACCCCGAGGCCAAGGCCGAGCTGTTGCGCCGCCAGCTGGCCCACTTCCAGCCCGCCGGCGACCACGCCCCCGTCGCCGTCGACCAGCCGCCCTACGGGCGGATGCTGCCCGGCATCCGCGGCCTGCGCCTGGAGGTCACCGACGTACGGGCCAAGTTCAAGTACGACGACCACAAGCCCGTCGACCACCGCACCGGCGTCGCGGACCGTCTCGCCGAACGCGGCCAGGCCCTCGACCTCTCCGCCGCGCGGCAGCAGCGCCGCCGCCTGGACCGCGTCGGCCCCTGGAAGCGCTGATCCCCGCGACCGGAGCCGGCGGCCCGCGTCACCACCAGTAGGCCGGGTACCTCGTCGCCCTGCGTCGCATCCGCGAGGCGGCGTAGCCCGTCAGGACGAGAAGGACGGACGCTCCCAGGAGGAGCGGCAGGAACCGGACGAGGTCGGGGGTCTGGAGCACGATGACCACCGCGGTGGCGCACGCCGGGGAGTGCGGCGTGCGGGCCATGATGTTGCCGGCCAGGGTGATGCCGGCCGCGACGGCCGCGGCCCACGCGCTGCTGCCCACGGCCGCGAGTACGCCGAAGCCGACCGCGCCGCCCAGCAGGTGGCCGATGATCACGCTGCGCGGCTGGGCCAGGGGCAGGCTCGGGGCGCTGTGCACCAGAGCGGCGCTCGCGGCCAGCGGCGGTATCAGCACGGGCTCGTGGATGAGGGCGCCGATGGCGACGAGCCCGAGGAGGACGGCGGTCGCGGCGCTGATGCTGTGCAGAGCGGCGACCGGCGCGGGCCGGGCCGGAGGCCGGGGGATCAGAGGGGGGCGAGCCGTCTTCGGCTCGGACGCGTCGACGTCGGGGTGCAGAGCGACGTCGGGGTGCAGAGCGGCGTCGGTACTCATGTGCGGCGTTTCCTGGTGCGGGCGACTGTGATCAGGGAAGACGCGAGGGCGGGTCCTCGCACGGCTCACTGTGGTCGACAGCCGGCCAGGCCGGTGCACGCCTCGATGGGGCGGGCACGGACGGGAACGATTTTATACAGCTTGTTGAAGACGACGGCTGTCGGGGTCCCAGACGGGCGTCGCCGCCTTCCCGCGCCGCACGGCTAGGCGGCGGGGCGGCGGGCCAGGTAGAGGCCGGTGGTCGCGGCGAGCACGGTGACGCAGGCGGTGAAGGTCAGGCCCGCGGGGTCGAGGCCCAGCCACATCGTCAACGCGCCCACGCCCACGACCGGCAGGGAGATGCCCGTGTAGGCGACGACGAAGAACGACGAGACCGTCGCCGCCCGGTGCGCGGGCGGGGCCGCCTCGCCGACGGCGATCAGCCCGGCGCGGAAGGAGAGGCCCTGGCCGAGTCCGCCGAAGGCCGCGCCGGCCACCAGCAGGGGCAGCGCCTGGGCCCAGAGGGAGGCGCCGACGAGGAGGAGACCGACCACGAGGACCAGACAGCCCAGTGGCAGGGCGGTGCGCGTGGGCAGCTTCCCCGTCAGCGACTGGCCCGCGGTCGAGGCGAGGAAGACCGAGAAGACCACGAGGCCCGTGACGGCCAGGTTGGTGATGCCGAGGGTCTGGGAGACGAAGCTGGGCGCCACCGCGGTGAACAGGCCGAGGAGCGCGAATCCGGCGAAGGCGGCGAGCGCCGAGGGGGTGAAGACGCCCCGTACCTGCGGCGGTACGTACAGGCCCTGTGGCCGCGGCCGGGTCCGCAGGCGGGCGTCGGCGACCGTCTCCGGCAGGAGCAGTACGAGGACGCAGGCGACGCACACCAGCCCGATGTGGGTCAGGAAGGGCAGGGTCAGCGGCATCGGGGCGTACTCGGCCAGCAGCCCCGCCAGCAGCGGTCCGCAGCCGAGCCCGCCCATGTTCGCGGCGGTCGCGGCGAACCCGGCGCGCGACCTCCGCTCCGGACGCGCCAGCTCAAGGACGGTGACGGTGCCCGCGCCGCTCAGCAGCCCGGCGGAGAAGCCCGACAGCAGCCGGCCCGCGAAGAGGAAGGGCAGACCCCCCTCCAGGAGGAAGCACACCGCGCTGGCCGCGGCGAGGCCCAGCGCGACCAGCAGGACGGGACGGCGCCCCACCACGTCCGAGTGGTTGCCGACCAGCAGCAGGGTGGCGATCACCCCCACGGCGTAGCTGGCGAAGATGACCGTCACCATCAGCTCCGAGAAGCCGAGTTCCGCGCGGTACAGCCCGTAGAGCGGTGTGGGCAGCGTCGTTCCGGCCATGCCGATGGCGAAGACGGCCGCGGCCGCGCCGTAGCCGAGGCGCCGTACACGGTGGGGTGCTGTGCGGGGTGTGCTCACGCCGTGCTCACCCCGCCCCGCGCCAGCGCGAACACGCCGAAGACGATCAGGCAGACGCCCACGAGTTCCGGCACGAGCCACCATCCGGTGCGTACGTGTTCCTCGTACAGCAGGACGCCCAGGGCGAGGCTCACCGTGGCGTCCCCCAGGGTCAGCGCGGGCTGCGAGGCGACCAGCGGTCCGCCCTGCATGGCGTGTCCGAGCAGGACGAGGGCGGCGATCCCGGTCAGGGCGAAGGCGTACGTCTGCCAGGCCGTCAGGAAGGCGTCGATGCCGCCCTCGTCGAGGATGTTCATGGACGTCTTCATCAGGGCGGCGGTGAACGCGTAGCAGACGGCGGTGGCGCCGCCGAGGCATCCGGCGCGGGCACGGCCGACCGGCCGGCGCAGGCCGGCCGCGGTCAGTGCCACGACCGCGCCACCGCACACCGCGAGCGCCGGGATCCAGCGGCTCAGTTCCAGATGCGTGCGGTTGCCGCTGGGCGAGGCCGCCGCGAGCGCGATCCCGAGTCCCACCACGACCGCCGCGACGGCCGGCCACAGCGACGCGGGCAGCCGCTCCCGCGTCATCAGTGTGGCGATCAGCAGGGCGAGCGGCAGCTCCAGCACGAAGAGCGGCTGTACGAGTGCCAGCGGGCCGGTCGCCAGGGCGACGGCCTGACCCACCCCGGCGGCGATGACGGCGAGGATGCCGGCCAGGAAGAGCGGGCGCCGCAGCAGATCGAGCATCAGGCCGGGGCGGAAGGAGTCGGTCTGGGGAACGGTGAGCGCGGCGCGGCGTTGCAGCACCGTGGCGAGCGCATTGCTGAACGCGGCGAACAGCGCGAACAGGACCGGCAGGACGATGCCCATCCCTCGATCCTCACCGGCGCGGTGCGCGTCCGCCGTGACGACACCGGCCGGCGCCGGGGATTCACCCGGTATTCGCCCGTCCGGACCCCCGTCGCGGCGATCTCGGGCGAATGTGCGGGCGCGCGGGTGGTCCGCCGGGCTCGTGGTGGTACGTGGTTGGCCATGCAGCCAGGCACGCCACCGCAGGTGGCCCCGTTCCTCCGTACCGCCGCCGCCTACGCATGGCGTCTGCTCGTGGTCGGAGCCGCGGTGTACAGCCTGTTCGCGCTGCTCGGGCGCTTCCACGAGATCGGGGTGGCGGTGTTCCTCGGGCTCGTGATCACCGCGCTGCTGCGCCCGGTGGCCGATCTGACCGCCAGGGGGCTGCCCCGTCCCCTCGCGGTCGCCCTCACCCTCCTCGGCGGCATCGCGCTCGTCCTCGGGGTGCTCGCGCTGGTCGGCGAGGCGGTGGAGGGGGAGCGGACGACGCTGGTGCGGGAGTTCCGGGACGGCATCGGCCGGATCGAGGACTGGCTGGAACGGCCGCCGTTCCGGCTGAACCCGGAGGCGCTGTCGGACGTCCAGTCCAGGATCGGGCAGTTCCTGTCGAGTCACCGGTCCACGCTCGTCAGCGAGGCGGTGAGCGGTGCTCACCGGCTGGTCGCGGTGCTCACGACGCTGGCTCTGGCGCTGTTCTGTTCGGTGTTCTTCATCCACTCCGGCGACCGGCAGTGGAGCTGGCTCCAGGAGCAGCTACCGACGACCGTGCGCGGCCGGATGGCGATCGGCGGACGAGCGGCCTGGCGGACGTTCACGGGCTACACCCACGGGATCGTCCTGGTGGCCGCGGTGAACGCGGTGCTCGTCGGGGTCGCGCTGTGGCTGCTCGGGGTCCCGTTGGCGGTCCCGCTGGCCCTGCTGGAGTTCATGGCCGCCTTCGTCCCGCTGATCGGGTCCCCGGTGGCGCTCGCGGTCGCCGCCGTCGTCGCCCTGGCGTCGCAGGGCCCGTGGGTGGCGGCGATCGTGATCGCCCTGATCGTGGTGATCGGCCAGATCGAAGGACATCTGCTGCACCCGCTCGTCATGAGCTGGGCCGTGCGCCTGCACCCCCTGGTGGTGGCGATCTCGGTGATCGCGGGAGCGATCGCGGCGGGCGTGGTGGGGGCCGTGGTGGCGGTGCCGCTGGTGTCGGTGATCTGGTCGGTCCGCACGGCGCTCCGCGAGGCACGTGTGCCGGAGAACGGCTGAGCGCGCCGGCTCCAGCGTCGGCGCCCGCTCCCGCTCCCGGGGTTTCACTGGCTGCGCCGGGCGGCCCCACCGGGACCGGCGGCGACGGTGCCCACCGCGTCGACCAGCTCGGCCAGCGCCGCGGCGAGCGCGTCGAGGCCCGGTCCGGCGGGGCCGCCCGGCTCCTTCATGTAGACGTCGCGGCGGATCTCGACCATCAGCGCGCTGACGCGCGTGTCCCTGCCGTAGTGCTCCAGCGGCACGTACGTACCCGCGAAGGGACTGTCCGTGCCGACCCCGCCGAAGCCGGCGAACGCAGCGCGCGCGGCCTCGAGCAGCGCGGGCGGGGTGTGGTGGCGGTCCGTGCCGAGACAGACCGGCGGGCGTGGTCCGTCGCCGTGCAGCTCGTACGGCAGGGGATCGGTCGGGTACGAGTGCACGTCGATGATCACGGCACTGCCCACGGCGGCGAGACGGTCGGCGACGGCGGCGGTCATGGCCCGCGCGTACGGTGCGAAGTAGTGGTCGAGGAGCGGCCGCGGGTCGAAGCCGGCCGGCCGGAGCTCGGCGCGGTGCGTGGTGCGGGTGTACACCGCGCCCATCCCGACGGCGGTCATCTCCTCGCGTTCGTCGGGGAAGCGTTCGGGGTCGACGACCAGCCGCGAGAGCCGGTTGACGAACCGCCAGGGGGTCGCGCCCGCGGCCCGCGCCGCCAGGTCGGCGATCCGCTCCGTGTGGGAGTCGGTGATGTGGTCCAGCTCCCGTGCCAGTTCCTCGTCGCCCAGCACGATGTCCGCGCGCACGGCCGGGGGCACTTCGCGGGAGGAGTGCGGCACATGGAGGAGGACCGGGGAGCCGGGGTCCCCGGGGAGGAGATGGAAGGAGGGCGCTGAGTCGGTCATCCGTCGCTCCCGGTGGTGCGGTCCGGCCCCGAGGGTATCCCAGCGGCCCGCCCCGGCCTTCTGCCCGGCTGCCCAGGGCGTGCGGTCCCCGGTCCGAGGACCCGGGACCGCACGTCGGCCCTGCGTACCGGTGAGCGGACGCGTTACGGGACGTCCCGCACCGTGCCCGTGAACTCCGGGCCGGGCACGGGCTCCCCGGCCTCGTCCCACGTCACCGGTCGGACCCTGACGGCCTCGCTCGGCTCGCTCAGCCCGTCCGTGACGGTGGGGACGGTCACCTCGGCGCTCGTCCGCCCGGCCGGCACGTTCGTCCAGAGGTGCGGTTCCTCCCCGGCCACGGACAGCGGCGTGACCGGTTCGGGCGTCCGGCCGAAATTCTCCCCGAGCCAGGCCGGATCGACGTCCGCCGTGGACAGCTCGGCCCTGTCCGTGACCGGCAGGAGCGCGATCGCGGCGTGGACGTCGGCGTCGGCGACCGCGGACAGGGTGAGCCGCCAGGTCAGCGCCCTGCCCTCGGTGACATCGGCCGCCACCGGTGTCATGGTGACGGTCGGCATCGCGTCGTCGTTCGTGGCGGTGACACCGCCACGGTGGGAGCCGACGACCGCGCCCCGGACCGCCTTGACGAACACCTCGTGCGAAGTGTCGTAGCCGTAGCGGGTGTTGCCGCGCACCACGACCGGCACGTCGATGGCTCCGCTGCCCGGGCGGACCGTCACGGTGCGGTACGTGGCCTCGCCGGTGTCCGGTGCGGCGACGAACACGCGGACCTGGCCACTGCCCTTGCCCGAGACACGGACCGGAACGCGATAGGTCCGGACGCCGGAGTCCCCCTCCTGGACGGTCAGCCGGCCGATGTCGACGCGCGGCATCGGGGCCGGGCGAACCGCCGGGGTGCCGGGGCGCCAGCCCCAGGCGTCCATGAGCCACGCCTGTCCGGAGCCGCCGCGCGGCGTCAGTTCGAGGGTCGTGACGCGCTTCGGATCGAGGCCGGACAGGGCGGCGGCGGAGAGCGGTACGCGGAGCTCGCGGCCCCAGTACGAGGCGGTCCGGTCGCTGCCCGGCAGTCCGTCGACGCGGGCCTGTCCGAGGCGGGCGCGGCGGCCCGAGGCGTCGACGAGCGCGACGTCGAGGCGTGTGCCGGAGGTGCCGGGCGGGACGATCACCCGCAGCGCCAGGGCTTCGGAACCCACCAGGGAGACCGGCCGCGCCGAACGCACCGCGACCTTGGTGCCGGCGCTGGACCAGCGCAGGGCGACCGCGTCGCGGCCGGGCTCCGGCGAGGTCTCCCAGAAGGCGAAGTGCGGGGACCGTCCGCTCGTGTCGGGCGGCAGACAGGCGCGGGCCGGGTCCGGATCGATCTGTGCGCACAGGCGGCCGCCGGAGACGGTGATCGACGGTCCGGGCAGGAACGCCGCGGTGCGGTGCCCGCCGACGGCGTGGGTGAGGACACGCGCGGGTCCGGCCGAGGGCGCGCGCCGGCCGGAGCCGTCGACCAGCGGGCGTACGCGGTCGTCGCCGGCGACGAACAGCCGGGCCGCCGCCGCGATGTAGGTGGCGCCCGCGGTCTGCTGCTGCGCTGCCGTCAGCCGGGTGCTCGTGCCGGGCGAGCACACGGGGTCCGGTCCGTCCTCGGTGAAGAAGTCGTCGTGGGCCGGCGCCTCGGCCTGGCCCGGGGTCCACTCACTGTTGAAGAAGTTGTGGTTCGCGCCGACCATGTACACCGCGCTCTGCAGGGCGGAGCCGCGGCTCACGCCGCGTGTGCCGTCGACGTACATCTGGCCCTGCAGGTCGGACACGTCTCCGTCGCAGCCGGGCAGGATCGTCAGGGAGGGCACGTCGGGGGCGGGGTTCTGCCCGAAGAGCGTCGGACCTATCAGGACGTTGCCGCGGATGGTCCACCGCACCGGGCCCCGGTGGCCGTCCTGGTCGGCGGGGGGACGGTGAAGAGTGTCGAGGGCCGCCCGGTTGACGCCCTCGCCGCCGCGGGAGTGGCCGACCAGCAGGACGCGGGACAGGTCGGCCGGGGCCAAGGCGCGGACGGCTGCGGGCGCACCGGCCCGGTTCGCCGCCCAGTCCGCCCAGTGGGCGAGGTGCCGGCGCACCAGGGAGGAGCGGGCCTGCGCGCCGCCGTCCTCCGCGTCCGCGTCCTGCCCGTTGATGCCGTTCGCGGAGATGGACACGGTCACGTAGCCCTGGGAGGCGAGCAGCCGCTGGGCGTTCAGGTAGCCCCGGTGGCTCGGGACGGGCCGTGTGCCGGGCTCGCAGGGCCACGCGCCGGTCAGCTCCTCCCCGGCGCCGTAGCAGGTGGCGTGACGTCCGTGCAGGAACAGCGCGAGGGGGCGCTTGCCCGGCGCACCGGCCGGTCCCACGACCGCGGCGCGCATCTCGACCGGTTCGCGGTATCCGGGCAACCGGACGGAGGGCAGGGCGTATTCGCCGCTGACGGTGCGGAAGCCGCCGGGCCTTCCGGGATCGACCCCGTTCACCGGGAGCGGGGTCTCCGTCACCGGCGCCAGGGTGTGCGGCGGGGTGTTCCGAGCGGCCGTGGCGGGGGCTGCCGCGTCCAGGCGGCGACCGCCGGCGAACGCCTTCAGCCCGGCCGGCGGGCCGATCCGCAGACCGTCGGCCCGCAGCCGGTACGCGCGGCCGTCCGCCGCCGCCGTCGGGCGGCCGAGCAGCCGGTTCCCCGCGTAGAACTCGACCCGCGCGTCGCCCATCGGTACGGGGACGGGGGGCGTCCAGACCAGTTCCCTGTCGGCGCCGGTGCCGGTGAACCGCCAGCCCTCCGGCAGGTTTCCGTCGCCCCCTCGTGGCGCCTGCGACGTGTATCCGGGCCCCGGGTCGCCGTAGGCGGTCGCGGGCGCCGCGGCCGTCAGCGCGAGTAACGCCACGGCTGTGGCGACCGCGCGTGTGACACGTATCAAAACGGACTTCCTCCCCCTCGGTCTCGGGGTCGCCCCGGAAGGCCCGGGCACCCCTCTCGCCCCCGGAGGACGGCACCTGGTGGGCTCGGGTTGCCTCCTGGGGCGTGCGCGAGCGAAAGGGCATGGAGATCGCGTGGATTTTGCCGCACGGGTCTAGGCCCGCACGGGGCTCTTGTTATACGTTCCGTCTAACAGCTTGCTAGACGTCGCGTCTAACAAGCGTGGGTGGCGCTCGGTGGCCTTCGGTCTCGTCACGCGGGAACGGGAGGGCTCGAAGGACGGCCGGCGTCGGGTCGATCTCTCTCGATTCAAGGAGCCGCACCATGGCAAGCAGCACCGTCCGGCCGGAGAGCCAGGACCGGCGCGCCGAGCAGGACGTCGCCCGGCGGCTGCTCGACTCCGCCGCGAAGCTGTCGTACGACCCCGCCGTCGAGGTGGACTGGGACACCCCGCTGGACAAGGACTTCCACGGCGCGAGCCCGGAGTGGAGCACGCTCTACGGCACGGCGTACTGGAACGAACTGACCGACGCCCAGCGCAAGGAGCTGACGCGGCAGGAAGCCGCGTCGGTGGCCAGTACGGGCATCTGGTTCGAGATGATCCTGCAGCAGATGGTGCTGCGGGACATCTACGCCAAGGACCCGACCTCCGCCCGGTTCCAGTGGGCGCTCACCGAGATCGCCGACGAGTGCCGACACTCGATCATGTTCGCCCGCGGCGCCGCGAAGCTCGGCGCCCCCGCCTACCGTCCACGCCGGGCCGTGGTCGAACTGGGCCGCGCCTTCAAGACGCTCGCCTTCGGCGAGGCGGCCTACGCGGCGATCCTGGTCGCCGAGGAGGTCCTCGACGTCATGCAGCGGGACTGGATGCGGGACGAGCGGGTCGTGCCCTTCGTCCGCACCATCAACAACATCCATGTCGTCGAGGAGTCGCGGCACATGAAGTTCGCCCGCGACGAGACCCGTAAGCGGCTGCGGCACGCGGGGCCGCTGCGCCGGCAGCTCAACGCGTTCGTCATCGCCATCGCCTCGTACTTCATCGTCACCAGCATGGTGAACCGCGACGTCTACGCGAACGCCGGCCTCGACACGCGGCGCGCCCTCACCGAGGCGCGGGCGAACGAGCACCACCGCTCCCTGATGCGGTCCAGCTGCTCGGGCCTCATGGAGTTCCTGGCCTCGGCCCGCCTCCTCACCGGGCCCGCGCTCTTCTTCTACAAGCGCGCCCATCTGATCTGACACGCGCGGCCCGGCTCGCCCACCGGGCCGCCCGCCGCACCGTTCCGCCTGACGATCCGCCGCCCCGCCGAACCGCCGTCCCGCCGTCCCGCCGTCCCGCCGTCCCGCCGTCCCGCCGAACCGAGCTGAGCCGACGCCATGACCTACGCCATCACACAGACGTGCTGCAGCGACGCCACCTGCGTCGCCGTCTGCCCTGTCAACTGCATCCATCCGACACCCGAGGAGCGGGCGTTCGGCAGCACGGAGATGCTGCACATCGACCCGAAGGCCTGCATCGACTGCGGTGCCTGCGCCGACGCCTGCCCCGTCGACGCGATCTTCCCGGTGGACAGCCTCGCCCCCGCCCAGCGGGAGTACGCGGCCATCAACGCGGCGTACTACGCCGATGAGGAGCCCGAACCGGTGGCCACGGGACCGAACTTCCACACCTGGGGCGCGCCGGTCTTCGAGCGCGGCCTGCCGTCCGACTTCGCCCCGCTCCGGATCGCGGTCGTCGGCACCGGCCCGGCCGGGATGTACGCCGCCGAGGACCTCCTCCTGAACACCAACGCGGAGGTGACCCTGGTCGACCGGCTGCCGGTGGCCGGCGGTCTCGTCCGGTACGGCGTGGCGCCGGACCACCCCTCGACCAAGAAGGTGGGCGAGACCTTCGCCCGCTTCCACCGCCACCCGCGGGTCCGGATGCACCTCGGTGTCGAGATCGGCAAGGACGTGACGGCCGAGGAACTCGCCGCGCACCACGACGCGGTCGTCTACGCGGTGGGCGCCTCCGCCGACCGGCGGCTCGGCATCCCGGGCGAGGACCTGCCGGGCAGCGTCGCGGCGACGGCCTTCGTGTCCTGGTACAACGCCCATCCCGAGGCCGCGCCGGACGGGATCGACCTGTCGGCCGAGCGGGTCGTGGTGGTCGGCAACGGGAACGTCGCCCTCGATGTCGCCCGCATCCTCGTCATGGATCCGGAGACGCTGGCCGGCACCGACATCGCCGACCACGCGCTCGCCGCCCTGCGCGCCTCGAAGGTGCGCGAGGTGGTCGTGCTCGGCCGGCGCGGCCCCGAGGACGCCGCGTACACCGCGTCCGAACTGCTCGCGCTCACCCACCTGCCCGGGGTCCGGCTGGTCGTCGACGACCACGATCCGCGGACCGGTGAGGCGATCGACGGCGCGGGGGCGCGCGAGAAGGCCGCGCTGCTCCGGCCGGTGGCCCGGGAGACCGTGGACTGGTCGTCTCCGCCGGCCCCGGAGCGGCGCATCGTCCTCCGCTTCCACTCGGCGCCGGTGGCCGTGCTCGGCGAGGGCTCCGTGCGGGGCGCGCGGGTGACGGAGGGTCCGCAGGAGCGGGAGATCCCGGCCGGCCTGGTGCTGCGGGCGGTCGGCTACCGCGGAGTGGCGGTCCCGGGGCTGCCCTTCGACGAGGCCACCGGCACCGTGCCGCACGAGGGCGGCCGGGTGGCGGGGACGCCCGGAACGTACGTGGTCGGCTGGATCAAGCGCGGCCCCTCGGGAGGCATCGGGGCCAACCGCACGTGCGCCGCCGAGACGATCGGCACGCTCCTCACCGACGCCGTGGCGGGCGCCCTGCCCACGCCCTCGGGTACGGGCAGGGCGTTCGAGCGACTCGTACGCCGGCGCGGCCGCCATGTCGTCGACGCCCGGGGGCTGGCCGCCATCGAGCGGGCCGAAGTGGCCCGCGGCCGTGACGCCGGCCGCCCGCGCGTCAAACTCGGCACGGTGCCCGAGCTGGTCGCGGCGGCGAAGGGGGGCCGCCTGCGGCTCGTCAGGTGACGCGAGCGGGTGCCGTGACGGCCACGGGACGGGACGGGCACGGCCCGTGAGCGGGTGCCGTGACGGCCACGGGACGGGACGGGCACGGCCCGTGAGCGGGTGCCGTGACGGCCACGGGACGGGCCCGGCCGGTCGTCCGGCCCGGCCGGCCGCCCCTCAGTCCACGACCTTCTGCCACGCCGTCGTGCCGAGCAGGCCCGTCTCGCCGATGTCCAGCCCGCCGTCCGGCTCCACCGTCCGGCGGGCCGCGCCGGCGGACGGGCCGATCTCCACGTACACGCCACTCCCCCGCCGGGTCGCCGCGTCGACGGCCGAGTAGCGCCAGACGAACACGCTGTTCGCGGACTCCCCGGGCAGCAGCGTCACCGGATGGGGCCCCGGGTCGTCGAGGGTGGTGATCGGTCCCGGGCCCTTGAGCACCGTGACGTCCATGCGCTCGCGGTCCACGTCCCGTACCCGTACGTCCGGGTAGCCGTTCAACCGCCGTTCGCGCGCCCCGCAGTTGGTGAGCGTCACGGTCATGGCCCGCAGCCCCATGGCGGCGCTCACCATGCCGGTCGACACCGTCACGCCGTCGGCCGGGCAGCCCTCCGGGGTCTGCCGGGCCGGCGGCCGCGCCAGGGGCGGCACGCCGCTCGCCGCGGGCTCCGGCGAGGCCGCGTGCGCTCCGGTCCGCTCGGGATCGACCTCGCGGTCGAGCTCGGCCGCGAGGCCGCATCCGGCGGTCAGGACCGCCGCCACGGCCAGGGTCAGCGCATGCCTCACAGGTATGACGGTCATGCCGCGATCATCACACGCCGGGCCGGGGACTACTCGAACCGCGTCGGGTCGCCCGCGCCGCGCCGTACGATCTCGGGCTCGCCGCCGGAGAAGTCGACGACCGTCGTGGGCTCCGTGCCGCAGTCGCCGGAGTCGACGACGGCGTCCACGAGGTGGTCGAGCCGTTCCTTGATCTCCCAGCCCTGCGTCAACGGCTCGTCCTCACCGGGCAGGAGCAGCGTGCTGGACAGGAGCGGTTCGCCGAGTTCGGCGAGGAGGGCCTGCGCGACGCCGTGGTCGGGGATGCGGACCCCGACCGTCTTCTTCTTGGGGTGCATCAACTGCCGGGGCACCTCCTTCGTCGCGGGGAGGATGAAGGTGTAACTGCCGGGGGTGGCCGCCTTGATCGCGCGGAACACGTCGTTGTCGATGTGCACGAACTGGCCGAGCTGCGCGAAGTTCTGGCACACCAGGGTGAAGTGGTGCCGGTCGTCGAGGTCGCGGATCGTGCGGATCCGGCCGATGCCGTCGCGGCTGCCGAGCCGGCAACCCAGCGCGTAGCAGGAGTCCGTGGGGTACGCGACGAGGGCACCGGAGCGGATGCTGTCGGCCACGCTGCTGATGGTGCGCCGCTGAGGGTTCTCGGGGTGCACGTCGAAGTACTTCGCCATGCGGGCAGTCTAGGTTCCCGGCGGGGTCGGCCCGGGACGGCGGGCCGGTGCGGGTCACCGCGGTGCGGGCGACGGTCAGGCCGCGAGGCCCAGTCGCTGGCGCAGGACGATCGCGTTCAGCCGGATCGTGTAGGGCGCGATGTCGGAGATCTCCAGGGCGGCGGCCTTCTCCTTCTCCAGGCCGACGGTCACGTCGATGCAGAAGGCGATGGCGTACATGTGGTCGCCGGTCTCCTCGTCCTGCAGCGCGAAGAACAGATCCCGGTAGTAGCGGGTGCGGTCCGGCCCCTCCTCGTAGTACGAAAGCCCTGGCTCGCCCTCCTGGGCGGCGAGCCCGGTGAACGCGGCGGCGAGTTCCTTCTCGACGGTGTCCCAGAACGATGCCTCGGCGAACTCTCCGGGCAGGGCCTGGCGCACGGCCTCCTTGAGGGAGAGCACCATGACCATCACCGGGGCGTACTCCTGGAGTCCCCAGCCGCGGACCATCTTCACGACGGTGCTGTCGGGGATGGCGGCGGCGGCCCGGTGGATGTTCTCGAAGTCGAAGTTGACGGTCGCCGGTGCGATCGCCTCCTGGAACAGCCGGTCGATGGCCCGGGCCTGTTCGAGATGGTCGGGACCCACCTCGATGACGGTCTTGAAACTGGCGGTCATGACTCCTCCTGATGCGTGGTGGTGATCAAGGGGGGTCAGTATGCCGTCCGCCGTCGGGCCGCTCGGCGTCGGGCCGCCACGCTCTTGTCGATCAGCCGACTTCGTCGGACAGTACGGGCATGGCGATCGTTGTGCTGGTGGGCACGTTGGACACGAAGGGCCTGGAGTACGGATGGCTGCGCGAGCGGCTGTCGCACCACGGGGTCGAGGTCATCGTCGTCGACGCCGGCGTGGTCGGGACGGCGCGGATACCCGCCGACGTGCCGCGCGCCGAGGTGGCCCGGGCGGCGGGTGCGGACCTGGGTCGGTTACGGGACGAGGGGGACCGCGGCGCGGCCGTCACGGCGATGGCGCGCGGTGCGGTGGAGATCGTGCGCGGGCTGTACGAGCAGGGCAGGCTCCACGGAGTGCTCGCCCTCGGCGGCAGCGGGGGCACGTCGATCGCGACACGGGCGATGCGGGAACTGCCGCTCGGGGTGCCGAAGGTGATGGTCTCCTCGATGGCCTCCGGCGATGTCGCACCGTACGTCGGCTCGACGGACATCACCATGATGTACAGCGTGGTCGACATCGCCGGGATCAACAGGGTGTCGGCTCCCATCCTGGCGAACGCGGTCGACGCCGTCGCCGGGATGGCGCGGGGTTTCGCGGCCGGGCGGCCGCCGGAGGCCGGGGGCGGCCGGCCGCTGATCGCGGCGAGCATGGCGGGGGTGACGACCCCGGGCGTCGACGCGGCGCGCGAGCGGCTGACCGAGCTCGGCTACGAGGTGCTGGTGTTCCATGCCAGCGGGGCCGGTGGACGGACGCTCGAAGCGCTGGCGGATCAGCGGGTGTTCGCGGGCGTCCTCGACCTGACGCTGTGCGAGCTCGCCGACGATCTGTTCGGCGGCATCCTGACGGCGGGCCCGGACCGTCTGCTCGCCGCGGGGCGCCGGGGCGTGCCGCAGGTCGTGGGCCCGGGCGCGCTGGACCTGGTGAAGTTCGGCCCGATCGACACGGTCCCGGAGCGGATGCGCGACCGGGACGTGCGGGTGCACAACCCGTCGATCACGGTCGTGCGGACGACGGCCGGGGAGTGCGCCGAGCTCGGTGCCCGGGTCGCGACGAAGCTGCGGACGGCCACCGGCCCCACGGCGGTGTGCCTGCCGCTGCGGGGCCTGTCCACACTGGGCGCGCCGGGTGGGCCGTACCACGCTCCGGAGGTGGACGCGGCGCTGTTCGCGGCACTCCGGCACGGTCTCACGGGCAGCGCCGTGGACGTCGTGGAGGTCGACACGCATCTGAACGACCCGTCGTTCGGCCGCGCCGCCGCGGACCTGCTGCACCGCATGATCGTCGGCGGTTGATGTCCGCTTCGGCGCGTGGGTCCGCTCACGCGCGCAGGGTCGGCTCGGGCAGCGGGGTCGGCTCAGGCAGCAGGGTCGGCTCAGGCAGCAGGTCGGCCAGGCGGCGGCGGTCGAGGGGCGAGGCGCGGCGGTCGAGGCGCTGTTCCAGGAGGTGGCGGGCCGCGTCGCTGTGGCCCGCCTCCATCAGCGCGTACAGCAGGGTCTCCTCGACGACCTCGCGCTGCGCTGCGCTGCCGCCCACCCGGCGCAGGGAGGGCAGCAGGCCGCGCAGCCCCTCGACCGCGGTGGTCCACTGCTCCTCCAGGACGGCCTCCAGCGCGCGGCAGAGCGGAGCGATGACCTCCCGCTGGACGGCGTCCGCCCCGGCGGCGTGGGTGCGCAGGCGCCGCAGCGCGGGGAGGTCGCCCGCGGCCGTCAGGGCGACGGCGCTGTGGAGGGCGGTGAACGCGGTGGCGGGCCGTTCGACGAGGTCGCGGGCGACCGCGTCGAGCACCCCGTCGACGGGTACGCGGCCCGTCCAGTTCCGCGCCATCCTGGCCCGCCACAGGAGGGATCCGGAGTCGACCAGCGCCCGTACGCCGTTGACCTGGCGGGGCGCGAGCTGGGCGAACCAGCGGCGGCGTACGGCCTCGGCGTCGTCCAGCGCGAGTTCGTGCAGCGCCACGTGCCAGGAGAAGTGGGCCCGGTGCACGGCGCCCCGGCCCTGGCCGCCGATCCAGCCGTCGAGCCAGTCGCGGCCGGCGCGGTGCTCCCCGGACTCGTAGTGGACGTGGGCGAGGGCGTGGACGGCGTGTCCGGACGCGGGCTCGGCCGCCAGGGCCACCCGCGCGAGGGCGCCCGCCTCGTCGACGCGCCCCTGCTCCTGGCGGAGGAAGGCGAGGAGCGAGGTGTGGAACCAGTGGCCGTCGTAGGCGGGGGCCGTGCGCTCCACGAGCCGTTGGGCCAGGGTGCCGTCGAGGTCGCCGACGCCGGCGAACGCGATCGTGGGCACGGCGATGGACAGGGCGAAGGCATCGCCGGGGAAGCGGTCGAGGTGGTCGATGAGCGCCCGGTCGCCGTCTTCGCCTTCCTCACCACCGGTCCCGCCGTGCGCCCGGACCCGGCGGGTGACGACGTCGACGAAGGAGCGTTCCCGCTCGTCGCCGCGTTCGGCCACGCTGCGCTGGGCGTCGGCGAGTTCGCGGTCCACGTCGACGTCCGCGCCGCACTCGTGGCCGAGCAGGGCGAGCGCCGCGTGGCCGAGGGCGAAGCCGGGGTCGAGTTCGGTGGCCCGGGCGAACGCCTCGGCCGCCTTCGCACGTACCGTGACGACCCGGGCGAGGCCGCCGCGGAAGGAGGCCGCCGCGGCGGCGTGGGTCGACAGCGGCAGCCCGAACTGGTCGGTGGGCCGGCGGCGGGTGGGCCGGGGCGTGCGGGCGAGCGGGGCGAGCACGGCCTCGGCGATGGACCGGGCCTGCGCCCTGATCTCGGGGATCGCGGTGGTCTCCCACAGCTCGCCGCGCCGGGGCGCGCCGAGGGTGAACAGCGGTCGCCCCGTGCGGCCGTGGGTGTCGCGCAGCCGGCCGTCCTCGGTGGCGACGCCGATGCCGAGCGGTCCGGGGGCCGCGAGGCCGTCCGCGAGCAGCCCGCCCCACAGCGGGTCCCCCGCGGCGTCCATCCGGAGTCCGGGGCCCGTGCAGTCCACGACCCGGCCCACCGTCAGTTCCCGCCCCTCCGCGAGCCGGACGGTGAGCCGGCCGTCCTCGCGCGGCGTGGCCGAGGCGATCCGGCCGGCGTGGATCCGCAGCCTGCGGGCGGCGCGGGCGCGGGCGATGGTCTCGGCGGTGGCCGGGGCCATCCGGTGCCGGTGGACGTTCCACCGGGTGGCGTCGCGGTCGAGGAATTCGGCCCGCTCCTCGTCGGTGAGTCCCTGCCAGAGCGCCACGATGCCGGGGCGCAGCCCGTCGAGGGCGGGACGCCAGTCGCCGTGGTCCCGCATCGAGGCGGCCAGATGGCGTCGCAGCTCGGTACGGAGCCGGTGGAGCGGCAGGGCCGCGAGACCCGGCGGGGGCGGTACGGGCGGGAGCGGGGCGACGGCGTGGGGCTGGGGCAGCAGGCCGCTTCGGGAGAGGGCGTGCACGGTGCGGCCGGGCCGGTCGAGGACGAGCGCGAGGTCGATGGCGGTCAGCCCGGTGCCGACCAGCAGCACGTCGTCGCTCGGGCCCACCGCGTCGAGGGCGCCGGGCGCCCAGGGGCGGGCGATGAAGCGGTCGGAGCCGCGCAGCCCGTCCGGGGCCCAGCCGGCGGTTCCGGCGGCGGGTCCGGTGGCCAGGACGACGGTGTCGGCGGCAACCGTCCCGCCGTCGGAGAGCCGGAGCTCCATGCGCCCCTCGGCCCCTTCGGCGCAGCGGACGGCCTTCGCGCGCAGGCGGCGTACGGCGACCGTGCCGTGGGCGGTGATGATGGCGCGGCCGAGGGTGTCGGCGAGGTACGAGCCGAAGCGGTAGCGGGACGCGAAGTCGGTGGCCGTGACGGCGGATTCGCCGTGGCGGCAGAGCCAGCGCAGGAAGTGCCCGGGATCGTCGGGGTAACAGCTCATCCCGCCCACGGGCACGTTGAGCCGGTGGGCGGTGACCTCGGTGGCGTACGCCGTGCCGCGTCCCGCCTCGGCGGCCGGGTCGATAAGGACCAGGTCGAGAGGGGTGCGGCGGCGCGCCGCGGCTTCGCACAGCTGGACGGCGACGAGTGCTCCGGCCGCGCCCGCGCCGACGACCGCCACGGTGGGACGCGGACGATCGGACCTCGCCGACTTCTGGGACACCACGGACACGACGGAACCTCCGAGCCAGGCGGACGCCGCGCGGTCGGATGCCGCGCCGTGAAGTGCACTATGTCGATGAACAATGTGCACTGACAAGGCCGCCACGTCCTCGCGGCCCGCGCCGGATCGCTTTCGCGCCAACCGTGAGACATTGAGGCGGTGAGGATCTCAGCAAGAACGGACTACGCGGTCCGGGCCATGGCGGAGCTGGCCTGCTCCCCCGACCGGCCCCTGAAGGCGGAGGACATCGCGGGCCGTCAGGACATCCCCGTCCGCTTCCTCTTCGTCGTCCTCAGCGAGTTGCGGCAGGCACGGCTGGTACGGAGCGTGCGCGGGCCGGACGGCGGGTACACCCTCGCCAGACCCCCCGCGGAGATCACCCTCGCCGACGTCGTCCGCGCGATGGACGGACCCCTCGTGAGCGTGCGCGACCTGAAGCTGACCGGTCTGGAGTACCAGGGCGCCGCCGCGCCGATGCCGGACGTGTGGCGGGCGGTGCGGACGAGTCTGCGCCAGGTCCTGGAGGGCACCACCCTGGCGGACCTGGCGTCGGGAACGCTGCCCGCGCTCGTACGGGAACGGGCACGGGAGTACAACGACGACGTGCGGACGTATCCGTAGCCGCCCTGTGCGGGGCGAGGCGGTGCGGGCACTGCCCGGAGTCGCTCCGCGCGGCCGGTCCCGCGCGGTCGTCACCTGGAGGGCAGGGTGAGTTCGCCGCCCCGGTAGAAGCCCTCGCTCTCCTGGACGACGTACGGCGCCATGACCTCGCGCCGTTCCCGCTCCGCGTCGGAGGTCCGCCAGGCGTCGCACGCCTCCCGCGAGGCCCAGATCGAGACGCCGGTGATCTCCTGTCCGTCCTCGGACCAGTAGGCCAGGGCCCGGATCATTCCGGTGGGAGCGAAGCCCGGACGCCAGGCCCGCTCAAAGTCCTCCAGGGTGCCCGGCTCGATGCGGCGCGTGGTCACCCAGACAAAGTGCCGCTCCATCGCAGCCTCCTCGGAAACGGGGATCGGCTTGATCGCGCTCTTCGACCACCGTAGGTCCGTGGTCCCGATTCCGCTCCTCAACGGGGGCGCGACGGGGACAGGGCGCGGTCCGGCGCGGGGCCGTGTTGTGCGTGGGGCCTCCGCCGACGCGGCCGAGCGGCGACACTGGGACGTCCGCACTCCCACTCTCCCGGAAGGACACGGAACGAATGGCGACGTTCGACCCGCTCACCCGTAGGCTTCGGCGGCTCTTCGAGGTCCTGGACACCGACGGGGACGGATTCGTCACCTGGGCCGACCACCGCCGCATCGTGGAGGGTTACGCCGCCGCGTACGGGCTGGCGCAGGACGATCCCCGGATCCAGGCGCTCGGCCGTGCCTACTGGGCGCAGTGGCTGGGGCTGCTCGCCCAGTCGGTGCCCGGGCAGGAGCGACTGGGCCAGGACGAGTTCGTCGCGGCCCATCGCGCCGTGGGCTATGACACGGACCGGCCCGACCTGCTCGAGAACCTCGCGGAGGCGATCTTCCGCATCATGGACACGAAGGGGGACAAGCGGGTCAGCAGGGAGGAGTTCGCCGCCTACCTCTCCGTCTGGGGGCTGTCGGACGAGGAGGGCTCGGCCGTCTTCGACCGGCTGGACCTGGACCGCGACGCCTATGTCTCCCAGCGGGAGATCGCCCGGTCGCTGCGCGCGTTCCACCTCCACAACGACGACCTCGACACGCCGGGCAGCGTCTTCCTCGGCATGCGCTGAGGGTACGGGCTCGGTGGGTGGCCGATCCCGTGCCGGCCCTGCGCGCCTGCGGGTCCGCGGGGTGGGTGATGCGGAGCGGGCCGGGGTGTGGTCGGATCGGCGTCATGGACCTCACAGAGGAGAACGACGGCTCGCCGGGGCCGGATCCCGGTGAGCGCCGCCGTGCCGCCCGGCGGGTCGTCGCGAGCCGGACGACCGACCTGGCCGAGCTCGCGGAGCTCCTCGACATACTGGACCTCCGGCCCGAGGTCGATCACCTCTACCCCGGTTCGGGGACCGGGGCCAGGAACTCTCTCCGGCCCGCGCGCAAGGGCAGGGGCCGCCCGGCCGGCTGAGCGGCCGCCGGCTCCCCTCGGGCCCCTGTGTGGGCGCGCGGGCGGTCGACGGCCAGAGTCTGCGACGGTACGGCCTCCCGCGCGTACACGGCCCTCCCGCTCGTCCAGGGCGAGAAATCCGTCCTCCGCCGCCCCCTCGCGGTGTCGTCCCGCGACATGAAGGCGCGCCGGACTCTCGGCAGCGCGCGCGCTTCTGTTCCTCTGGCACGGCCGGTACGGCAGCGTCCGGGCGCTTCTGTTCTTCGTACGGCGGCGCGCCGTGCGGCCCGGCCACTCCGCGCCGGTGATCAGTCCGCCGCCGCGCCGGTGCGGCGGCACACGGTTGCCGTCTCGGGGCCGATGAGCGCGGCCGAGGCCCCTCCACCGGGCCCCGTGGCGCCCCCGAGTGCACCGGTCAGCACCTCGGCGCCTTCTCTGCGTGCTGCTCGAAAATCCGGGTTCCTACCCTCCCGACCAGGCGTGAGAGCCGTCACATTCGGCATGGAACCCGCTCCTCCGGTGAGACACCAAGCTGCCAGGGCGCCGTCGACACGGCGCTGACCAGGAGGAACGAGAATCATGCCCGAACTCTTCATCGGCGGTGCGTGGCGATCCGCGCTCGACGAGCGCACCCGTGAGATCCGCTGCCCGGCCGACGGCACCCTGGTGGCGGTGGTCGACGAGGCCGGCGGCAAGGACACCGTCGAGGCCATCGCGGCCGCCCGCCGTGCCTTCGACGAGGGCCCCTGGCCGTCGACCCCGGCCGCGGAGCGCGGTGATCTGCTGCTGCGCGTCGCCGACCTCCTCGTCCGCGACAAGGACGCGCTTGCCCGCGCCGAGTCGCTCGACACCGGCAAGCGGCTGGTGGAGAGCGCGTACGACATGGACGACATCGCGAACTGCTTCCGCTACTTCGGCCGGGTGGCCGGCGAGGAGGCGGGCCGGGTCGTCGAGACCGGCACGCCGGCGGTGGACAGCCGGGTCGTGTACGAGCCCGTCGGAGTGTGCGGGCTGATCACGCCCTGGAACTACCCGCTGCTCCAGACCGCGTGGAAGGTCGCCCCGGCGCTCGCGGCGGGCAACACCTTCGTCCTGAAGCCGAGCGAGCTGACTCCGCACACCGCGATCCACCTGATGCGCCTGCTGCAGGAGGCCGGGCTGCCGGACGGCGTGGCGAACCTCGTGCTCGGCGCCGGCCCGGAGGCGGGCGCGCCGCTCGCCGACCATCCCGACGTCGACCTGCTCTCCTTCACCGGCGGGCTGCAGACCGGCCGCCGGCTCATGGCCGCGGCCGCGGGGACGGTGAAGAAGGTCGCGCTCGAACTCGGCGGGAAGAACCCGAACATCGTCTTCGCGGACGCGGATTTCGAGGCCGCCGTGGACATGGCGCTGACCGCGGTGTTCCTGCACTCGGGTCAGGTCTGTTCGGCGGGGGCCCGCCTTCTCGTCGAGGACTCGCTGCACGACCGGTTCGTCGACGAGGTCGTGCGCCGGGCCGGGGAGATCCGGCTCGGCGGGCCCTTCGACGAGCGGGCCCAGACCGGTCCGCTGGTCTCGGCCGCCCACCGGGCCAAGGTCGAGGCGTACGTCGAGCGGGGGCTGGCGGAGGGCGCGGTGCTGCGCTGCGGCGGCGCCCGGCCCGAAGGGCCCGCGTACGACCAGGGCTTCTACTACCTGCCGACCGTGCTCGACGGCTGTGACGCCGGGATGTCGGTGGTACGGGAGGAGTCCTTCGGGCCCGTCCTGACGGTGGAGCGTTTCCGCGACGGGGACGAGGACGAGGCGGTCCGGCTCGCGAACGACACGATCTACGGGCTCGCGGGCGCGGTCTGGACGAGCGACGAGGCCCGGGCGCGCCGCATGGCGGCGCGGCTGCGCCTGGGCACCGTGTGGATCAACGACTACCACCCCTATGTGCCGCAGGCCGAGTGGGGCGGGTTCAAGCAGTCCGGCACCGGGCGGGAGCTCGGGCCGGCCGGTCTCGCCGAGTACCGCGAGGCGAAGCACATCTGGCGCAACACCGCACCGGAGCCGCAGGGCTGGTTCGCCTGACCGACCTCTATCCGTTCAGGAGTCACACCATGACCATCGCTCCACCCTCCCCTGCCTCCGACGACGCCGAGCTGGCCGAGTTCGGCTACCGGCCGGAACTCAAACGGACGCTCGGCAACTTCCATACGTTCGCGGCCGGCATCTCGTACATCTCGATCCTCACCGGCACCTTCCAGCTCTTCTACTTCGGCTTCGCCAGCGGCGGTCCCGCCTACTGGTGGTCCTGGCCGATGGTGTTCGCCGGGCAGTTCATGGTCGCGCTCTGCTTCGCGGAGCTGGCGGCCCGCTATCCGGTCGCGGGTTCCATCTACAACTGGGCGAAGAAGGTGGGAAATCCGCACGTCGGCTGGCTGGCCGGCTGGATGATGCTCATCGCCTCGGTCGTGTCCATCGCCGCCGTGGCCCTCGCCTACCAGCTGACGCTCCCTCAGATATCCTCGTTCTTCCAGTTCGTCGGTGACGGCACCGGGACGTACGACGTGGCGACCAACGCGGTGATCCTCGCCGCCGGTCTGATCCTCTTCACCACCGTCGTCAACGCCTTCGGGGTGAAGCTGATGGCGCGGATCAACACCGCCGGGGTCTTCCTCGAACTCATCGCCACGGTCGTGCTGATCGTGCTCCTCGCGGTGAACGTCGTCCGCGGCCCGCAGGTCGTCACGGAGACGGCCGGCACGGGCGACGGCCAGTCCTTCGGCTACCTCGGGGCGTTCCTGATCGCCTCGCTCGCCTCGGCCTACGTCATGTACGGCTTCGACACCGCGGCCTCGCTCGGCGAGGAGTCCCTGGACCCGTCGCGCAACGCACCGCGCGCGATCATCCGCGCGATCGTCGCCTCGTTCGTCCTGGGCGGCCTCATCCTGATCCTCGCGCTGATGAGCGTGTCGAACCTGCGGGGCGAGAAGCTGTCCTCCGACGGGCTGCAGTACGTCGTCCTGGACGTCCTCGGCCCGACGGCCGGCAAGGCCATGCTGTGGTGCGTGCTGATCGCGGTCACCGTCTGCGCCCTCGCGGTGCACACGGCGGCGGTGCGGCTCGCGTTCGCCATGTCCCGGGACAACACCCTGCCCGCGTCCGGCCGGCTCGCGAAGGTCAGCCCGCGGTTCGGGACCCCGATCCTGCCGACCGTGATCATCGGCGTCCTGGCGCTGGCCATCCTGCTGGTCAACATCCGCCAGCCGCAGATCTTCACCGTGGTGACCAGCATCGGCATCGTGATGATCTACGTCGCCTACCTCCTGGTCACCGTGCCGATGCTGGTCGCCCGGCTGCGCGGGCGGTGGCAGCCCGCCGAGGGCAAGTTCTCGCTCGGCCGCTGGGGGCTGCCCGTCAACATCCTGGCCGTGCTGTGGGGCGGGGCGATGACGCTCAACCTCATCTGGCCGCGCGCGGCCGTCTACAACGCCGCCGCCCCCTACCACTGGTACCTGCGCTGGGGCGCCGTCCTCTTCGTCGGCGCGATCGCCCTGGGCGGCTTCGCCTACTACTGGTTCGTCCAGCGGCACCGTACGGGAGTGCTGACGGAACACGCCGCCGTCGCACCCCCCGAGCCCGCCGCACTGAAGGAGGTCACCCCCTCATGACCGAAGCGTTCGACAGCAACGAGTTCGACTATGTCGTCGTCGGCGGCGGAACCGCCGGCAACGTCGTCGCGGCCCGGCTCAGCGAGGACCCGTCCGTGACGGTCTGCGTCCTGGAGGCGGGGCCGAGCGACGTCGGGGACGACAACGTCCTCAGACTCGAACGGTGGATGGGCCTGCTGGACTCCGGCTACGACTGGGACTACCCGGTCGAGCCCCAGGACAGCGGCAACAGCTTCATGCGGCACGCCCGCGCCAAGGTGCTCGGCGGCTGTTCCTCGCACAACTCCTGCATCGCCTTCTGGGCACCGGCCGAGGACCTGGACGACTGGGCGCGCGCCGGCTGTACGGGCTGGAGCGCGGCGGACCTCTTCCCGCTGTACCGGCGTCTGGAGAACAACGACGCCCCCGGTGACCACCACGGCCGCACCGGACCCGTCAAGCTGCGGACGCTCAAGGGCGAGGACCCGTGCGGCGAGGCGCTGCTCAAGGCCTGCGCGCAGGCCGGCATCCCGACGACCCCGTTCAACAGCGGTGCGACGGTCGTGCGGGGCGCGAACTGGTTCCAGATCAACTCGGACGAGAACAACATCCGCCAGTCGTCGTCGGTGGCCTATCTGCACCCGGTCATGGGCAAGCGCCCCAACCTGGAGATACGCACCGGTGTGCGGGCGAAGAAGCTGGTCCTGGACGGCCGCCGCTGTGTCGGCGCCGAGTACCTGGACCCGGACCTGATCCACACGCGGACGGTCCGTGCCCGGCGGGAGGTGATCGTCTCCTGCGGTTCCATCGACACGCCGAAGCTGCTGATGCTGTCCGGCATCGGACCGGCGGAGCACCTGCGGGAGACGGGCGTCGAGGTCGTCGTGGACTCCGCGGGCGTCGGCGAGAACCTCCAGGACCATCCCGAGGGCGTCATCATGTGGGAGGCGAAGCAGCCGATGACCACCACGTCCAGCCAGTGGTGGGAGGCGGGCATCTTCTACGACACGGAGCCGGGTCTCGACCGGCCGGACCTGATGTTCCACTACGGGTCGGTGCCCTTCGACATGAACACCGCCCGGCACGGATACCCGACGTCCGAGAACGCCTTCTGTCTGACCCCCAACGTCACCCGGGCCAGGTCCCGGGGGACGGTGCGGCTGCGGAGCCGTGACTACCGCGACAAGCCGAAGGTCGACCCCCGGTACTTCACGCACGAGCACGACCGTCGCGTGATGACGTACGGCCTCAAGCTCGCGCGGCGCATCGCCGAGCAGCCCGCGCTCGCGGGATGGGCGGGCGCCGAGCTCGCGCCGGGACCGGACGTCCGCACCGACGACGAGTTGCTCGACTACATCGAGAAGACGCACAACACCGTCTACCACCCGGCGTGCACGGTGAAGATGGGCGCGGACGACGATCCGCTGGCACCCCTCGACGCGCGGCTGCGGGTCAAGGGGGTGCGGGGGCTGCGGGTCGCGGACGGGTCGGTCATGCCGGACCTCGTCACCGTCAACCCGTGCATCACGACGATGATGATCGGCGAGAAGTGCGCGGACATGCTCCGCGAGGACGCCTGACCAGGACGAGGCGCCCGGAAAGGCGCCCGACGCGGCAGCTGCCGCGTCGGGCGCCTTCGGCCTAGAAGGTCAGGTTCCAGGCGTCGATCCTGCCGGTGTCCTGGGCGGCGTTGTCGTTCACACGGAGCTTCCAGACGCCGTTCGCGACCTCGGCCGAGGCGTTGACGGTGTAGGTCTGGGCGATGTTGTCCGTGCCGCTGCCGGTCCGGTTGTGCAGGGTGTAGACCGTGCCGTCGGGGGCCACCAGGTCGACCTTCAGGTCACCGATGTACGTGTGCTTGATGTCCACGCCCACCTTGAGGGTGGCCGGCGCGTTGCCGGTCACACCGCTCACCGTGATCGGGCTCTCGACCGTGGTGTTGTCGGCGACGGTGACGTCGGTGAGGTTCTCGAAGAACTTCCCGGGCGGCGGGGTGGTACCGCCGACGGCCTTCAGCGCGTCGGTCTGGCCCTCGCCGAAGAAGCCGTTGTTGGCGGTGGTGCCCGTGCAGCGGCTGTCGGAGGGGCAGGCCGTGTCGTTGGCCTGGGTGGCCAGCCGGGCCCGCAGGTCCGCCGGGGTGAGCGCCGGGTTGACGCTCACCATGAGCGCGGCCACGCCCGCGACGTGCGGGGAGGCCATCGACGTACCGCTCTTGCTGCCGTACTTGCCGCCGGGGAGCGTCGAGTACACGCCGGAGGCGCCGTCGCCGCCGGGGGCCGCGATGTCGATGACGCCGTTGCCGAAGTTGGAGTACGAGGCCTTGACGCCCCCGTTGCCCTGTGCGGCGACGGTCACGACGCCCGGGAGCTCGGTCGGGATGTCGATGCAGGCGTTGGTGATCGTGCGGGTGACCGGCGTGGAGTCGTTGGGGCTCTCGGAGTCGGTCGTCTTGTTGGCCAGGTCGTAGTTGGAGTTGCCGGCCGCGGCGACCTGGAGGGAACCCTTGCTCTCGGCGTACGCCTGGGCGCGCTTGACGCCCTCGATGATGGCGGCCTGGTCCACGTTGTCGGGGCAGTTGAACTGCCAAGGGTCCGTGTAATAGCTGTTGTTGGTGACCTTGAAGCCGTGGTCGCCGGACCACATGAAGCCGCAGATCGTGTTCTCGGCGAAGAAGAGGCTGCTGGTCGGCTCGGCGATGCGCACGGAGGAGATCTTCACGCCGGGCGCGACGCCGATGACGCCCTTGCCGTTCTTGGCGGCGGCGACGGTGCCGGCGACATGGGTGCCGTGGGTGCCGACGTCCCGCCAGGCGCCGGCGCGGGTGTCCGCCTTGCCGTAGGCGCAGGAGACGGAGTCGGCCGCGTTGAAGTTGGGCGCGATGTCCTGGTGCTGGTCGTCGACGCCGGTGTCGAGGATGCCGACCTTGACGGAGGCCGAACCGGTGGTGACGGCCCAGGCCTGGTCGGCCTTGATCTGCGTCATGTCCCAGCGGTTGGACTCGGTCAGCGTGGTCGGCGACTGTGCCGGGTTCGCGGGGAGCGCCGGGTTGTAGGCGTCGGCGGGGACGTCGGAGGTGCGGGTGGCGCCGACCTGCTGGACGCCGGTGACCGTACGCATCGTCGAGGCGAAGCCCGTGGACGTCGAGTGGGCGACGATGACGCCGATGGCGTCGTACGAGGCGAAGACCGAACCGCCGTTGGTGGCGATGGCGGTGCGCACGGCGGTGGTGTCACCGGGGGCGGTGATGACCAGGTAGGCGCGGGTGCCGGCGGCCCAGGCGGCCGGGGCCGCGACGCTCGCCGTGCTCGTCACCGAGGCGCCGGAGGGCTCCGGCGTGGTCGACTCCACCGCCTGCGCGGGTGCGGCGAGGGCGACGGCGGCGCCGAGGGCGGCGGCGGTCGCGACGGAGAGTCTCAGCCGGCTTGATATGTGGGAAAACAATGCGTCCTCCGATGGCCCGGAGGCGCGGGTGGCGCCGACCGGACCGTGTGATGTGTGGGGTGGACGCAAGATCCCAGACGATGCCGTGCGGAAGGAAGCCTTCTGTCCGACAAGCCTGTTGGCGTTACAGAGTGTTGACCTGACGCAGTGCCGGTCAGGGCGGGTTTCCGCCGCGATGGACCGCTTCGTTCCGGGCGGTTCCGGCCTCGACGGGCCGGTCACGCGGGTGAGCCCGCCGACGTCCGGATCGAGGTGACGCGGCACGGCAGGGCGACGGTCGAGGACGCCGCTCCCGGGCCGTCGGCCGGCCCGTCAGTAGGGGCGCGGGGACATGACCTGCGGCTCCGCTCCCGGCGCTTCGAGGACGCACCGGGGGATGCCGGGGCCGGCCGCGGCCCGGACGGTCGCCGGGGTCGGGGGGTCGGTCGGCAGTTCGATGTGCACGCTCACGGGACGGTCGCCGTGGGTGGTGGCGTACCCCATCACGTGGCCGTCGACGAGGACCTCCACCACGGCGGTGTGACCGGTCTCGACGGTGACGCTGACCGAGTGTCCCGCGTGATCGATGTGGAAGTGATGGCGTCGTCTCATCGGGTCGCCTCCGGCCGTCTCGCCTGCCACGCCCCCAGGACCAGCGTAGCCATTCGGCACCTGCGGAGCGGGGGCTGCGGTCCGGGCGGCGTCACCCGAACAGTCGTCTTCCAGGCGTGCAAACACCCCTGCGTCCGGTGCACTGGAGGGGCACACGTCCGCCGAGCATGGAGAACGACCATGTACGAAATGCACGTCGGCATAGCGCCCCGAGACGGGGTCTTCGTCTGGCACGTGGCCGCCATGGGCACCGCGACCGCCCTCTGCGGGCAGTCGCTGCACGAGGAGCCCCTCGAGGAGCGCGAGAGGACCGACCGTCACTGCACCCCCTGCATGAGCTCCTTCCAGGAGCTGATGAACGACCGGAACTAGTGCTACACCCCGAGGCGGTCCCGCATCTTGGCCAGTGTGGGGCGTTTCCCGGCGCGCTCGCGGGAGTGGCGGTCGAGTTCCTCCATCAGGCGCCGGCCGCGGTGGTCGAGATCCAGTTCGTCGAGGATCCGGTCGATCTCCGCGAGCAGGGCGCCGTGGAGCTGCCACTGCCGGGGGTCCCGCTGGACCTCCTGGAGCAGCAGGTCCGCCGCGTGGTCACGGACCGCGCGGGCCGCGACGAGCTCGCCCGCGAGGCGTTCCTCCGCGGCGTCGGCGTGCGCGCTGACCCGCGACGTGACGAGGACGGCGTAGCTCACGAGCGTGTCGGCGACGCGCGCGAGGAGGTCTTCGAGCGCGATCGCCACGTCGTTCGGGAAGAGTTCCTCGTCCTCGCGTTCCTTGGCGAGGTCGGTGAGCGTGCGGGCCAGGACGCGCAGGACGACGGCGCAGATCTCCAGCGTGTCGAGTCCGGTGCGCAGGACGACGCGGTGCAGCAGCCCCTCCTTGACGCGCGGATTGAGCCGGAGGCTGTCCTCCGCCTGCCGCAGCGCCGCGTCGACGTCGGCCACGTCGTTGTCGAGCCGGCGCGCTTCGTGCAGCCGCTCCTCGTGCCCGCGTGCGGCGGCGTGGGCGGCCGAGGTGGGGTTGGTGAGCTCCTCGCCCATGCTCAGCATGAGCTGCCGCATCCGCCGTGCCAGGTCCTCGATGGACTCGCCCGCCGACCCCACCCAGACCGGTGGGGCGAGCAGCACGTTGAACAGCAGGCCCACCACCGCGCCGATCAGCGTCTCCAGGACCCGGTCCCAGGCCGTGTCGGTGACCTGGGTGACGCCGAGGACGAGCATCGCGCTGATCGCGACCTCGGGGACGAACTCGTCGACCCGTACGAACCGGCCCACCACCAGTGAGGCCAGGATGATCAGCCCGAGGCTCCACCAGGTCAGCCCGACCAGGGCGCTGAACCCGATGGCGATGATCACGCCGACGACGACGGAGTTGACCCGGCGGATGCCGGTGGTGAGCGTGGAGTAGAGGGTCACCTGGACGACGAGCAGGGCGGTGAGCGGCGCGGTCAGGGGCGCCGCCTCGCTGCTCAGCTGGAGGGCGACGGCGTACGAGATCACCGCCGCGGCCGTGGACCTGAGGGTCTGCACGACGACCGGGTCCCTGCGCCGGGCGAGCAGATCGGCCATCGGTTGTCGAAGCGCTCCGTGCACGAACATCATTTGTCAGACCTTCCCACCCGTGGCGGCTTTGCACGCCCGTACCGGGACGGCGCGCCGGAATGGCGGTTCCGTCGGGGGTACGGTGGGATGGAGAACGATCACGCGTCCACGACGGATGGATGAAGGTTGTGTCGACCTCGAGCCACGCGGTGTCCGGTGCCCCTTGCTGGGTCAGTCTCATGGCCCGCGACCTGGGCGCCGCGGAGACCTTCTACGGTGCCGTCTTCGGCTGGGAGTTCCGGCCCACCCGCCTGGGTGAGGAGTTCTCCGTCGCCCTCGCCGACGGCGCGCCGGTCGCCGGGATCGGCGCGCTGGCGCCGCGTCTGGCCGTGGCCGTCGCCTGGACCCCGTACTTCGCCGTCGACGACGCGGATCTGACCGCCTCCCGCATTCGCGAGCGGAGTGCCACGGTGGCCGTGGGGCCCCTGCGGTTCGGTACCGGGCGCGCGGCGCTCGCGTCCGATCGTGAGGGCGCCGTCTTCGGCATCTGGGAGGGCGAGGTGATCCCCGACTGGAGTGTCGGCAAGGGGGGCGCCCCGGCCTGGCTGGAGCTGCGGACGAGGAACGCCTTCGACGCGGCCATCTTCTACGCCGAGGTCCTGGAGTGGGCCGGCGAGCGGCCCGGCTGCTGCCAGGTCTCGTACGAGGACGACCACGTCGTGCTCAGCCATGGCAACGTCACCGTGGCGCGGCTGTACGGCGGCGCGGTGGAGGCTGCGCCCGATCCGCAGATCAGGCCGCGGTGGCACGTGCATTTCCGCGTGCCGGACGTGGAGGTCGCGCTCGAAGCCGCCCTCCGGGCGGGCGGGACCACCACGTCGGCCGTCCTCCCGTCGGGGAACGGCCGCTGCGTCACGCTGCGCGACCCGGACGGTGGGCTCTTCACGGTGGCCGACAGCGTGGAGTGACCGCCGGACGCGCCGCCGGGCAGGTCACCCTGCGGCAGGTCACTCTCCCACGTGCGCGGCCCGCCGGATCGTGGCGTCGAGGAGGGCGAGGGCCTGGTCGCGGTCTCGTCCCGGTGCGCGGTTCCAGGGGCCGATCAGGCCGTTCCAGCCCTGGGCACGCAGCTCGGTGACGATCCAGGCGGCCGAGCGGTTCATGGTGTCGGCGCTGCCGTAGCCGAGTCGGTGGGCGGTGAGCAGCGCGCCGCAGAGGCAGCGGGCGCCGCGGGCGTCGCGCAGGCGATACGGGCGGTTCTGCCAGCCCCATTCGACCAGGATTCGGCGGGCGTGCGCGAGGTGGGTCGAGGGGCGCAGGTCGCCCTGTCCGACGCGGCGCCAGGCGTGCAGCCGGTCGGGCAGGACGGCGCCGAGCCGGCCGGGGAGCGGCCGTTCGACGGGCGGGGGCGCGGTGAGGCCGGCGAGGGCGGTGGCGACGAGCTGGTCGACGGGTACGGAGAGCAGCCGGCGCCAGTCTCCGGGCGCGGCGCCGACGCGGGCGGGCGCGGCTTCGGCGGGAGCGGGGGGCGGGCCGCCGGGGGTGTCCCAGTTCCGGACGATCTCCTGCCAGGCGGCGGTGTCGTACAGCCGCGCCGCGGCGCGGTCCACGGTGTCGATGTCGGGGGCGGGCGGCAGGGGCATGGTCGCTCCGGGCTCGGGGGATCTCTCACTCCTGAGAATGTCGGCTTTGCCCGGATCATCCTTGAGCGATCCACCCAAAAGTTACCAATCGGTATGCCGTGACTTCCCATGCGGGCGGCAGTAGAACTCGTTCCCATTCCACCCACAGTGAGGAACGAACATGGCTGTTTCACGCCGTGGATTCATCACGGGAACAGGTTCTCTTCTCGGCGCCCTGGCCCTCCCCGGAAACGCCTTCGCCTCGACCCCGCAGGCCCGTGTCCCCGCCCTGGTCATCGGCACCGGTTACGGGGGCTCCGTCGCCGCGTTGCGCCTCGCCGAGGCGGGCGTCGACGTGCACATGGTCGAGATGGGCATGGCCTGGGACACCCCGGGCCCCGACGGAAAGATCTTCGCCAACACGACGACCCCCGACCACCGCTCCTTCTGGCTCCGCACCCGGACCAAGCAGCCCCTGAGCCAGTTCCTCGGATTCCCGCTCGACAAGGACGTTCCCCGGCACACCGGCATCCTGGACGCCGAGGAGTTCGGTGGCATCACGGTCTACCAGGGCCGGGGCGTCGGCGGCGGTTCACTGGTGAACGGCGGCATGGCGGTCACCCCGCGCAGGGAGAACTTCGCGGACGTCCTGCCCTCCGTGAACGCCGACGAGATGTACGGGGTCTACTACCCCCGCGCCAACGCCGGCCTCGGGGTGAACCACGTCGACCCGTCCTGGTGGGAGAGCGCCGCCTGCTACCAGTACGCCCGGGTGGGCCGTAAGCACGCCCAGCGCTCCGGCTTCCCCTTCGTCTTCGTGCCCAACGTGTACGACTGGGAGTACATGAAGCAGGAGGCGGCCGGGACCGTCCCCGCCTCAGCGCTCGCCGGCGAGGTGCTCTACGGCAACAATCACGGCAAGAAGACCCTGCGGCAGACCTATCTCGCGCGGGCCAGGGCGACCGGCCGGGTCACGGTCGCGCCGCTGCACAGGGTGACATCGGTCTCCCCGGCGTCCGGCGGCGGCTACACGGTCGTCATGGACCGGCTCGACACCGGCGGGAACACCACGGCCACCACGTCCGTCGTCGCGGACCGGGTGTTCTTCGCGGCCGGCAGCGTCGGCACCAGCAAGCTGCTGACCATGCTGAGGGCGACGGGCGCGCTGCCCCGCCTCAACGGCGAGGTCGGCCAGGGCTGGGGCGACAACGGCAACGTGATGTGCGGCCGCGCGAACCACATGTGGGACGCGACGGGGAAGCTCCAGTCGTCCATGCCGACGGCCGGGATCGACAACTGGGCCGCGGGCGGGGCGTTCGCCGAGGTCGCGCCGCTGCCCACCGGCATCGAGACGTACGCCTCGTTCTACCTCTCGATCACCAAGAACCCGCACCGCGCCGCCTTCTCGTGGAACCCGGCGGCCGGCCGCGTCGAGCTGAACTGGCAGACCGCCTGGAAGCAGCCGTCCATCGACGCGGCCAGAACCATCTTCGACAGGATCAACGCGAAGGAGGGCACGATCTACCGCACCGACCTGTTCGGCGCGCACAAGATCTGGGGCGACCATCTCACGTACCACCCGCTCGGCGGCGCGGTGCTCAACCGGGCCACCGACAACTACGGACGCCTCCACGGCCATCCCGGCCTCTATGTGATCGACGGCGCGCTGATCCCCGGCAACGCCGGCGTCAACCCGTTCGTCACCATCACCGCGCTCGCCGAACGGAACATCGAGAAGATCATCGCCACCGACCTCTGAGGGCCTCCACCTCCGAGGTCTCCGATGTCCTGCCCTCCGGTCACTGTGTGGGCAGCACACACACCGCATCGAGACCCAGCACCCGGTTGAGCCGCCCGAACGCCAGCCACGAGCCGATGCTCATCGTCAGCTCCACGATCTCGGCCTGGCTGTAGTGCGCGGCCATACGACTCCAGAACTCATCATCGAGACCATGATGGTCCAGGGCGTACCGCTCGGCGTACTCCGCGGCCAGTCGCGTGCGGTCGTCGAAGGCATCGGTGGTGCGCCACCGGGTCACCGCGTCCGCGAACGACTCCTCGACCTTCGCGCCGTCGCGTTCGGTCCGCCAGTCGAGGCAGAACAGGCAGCCGTTGATCTGCGCGACGCGCAGGCGCGCGGCCTCGAACTCGCGCAGCCCCAGGGTCGTGTGGGCGTACACGGACAGGGAGAACTGGGAGGCGGCCGTCCCGATCTCGGGGACGATCTCGCCCCACACGTACTCGATCGGATGCCTGCCCTCGGGGACGTCGATCCTCATGCCTGCTTCCTTCCCAGTGTGCCGACCGCGGGCCGCAGCGGGACGTCCAGTGCGTCGTAGAGGCCGGGCTCGGCGTCCACGAGCCAGTCGACGGCGTTCACGAGCCGCCCGACGGCGGTGGCGTTCCCGCCCGCGGAACGGTTCTCGCCCTCGTCGCTCGCCTCCACCGTGACCTCGATACGCGGGCGCCCCTCGATGACCACCCGGTGCGCTCCGGTGCCGTCGGGAGGCGTCGGCCAGTCGGGGGCGCAGGAGGGGTGGATCCGGGTCACGTGCTCGATGACGATGCGGGGCTCTCCCCCGACGATGCCCTGCACCTCGAAGCGGACGGCGCCCTGGGTGCCGGCCTCGAACGCGCCCATCGTCCGGGTCGTCACGGTGGTGTCGAGGGCGCGCCGCTCCAGGGTCTCGCGGATCTCGTCGAGCTCGACGCCGAGGGCCCGGGCCATGAGGCGTATCTGGCCGCCCCAGACCATGGTCGGGACCGAGGGGGCGAGCATCAGCGGCTCGTAGGCCATCGGGTGGCCCATGCCGATGAGGTGGCGGACCGAGTCCTCCTGCTCGTAGGTCGAGTAGTCGAAGATCTCCTGGCAGCGGATCGCGTCCACGGTGGTGCCGAGTCCGCTGATCAGCAGGGGCAGCACGTCGTTGCCCCACCCGGGGTCGACGCCGGAGACGAACAGCGAGCCGCCGCCCTCCGCGACGGCGGCGAGCACCGGGTCCCGGAACTCCGGCGGGGCGCCCCGCGGATCGTAGAGCGGGTAGAGGGCGGGGGTCACGACCACCGCTCCCCCGCGGACGGCCCGGACGACGTCGGCGAGCGCCTCGTCCGGGCGGATGTCGCCGGACGCGGCGTACACCACCGCACGCGGGCGGGCGCCGAGCACGGCGTCGACGTCGTCGGTGGCCGCGACTCCGAGGGCGCGGTCGAGGCCGGCGAGCTCGCCCGCGTCACGGCCGACCTTGGCGGGGTCGTGGACGAGGACGGCGGTGAGCGTGAGCGCGGGGTGGGCGTCGACGGCCCGCAGGGCCGCGCGGCCGACGTTGCCGGTGCCCCAGACGACGGTCGGAATCATGCGCGGAGACTAACCTGACGAGCCGTCAGTTCCTAGGGTCGTGAACGGACCGATCCCCCGTCGGTTCCGGCGCCCCTCCGGCTCCGGGACGATCCGGGAGGCACATCCCGGCCGTCCGGCCGCCCGGGCCCCGCCGTCACGGTGCGTCACCGAGCGCGGCCCGCTCGCCCTGGCTAGCGTGGGTCACGGCAACCCCATCGAGAATCATCGATCGGAAGAGAGTCACCGTCATGGCCGCACGACCTGAAGGCACGCCGGTCTGGACCGACGCGATGTTCACCGACGTCGAAGGAGCCAAGAACTTCTACGGCGAGGTGCTGGGCTGGACCTTCGGCGAAACCTCCTCGGAATTCGGCAACTACACCCAGGCACTCCGGAACGGCAAGGCGGTCGCGGCCGTGGTCCCGCCCATGCCGGGGCAGGACACCCCGCCGCAGTCCGCCTGGTGTCTGTACTTCTCCTCGCCCGATGTCGCCGCCACGGCCGAGAAGATCAGGAACAGCGGCGGCACCCTGCTGATGGAGCCGATGGCCGTCGGCGACTTCGGTTCGATGTGCCTGGCGCAGGACCCCGCGGGGGTTCTCTTCGGCGTGTGGCAGCCCGGCACGCACGAGGGCTTCGAGCTGGAGGGCGAGACCGGCAGCTACGCCTGGAGCGAGGTCTTCACCCGGGAGCCGGCGAAGTCGGACGCCTTCTTCACCTCGGTCTTCGGCTACGACGCGAAGACGATGAAGGACGAGCAGGTCGACTACAAGGTCTTCGACCTGGGCGGCGAGATGCCGGTCCTCGGCCGGATGACGATGACGCCGGAGGACTTCCCGGCCGAGATCCCGCCGTACATCCAGATCTACTTCGCCGTCGACAACTGCGACCGGGCCGTCGAGACGGCGGAGAAGCTCGGCGGACGGAAGCTCTTCGGCCCGATGGGCAGCCCCTTCGGGCGCTTCGCGTCGATCATCGACCCGCAGGGCGCGGCCTTCGCGGTGATCGACCTGACGACCACCGAGGGTGAGATGCCCGAGATGGTGTGAGCCGCAGGCGCGATGGTGCCCGGGGCCGCACGGCTCCGGGCACCGTCGCGTCTCAGTCCGCGTCGCGGACGGCGACGATCCCGTTGAACACGCCGATGTACGCGGTGCCGTCCGGTCCGATGGTGATCGGGGCCCAGTTGTTGTCGTAGGCCGCGCCGGTGCCGGTGAACCGCTTCCAGGCGCGCTGCCCGGTGCGGAAGTCGACGGCCGTCAGGTACCAGGCGTCGATGCCGAGGGCATGGGGCTGCTTCTCGTAGAAGTACAGCAGGCCGTTGGCGGTGGACAGCTTGGGCACGGTGGAGGGCGAGCGGACGTCGCTCTCCCAGACGGTGTCACAGCCGCTGCCGTCGGGCCGGACGTCGATCCGGGTCGCCCCGCCGACGACGCTGCGGCCGAAGGTCAGCGTGGTGGGGTTCTCGTAGCCGTAGTTGTTCTCGACGACGAGGCTGTTGCCCCAGCTGATCAGGGAGTTGTCGGTGGTGGAGGCGCCGGAGCCGAAGACGGGGACCGTGCAGACCAGACGCTCGGCCGCGGGGACGCCGGCCCCGCGCCGGTAGACGAGGACGTTCATCCGGTCGTCGGCGTTGTCGGTGATGGCGACGTACTCCGCGCCGGCGCCGAAGAGGTCGGGGGTGGTGCCCGAACCCTGGTTCACGGAGCCGGGTTTGGTCCCCGTCCCGCGGTCGTACGTCTGACGCCACTGGATCCGCGGGGTGCCGTCGGGGTCGGCGCGGAAGCTGTACAGGGCGTGGTCGGAGACGATGGAGACGCCGTCCTCGGCCACCGAGAAGGAGTTCTGGATCTCCTCACCGGCGAGCCGGATCGATCGGAGTGCGCCGGTGGCGGGGTCGACCGTGCCGACGCGGCCGAGCCGGGTCACCCACCAGACGCGGCCGTCCCAGTCGGGCATGACGGAGGTGACGGGGTCGCAGACGCCGCTCGGGAAGAGGTTCGTCCAGCTGACGCAGTCGTGCGGGACGAGCGAGGTGAGGTCCCAGTCGTCCTCGACGGTGAACTGCCATCCCCCGTCGGCCTTCCGGCTGTGTGCGACGCGGAGGATGTGCCCGCGGGAGTCGGCGAGGACGACCCGGTCCCGGTGGTCGAGGTAGAAGTAGGCGCCGCCGGAGGTGTCTTTGAAGATCTTCTCGAAGTCGAGGCGGGTGACGGCCTCGACGGTGGAGGACCGCTGGGGCAGGCGGTACTCGGCGAGCGTGTCCAGGGTGCGGGGGTCGAGCAGCTTGAGCAGGAAGCCGGAGAAGGTGCCGCAGACGGTGAGGAGGCGGCCGGCCGAGTCGAAGGTGACGGTGGCGCACTCGCCGCCGAGGGCGGCGATCCGCTCGCTGGAGACCCTCGGGTCGCGCCCGAGCGGCCCGGGGTGGGGATGGGTGCCGCTGCCCGCGCCGTCCGCGTGCATCCCGCTGCGCCCGTTGGGGGCGAGATACGGATGCTGGGCGGGTGCCTCACCCGGCACCGGCCGCGCGGTCGCGGGGGCACCGTCGTAGTGGTCGACGAGCCGGTGGCCCGGGGCGAGCGGTATGTCGTCGGCGAGGGCGACGGGTGCGGCGAAAGCGAGGACGGTCGCGCTCACCACGGCGATCAGGGCGAGCGCGCGGGCTCGTCGGCTGGGGGTGGTCAAGAGGGCTCCTCGGGTGCGTGCGTCGGTCGCGCCGGCGGCCGACGTTAGGCCCGAGTCCATGAGATGTACATGCAACTGCCCGTGGTTTCATGAGCAGTTCGCGAAGCCGAAACATGCCGGCGACCGCGTCAGGGCCTGAGGCTGCTGACCACATCGGCGGTGGCGGCGACCCCGTTCTGGATGGTCGGCGCCATGCTCGTGCCGGCGAGGAAGAAGCCGAGCAGCGCGCAGACCAGCGCGTGGGACAGCTTGAGACCGCCGCTGCGGAGGAAGATCACCGCCAGAACGAGCAGCAGCAGCACGACAGAAATGGATACGGCCATCGCCCACACCCTCCTTGCGCCGCGCCGGAATCGCGGCGTTCGGCGGCCAGTGTGGCGCAGTGAGGGCGCCGTCCGGCCGTACGGCATGCCTGCCGAACGGGTGACGTTCACCCGGCGGGGGTTCCACCACGGCGGTCGGCCTCCCGGGGAGGCGTCACGGAGAGGGTTCGGGCAGGGCGCGCCTCAGCGCCTTGTCCAGGCTCTGCGCGAGTTCCTCGTCCGAGGGTGGGCTGTCGTCGAACAGCCGGCTCAGATGGGTGGTGAAGGTCTGGGTGAAGGCTCCGTAGTGCGGTGTGCGGGGGCGTTCGACCGTCTCGCCGCGCAGCGCCCGGAGCAGGGTGGTGCGCGCGTACAGCGGGCGGCCGTCCTCACGGGGCATACGGTCCGCACTCTCCGCCGACGACGAGGGAGCGGAGGCCGCCGGGAGCCGGCAGGAGACCGTGTCGTCCTCGTACGCCGACGTGCGTGTGGCGGCGAACCCCTCGTCCAGCAGGCAGCGTTCGCTGGCCGGGTCGGTGAGGAACGCGACCAGGTCCTGGGCCGCCTCCCGGCGCTCGCCCGAGACCGCCGTCGTCAGGGCGAGGTTCTGGCCGCCCAGTACCGCCTTGCCGGGCAAGGGGGCGACGCCGAGCCGCTGGGGCGGGAGAGCCTGGTGGAGGGTGCGGTAGGCGTAGGGCCAGTGGCGCAGGAAGGTGGCCTTGCCGTCGATGAAGTCGGTGAGGGACGCGGCTTCGTCGGAGCCGGCGGCGTCCGGGAGGAGGTACGCCTTCTCCGTGCGGGCGCGCAGCTCCTCCAGTCCGTCCTCCAGAGCGTTCACGCTCCCCGTGTAGCGGCCCTGTTCGTCGGTCAGACCGCCCGTGACCGAGGCGAACGCCTCCATGCCGCTGACCGTGAGACCTTCGTACGGGGCGAGTTGGGCGGTCCAGCCCGCCTCGACGCCGGGGAGGTCGGCCTGCTCGACGGTCCTGATGAGGTCACGTACCTGCTCCCACGTGGTGTTCTCGTCCAGGCGGATGTCCCCGCGCACTCCGGCCTGTTCCAGGTGGTCGCGGCGGTAGTAGAGCAGTCCGACATCGGTGTTGAAGGGGACGGCGTAGGTCTTGTCGTCCCAGCGAGCCGTACGGGCGACGGAGGTGATGACGTCGGTGTCGACGAGGCTCGCGTCGAGTTCCTGGATGAGCTCCGCCTCGGCGAACTCCGGTACCCACGTGACGTCCAGGTTGACCACGTCGTACCGGGCGCTGCCCGACTGCAGGGCGCCGAGCAGCTGGCTGCGCTGCTGGTCGGCGGAGCCCGGCAGCTCGACCAGGCGTGCCTGGTGGGTGTTGCCGGGCCGCTCGTTCCACTCCTTGATCAGCTTCTCGCGGATGCCGCCCTTGCCGGTCACGTCCCGGCCGCTGGCGATCACGAGCGGCGCGCCGGGGTCGGTCGTCCGCTCGGGTGGCGTGCCGCCCTCTTCCGTGCAGCCGCCGAGCGCGAGGAGAAAGGCGAGGAGGAGGGTGACGCGTCGCGGGCCCCGGGCCCTCATGTCGCCTCCCCCGTACCGGTCCTGGCGACCTCGTCGCGCAGTCCGGCGATGAGGTCGCCCGAGCTGTCCAGACACCGGCCACCGCTCGCCGCGGCGATCCGCTCGCCGGCCCGTCCCCCGGCGCAGCCGCCGACGTCCAGGGACGCCATGACGACCGGGACCCCGCCCTGTCGCAGGGAGGTGAGCAGTCCGTCCATCCTGTCGCCGATGCGGCTGTTGTCCTCGTCGTCCGTGACGAAGACGATCAGCCGGGGCCGGCTGTCGTCCCCCTCGTCCTCGGTGGCCATGGCGGTGGAGGCGGCCCGCAGCGCCTGGAAGGGGTCGGCCTCGTTGCCCGCGAGCCGGGCACCGCCGACGGTCTTCCTGGCCGCGTCGCGGTCCTTGTGCCGACCGAGGTCCAGCAGCGGGGTGTACGGGCGGGCTGCTCCGGGCGCCGACGAGACCGACCACACGCCGTACTCGTCCTGGCCGCCGAGACCGGCGAGCGCCTGCTGGACGATTCCGGGCGCGCCTCCCGGCCCGTCCCACACGTCCTTCATGGAACCGGAGTTGTCCAGCAGGAACAGCACCCGGCCCGGGCCGTCGGCCTTGCGGTAGCCCTCCAGAGCGGCGTTCATCGTCCTGGCCTCCCCCGCGTCCGGCAGCCGTCCGGGATCGGCGAGGGCGCCGGCGGCCGGCGGGGACGCGGCCGGCGAGGCCGAGTGGGTGTCGCCCGGCCCGGCGCGGTAGCCGTCCGCGGTGAACACCGCCACCCCGGTCGGGCCGGTCAGCCAGGCGCGGAACCGTTCGACGGCGCTGTCCCGGGAGTCCTCGTCCCGGTCGCCGCCGTCCCACACGACGTGCACGAAGGGCAGTGCGAGCCGGGGTACGTCGGAGGGGTACTCGGCCACGCGGGGAGTCCGGGTCTGCCGCCCGCAGCCCACGCCCGTCCGCAGTAGATGTTCCGGTACGAGCGCGGCGGTCCTGGTGTCGACGGCGGCCGCCTTGGGCAGGTCGCAGAGCAGCGCGCGGCCGTCGGGCAGCGGACGTCCGGGCGCCAGTCCTCGTTCGACGGCCGCCGCGGCTCCGGGCCGGTTCCCGTACAGGCCCACGGTGGCGAGCAGCCCGGAGTCGGTGTGCTCCGGGTCCGTCCGGGCGACGACCGCGTCGGCGGCCCGCGCGCGCAGCGCCTCGGTGAACTGGCCGAGGGTGCGGCCGGACCGGTCCTTCTCCGAGCCCTCGGCCAGGTGCGCGGGGACGGCGAGGACCATCGGCGAGTGGACGAACGGGTCGTGCCGCGTCAGTTTCACCGACGATCCTCCGCCGCCGTAGGACCGGGCGCGTTCGACGGCGGCGGCCGAGCCGGGGATCCAGATGTCCGGCTGGGGTCCGACGTCCCGCTGGGGGTTGGTCTCGGGGTCGGGGTCCTGCCAGAAGCGGGAGGAGTCCCGGAAGGCGGCGACGGCGTCGGTGGCCTTGGCGCTGTAGACGGTGATGCCGCTGCGCCGGCAGTCGCCGTCCCGGTTGGCGTCGGACTCCAGATAGGCGTTGACCGCCTTGCGTACGGTCGGCTCGGCATCCGCGTCGGTGAGCAGCCTCAGCTCCAGCGGTGTCGTGCACGCGCCTTCCGGCAGGGCTTGGAAGAGGGTGTACCCGAGCAGGGCGACCAGAGCCAGCCCGAGGGCCGCCCAGGCCAGGACGGGGAGGCGGCGCCATCGGGGGGCGCGCCGTGGCGGGTCCGGCGGAGGGGGCGGAGGAGGAGGCGCGATGTCGGGTCGCGGCACGGCCAGGACGACGTCGGCGCCGTCGGCCGGGCAGCTCTGCGGCACCCACGGGGTCGGCTTCTTCCGCAGGGTGGTGTGGTGCGCGGACATGTGCGTCCTGAGCGCGTCGGCGAGCGCGCCGAAGCGCACCTCGCCGCCCTCGCCGTCGGCGCCCTGTTCGAGCACGCGTACCAGGTGGGCGGTGAAGGGCGTGGGGGTGTCCGAGTCCCCCGCGTCGATCCTGTCGTTCGCCTGGACGCAGGCGAGCAGCGAGACGCGCCCGCGCTGGTCCGCCGGCAGCCTGTTCCAGGCCGCCGAGGCGTTGCCCGCGTGGCAGCAGTCGAGGACGACCACGACCTGTTCCGCTCGCGCCTGGCACAGGGCCGGGAGCACCTCGCTCCAGCGCACGGCCTGCAGGAACGTCGGAGGGTCCCCCGGCACGATCGTCGTACGGGGCATGCCGAGCCACAGTTCGTCCGGCTCGTTGTAGCTGGACACCAGCCCGTGCCCGGCGAAGTAGAGCAGGAGCAGCCCGTCCGCGCGGTCCCGGGCGTCCAAGAGGTCCCGGAAGAACCGGTCGGAGCCCGTCGGGCTGCTGGTGGTGATGTCCTCCTCGCGGAACACCCCGCCCGCTCGCAGCGCTCTCTTCAGCTCCGTGCTGTTGTGCCGGACGGCGGCGATGTCGCCCAGTACACCGGACGGGTCCGGGGGCATGTCGGAGGTGTAGGCGTGCACCGTGACGAGCAGGGCGTGGTTCACCTTTCCGCGCGGGTCGAAGCGCGCCACCGGGCTACCTCGCGTCGCCGTCCGAGGTGACGTCGAAGTCGGGAGGATCGTCCTCGCCGACCGACCGGCGGTTCTCCCGCCACTCCCGCACCGCGGACTTCGCCTGCTCCAGGAGCTCGACCAGGACGACGCCGGTCACCCCTTGGAGGACGACGAGGGCGATCTCGGTCCCCATGCCCATGGGGGTGCCGTGGTCGTCCGGCGTGGCCCGCTGTTCGACCCGTAACTCCCCCTTCTCCAGATGCTCCTTCACGAACCGCTCGCGGTTGAGCCAGGTCAGCAGTGCGTCGATGTCACTGCGTGATGTCTCCTGGACCGGCCTGATGCGGATCTCGTGCCTCGTCACACCCTCCCCTGGCGTCATAACACACCATCATGGCACGGTAGTTGCCTCCACACGATCCACTGACGCGGAAATTCGAGGTCAGGGCGGTGCGCAGTCGGTCCAGTCGACGGTGCGGTCGCACCAGCGGTTCAGCAGGACGCGGTCGTGACCGACGGCGAGGAGGCCCGCGCCCGACGCGGCGCGATACGCCTCCACCGCCGCGACCAGGGCCGCGGTGGTCGAGGCGTCGAGCATGGCCGTCATCTCGTCGCAGACCAGCCAGCGCGGGCGCAGCACCAACGCCCGCGCCAGACAGGCGCGTTGCAGCTGGCCGTCGCTGACCTCGTGCGGACGGCGCGCGAGCAGGTCGTCCGTGAGACCGACGGCCGGGGCGAGGGCGGCGAGCCGTTCGGGGACCTCCGCGCGGCGGCCGCCCGCCCGCAGCGGCTCCGCGATGAGATCGCGCAGGCGCAGTCTCGGGTCGGCGGACATCCGGGGCTGCTGGAACACCACGCCCACCGCCGTCCGCGAGGACCGCGGCGCCCGGTGGCGCCAGGCCCGTACCTCCTCCCCGTCGATCACGACACGACCGGACTCCGGGCGGTGGAGCAGCGCGGCGACCCGGGCGAGCGTGGACTTGCCGCACCCGCTGGGCCCGAGCAGGCCGACCGACTCGCCGGGCGCGATGGTCAGCGACGCGCCCCGGAAGACCGGCGCGCGACGGTCGTAGCCGGCGGTGATGGCGTCGAGTTCAAGCACGGGGGCCCTCCGGGTGGTGGCAGGCGACGTCGGCGAGCGGCTGCGGAAGCGTGTCGCACGCCTCCGTCGCCCGCGCGCACCGCGGGGCGAACGCGCAGCCGGAGGGCAGCGCGGTCAGCTCGGGCGGCATGCCGGCGATCGGGGTGAACGCCCGCTCGGGCAGGGCGTTCAGCAGCCCGCGGGCGTACGGATGGCGCGGGCCCGGTTCGCCGAAGAACCGGTGGGCGTCCGTCGTCTCGACGATCCGGCCCGCGTACATCACCGCGACCCGGTCAGCGACGCGTTCCGCCGCGGCCAGGTCGTGGGTGATCAGGAGTAGGGCCCGGCCCTCGTCGGCGTGGCGGCGCAGCGCGTCGACGGTCCGTTCGACCAGGTCGCGGTCGAGGCCGGTGGTCGGCTCGTCCGCGAGGAGCAGCGGGGCGTCGCCGATCAGGGCGAGGGCGGTGGCCGCGCGCTGGGCGAGTCCGCCGGAGAGCTCGTGCGGGTAGCGGTCGAGGTGCCCGGCAGGGAAAGACACCCGTTCGGCGGCCGCCTCGGCGGCGGCACGGCGCTCCCCTCGCGGGACGCCGGTCAGCTCGCGGACGGTCTCCTCCAGGTGGGAGCGCACGGTCCGCACGGGCGTGAGGTGGGCGGCCGGGCTCTGCGGTACGAGGCCGACGCGCCGTCCTCGTACCGTGCGGGCCAGGGTCCGCTCGTCGGCGGCGAGCAGGTCGACGCCGTCGAGGTGGGCCGTGCCGGAGGTCTCCGCGTTGCCCGGCAGGAGTCCGAGGAGCGCGGAGGCGAGGACGGACTTGCCGCAGCCGCTCTCGCCGACGAGGGCGAGGCACTCCCCCGCCGCCAGGTCGAAGTCCGCGTCGGTGACGGCGGCGACGTGGCGGCCGCCGCGCATCCGGAAGCGGACGGAGAGCCCGCGCACGCTGAGCACGGCCTGGTCGGCCCTCCCCCTGCCCGCGGCGGGGGGACTCCCGGCGGTGACGGCCGCCGGGGGCCGTACGGCACGCGGGTTCACAGCATCAGCTCCGATCGGCGGCGCGGATTGAGCCGGTCGCGCCATACTCCGGCGAGCCCGGCGATCGCGAGGGTCGGCACGATGAGCAGCAGTCCGGGGAAGAGGGTGGGCCACCAGTCACCGGCGAGCAACGAGGAGCGGGCCGACTGGACGAGGTTGCCGAGGCTGGCCTGGTGGCTGGGCAGGCCGAGGCCGAGGAAGGAGAGCGCGGACTCGTGCCACATGGCGTGCGGCACCATGAGGACGGCCGCGAGTCCGGCCTGCGGCAGGACGGCGGGCAGCAGATGGCGCGTGGCCACCCGCCACCGCGAGGCGCCGCCGGAGATCGCCGCGTCGATGTAGGGGCGTGAGCGCAGGGAGAGCACCTCGGAGCGGACGATCCGGGCGGTCGAGAGCCAGTGGGTGAGGGCGACGGAGACGATGACCGGCCATACGCCCGGCCGGAACATCGCCACGATGAAGATCCCGAGCAGCAGGTGCGGCACGGAGGAGAAGGCGTCGACGATCCGCATCACGACCCGGTCGGTCCAGCCGCCGAGGGCGGCGGCCGCCGCTCCGACGGCGGTGCCGATGACGGTGGCGACGAGCGCGGCGACCAGGCCGACGAGCAGCGAGACGCGCAGCCCGTACACGCAGCGCAGCAGCAGGTCGCGGCCGACGTCGTCGGTTCCGAAGGGGTGCTCCCACGACGGTGGGAGGAGTTTCAGGGAGAGGTCGACGGCCTGTTCGTCGAGCTGGACGACCGGCGGTACGAGCAGCACGGCGAGGACGACCGCGCCGACGATGCCGGCGGAGGACCACAGCCGTACGCGTCGGGCCCGGAGGTCAGCCATCGAAGCCCACCCTCGGGTCGGCGAGCCCGTACAGCAGGTCGGAGAGGAGGTTGCCGAGGAGCACGGCGGCGGTGGCGAGCACGGTCAGCGCGGCGAGCAGCGGGAAGTCCCCGGAGGTCGCGGCCTGGACGGTCGCCGCGGCGATGCCGGGCCAGCTGAAGACGGTCTCCACGAGGAGGGCCCCGGTGATGAGTTCGGGGACGCGGGAGCCGACCAGGGTGAGCATGGGCAGCATGCCGGAGCGCAGGGCGTGTCCGAGCAGGACGGTCCTCTCCCGCAGGCCACGCGCGCGTGCCCCGCGTACGGGGTCCTCGTCCAGGGCGTCGCCGACGCCCTGCCTGACGTACAGGAAGAACCAGGGCAGTTGGGAGACGCCGAGGACGAGCGCGGGCAGCACCAGGTGGCTCGCCACCTGGTCGAAGGTGACGGTGGGGCTGGCGGTGTCGGTGAGTCCGCCGGCCGGCAGCGCCCCGAGCTTCAGCGCGAAGAACCAGATGGCGAGCAGCCCGAGCCAGAAGGCGGGTGCGGCTTCCAGGGTGTACGCGGCGGAGCTGACGGTCCGGTCGAGCCGGCCGCCGCGGCGGCGGCCGGCGAGGACGCCGAGGGCGGTGCCGAGCAGGATGGCGACGAGGAAGGCGGTGGTGGCCAGGAGCACGGACCAGCCGACGCGTTCGGCGATGACGTCGGCGACGGGCTGCCGCATGACGCTGGAGTCGCCGAGGTCGCCGTGGAGCGCGGAGGTGAGCCAGTCCCACCAGCGGGTGACGAGGGGCTGGTCGACGCCGAGGTTGGCGCGGAGCTGGTCGAGGTTCTCCTGCGAGGCGGTGAGTCCGGCGGTGCCGGCGTACGCCTTGACGGGGTCGAAGGGGGAGGCCGCGGCGACGGCGAAGACCGCGAAGGTGACCGCGAGGAGGACGGGGACGGCGAACAGGGCCCGCCGTCCCGTCATCCGTGCCATGGCCCCCCAGGGGAGGCGTCGGCTCACTTCTTCGCGTCCTTGGGGATCCAGCGCTCGACGTTCCACCAGGGCCCGGCGGCGAGGCCGTGGTCGTGCGGCTCGGTCTGGGTGGACAGGCCGTCCCAACTGTCGTTCACCACGTAGAGGTGGTCGATGTGGGTGAGGAAGGTGTAGCCAGGGTTCTTCACGAGCTCGCGCTGGACGATGTCGTACGCGGCCCTCCGCTTGACGGGGTCGTCGGTGCGGCGGCCGTCCTCCAGTGCCTTGTCGACGGTCTTGTTGTCGTACCGGGCCATGTTGTTGAAGCCGTCGCCGCCGAGGGAGGACTTCAGCAGGAGGTACTGGTCGAAGTCGGGGTCGCCGGGCGAGCCGCCGCCGGCGAGGACCGCGTCGGTCTTCATCCGGGGCTCGATGACCTCCCAGGTGCCGCCCTGGGTCTTGACGGAGATGCCGGCCTTCTTGGCGTCGGAGGCGTACGCGAGGGCGTGGTCCTGGCGCAGCTTGTCGCCGGAGAGGTACCACAGCGGGAACTCGGCCCGTACGCCGTTCTTCACGCGGACACCGTCGGGGCCGGGCTTCCAGCCGGCCTCGTCGAGGATCTTCTCGGCGCCGGCGAGGTCGTGGCGGCGCTCGGTGCCCTTGGCGAACCACTCGCTGTCCGTGGGGACGGGTCCGTAGGCGGGCTTGCCGGCGCCTTCCAGGATCTTGTCGACCATGGCCCGCCGGTCGACGGCGATGTCGAGGGCGCGGCGGACGGCGGTGTCCCCGGTGACCCGGTGGTGGGTCGGGAGGGTGACGGTCCGGTAGTCGTACGTCGTGGCGGTGTACGTCTTCCTGGCCGGGTCGTTCTTGAACCCGGCGGCCAGGTTGGGCGGCAGGATCGCGCCGTCGAGATCTCCGGAGCGCAGGCGGGTGGCGCGGACGTCGTCGTCCTTGATGATCGCCATGGTGAACTTCTTCACCCTGGGCGCCCCGCCCCAGTAGGTGGGGTTGGCCTCGAAGCTGAGCTTCTCACCCTTCGACCAGCCGGTCAGGACGTACGGTCCGGTGCCGATGGGACGGGTGGTGAAGGCGCCGGTGTTGACGTCCTGCTTCGCCGCGATGTGCTCGGGGGCGATGGCGAGGACGGTCCGCTGGGCGAAGGGCGCGTAGGGGTACTTCAGGGTGAAGACGACCCTGTCCTCGCCGACAGCCTTGACGTCCTTCACGGCGTCGAGCTCGGTCCGGGAGGGGTTGTTGGTCCGCGGGTCGAGCACCGCCTTGTAGGTGAAGACGACGTCCTTGGCGGAGAAGGGCTTGCCGTCGCTGAACGTCACGCCCTTGCGGAGCGTGTAGGTGTAGGTCATGCCGTCGGCGCTGACCTGGGGAAGGGCCGTGGCGAGGGCCGGCTGGAGCTTCATCTCGGCGTCGAAGGCGAGCAGCCCGTCGAAGATCTTGGAGTTGCCGTCCTTGCCGTAGCCGAGGAGCGGGCTGAGGGTGTCGGGCTCGTAGGCGATGCCGACGACCGCGGAGTCGCGGGGGCCGCCGGAGCCGGCGGCGGTCCCGCCGGGGTGGGAACAGGCCGCCGCGGTGAGGGCCAGAGTTCCGGCCAGTGTCGCGGCGGCCGCGCCGCGTATGGATCGGGCGGTCATCGTGTCCACACCCCTCTTGAAGATCAACTGTTATTGCGAACAGCATGCAATTAAACAGGATGTAAAGGGGTGTGGACACATGGGCCCCTTACTTCGCCCTACACCGGGGCGGGGAGGCCGACCAGGGCGGCGATCGCGTCCTGGTGCCGGCCCGCCGAACCCAGGGCGATCTGGTCGGCCTTCGCCCGCTTGAGCGCGAGGTGCGCGGGGTGCTCCCAGGTCATGCCGATCCCGCCGTGCAGCTGCACGCACTCCTCGGCCGCGTGGACCGCGACCTTCGAGCAGTACGCCTGGGCCACGGCCACCGTCAGCGGGGCCTCGGGACTGCCGGTGGCCAGCGCGTCGGCGGCGGCGCGGGCCGCCGCCCGGGCGTTGACGACCTCCAGCCAGAGCTGCGCCATCCGGTGCTTGAGCGCCTGGAAGGAACCGACGGGCCGGTTGAACTGGTGGCGTTCTCGGGTGTGACGGACCGTCTCCTCCAGGCACCACTCGGCGAGCCCGAGCTGCTCGGAGGCGAGCAGGCCGGCTCCCGCGAGCAGTCCGCGCCGGATCGCCGCCGCTGCCGTCTCCGCGTCGGCGAGGCGGGTGCCGCTCGCCCCGTCCGTGGTCACCCGGGCGAGCGGCCGGGTCAGATCGAGCGGGGTCTGCGGCACGACCGTGGCATCGGCGGCCGGAACCGCGTGGAGTCCGTCCGCGCGCGGCACGAGGAACACGTCCGCGGCGACGGCGTCGGCGACACCGGTCACGGTGCCGGTGGTGGGCGGCTGCGCGTCGGGGGCCGCGGACAGGGGCAGGGCGAGCACCGCCACCGTGCGGCCGGCCGCGAGACCGGTGAGCAGCTCGGCGACGGGGGCACTCGCCGTGTCGAGCGCGAGGAGGATCTCGGTCGCCACGACCGCGCTGGTGAGGAACGGCGCCGGGGTCACCGCGCGACCCAGTTCCTCCAGGACCACGGCCGCCTCGCGGTGGCTCGCGCCCTGGCCGCCGAGCTTCTCGGGTACGAGGAGTCCGGCCGCGCCCATGTCACCGGCGAGGGACTTCCAGAGGCCGGGGACGTACGGGTCGTCGCCCTCGATCCGGCCGAGCACCACGGTCGAATCGGCCCGGTCGGTGAGCAGGGAGCGGACCGCCGCCCGCAGGTCGTTCTCGGTCTCCGAGTAGAGCAGGTCCGTCATCGCGCGAGGTCCTTCCAGGCGACGTCCTTGTCGTTGCGGGGCTCGGCCGGCAGACCGAGGACGCGTTCGGCGACGATGTTGAGCAGGACCTCGGTCGTGCCGCCCTCGATCGAGTTGCCCTTGGAACGCAGATAGCGATAGCCGGCGTCGCGGCCGGTGAAGTCGACGAGCTCGGGTCGGCGCATGGTCCAGTCCCCGTACAGCAGACCTTCCTCGCCGAGGAGTTCGACCTCCAGTCCGCTGATGGCCTGGTTGAGGCGGGCGAAGCCCAGCTTCATCGCGCTGCCCTCGGGACCGGGCTGTCCGGCGACGAGCTGCTGGCGCAGCCGTTCGCCGGTGAGGCGGGCCACCTCGGAGTCGACCCACAGCTCGAGCAGGCGCCGGTGCAGATCGTGCGTGCGCAGCTCGGGGCGTTCGCGCCAGGTCGTGGAGACCGGACCGATCATCCCGCCCTCGCGGGGGATGCGGGCGCCGCCGATGGTGACCCGCTCGTTCATGAGCGTGGTCTGGGCGACCCGCCAGCCGTCGCCGATCTCACCGAGGCGGTGGGCGTCGGGGATGCGGACGTCGGTCAGGAAGACCTCGTTGAACTCGGCCTCTCCGGTGATCTGGCGCAGCGGCCGGACCTCCACACCGGGGTCGGTCATGTCGCAGATGAAGTAGGTGATGCCCCGGTGCTTGGGGAGGTCCGGGTCGGTGCGGGCGATGAGGATGGCCCAGCGCGCCACGTGCGCGCTGGAGGTCCACACCTTCTGGCCGTTCACCACCCAACCGTCACCGTCGCGTACGGCGCGGGTGCCGAGCGCGGCGAGGTCGGAGCCGGCGCCCGGCTCGCTGAAGAGCTGGCACCAGACCTCCTCGCCGACCCAGAGCGGCTTGAGGAAGCGCTGCTTGACCTCCTCGGAGCCGTAGGCCAGGACGGTCGGCGCGGCCATGCCGAGGCCGATGCCGATCCGCCGCGGATCGTTGTCGGGGGCACCGGCGGCGGCCAGTTCGGCGTCGACGACGGCCTGCAGGGAGCGCGGGGCGCCGAGCCCGCCGAGACCGACGGGGTAGTGCACCCAGGCGAGTCCGGCGTCGAAGCGGGCCTTGAGGAAGTCCGCGCGGTCGGTGGTGGCGGGCGGGTGCTCGGCGAGCAACCGCTGCGTACGGGTGCGCAGTTCTGCGGCGTCCGTCATGCGAGGGCTCCTTCCGGGAGGACGACGAGACGGCCGGTGGTGACGCCCTCGGAGACGCGCTGCACGGCGTCCGCCGCGCCCGCGAAGGGCACCCGCTCGCTCACCAGCGGCTTGATGAGCCCCTTGGCGGCGTACTCGGTGAGGGTCTCGTGGCAGCGCAGGATCGCGGCCGGGTCCTTCATGTTGTAGAGGCCCCAGTGCAGTCCGACGATCGAGTAGTTCTTCACCAGGGCGTGGTTGAGGGCGGGTGAGGGGATGGATCCGCTCGCGAAGCCGACGATCACGATCCGGCCCTCGAAGGCGACCACCTTGGCGGACTGGGCGTAGGCGGCGCCGCCGACGGGGTCGTAGATCACGTCGGCGCCGCGCCCGCCGGTGGCTTCCTTGACAGCGGCGATGACGTCCTCGGAGTGCCGGTCGACGACGACGTCGCAGCCGAGCGCGCGGGCGACCTCGGCCTTCTCGGCTCCGCCGACGACGCCGATGACGGTGGCGCCGGCCGCCTTGCCGAGCTGGACGGCGGCGCTGCCGACACCGCCCGCGGCGGCGTGGACGAGGAGCGTCTCGCCCTCCCGCAGCGCGGCGCGGCGGTGCAGGCCGAACCAGCCGGTCTGGTAGCCGATGTGGAGCGCGGCCGCTTCGGCGTCGTCGAGGGCCTCGGGCGCCGGGAGCACGGCGGCGGCGTCCGCCACCGCGTACTCGGCGAGGCCGCCGTGCGGGAGGACCGGGGTGGCGATGACCCGGCGGCCGTCCTCGGTCTCGCCGCAGATCTCCACGCCGGGGGTGAAGGGCAGCGGGGGCCGGACCTGGTACTGGCCCCGGCAGAGCAGGGCGTCGGGGAAGTTGATGTCGGCGGCGCGCACCTTGAGGAGGAGCTGTCCTTCGCCTGGTGTCGGCGTGTCGACCTCGTCGAGCTGCATCACCTCGCCCGGCTCGCCGTTCTCGTGCACTCGCCATGCCTGCATCGCGGTCCTCCACCAGCCGTCGTCCGTACTGCGCGGTCGGTCGCATACTAAGCGGTCGCTTGTGGCTGGTGGAACCATGCACCGCCCACTTCTTCGGCCCAGGTTCCTCGGTCAGGACTTCTTCGGCCGCGCCCTGACATGCATCCGCTCGCCCTGGGGCCCGAACAGGCTCAGGAACTCCACCGGCCCGTCGGGCGTCGGCCCGAACCAGTGCGGCACGCGCGTGTCGAATTCGGCCGCCTCTCCCGCGCCGATGATCACATCGTGCTCGCCGAGGACGAGCCGCAGCTTCCCGGAGAGCACGTAGAGCCATTCGTACCCCTCGTGGACACGCTGCTCCACGCGCCCGTCGCCCTTCTCCTGCACGATCTTGTACGCCTGGAGGCCGCCCGGCTGGCGGGTGAGCGGGTACATGGTCCGGCCGTGTCGCACGATCGGCTTGGCCCGCACCCGGGGATCGCCGGCCGGCGGGGCGCCGACCAGCTCGTCGAGCGGCACCTGGTGGGCGCGGGCGATGGGCAGCAGCAGTTCGAGGCTCGGCTTGCGCTGCCCGGACTCCAGGCGGGAGAGCGTGCTCACCGAGATCCCGGTCGAGGCCGACAGATCGCCCAGGGTGGCGCCGCGCTCCCGCCGGATGCGGCGCAGCCGAGGGCCGACCTCGTTCAGGACGGAGTCGATGCGTTCGTCTTCGGTCATGAGTCCATTTTGCGGAACCGGCAAGAACATTTGTCAAGCAGGGAAGGCGGCGGCAAGGTCGTCGCATGGACGCGAACACTTTTGAGCAGCAGCGCGACGAGCGCTACGGCGCCGACGGTTACGACGTGGTGGTGGTCGGCGGCGGCGCGGCCGGCCTGAGCGCGGCCCTGATCCTCGGCCGGTCACGCCGACGGACACTGGTGATCGACGCCGGCGAGCCACGCAACGCCCCGGCCGCCCACATGCAGGGGTTCCTCTCCCGGGACGGGATGAGCCCGGCGGACTTCCTGGAGGTGGGACGCCGGGAGATCACCGCGTACGGCGTGGAGTGGACGGCCGGACGCGTCACGGCGGCGGTCCCGGACGGCGCCGACGGCTTCGTGGTGACCGTGGACGACGGCCGTCGGGTCGAAGCGCGCCGGCTCGTCGTCACCACGGGTCTGGTCGACGAGCTCCCGGAGATCGACGGCGTCGCCGAGCGGTGGGGTCGTGAGGTGATGCACTGCCCGTACTGCCACGGCTGGGAGGTCCGCGACCGCGCCTTCGGGGTGATCGCGCATCCGATGCTGAGCGCCCATCAGGCTCTGATCGTCTCGCAGTGGTCCGACGACGTGACGCTCTTCCTGCACACCGCCGCCGGTCTCTCGGCGGAGGACCGGGCGCGGGTGGCGGCGGCGGGCGTGGAGGTGGTGACGGGCGAGGTGGCCGGTCTGGTCGTCGAGGACGACCGGTTCACCGGCGTACGGATGGCGGACGGGCGTGTCGTCGAACGGGACGTGCTCTTCGTCGGGCCCCGCCCGGCGCCCCGGGACGACCTGCTCACCATGCTGGGGGCCGCGACGCGGGAGACCCCGTTCGGCCCGTTCGTGGCGGTGGACGAGACGGGGCGGACCAGCGTGCCCGGCGTCTGGGCCGCGGGGAACGCGATCGGCGCCCAGGAACAGGTGATCAACGCGGCGAGCGGCGGCTACCGGGCGGGGGTGGCGATCAACATGGAGCTGATCATGACCGACCTGGACCGCAAGGTCGCGGCCACCGGCTGACGGAGCTTCAGTTCTCGGCCCGGGCGCGCTATCGATGCGGCATGACGGAAGAAGCACGGGACCTGCCCGGACTGCCCGCCCCTCCCCCGCTCGGCGCCGCCGCGCTGCCACCGGGGACGTACGAGGGGAGGGTGGTCCTGGTCACCGGGGGCGGCTCGGGCCTGGGGAAGGCCATCGCGGCCGAGTTCGCCCGGCTCGGGGCGGAGCTGCTGATCGTCGGGCGCTCGGCGGCCCGTCTTGAGGCGGCACGGGAGGAGCTGGCGGGGATCGGCGGGACGCGGGTGGCGTCCGCGGTCTGTGACATCCGCGCGCCGGAGGCGGTCGCGGCGGCCTTCGACGTCTGCGAGACGGTGCTCGGCTCCCGCCCGGACGTCCTGGTCAACAACGCGGCGGCCAACTTCCCCGTGCCGGCGGAGGAGTTGTCGCCGAACGGCTGGCGGGCGGTCGTCGACATCACGCTGACGGGCACCTGGTTCATGACCCGGGAGTTCGCCCGTCGCCATCTCGTGGCGCGGACCCCGGGGTCCGTCGTCAACGTGGGGGCCTCGTACGCCTGGACCGGCGGCCCGGGCTTCGCCCACTCGGCGGCGGCGAAGGCCGGGGTGAAGAACCTGGTGGAGACGCTGGCCGTGGAGTGGGGTCCGTACGGGATCCAGGTCAACGGACTGGTGCCGGGCCTGATGCCGCACGAGGACATGACGCCGGACGTCCGGGGCGCTCTCGACCGGGCGTCCCGCCACGACGCCCGGCAGCCCGCCCTGCGGGTGGGCCACCCCCGCGAGCTGGGCTGGGCGGCGACCTTCCTGGCCTCCCCCTACGCCCGCTTCGTCTCGGGGCACACGCTCGTCGTGGACGGCGCGAACTGGCAGCGCCGGGCCCTGGTCAACGACCCGGTGGTGCCGGTGCGTGAGCAGCTGGGACGGGGGCGGTTCGGAGAGTGACGCGCACTGGTCCACGCGGATGAACCGCGGCGCCCGCGGCTGCGGGGGGCCGGGCCGCGCGGTGCGGATCGGCGAGGGTGGCCGGACGACCTCCCGAAGCGGAAAGGCAGGGCACACCACATGCTCGGTACGGACTTCACCAAGGGCTCCCCCAACTGGATCGACCTGGGCAGTCCCGACACGGCGGTCGCCGCCGCGTTCTACACCGCCGTCTTCGGCTGGGAGTTCGTCTCGGCCGGCCCGGACGCCGGCGGCTACGGCTTCTTCCAGCAGGACGGCGGCACGGTCGCCGCCCTCGGACCGCTCACCGAGGAGGGGGCGACCTCCGCCTGGATGGTGTACTTCCAGACGCCCGACGCGGACGCCACGGTCACGACCGCGCGCGGCGCCGGCGCCACGGTGCGCGCCGAGCCCTTCGACATCATGGACACCGGTCGGATCGCCCAGCTGACCGACCCGGCCGGCGCCGAGTTCGCGGTGCGGAGGCCGGGCTCGGTGAAGGGTCTGGACAAGGCGTCCGAGGACAACGCCCTGTGCTGGGTGGAGCTGCACGTCCCGGACCCCGCTGCCGCTCTGGACTTCTACGGCAGGCTGTTCGGCTGGCGCTCGCAGGAGATGGAGGCGCCGGGGATGACCTACCGGGTGCTGTCCACCGCGGAGGGCGACCAGGAGGACGCCTCGTTCGGCGGGGTCGCCGAGCTCCAGGCGGGCGCGGACCACGCGCGATGGATCCCCTACTTCGCCGTGGCGGACGTGGACGACCTCGCCGTGCGCGCCCAGGGCAACGGCGGCTCGGTCCTCATGCCGGCGGCGGACATCCCGGACGTGGGCCGGATCGCGTGGCTGGCCGACCCGTTCGGCGCCACCTTCGCCCTCCTCAAGCCCGCGCCGCAGGGGTAGTCGGTCAGCCGCACGGGGTTCATCGGCCCTCGAAGTGCGGGGGACGGCGGGCGGCCTTGGCCGCGTAGCCCTCGCGGGCGTCCTCGGAAGAGAGGGTGAGCGCCGCGCCGAGGGCCGTGCGGTCGAGGGCCGCCGGCAGGGCGTGGTCGACGTAGGCATCGATGTTCCGTTTGATCGCGCGGACGGCGAGCGGCGCGTTCGCCGCGATGGCGTCCGCCGTCTCGCGGGCGGTGCGCTCCAGCGTGTCGCGGGGCGTGACGAGCTGGACGAGGCCGAGCCGTCCCGCGGTGCCGGCGTCGATGCGGCGGCCGGTGAGGGCGAGGTACTTGGCCCAGCCGGCGCCCGCCTCGCGGGCGATCCTCAGGTCGCCGCCCGCGTCCACGGCCACGCCGATGCCCGCCTCGGGCAGGGCGAAGACCGCGTCGTCGGCGGCGATCCGGATGTCCGCCATGAGCGCGAGCTCGAATCCGAAGCCCAGGCAGTAGCCCTGGACGGCGGCCACGACCGGCTGGGGCAGCCGGGCGAAGGCGGCGAAGCGCTCGTGGACCCAGCGGATGCCCTCGTCGTACCGCTGGATCCGCTCGGCGACCGTACGGCCGGTGATGCCCCCGCCGGGCGCGGTGACGTCGATGCCCGCGCAGAACGCGCGTCCCTCGGCCCGCAGCAGCACGACCCGCACGTCCTCGTCGAAGCGGATCCGGTCGGCCATCAGCCCGAGCTGCCGGCTCGCCTCCCAGCTCCAGCCGTTGAGCCGCTCGGGACGGCAGAGGGTGAGCACCCCGACCCCGCCCTCGACGGCGAGCGTGAGCCGCTCCTCGCCCTCCGGGATCTCCCTGTCGAGCGTGTCGATCACCGTGACCCCCTCGATTTCTGACGCTCCGTCAGGCTAGGGGGCCGGCGCCGAGGGCGGAAGCGCCCCGGCGGGTCGCCTCAGCGCGGGAACAGCTCGAAGGCGACGGTCGGCCGGTCGCCGTACCGGGCGGCGAAGCGCTCGTTGTTGCCCGCGAGGAACGTGCGGACGTACTCCTCCGGGTCCTGGTCCGTCAGGGCCTCGAGGTACGCGCGGTGGGCCAGCAGGGACTGGACGGACCGCTCCGTCCCGGGCGTGGCGTCGACGGCGTGGGTCGGAGTGTTCGATCCGGCGACCGCCACCCAGCGGACGCCGCCCCACGGCTCCAGGCCGCGCTCGGTCAGTTCGGGGAAGATCCACCGGTTGCCGGCGTCCCCCGCCGCGTCCAGCGTCGCCCGGCCGACCGCCACGTGGTCCGGGGTGTTCCAGAACCCGCCCACGCCCGGACCCCAGGTGTCCCGGTGGTTCAGGGTGATGACCAGCTCGGGACGGTGGCGGCGGATGGCCGCGGCGATGTCGCGGCGCAGACCGGGTCCGTACTCGATCACGCCGTCCCGGTGGTCCATGAACTCCACCGTCCGCACCCCGACGACGGCCGCGCTCGCCCGCTGCTCCTGTTCGCGCAGCGGTCCGCAGAGGGCCGGTGCGAGCGAGTCGATACCGGCCTCGCCCCGGGTGGCGAGGACGTAGACCACCTCCTTGCCGGCATCCGTCCAGCCCGCGACGGCGGCGGCGCAGCCGTACTCGAGGTCGTCCGGGTGGGCCACGACGGCGAGCGCGCGCTGCCAGTCGTCGGGCATGTCGTCGAGTTGCGGAGTGCTCGTGTCGATCATGAGCCGCAGGATACGGCCCTCACGCGTGAATCGCTCCGGAGAGGATCACCGAACGCGAGGCGTGACGGGGGCGGTCCGGGTTGAGCCCACGCCGCACCGCGAGCGTCACGGCGAGCCGCTGGGCGCGCACCAGCGCCGCCACCGGATCGATCGCGTCGGCGGCGAACAGCGCCCCGGTGGCCTCCACTTCGTCGCGCAGACCGGCCGGTTCCGGCCCCAGGCAGCAGACGAGACTGGAGCGGTCGCTGATGACGATCGGCCCGTGCCGGTACTCCATCGCCGCGTACGACTCCGTCCAGGCGCGGGCCACTCCACGGAGCTTGTGCGCGGCCTCGTCGGCGAGTCCGACCGTCCAGCCGGTGCCGAGGAAGGTGAACTGGCCGCGCTGCTCCCAGGCCGCGGGCAGCGGTTCGTACAGGGCGAGTTCGGCGTCGGCGATCGAGGGGGTCAGGTCCACCCCGAGGCCGGCCCGCAGCAGTTGGAGGGCGGTGGTGGCGAACCGGGTCTGGACCACGGAGCGTTCGTCGGCGTAGCCGAGCCCGATCACCTGGTCCGCGTGGTGCGCGGCGCGGCTGTCCGGGACGCTGGTCAGCACGAGGGTCGGGATGCGGCCGGCGGCCCGGGCGAGCAGCGTGGCCACCTCCGTCGTGGCGCCGGAGCGGGTGAGGGCGACGATCCGGTCGTAGCCACGGCCCAGCGGTGTCTCGTCGGAGGCCGGGAAGGCGTCGGTCTCGCCCGCGCCGAGGGATTCTCGCAGGGCCGCGTAGGCGCGGGCGATGAAGTACGACGTGCCGCAGCCGACGATGGCGATCCGCTCACCTGGCTGGGGCAGCAGGGCCGCGTGGTCGGCGGCCGTGTCGGCGGCGCGGCGCCAGCACTCGGGCTGGCCGGCGATCTCGGCACTGACGTGGGTGGTCATGTCCGGGTCCTCTCGTCGAAAGCGCTCCGGACGAGTTCTATACGCCCCGGGCAAGGGCGCACCATGAGCAATCAGTACGCACTGCTTGGACTTTTGCGCGCGGCGGCTGCGGCGGGCGGCGCGCCGCAGGAGGCCCGGACCACCAGCCGCGGCCGCAGCTGCACCTGGTGCAGCGGGGAGGCGTCGCCGTCGGCGAGCCGCCGCAGCAGGATCTGCGCGGCGAGCCTGCCGACCTGGAACTTGGGCGGTGAGACGGCGGTCAGCGGTGTCTCGGCGACGTCGGCGAACTCGTTGTCGTAGCTGATCAGGGCGAGGTCCTCGGGCACCCGCAGCCCCGCCCGGCGGGCGGCGGCGAGCACCAGGGCGGCTTCGCGGTCGCCGAAGCAGAGCCCGGCGGTGACCCGCGCGGTCCTCAGCTCGGCGATGGCCCGGTCCGCCCGGCCGGGGTTCCAGCCGTCCCGCTCGTCCCGTACGCGCAGCGGCTCGGCGAGGCCGAGGTCGGCGACGGCCCGGGCGAAGCCGGACTCGATGGGCGCGGTGGTCGGCGCGTCGGTGCGTACGAGGAGGGCGAGCCGTTCGTGGCCGAGGGCCCGCAGATGGCGTACGGCGTCGTAGGCGCCGCCCTCGTGGTCGGTGCAGACGTGCTCGGTGGGGTCGCCGGGGCCGTACGCGGCGAGCCGGCGCTCGACGAGCACGGCCGGCACGGGCAGCGCGAGAAGTTCGTCGGCGCGCCGACCGGGGTCGGTGGCGGTGTGCAGGGAAGGGACGAGCAGCAGCCCGTGGACGCCGGAGGAGAGCAGCCGCCGGAGGGCGGCGTCCTCCTCGTCGGGGTCGTAGTGCGAGCAGGCGAGGACGAGCCGGGCGCCGGCCGCGGCGAGCTCCCGTTCGATGCCCTGGAGGACGCGGGGGTAGTAGAAGGCGGTGTCGGGGACGAGGACGCCGACGACCCGGCGGTCACCGCCGGCCGTCCCGTCGCTCTCGGGTCGCTGGGCGGCGAAGGTCCCCGCGCCCTGTCGGCGCTCGACGAGACCGAGGGCGACGAGGTCCTCGTACGCGCGGCGGACCGTGGTCACCGAGAGGCCGGTCTCGGTGGCCAGGGCCCGCTCGGTGGGGAGCTTGGAGCCGGGGGGCCAGGTGCCGTCGAGGATGCCGCGCCGCAGTTCGGCCATGAGGGTCCGGAACTTCAGCTCCCGCCCGGATGCCGGTACCTCGCTGTGCGCCACCCCGGCTCCTTCGTGAACTCGCCCCGACCGCTGCCCGATTGCTGACCGATTGCGCGCTGACCGATTGCGCGGCGAATCCTATCCCCGGCCGGGCGGTCGGCTCTCGGCCTGAGCGGTTGCCCCCGCCCCGGGCGGTCGGCTCTCGGCCTGAGCGGTAGCCCCCACCCCGAGCCGTCGGCTCTCGACGCGAGCGGTCAGATCTCGCCCCGGGCGAGGGCGAGCAGCCGGTCGAGCACGCGGGGGCCGCCGGCCCGTACGCCGTCGTGCTCGAACTCGTCGGTCACCCAGGTCCGCAGGCCCCGGATCGCGCGCGCGGTCTCCAGGGAATGGGCGGTGTCCACGTACAGGTCGTCGTGGTAGACGGCGGCGGCGACCGGGACCTCGTTGGCCGCGAGACGGGCGGGGTCGTAGAGCGGGGGCCAGTCCTCCCGCTCGGCGAGCAGGTGGGCGGTCTCCCGCAGCGGGCGCAGGGCCGGGTCGGTCTCGAAGTGCCAGGGGTGGACGGTCTCGCCGGTGAAGAGGAGCGGTTCGTCACCGGCCAGCGTCTTCCCGGCGTCGAAGCCGGGGAACTCGGCCCGGACGCGCTCGGCGGCCCAGGCGGTGGGGCCCTCCCCCTGGGCGTAGATCGCCTCGTGGAGCACGGCGTACAGCGGGTGTCCGGCGTACGAGAGAACGGCCTGGACGTTTTCGAGGAAGGCGTCCGCGAGGGCGGGGCCCGCGGGCGTGGGGACGAAGGCGTCCTCCAGGAGGAGGTGGAGCTGGTGGGTGCCCTCTCCGCCGCCGAGAAGGATGCCGAGGGACTGGAAGGCGGCGGGGGTGAGCGCTCCGCCGGACGGCAGGGTGACCTCGTGCGCGTGGAGGTGGGCGGCGATCCGGCGCGCACGCTCGACGTCCTGCGGGTAGCGGGCGTAGTGGGCCTCGACCTTGCGGCGCATCCGGGGGAAGGCGGCCCGGTAGACCTCGTCGGCGGTGGCGTGCAGGGAGGGCAGTCCGCCGGTGATCAGGACGGTGCGCAGGCCCTCGGGGGCGGTGGACAGGTAGTGGGTGGCGCAGAAACCGCCGAAGCTCTGGCCGAGGACGGTCCAGGGGGCGCCGCCGGTGAGGCGCCTGCGGATCAGCTCGCAGTCCTTGACGATCGCGTCGGCGCGGAAGTGCGCCAGATGGTCGGCCTGCTGCCGCGGAGTGCCGCGCAGGGGCAGCGTCTGCCGGTTGGCGGGGGTGGAGTTGCCGGTGCCGCGCTGGTCCAGGAGGAGGACGCGGAACTCCCGCACGGCCCGGCCGAGCCATGCCTGGCGGCCGATGAAGCGGCGGGCGCCGAAGCCGGGCCCGCCCTCCAGGTACAGCAGCCACGGCAGGTCTCGCCCGTCGGTTTCCGCTGTGTCGCCGGCGACGACCTCGCGGCCGTAGACCTCGATCTGTTCGCCTCCCGGGTCCCGGTGGTCGAGCGGGACGCCGAAGCGGTGGTCGGTGAGGACGAGGCCGGGCTGGCGGTAGCTGGTCAATGCTGCTCCTGGTCGATGGCGCCCCCGCCCTGCCAGTGGATCACATGGCGGCGCCTGCCCTCACGCTTCGGTGGCCGACGGTACGTTCACCACCGGCCACCGAGTTGGCACGAACGGTCACGGAATTCCCGGGAGAATCCTCGGGGAATTGCGCGGAGAACCGACGCGACAGCGCTAGTGCTTGAGCGTGTCCTTGCCTTTCTGGGCCGTCTGCTTCGCGTCGCCCTTGATCTGCTCCGCGCGGCCCTTCATTTCCAGGCTCTCGTTCCCGACGGCCTTGCCCGTCGCCTCCTTGGCCTTGCCCTTCACGGTCTTTCCGACGTTCTTGGACTTCTTGCCGGCACCCATGGGACACCTCTCTCCGGGGTGACCGCGCGGCCTTTTCCGGGCCGCGAAACCAGTTCTCTTCTCTGCTTCCCTCTCCGGCACGAATTACTCGGCGTGCGCCATGACCACGAGTGAGCCCCGGACGGCCCCGGTCAGGAGGTCGGGAAGGAGTCGGGGGTCCTGATCCGGTCGCGGATCCAGACACCGGCCGGCTTGAGGGAGCCCGTCCCGGCCCACGGACCGTTGGCGGCGCAGGTGCCGACGCGGAAGACGGCACCGCTGCGGTGGTCGTCGGAGAAGTTCCAGTTGACCCAGCTGATCTTCTTGGCGGCCATGAGGTCGATGAACCGCTGGGTCATCGCGAAGTCGTCGGCGCCCTCACCGGCATAGTTCTGGGTGCCGAATTCTGTGACGAAGACGGGCAGCTTGTCGGCGGCGCGGGAGAGGGTGTTCAGATACGCGTCGCGGTGCGAGTACGCGTAGAAGTGGAAGGTGTACATGATGTTGGTGGCGTTCACCGGGTTCGCGACGACCTCGGACTCGTCGGCGCCCTCGGACACGCCGAACGAGGACCACGCGCGCGTGCCGACGAGGATCGGGGTCTCGGCGTCCTGGGCGCGGATGACGGGGATCAGCTGCTCGGCGTAGCTCTTGATCCGGGACCAGGCGACACCGCTGGGCTCGTTGGCGATCTCGTAGAGCAGGTTGGTCTTGGCACCGTGGCGCTGGGCGATCTCGGTGAAGAAGGTCTTGGCGCGGGCGAGGTTGTAGTGCGGGTCGCCCGGGTCGAGCATGTGCCAGTCGACGATCACGTACATGCCGCGGGCGGTGGCCTGTTCGATGAGCGAGTGGGCCAGGTCGGTGTACTTGCGCGGGTCGGTCTCGTAGCCCTCCTCCTGGACATAGGTGGACACGCGCAGGACGTCGGCGTTCCAGTCCTTGGCGAGTGCGTCGAGCGAGCCGCCGGTCAGACACTGGCTGTACCACTGGGTGCCGTGGCTGGACATCCCGCGCAGCTGGACGGGCTTGCCGTACCGGTTGCAGAGCTTGGTGCCGCAGACCTTCAGCTGACCGTTGACGGCGGCCGGGGTGTCGACGACGGGGGTGGCGGTGTCGACCTTGAGGTGGTCCACGTTGGGGCCGCCGTTGGCGGTGGTGGCGGTGGCGCGGATGGTGTTGGCGCCGGCCTTGAGGTTCGCGGTGACGGTGGTGGTGGCCCAGCTGGTCCAGGCTCCGGTGCCCGCGAAGGCCTTGCCTGGGGCCGTGACCGCGCCGTTGACGCTGATGTCCATGGGGCGGTTGGTGGCGGTGCCGTTGGCGTAGCGCAGGGTCAGGGTCGCGGTGCCGGCCTGGGCGGCGTCGACGGTCCACTGGACGTGGCTGCCGGCGACGTTGTCGTAGTTGACGAATCCCGTGCCGGTGAACCCGCTGTGGTTGGATTCGGCCGCGCCCTGGGACACGGTGGCGGTCTCCGCCTCGTGGGTGACGGGGGCGGCGACCGCGGTGGTGGGCGCCGCGGCCAGGCCCAGGACCAGGGCGGCCATCGCGGTACCGGCGGCCCCGAGGGATCGCGGGCGGAGGCGTGGACGTGGGGGGCGTGCCGATCGTGCCGATGTCATGGGGGTCTCCCGGAACGATGGATTGAAAGGAAAGTTTCCTAACGGATGAATAGCAGCCCGACGGAGAGCCTCGCAAGGGTCATGACAAGAGACAAGGTTCGACAGGCTGCCCGCCCCCGGACGGTCCCGGCCCCCGTGCGGGCCGCGCGAGCGCCTCCTAGCGTGGGCCCATGATCCGGTTCGAGCAGGTCAGCAAGGTGTACGCGGACGGGACCACGGCCGTCGACGGTCTCTCCTTCGACGTCGCCGAGGGCGAACTGGTCACCCTGGTCGGGCCGTCCGGTTGCGGCAAGACGACCACCATGATGATGGTGAACCGGCTCATCGAGCCGACCGCCGGCCGGATCCTGGTCGGTGGGAAGGACATCGCGACGGTCGATCCGGTGGCGCTGCGCAGGACCATCGGCTACGTGATCCAACAGGTCGGGCTCTTTCCGCACCGGACGATTCTCGACAACACCGCGACCGTTCCCTCACTGCTCGGCTGGAAGAAGACCAGGGCCCGCGCACGCGCCGCCGAACTTCTCGAGCTGGTCGGCCTCGACCCCGCGGTCCACGGCGGCCGCTACCCGGCGCAGCTCTCGGGCGGGCAGCGCCAGCGGGTGGGCGTGGCCCGCGCCCTGGCCGCCGATCCTCCGGTGCTCCTCATGGACGAGCCCTTCGGCGCGGTCGACCCCGTCGTCCGCGAGCACCTCCAGAACGAGTTCCTGAACCTGCAGGCCACCGTGCGCAAGACGGTCCTCCTGGTCACCCACGACATCGAGGAGGCGGTCCGGATGGGCGACCGGATCGCCGTGTACGGGCAGGGCCGGATCGAGCAGTTCGACACCCCGGCGGCCGTGCTGGGCACACCCGCCACGCCGTACGTGGCCCAGTTCGTCGGCGCCGACCGGGGCCTCAAGCGCCTCTCGGTCACCGCGGTCGAGCCGGCCGACCTCGAGCAGCCGCCGGTCGCCCGCCTCGACGAGCCGGCCGGGATCGCGGCGGCCCGGCTGCGCGCCGAGGGGGCTCGCTGGGCGGTGGTCCTCGGCGGCGAGGGCGACCTGCACGGCTGGGTGGCCACCGACGCCCTCGGCCTCGTGGGTCCGGCGGGGACGGTCGGCGACACGGCCCGCCGCATGGAGGCGTGGGTGCCGGTCGGCGCCCCGCTGAAGCAGGCGTTCAGCGAGATGCTCCAGCACGACGCGGGCTGGGTGGCGGTCCTCGACGGCGCCCGCTTCCTCGGCGTCCTCACACCCGCCAGGCTGCACGAGGCGCTGCGCCGTTCGGTGGACGCCGATGCCCGGGGCGTGACACGGGGCGAGGTCGCGTTCGACTCCGTCGCGGACGCCTGAGGTTCCCGCGCACTGATTCTTGTTCACAGCTATGAATGGCGCGTAGGGCGGCCGTACCGTGATCTCGGCCGGAGCGACCGGCCAGGAGGCCGGGCGCGGCCTCACACGGAAAGGCGGCGTTCATGGCCCAGTTCGACCTCCCGCTCGACCAACTCCGCACGTACCGGAGCCTGTCCGAGGAGCCGGAGGACTTCGACGCCTTCTGGTCCAAGACCCTCGACGAGGCGCGCGACCACGAACTCGGCGCGCGCTTCGACCCGGTGGGGACCGGGCTCGCGACGGTCGAGGTGTACGACGTGACCTTCGCCGGGTTCGGCGGTCATCCCGTCAAGGGGTGGTTCGTCCTGCCGGCCGGAACGCGCGCGCCCCTGCCGGTGGTCGTCGAGTTCCTCGGGTACGGAGGCGGGCGCGGCCTGCCCCACTCGCATCTGCTCTGGGCCTCGGCCGGGTTCGCGCACTTCGTGATGGACACCCGGGGCCAGGGCAGCGGCTGGGCGACCGGTGACACCCCCGACCCCGTGGGCAGCGCGCCCGCGTTCCCCGGGTTCATGACCCGCGGTGTCGAGGATCCGTACGCGTTCTACTACCGCCGTCTCTTCACCGACGCGGTGCGGGCCGTGGAGGCGGCCCGCTCGCATCCGCTGGTGGACGCGGCGCGCACGGCCGTGACCGGGGTGAGCCAGGGCGGCGGCATCACGCTGGCGGTCGCGGGGCTCGTACGGGGCCTGGTCGCCGTGGCGCCGGACGTGCCGTTCCTGTGCGACTTCCCGCGCGCGACGACGATCACGGACCGGCAGCCGTACCGCGAGATCGGCAGCTATCTGAAGACCCACCGGGGCCGGACCGAGCAGGTGCGCCGGACCCTCGCCTACTTCGACGGGGTCCACTTCGCGGCACGCGCCACGGCTCCGGCGCTCTTCTCGACCGGCCTGGAGGACCTGACCTGTCCGCCGTCGACGGTCTTCGCGGCCTTCAACGCGTACGCCCACGAGGAGAAGGGCATCGAGGTCTACGACTTCAACGACCACGAGGGCGGCGCGACCTTCCAGCAGGCGGCCCAACTCCGCTGGCTCCCCCGGAAACTGCGCGAGGGGGTGCCCGCCCGCGACTGAGTCCGCGGCAGGACACGAGGGCGGTCCCCCCCGGGCGCGGCCGATCGTGCGGGAGGAGGCGGGGTACTCCGGGGGTGCTCGGGGCGATCGTCCGAGGGACCCGGCGGTCAGCCCTGGGGCGTGTCCGACGATTCCCGCCGGCCCGGCCCGTCAGTCGCGCGTGTACGCCGAGAAGGGGCGCACTCCCGAGCCCCAGCGCACGGCGACGACCAGGTCCTCGTACACGCGCACGCCCGCCAGTTCGCCCTTGTGCCCGTCCACGTCGCTGCCGGTGTCGACGCTCTCCTTCTCCTCACCGGTGGCGGCGTCGAGCACCACCAGTTCGTCGAGGCTGTCCTGCCGGGAGCCGCGGTCGGCGAGGACGGTCACCCGGCCGCCGGTCACGTCGAGGGCGCGCAGGCCGCCCGCGACGGCCACGTTCTCCAGCCAGACCTGGCTGCCGCTCGCGAGGTCGAAGGCGACCACCCGGTCCCGGTACGACTTGCGCTCTCTGATCTCGGCGCCGGCGTAGAGCCGCCCGTCCGCGACGGTCACGAGGGCCGGCGCATGCGCGTGGATGGTTCCGTATCCGCCGGTGGTCTCGATCCGGCCGGCCGCCTTCCCGTCCTCTCCGAAGAGGAGGAAGGCGCCCTGCCCGCCCTCCGTCGTCCCGCCGTTCTGCACGACCGGCGGCTCGGCCGACAGCAGGGCCACCTGCCCGTCCGGTGCGGGCGCCGTCCGCCCGCCGAGGGAAGCGGTCCACCGCAGCCCGCCGCCGGCCGGGTCGAACGCGGCCAGCCGCAGTTCGGTGCGGCCACAGGCGAGTACGGCGACGACCTGCCGCTCCCCGGCGGCGACCTGCTCGGGCACACAGTCCTCGGGGACGGCGGCCGTCCAGCGCGGGGCGCCGGTCCGCAGGTCGAAGGCGCGCAGCGCCTTCGTTCCGGAGACGGCGGGCCGGGAGTCGGGGGTCCACAGGTCGTCGTCGAGGGTCCACATCTCGTCGGCGTCCCGCAGGACGGCGACCCCGCCACCGACGGCGACCATGTCCGTGAACGTCTCGGTCAGGTCTCCCCCGGGGGTGCGGGACGTGTGCCACCGCTCGCGGCCGCTCATGAGGTCGAGCGCGGCGACCGTCGAGCATCCCGCGTTCATCACGTCCCCCCGGGCGATCAGGAGGACGGAGCCGGCCGTGCGGCGGCTGACGGCGCAGATGTGCTCCTGCCCGGGCGGGGCGTACTCCCAGCGGACCTTGCCCGTCCTCGCGTCGAAGGCGCCGACCGCGTCGTACCGGCTGCGGACGAGCGTCTCGCCGACCAGCCAGGCCCCGTTGCCGTAGTCCCTGGCGCCGTTGTCGACCGGGGCCTCCCAGACGAGGCGCAGCGAACTCCCCAGGGCGGAGCAGCCCGTGACAAGTCCGAGGGCGCACAGCGCGGTGACGGCCGCGAGCAGGGGGCGGAGCCCGCGCCCCGATCCCCGGCGGCCCGACGGCCACCGCCCCCGCCCGCGTCCCGTGTCGTCGGTCGTGCGCGCTGCCATGCGGATCCCCACCCCTGGCTCGAACGGTCGAATCCCCGTCAGGCTAGAGCACACCTGATCAGCGCCCCGCGGGCACCGGCCCGCCAAGCCATGTCCGATGGGACGAGTGACGCTGTCGCTGGGAACTCGTGCCCGGGGACATGGGGCGGGGAGATCTTTCGGATGAAGAGTGGCCTCGGCTGGAGCCGCACCTGCCGACCAATCGTGGACGGGGCGACGCCGGCGATGCCACCGCCGGGTGATCAACGGGATTCTGTTCCGGCATCGAACCGGCCTGCCCTGGCGGGACCTGCCCCCCTGCTTCGGCAGCTGGAAGACGGTCCACGACCGTCATCGAAGGTGGTCGGCGGACGGCACGTGGGAGAGGATTCTGCGGGCCGTCCAGGCGGACGCCGATGCCGAGGGCCGGGTTTGTCGTGACGCCCGGCCGGTGGGGGGACGCACCGCAGATGATTCCCGTCCTGGAAGAGATCCGGGCACCCCGACAGGCTGGTGGACGACCGCGCACCCGGCCCGACCATGTCGGGGGAGATGAAGTCATTCGTCACACCGCAACCAACCTCACCTGCGCAGACGCCAGATCAAGCACACTGTCCCCGCGCCGAGAGACCAGCGGGCCAACCGCCGACGCCGCGGCAGCCAGGGCGGCCCACAGGGTTCGACAAGACCGTCTACCGCCGCCGCAACGAAGTCGAGCGGACCATCAACCGGCTCAAGAACTTCCGAGCCATCGCCACGCGCTTCGACGAACGGGCGTACGTCTTCCATGGAACGGTCACCGTGGCGGCGATCCGCCTGTGGCTCGTCCGGAGTGAAGGGCCCCCGCTCAGAGGTCCTTGGCATCCGGGTAGTGGTGGCGAAGTTCGTCGAGTACGCGCTCGTCGACAGCCCTGACGTCCCACGAGGAGCTGTCGAATTCGGTCAGGACGAGCACCAACTCGTCCCCGGCGAACCCCCGCGCTTCGGCATCGATCAACTGAAGGAAGGGGGTCGTCAGCGACAGCAGTGTCAGTGTGTCCATGCCGGCGTCGGCCGACCGTTTTTCCATCTCGACACAGCGAGGATCGACGATCGCGTCGAATTCGACGCGCCACGTCAGGTCCAGCCCGAAGCTGCCGAGGCGAACCAGTAGCTCAGCCAAGGTCACGTAGTGCTTTCCGTGCCAGGCAGGAAACGTGATCCCCTTCATCCTCGCCTCTGCTTCGGCTGTATCGCGCGCCATGTGCCCCCTTCGTTCAGCGAACACCAGGCCACAGCCCTGTTCAGCTCACACGACCCATCGGACACGACCTAGCCCCCCGCGATCAACCCCTTGGCGCGGAGGTAGTTCCGCGCGACGTCCTCGGGGAGCCGGCGCCAGCTGTCCACCTGCTCGTTCATCCGGGCGAGATCGGCCGTCGTCAGGACCGTGTTGAGACGGTCGAGGGCGGTGGTGACGCCCTTGCCGCCGGCCCGTGAGCGGTTGACGACCGGGACGATGTGGTCGGCGTTCTGAAGGTTCTTGTCGTCGGCGAGCAGGACGAGACCGAAGTCGTCGAGCGTGGCGTCGGTGGTGGTCGTCAGGGCCATCTGGTCCCGGCCGCTCTGCACGGCCTGTTTGGCCTGTGTGGTGCCCACGCCCTTCGGATCGACGGCGATGACGTCGATGCCGTACGTCTTCTTCAGGCCGGGCGCGCAGTACGGCCGCTGGACGCACTCGTCGCCCGCCGCGAGCCGTACCGGCAGCTTCGCCCCGCCCAGGTCGCTGAGGGTTCTGAGCCGGTGCTCGGTGGCGTACGCGGCGGTGACGGCGAAGGCGTTCTGGTCGACGGCCTTCCCCGCGTCGAGGACGGACAGTCCGCGCGGGCCCGCCAGGCCGCGCAGCGCGGTCATGGTCGCGGTGAGGTCGGGTGAGCCGACGGTCGGTGCCTGGGCACCGTTGACCTTGGCGTTCAGCCAGTCGGCGAACGTGGCGGCGTACTCCGGGACGACGTCGATCCGGCCGCTCTCCAGGGCCGGTTCGTAGATCTCGCGGTTGGTGACGGAGAGAATCTGGGTGCCGTAGCCGGCCTCTTCGAGAAGCAGGGCGTACATCCGGGCGAGCAGATCGCTCTCGGTGAAGCCGGCGGAGCCGATGGTCAGATGCCGGCTGTCGCCGGGCGGCCCCGTGACCTCCCCCCGGTTCTCCAGGGAGGGGCCGGTGGCGCAGCCGGTGAGGGCGAGCAGCGCCGCCATGCCCGCGGCGGCCCTCCGCGCGCTCATCCGGCGCTCCGCCACGCCCGGCCGGGGCCGAGGCGGGCGACCCCCTCGAAGACGGCCTCGACCACGAGGGCGAAGGCGGCGACGAGGACGGCGCCCGCGACGACCTGTGGGGTGGAGGCCAGGTTGAAGCCGGCCGTGATGATGCGGCCGAGCCCGCCGCCGCCGGCGAGCGCGGCGACGGTGGCGGTGGCCACGAGCTGCACGGCGGCGATCCGGACACCGGCGAGGACCAGCGGCAGCGCGAGCGGCAGCTCGACCCGGAACAGCGTCTGGGGGCCGGTCATCCCCATCCCCCGCGCCGCCCGTACGACGTCGGCGTCGACGCCCCGCATGCCGACGTAGGCGTTGGTGAGCAGCGGTGGTACGGCGAACAGGACGAGCGCGATGATCGTGGGCCACTGCCCGTACGCGCCGACCGGGCTGAGCAGCAGCAGGACGAGGACCGCGAAGGTGGGCACGGCGCGGCCGACGTTGGAGACGTTGACGGCGAGGGCCCCGCCCTTGCCGAGGTGGCCGAGGACCAGCGCGACCGGGAGGGCGATCGCGCAGCTCAGCGCGAGGCAGACGACGGTGAGGAAGAGGTGTTCGGCGAGCCGGTGTCCGACGCCGTCGTCGCCGGACCAGTGGGCGGCGCTGGTGAGCCAGTCCCAGCCGGCGATGAGGGTGTTCACGCGGTCTGCCCGCGGGCCGGTGCCGTCCAGGGCGTGAGCAGCCGTTGCAGACCGAGCAGCAGCAGGTCGGCGACGACGGCGATGATCACGCAGAGGACGGAGGCGGTGAGGACCTGTGCCTTGAAGTAGGTGTTCATCCCGGAGTAGATGAGGTTGCCGAGTCCGCCGTGTCCGACGATCGCTCCGATGGTGACCAGGGAGACGGCGGAGACGGTGGCGATGCGCAGCCCCGCCATCGCGGCGGGGAGGGCGAGCGGGAGTTCGACGGCGAACAGCAGCCGGAGGGGGCCGTACCCCATGCCGCGCGCGGCCTGCCGGGTGTCCTCGGGAACGGCACGGAGGCCGGCCAGGATGTTCCGTACGAGCAGGGTGAGGGAGTACAGCACGAGCCCGGCGACGACGAGCGAGGCACTGAGTCCGTAGACCGGCAGGAGCAGCGAGAACATCGCGAGGGACGGGATCGTGTACAGGATCGTGGTGATCCCGAGGACCGGGGCGGCCGTCCAGCGCAGACGGCGGGCCAGCACGGCGAGGGGCACGGCGAGCAGCAGCCCGAGGGCGACGGAGACCGCGGTGAGCTGGACGTGCTGGACGACGGCGTCGCCGAGGATCTCCCTCCGGGAGGAGAGATAGGCGCCGCAGATCCACTCGTTGCGCGCGAGGCAGTCGTCCGGAGGCGCGGTCATCCTCCCATTCCAGGCGGCGGCCGGGCCCGGTGCACGCCGGACCGGGCCGTTCGGGCCACCGCGTCGCGGCCGTCATGGCCGTTCAGGCGACCGTCCGGCCGGTCGAGGTGCGGCGGGTCAGGCGGGGCGGGGGACGAAACGGAAGCCGCTGCGGGGGCGGGTCGGGATGCGGTGGAGAGGGATGCGCAGGTCCTGCTCCGGCACGGTGTACTCCATCCCGGCCAGTTCCGTCGCCAGGGCGGAGAGGACGGCGATGGTGATGTCCTCGCCGGGGCAGCGGTGGCCGTTCTTGACGTGGCCGCCGCCCTGGGGGATCAGCTCGTCGGGCAGCGGCGGCCGCCGCAGGAACCGCTCGGGGTCGAAGCGGTAGGGGTCGTGCCACAGTTCGGGGTCGTGGTTCTGCCCGTAGACGTCGAGCAGGACGAGGGTGCCCCCGGCGATGTCCTGGCCTTCCCGGTGCAGGTCGGCCGCGGCCAGACCGCCGAGGAACGGCGCGAAGGGGTAGAAGCGGCGGACCTCGTGCGCGAAGGGTTCGGCGTAGGAACCGGGCTGGGTCCCGGTGTACGTCTCGGAGTACGGCTCCCCGAGCGGGCCGGCGTCCTCGCGCAGCATCCGGCGCTGACCGGGCCAGCGGTCCATGGCGTGGGCGGCGAACGCGACGAACCAGGCGATGGCGACGGTGGGCCGCACGATGTTGAGGAGCTCCACGGCGGCCGTCCGCGGGTCCAGTGGCGTGCCGTCGGCGTCGTGGTGGCGCACGACGGCGTCGAACGGGGTGCCGGGGGCGTGGGGCGCCCCGCCACGGGCCGCCTCGACCAGGCGGGCGAGGGTCTCTTCCTGGCGGGCGCGGGCACGCCGGGCCCGCAGGTGGCGGGGGCCGGGGGTGGCGAAACCGTCGACCATGGCGACGCAGTCCCGGGCCATGCTGACGGTCTGCCGCTCCGTCAGCGCCAGGCCGGCCCAGGCACACACCGCGCGGGCCAGGACGAGCGCGGCCTCGTCGAAGAGCACCACCTCGCGGCCGTGCGGCGGCGCGAAGGCCCGCTGCCACTCGGCCCGGACGCGGTCGACCAGCTCGGCGACGGCGGCGGGCTCCGTGAGTTGGTGGACGAAGAGCGCCTTGCGCACCCGGTGCTCCTCGCCGTCCAGGGTGTGGACGGCGCCGCGGCCGAAGAGCGTGTCGAGGACGGGGCCGGGGAGGGCTCCGTGGCGCCGTACGTGCCGTGCGTCGTAGAAGAAGGCGACGGCGTCGGGGCCGTGCAGGACGACCGCCGGCTTCCCCAGGAGCCGGATCCGCACCGGCGCGCCGTCGGCGCCGCGACGGCGGCGAAGGTCGGGGAGCCAGGCGTAGCCCTTGAGGAGCAGGGCGGCGGTGCTGTCGGGAGTGATGGGGGCCATGTCGGCCGGGTGCCCGTGGGAACGACGGGTCACACCTGAGGACCGGACTTTCACCCGCCTGCCGCCGCCGCGCGGCCTACGCCTCGCGCGGCGCGTGGCTCACAGCCTGTACGTCACTCCCCGCCAGGTCCATCCGGCGCCGAGGACCGCGTCCCGCAGGGGGTTCTTCATCTCCCGTGAGTCGAAGCGGAACGTCTCCACCCTGCGCCTGCGCCCGTCCGGGCCCCGCTCGTAGGTCCACTGCCGCGACACCCTGGGGGCGTTCCCGCGGCCGTACTCACGCTGCCGCGCGTCCCACTGCTCGTCCAGGGCGCGCACCTCGCGGTCCGCCGGGACCAGGCGCATCCGCGTCCGCAGCGTCAGGCTCAGCTCCCGGACCCGCCACTGGGCCACCAGGTCGGCGCGCTCCGCGGGGGTGGCGTCGCGCACGACGAAGGGCACGGCGGGTCCGTTGATCGCGAGCAGCGCCGCCCGGACGTCCTCGGCGGAACGCGGTACGACACCGGCGTCGGGATACCTGGTTCCGGTCAGTCGGTCGAAGAGGCCCATCGGACGACCCTAGGCCATGTGCGGACACCCCTAGCCGGGATACTCCTCGTGGAGGTCGCCGGGCGTGGGCTCGTGTTCCTCGCTGAGGGCCCGTTCGCTGCGCTCCTTGAGCTGTTCGCCCTGCTCCCGCAGGCGCGCGGCCTCCTCCGGGTCGGTGCTGCGGCGGGCGCGCTGCAGGAGGTGTTCGGCCTTGTCGCGCTGGTGCTGGGCACGGGCGTGCGCGCCCTCGCCCTCGCGTCGGGCTGCTTCCCGCCCCCCGGCCCCGGTGCCGTACGGCTCGTTCTCTCGTGCGGTCATGATGCGCCTCCTCGGGCGGCTGCTTCCCGCACGGCGGGCGGGGAAACTCCGGCTGCGGGCGAGGACGGGGCCGGCGCCGCGCCCCGCACCGCGCCGAGCCCGCGCGGTCAGCTCTCCTGGAGGACGGACAGGATGTTGCCGGCCGGGTCCGTGAACCAGGCGATCGCCGCCGGGCCCTCCGGGGTCCGGACGATGCCCTTCTCGTCGGCGTCGAACTCGGCGTAGCGCTCGAAGGTCACCCCGCGCCGGGTCAGCTCGTCGACGGCGGCGTCGATGTCGTCCACGGGGAAGTTCAGGATCGTGAAGGACGCGGGCGTGTGCGTCTCCTTGGGGTAGACGAAGACGCTGGCGCCGGTGCCCAGCTTGAGGGTGAGCATCCTCATGTCGCCCTCGCCGCTCTCCTCGACCGGGAGGCCGAGGGTCTCGCCGTAGAACCGGCGGGCCTTGCCGAGGTCGTCGACCGAGAAGCCACTGAACGCCTTCGACTGTCCGAGCATGCCGCTGTCTCCTTCGTGTGGGGCCCGTCGGAACTCCGGGGGCACCCCCAGCGGACCACCGTCCGGACGCTCGCCACGCGGGCTCGCGTCCGGATGGTCGCCGCACATCACCCTCAGGGAGCGATCGGCAGCCGGCGCTTGTGGTCGGTGAGCTCGTAGCGGCGGACGATCGAGGCGAAGGCGGCCTCTCCCACCGGCTTGCCCTCCAGGAAGTCGTCGATGTCGTCGTACGTCACGCCGAGCGCGTCCTCGTCGGGCTTGCCCGGGTCGAGGGTCTCCAGGTCGGCCGTGGGCGTCTTCCAGACCAGCTCGGCGGGGGCGCCCAGGGCCTCCGCGACGGCTCGCACGCGGCGCTTGGTCAGGCCGGTCAGCGGGACGAGGTCGGCCGCGCCGTCGCCGTACTTGGTGAAGAAGCCGGAGACGGCCTCCGCGGCGTGGTCGGTGCCGACGACGAGGCCGTCGTGGGCGCCCGCGACGGCGTACTGCGCGATCATCCGCTGCCGGGCCTTGATGTTGCCCTGGACGAAGTCCTGGTGGTGGGCGTCCCGGAAGGTCAGGCCACCGGCGAGCGCGGCGTCGAGGGCCGCGTCGCTCGCCGGCCTGACGTCCACGGTCAGGACCCGGTCGGCGGCGATGAAGCCCAGGGCGAGCTGGGCGTCCTGCTCGTCGGCCTGGACGCCGTAGGGCAGGCGCATCGCGTAGAAGGTGGCGTCGTGTCCGGCGGCCCTGGCCCGCTCGACGGCCAGCTGGCAGAGCCGGCCCGCGGTCGTGGAGTCGACGCCGCCGCTGATGCCGAGCACGAGGCTGCGCAGCCCCGTGGAGGTGAGGCGCTCGGTGAGGAAGGCGACCCGGCGCTCGATCTCGGCGAGCGGGTCGAACGACGGGGAAACCTCGAGTTCCCTGGCGATCTGCTGCTGCAGGGCGGTGGACACCGCGTCGGTCACGGAGTGCTCCTCGGGCTGGTTCGGCGGTACGGGGCGGGCGCGGGTCCGGTGCGCCGGTCAGGCGCCGGGCCGCGAGCCGAGTCGACTCTATGCGGCGCGGCGCGCGGGCAGCGCACAGGGCCTCGATGCTCCCGGCCTCCGGGGGATCGTGTCCGGACTCTTTACGCGCCTGTCATGCACGGGTAACTTGCGGGCCGCAAACGCTTGCTGCAAGTTGCCGGTCACTCTTTCACCTTCGCCGTGACTCTTTCGGCCACGGCCCCCTCCGGAGAAGAGACGCATGCGACGCACACCCTTACGGCGCTTCGGACGCGCCCCGGCGGCCGCGACGGCCGCCGCCTGTCTGCTCGGCCTGCTCGCCGCCGCCCCGCCGGCCGAACCGGCCGCCGTCCCCCGGGCGCCCGCCACGGCAGCCGAGAACACCGCCACGGTCTTCTACTTCACGAAGACGAAGAACTGGTCGGCCTACCGCCTCCACTACGCGCCCGACGGCGGTGCCTGGACCACCGTCCCCGGCGTGACGATGGAGGCGGCCTGCACGGACTGGGTGAAGAAGACCGTCACCCTGGGCACGGCGGAGGGGCTGCAGGCCACCTTCACCGACGGCGCCGGCACCTGGGACAACAACGGCGGAGGCAACTACGACCTGGGGACGGGCACCGTCACGGTCAAGGACGGCGTGGTCGCCCACTCCGACCCGTGCGCCGGCGCCCCGGGCGGACCCACCGACCCCGGCAACCGGGCCACCGTCTACTACTCCACCGCCGCCCTCGGCTGGTCCACCGTCAACCTGCACTACGCCCCGGCCGGCCGAGCCTGGACCACCGTCCCGGGCGTCGGCATGGAGGCCGCCTGCCCCGGCTGGTGGAAGCGGACCGTCGACCTGGGCTCGGCCACCACCATGAGCGCCGTCTTCAACAACGGCAACGGGATCTGGGACAACAACAACGGCGTGAACTACGCGCTTCCCGCCGGCTCGACCACGGTCGAGAACCGGGTCGTCACCCCGGGCGCCGCCGATCCCTGCGCCGCCGAGGTCCCGGACACGCGGGCGCCGACCGTCCCCACCGGCGTCGCCGCGCGCGCCGACGGCACCTCGATCGTCCTCACCTGGCAGCCCGCCACCGACGACAAAGGGGTGACGGGCTACCAGGTGACCCGCACCGGCGGCACGCGCGGCACGGTGGTCACGGACGTCGGCTCCACCGTGTTCTCCGACACCGGCCTGGAGGAGAGCACCGCCTACACCTACACCGTCAGGGCCCTCGACGCCGCCGGCAACGCCTCCGCCGCCTCGGCGCCCGCCCGGGCGACCACCGGGACGGCGCCCCCGGCGCCGCCCACGGGCCGACCGCTCGGCACCGACCCGCGCAAGGACCCGATCTACTTCGTCCTGACCGCGCGCTTCAACGACGGCGACCCGGCCAACAACCGGGGCGGGAGCCAGCACACCAGGTCGGGCAACGCCGCCGCCGGGGACCCCATGTTCCGGGGGGACTTCAAGGGCCTGGTGGACAAGCTCGACTACATCAAGGGCCTCGGCTTCTCCGCCGTGTGGATCACCCCCGTGGTGCTCAACCGGTCCGACTACGACTACCACGGGTACCACGGCTACGACTTCTACAGGGTGGACGCCCGTCTGGAGTCGGCCGGCGCCTCCTACCAGGACCTCATCGACGCCGCCCACGCCAAGGGCATGAAGATCTACCAGGACGTCGTCTACAACCACTCCTCCCGCTGGGGCGCCAAGGGCCTGTTCACCCCCAAGGCGTACGGCGTCCGCGACAGCCAGTGGGGCGGGCACTACGACGAGCCGAACTCCTCCTTCGAGTACGACGGCCTGACCGTCGAGCCGAAGTCCGGGAAGTCGTACTACAACGGCGACCTGTGGTCGACGGCCGAACCGGCCGGCAACACCTGTGTCAACTGGGGTGTGCCGACCCCGTACACGTCCCCGGAGGGCTACCGGATCTACAACTGCCAGTGGCCCAACCCCACCTCGGGGATGTTCCCGAAGTCGCTGTACCACCAGTGCTGGATCGGCAACTGGGAGGGCGAGGACTCCCGCTCCTGCTGGCTGCACGACGATCTCGCCGACTTCGACACCGAGTCCGCGCCCGTGCAGAACTATCTGATCGGCGCGTACGACAAGTACATCGACATGGGGGTCGACGGCTTCCGCGTCGACACCGCCGTCCACATCCCGCGCACCACCTGGAACCGGCGGTTCCTGCCCGCCATCCAGGAGCGGGTCAGCCAGAAGTTCGGTGCGGAGGCCGCGAAGAACTTCTTCGTCTTCGGCGAGGTCGCCGCCTTCGTCAACGACAAGTGGAACCGCGGCTCGGTCAACCACTCCGCCCAGTTCTACACCTGGAAGGAGCGCAAGGAGTACGCCCTCGACGACGCCCGGGCGGCGCTGGAGATGTACGACCACGAGCAGCGGCTCGGCCCGGCCGGCCAGCCGACGTCGACCAACGCCTTTCTGAACGGCAACAGCTACCACGCGCCGGACCACAGCCGGTTCTCCGGGATGAACGTCATCGACATGCGCATGCACATGAACTTCGGTGACGCGCTGAACGCCTTCGGCAACGGCAAGGACTCCGACGACAGCTACAACGACGCCACCTACAACGTCGTCTACGTCGACAGCCACGACTACGGCCCCAACAAGAGCAGTGAGCGCTACGCGGGCGGCACGGACGCCTGGGCCGAGAACATGGCGCTGATGTGGACCTTCCGCGGCATCCCGACGCTGTACTACGGCTCCGAGATCGAGTTCCAGAAGGGCAGGAAGATCGACTGCGGGCCCAGCTGCCCGCTCTCGACCACGGGCCGCGCCTATTTCGGCGACCATCTCGCGGGAGACGTGAAGGCATCGGACTTCTCCGCCGTCGAGTCGGCGAGCGGCGCGGTGGCGCAGACCCTCGCGCAGCCGCTGGCGCGGCACGTCCAGCGGCTCAACCAGATCCGCCGGGCGGTGCCCGCCCTGCAGACGGGCCAGTACTCCACCGAGGGCATCAGCGGACCGATGGCGTTCAAGCGGCGGTGGACCAGCGGGAGCACGGACAGCTTCGCCCTGGTCACCGTCACGCACGCGGCCGGCTTCACCGGCATCCCGAACGGCACCTACACCGACGCCGTCAGCGGCGAGCGGCGGGTCGTCACCGACGGCACGCTGAACGTCGCGGCCCCCGGGAAGGGCAACCTGCGGGTGTTCGTACTGAACGGGCCGGGCCGGATCGGCACGGCGGGGCCGTATCTGAGGTAGCGCCTCCCCGAACGGGCCGGGAGGGGCGGGCGGGCCGCGGCGTCGGGCGCCGCGGCCCGCTCACGTCACCGCCCCCTCACCGCTCCCGGCGGCGCGGCGGGCTGTGCAGGGTGCCCGCCGCGACCCGCAGCAGCCTGAGGACGACGGGCGGGGGCGCGTCGATGCGGTAGCGGCGGCCCAGCCGGGTCCACTGGTCCAGGACGGCGAGGAGGCCGGAGTCGCAGAAGGTGACGCGGGAGGCGTCCAGGATCAGGTCGGTGCAGCCGTCCGCCGCGGCGGAGGCGAGTATGGCCCGCAGGGGTGCGGCGCTGTAGTGGTCGACTTCTCCGGCCAGCCGGACCAGAAGGGTCGCGGGGCCGGCGTGGGCGCAGGAGTGGACGACTATGCCGCCGGGCGCGGTGTCCGCGCCCGGGTCACGCACGGGGCGACGGTGCATCTCGGTCAGTATCGGTGCGGTGCTCGCGGTACTCACCCCTCCATGAACACCGGCCGCCCCGCTCAGCGGAACACGGCGCGCCGCCTCGTCACTCCGCAGGGCACCAGTGATCCACTTCCGGGGGACACCCGACCGTGGGTCAGCGGTGCCGGGAGCCGCCGCGCAGGGCGCGGTCGAGGCCCTCCTGCGGCTGTCCGGACAGAGCGCGCAGGAAGATCTGCTCGTAGGTGGGTGAGCCGATCGTCTCGCGCGCCTCGTGTTCGTACTTCCGGCGCAGGGCGTGCAGTTCGGGCATGCCCCGCTGCGGATGGCCGGTGGATCGCCAGTATGCCTCGCCCGTGCCGGAGACGTCGGCGGCGAGTTCGCCGTCGCCGGAGGCGGCGAGTGCGGCGGCCAGGAGGTCGAGGCCGAGGGCCACCCCGAAGCCGTCGCCGAGCTTGCGTTTGCCCTCCAGCATGGCCCTGGCGTGGTCGGCGGCGGACTCGGGCTCTCCTTCGAGCAGTCCGATCAGGGCGAGCTGGTAGTCGAGGTAGGCACGGGTCCAGTGCTCCCCCAGCTCGGCGCACGTCCGCCGCAGGGAGACCGCTTCCACGCGGGCCTCGTCGAGGCGGCGGAGGCCGGTCAGCGCGAAGACCCGTACGAGGAGGCAGCGCAGGCGCTCGGCGGAGTCGGCCGGGCCGCCGGGGGCGGCGTCCAGGACGTGCCCCACCACGACGAGCGCCGCCATGGGACGGCCGGTCATGAGGGCGAGCAGACCCGCGAGGTAGGCGGCGTCCAGTGTCCTCGCTCCCAGGGCGACGGTGTCGCCGCTCCGGTCCGGCGGCGCCGTCATGTACGCGGCGTGGCGGGCCTCGCGCGCGCAGCGCTCGCTCACCTCCTGGGCCGGGGCGAAGTCGCCCTGGAGCGTGAGCGACACTCCCAGCGCCCACAGCGCCCGGGCCCGTTCGGCGCCCCGGTCCTCGCTGAGCACCAGCGCCTGTTCCAGGTAGTCGCGGGCCTCGCGCAGCCGGCCGGAGCAGGACCAGAAGAAGCCGACCGCCCCGGCGAGCGCGAGCGCGCCGTCGGGGTCGGTACGCAGCAGCCGGTCCAGCGCGGTGCACAGATCCGTGTGGCGCTCGTCGATCGTGGTGTACCAGTGCAGTTGATCGGGTCCCAGCCAGCCGGCGGCGGCCCGCCGGGCCAGGTCCAGACAGAAGGCGGCGTGCCGGTCGGCCACGGCCTCCGTCTCGCCGAGCGCGGCCAGCCACCCCGCCCCGTACTCGCGGATGGTGTCGAGGAGCCGGTAGCGGTGGCCCTCCTGGTGGACCACGGACATGCGGACCAGCGCGTCGAGGGCGGCCGGCAGGCTCTCGGGGGTCAGCGCGCCGCCCTCGCACACGAAGACGGCCGAGGCGAGGTCGAACGGGCCCCGGAACACGGTCAGCCGTGCCCACAGGAGCCGTTCGAGGGGTTCGCACAGCTCGTGGCTCCAGCCGATGGCCGCGCGCAGGGTCTGGTGCCGCTGCGGCCAGACGCGTTCGTGGTGGACGAGGAGGTCGAAGCGCGAGCCGAGCTGGGTGCGGACCGCCTCGACTCCCTGGAGGCGGATCTGCGCCGCGGCCAGTTCGAGTGCGAGGGGGATGCCCTCCAGCCGGGCGCAGATCTCGGTGGCGGGGCCGGCCTGCCGCTGCGCGGGGATGCGGGGGCCGCGCAGCCGGCCCGTGTCGACGCGCTGTCGCAGCAGGTCCATGGCGTCGCGGCCCGTGGCCGCGAAGGGTTCGAGGGCGTACACCCGCTCCTGCGGCAGGCCGAGGGGGCGCCGGCTGGTGGCGAGCACGGTGAGGCCGGGCGCGGCGGCCAGAAGCTCGCTGATCAGCCGGGCGCAGGGGTCCGCGAGATGGTCGCAGGAGTCGAGGACGAGCAGCAGCCGCTTCTCGGCGAGCCACTGCCCCAGGAGGGTGGTGGGCATACCAGGGGTGTGGAAGGACAGGTCGACGGCGTCGGCGACGCTCGCCACGAGGAGCCGGTCCCCCTGGAGCGGGGTCAGGTCGGCCCACCACGCGCCGTCGGGGTAGCCGGCGGCGAGGCGCTTCGCGGTGTGGAGGGCGAGCCGCGTCTTGCCGACGCCTCCGACCCCGGTGACCGTGACCAGACGGTGGTCCGTCAACTCCACGTTCAGCCGGTCCAGTTCTCTGCCGCGCCCCACGAAACCGTTGTTCTCGTCGGGTAGATGTCCACGCACGGGAGCAGTCTCCCTCATCACGCGTGCGAACGGACCCCTCGGTCGGGTCATTCGACGGTGACGACGACGGTGTGCCATCCGCTCGCCCCGTCCGGCATGGTGTCCGTGCGCCGCTCGGTCTGTACGGCTCCGGTGCCGTCCGTGGCGCGGACCGTGAGGGTGTGGCGGCCGGGGGTGGCCTCCCAGCGGTACACCCACTGGCGCCAGGTGTCCCGGCTGTCCTCGGCGCCGAGTTCGGCCTCCCGCCAGGGGCCCTCGTCGACGCGTACCTCGACGCGCTCGATGCCCCGGTGCTGGGCCCAGGCGACCCCGGCGACCGGGACGGTTCCGGCCTTCGGCCGGGCGAGCGGGCGAGGGGTGTCGATCCGGGACTGGGTCTTCACCGGTGCCTCGCGGGCCCAGCCGCGGGGCACCCAGTAGGCGTCGTAGGCGTCGAACGTGGTGACCTCGATCTCCTCGATCCACTTGCAGGCGGAGACGTAGCCGTAGAGGCCCGGGACGAGCATCCGGACGGGGAAGCCGTGGTCGAAGGGGAGCGGCGTGCCGTTCATGCCGAAGGCGAGGAGGGCGTCGCGGCCGTCCATCACCTCCTCGACCGGGGTGCCGATGGTCATGCCGTCGACCGAGCGGGCCACGAGCTGGTCGGCCCTGCCGCCGGCGGAGGGCGGCTTCACGCCCGCCTCCCGCAGGAGGTCGGCCAGCCGGACGCCGAGCCAGCGGGCGTTGCCGACGTAGGGTCCGCCGACCTCGTTGGAGACGCAGGCGAGGGTGAGGTCCCGCTCGACCACCTCACGGCCCATCAGGTCGTCGAGGGTGAGGGTCAGCTCCCGGGTGACTCCGGGCCCGTGGATCCGCAGCCGCCACCCGTCGGCGTCGACCTTGGGGACGACGAGCGCGGTGTCGACGCGGTAGAAGTCCTTGTTCGGGGTGATGAACGGGCTGATGCCCGGCACGGGAAGCTGGGCGCCGGGCGGCACGGCGGGCGCGGGCAACGCGGGCCGCGGCAGCTGGAGTGCGTCGCGGGAGGCGACGGCGCCCTGGCTGCGGGTGCCGCCGAGCGCCCTGCCCAGCGCCGCGGCGCCCGTGGCGGCGACGGCGGTGGAGGCGGCGACGAGGAGGAAGCTCCGGCGGCCCGGGACGCCGATACGGCCGGGCGGGGACGCGACCTCGGGGGCGAGCAGCCGGCCGATCAGGACGTACAGCAGGAGGGCGCCCACCGCCGCGCCGACCAGCGAGGGCAGCGCGTCCGCCGGCGATGCGGAGTCCGGGCGGCCCACGGCGGCGAGGGCGCCGATCACGCCGAAGGCGAGGACCGCGGCGGCTCCGGCACGCCGGTGCCGGAGCGCGAGGAGCCCGACGGCCGCCGCCAGGACCGCGAGGACGACGAGGATTCCCAGCTGGAGGACGAGCTTGTCGCTCGCGCCGAAGGTCCGGATCGCCCAGTTCTTGATCTCCGCCGGAGTCCAGTCGATGACCGCTCCGCCGACCGCCGTGACGGGGCCCGCTTCGGGACGCACGGCCGCCGCGACGAGTTCGGCGACGGCGAGGGAGACGTATGCGCAGACCAGGCCGCCGAGGGCGGCCAGGAGGCGGTCCGTCCGCGTGGGTTCGCGCGGGGAATCTGAGAGGGTCATGCTTCTCATTCGGCATCGACGCCCTGGAGGATGGGTCGTTTCACCTGGAAGACGGAGCGTATCCGGTGCCGGGGCCGGGCGCGCGCCGCGACGCCGCGCCCGGCTTCTATAGGCTGATCGTGTGGCCAGCACCGAGGAACCCGAGACCCGCGACGCCGCGCCCGAGCGCGCGCCGGGAGATCTGCAGCGCTTCGCCGTCGAGCTTCGGCGGACGAACGGCGAGATCAACCGGCTGGTTCACGGTTTCGCCCTCGCTCAGGGGCTGCACCCCACGGACGTACAGGCGCTGTCGGTCGTCCTGGACAGTCCGGAGCCGCTGACGCCGGGCCGTCTGCGGGAGCATCTGGGGCTGACGTCGGGGGCCGTCACGGCCTGCCTGGACCGGCTCGAGAGGGCCGGGCACATCCGCCGCTCCCGGGAGAGCGCGGACCGCAGGGTCGTCCACGTGCACTACGTGGAGGGGGCTCGGGCCGCTGCCCGCAGCTATTTCATGCCGTTGGCGCAGGCGGCGGAGCGGGCCCTGCTCCGGTTCGACGAGGAGGAACTGGACGCGGCCCTGCGGTTCCTGGGTGCCCTGAACGAGGAGCTCGGCGAGCTGCGCGTCCCGCGGCGCTGACCGTCGGCGGGTCGTGGTTCAATCTCTCTCAATCATTGAGATTCTTTTCTGTTGAGAGACCTCTGGAGCGCCCATGTCCGGCCCCACGCGATGGGCAGGCCGTCTGCTGCCCCTCGTCCTGCTCGTCCTCTGGCTCGCCGTCGGCGGCGGCCTCGGTCCCTACGCCGGGAAACTCGGTGAGGTCGCCACCAACGACCAGGCCGCCTTCCTTCCCCGCAGCGCCGAGTCCACACGCGTGATCGAGGCGCAACGCGCCTTCCGGCAGGACGAGACGCTGCCCGCGCTCGTCGTCTGGACCTCATCCGACGGCGGCTCGCGCGACGCGGGCGAGCAGATGGCGGGGAAGCAGGCCGCGGCGACGCGGGCGCTCGCCTCGCTCGCGGGGTCGCCCGGCGTCGTGGGCGCGCCGTCCCCGGCCCTTCCCTCCGACGACGGGGAGGCGTTGCGGGGAGTCGTCCAGCTCCGCCCCGACCTCGGTGACGAGCTCACCCCTACTCTTCAGAGGATCGAACAGGCGGCCTCCTCCGTCCCTGGGACGGCCGTATGGCTCGCCGGACCGGCGGCCGCCCAGGCCGATCTGTCCGACGCCTTCGCCGGCATCGACGGGCTGCTGCTCGCGGTCGCCCTGGTCACGGTGCTGCTGATCCTGCTGCTCGTGTACCGCAGCGTGCTGCTGCCGCTGGTGATCATCGTGGGCGCGGTGTTCTCGCTCGGGCTGGCCTGTGCCGTGGTGTACGTCCTCGCCGACCGCGACGTCCTCCGTGTGGACGGCCAGGTGCAGGGCATCCTGTCGATCCTCGTCATCGGTGCGGCCACCGACTACGCGCTGCTGCTGGCCGCCCGCTACCGGGAGGAGCTCGCCCGCCGTGAGGGAGACCGCGTCCCGGCCATGCGCGCCGCGCTGAGGCAGTCCGTCGGGCCGATCACCGCCAGCGCGGCCACGGTCGCGCTCGGCCTGCTCGCCCTGCTGTTCAGCGATCTGACGAACAACCGGGCCCTCGGCCCGGTGGGCGCCATCGGCATCGTCTGCGCCGTGCTGAGCGCTCTGACCTTCCTGCCGGCGGTCCTGGTCCTGCTCGGCCGCGCCGCCTTCTGGCCCGCCCGGCCGCGGTCGGCGGAGGCCGGGGGCGGCCACGGCGTCTGGCGGCGTATCGCCGCACTGGTGGACCGCGCGCCCCGCAAGGTGTGGGCGGGGACCCTCGCCGGCCTCCTCGCCTGTGCCGCCTTCGCCCCGGCCCTCGAGTCCAAGGGCGTGCCGCTCGACGAGATCTTCGTCAACGACGCCCCCTCCGTCGCGGCGCAGGAGACGCTCGGGCGCCACTTCCCCGGCGGGTCCGGCAACCCGGCCGTCGTCATCGCCCGGGCCGACGCCCTGACCCGGGTGACCTCCGCCGCGGAGGACGTCGACGGTGTCGACTCCGCCGCCGCGGTCACCTCCTCCGGGCGGCCGGGCGCGGGGGCGCCGCTCGTCGTCGACGGGCGGGTCCGGGTCGACGTCACCCTGGCGGACGCGGCGGACAGCGACGCGGCCAAGGCCACCGTCGCCCGGCTCCGCGCGGCGATGCACGCGGTGCCCGGGGCCGACGCCCTGGTCGGCGGCTACACCGCGCAGCAGTACGACACCCAGCGGACGGCCGAGCACGACCGGATGCTCATCGTGCCGGTGGTGCTCGCCGTCATCCTGGTCATCCTCGTCGGCCTGCTCCGCTCGCTGCTGCTCCCGCTCCTGCTGGTCGCCACCGTGGCGCTGAACTTCGTGGCCACGCTCGGGGTGTCCGCCCTGGTCTTCGAGCACGTCTTCGGCTTCACGGGGACGGACTCGTCGGTTCCGCTGTACGGGTTCGTGTTCCTGGTGGCACTCGGGGTGGACTACAACATCTTCCTGATGTCCCGGGTCCGCGAGGAGTCCCTGCGCCACGGGGTCCGCGAGGGAGTCCTGCGCGGCCTGACCGCGACCGGCGGGGTCATCACCTCCGCCGGTGTCGTGCTGGCCGCCACGTTCGCGGCCCTCGGGGTCGTTCCGCTGGCGTTCCTCGCACAGATCGCCTTCATCGTCGCGTTCGGCGTCCTCCTGGACACCCTCGTCGTCCGCTCGCTGCTCGTGCCGGCCCTCGTACGGGACCTGGGCCGTAGGGCCTGGTGGCCCGGGGCGCTCAGCCGCTGACGGACACCTCGGACCCGGCCGTCACCGGTCGCCGTCGGCCGGGCCGATGTGTTCGCCGGGCCGCGCGAGATCCTCGACCGCGCCGGCGCCGACCACGGCGCCCGTGGACTTCTTCGCGCGCCGCAGCCTGCGTTCCAGCCGGCCGGCGAAGGTCGTGAGCGCGAAGTTCAGGAGCACGAAGATGACGGCCACGATCGTGAAGCTGGCGATGGTGTTGGCTCCGTAGTTCGCGCTCATCGGGCGTACGGAGGCGAGGAGCTCGGAGAAGCCGAGCATCGCGCCGCCGAGCGCGGTGTCCTTGACGATGACGACGAGCTGGCTGACGAGCGCGGGGAGCATCGCGGTGACCGACTGGGGCAGCAGGACGTACGTCATGGTCTGGCCCTTGCGCATCCCGATCGCCTTGGCGGCGTCGGTCTGGCCGCTGGGCAGGGAGAGGATGCCGGCCCGGACCACCTCGGCGAGGACCGAGGCGTTGTAGAGGACGAGGCCGGTGACGACCGCGTAGAGCGGGCGGTTCTCCGGGCTGATGTCGGTGAACTCGGAGTAGGCGGCGTTGGCGAAGAGCATCAGGATCAGCACGGGGATGGCGCGGAAGAACTCCACGACCGTGCCGGCCGCGCCGCGCACCCACGCGTGCTCGGAGAGCCGCCCGATACCGAGGAGAGCACCGACGGGCAGGGCGATGACCATGGCCAGGGCGGCGGCTATCAGGGTGTTCTTCAGGGCGGGCAGGAGGAAGGTCGTCCAGGTGCGGGAGTCCGTGAAGAACGGGGACCACTTGGCCCATTCCAGCTGGCCCTGGTCGGCGAGGGTCGCCAGGACCCACCAGATCAGCAGGCCGAGCCCGACCAGGAACACGACGGTGTAGAGCACGTTGCGGCGCTTCGCGCGCGGGCCGGGGACGTCGTAGAGGACGGTGGGCCTGACCTTCATCGCTTCACCGCCACCTTCTTGGCCAGCCAGCCGAGGAAGAGGCCGGTGGGGAGCGTGAGACAGATGAAACCGAAGGCGAAGATCGCGGAGATGAGGATCAGCTGGGCCTCGTTCTCGATCATCTCGCGCATGAGCAGCGCGGCTTCGGCGACACCGATCGCGGCGGCGACGGTGGTGTTCTTGGTGAGGGCGATCAGCACGTTGGCCAGCGGTCCGACGACCGAGCGGAAGGCCTGGGGCAGCACGATCAGCCGCAGGATCTGGGGAAAGCTCAGGCCGATGGCGCGCGCCGCCTCGACCTGGCCGAGGGGGACCGTGTTGATGCCGGACCTGAGCGCCTCGCAGACGAAGGCGGAGGTGTAGGCGATCAGTCCGAGGACGGCGAGCCGGAAGTTGATCGTCGTGAAGTCCTGGGCGCCCATGTTGACGCCGAGCGTCTGGAAGAGGCCCAGCGAGGTGAAGACGATGATCACCGTGAGGGGGATGTTACGGACGATGTTGACGTAGGCGGAGCCGAAGCCCCGCATCAGGGGGACGGGGCTGACGCGCATGGCGGCCAGCAGCGTCCCCCAGATCAGGGAACCGATCGCGGAGTAGACGGTGAGCTGCACCGTCACCCAGAACGCTCCCAGCAGGTCGTAGCCTTCGAGGAAGTCGAACACGGGGGCCCACTCACTTGACGACGACACCGATCTTCGGCGCGGGCTCGTTCTGGTACCCGGCCGGGCCGAAGTTCTTCTTCACCGCCGCGTCCCAGGAGCCGTCCGCGACCATCTTCTCCAGAGCCTCGTTGATCTGCTGCTTGAGTTCGCTGCCCTTCTGGACTCCGATTCCGTAGTTCTCGTTGCTCATCTTGAAGCCGGCGAGCTTGAACTTGCCCTGGAACTCGGGCTGCGAGGCGTAACCGGCCAGGATCGAGTCGTCGGTGGTCAGCGCGTCGATGACGCCGTTCTCCAGACCGGTGAGGCACTCCGAGTAACCGCCGTACTCCTGGAGTTGGGCGTCCGGCGCGATCCTCGCCTTGACGTTCTGCGCGGACGTGGAGCCGGTGACCGAGCAGAGCTTCTTGTTGTTCAGGTCCTCGGGCTTGGTGATGGAGTTGTCGTCCGCGCGGATCAGCACGTCCTGGTGCGCCAGGAGGTACGGACCGGCGAAGTCGACCTTCTTGGACCGCTCGTCGTTGATCGAGTACGAGGCCGCGATGAAGTCGACGTCACCGCGCTGGAGCAGCGTCTCGCGGTCGGCGCTCTTCGCCTCCTTCCACTCGATGTCCCCGGGATCGTGGCCGAGCTGCTTGGCGACGTACGTCGCCACGTCGACGTCGAAGCCGGTGTAGGTGCCGTCCGGGGTCTTGAGCCCGATGCCGGGCTGGTCGTACTTGATGCCGACGGTGATCTTGTCCTCGCCGCCGGAGCCGCCTCCCCCGTCGTCGTCGCCGCAGGCGACCAGGGAGAAGGAGAGGGCGAGGGCGGCGGCCGCGGCGACGCCGGCCTGGGTGAGCTTGCGCGGATTCATGGGATCACCCCTGGGGGCTGCTGTGCGCGCTGCGGTCACGGTTCAGTGGTGCAGGATCTTCGACAGGAAGTCCTTGGCGCGGTCGCTGCGCGGGTTGCTGAAGAACTGGTCGGGTGTGGTCTCCTCCACGATCCTGCCGTCCGCCATGAACACCACGCGGTTGGCGGCGGAGCGCGCGAAGCCCATCTCGTGCGTGACGACGACCATGGTCATGCCGTCACGGGCGAGTTGCTGCATGACCTCCAGAACCTCGTTGATCATCTCGGGGTCGAGGGCCGACGTCGGTTCGTCGAAGAGCATCACCTTCGGGTCCATGGCCAGTGCCCGGGCGATCGCGACGCGCTGCTGCTGGCCGCCGGAGAGCTGGGCGGGGTACTTGTCGGCCTGGTTCGCGACCCCGACGCGGTCGAGCAGCTGACGGGCCCGCTGTTCGGCGGCCTTCTTGTCCTTCTTGCGGACCTTGATCTGGCCGAGGGTGACGTTCTCGAGGACGGTCTTGTGCGCGAAGAGGTTGAAGGACTGGAAGACCATGCCGACGTCGGCACGGAGCGCGGCGAGGGCGCGGCCCTCGTCGGGCAGCGGTTTGCCGTCGATGCGGATCTCGCCGGAGTCGATGGTCTCCAGCCGGTTGATGGCCCGGCAGAGGGTCGACTTCCCGCCGCCGGACGGGCCGATGACGACCACGACCTCACCCCGGCCGACGGTCATGTCGATGGACTGGAGCACATGGAGCGCTCCGAAGTGCTTGTCGACGTTCTTCAGTTCGACGAGCGCGTCGGGCATGGCAGCCTCCTGGTTCGCCGCCCCCGCCGTCCACTCTTCTCACGTTCATGCTCCGCCTTCGGCCGAGGTACTGCACGCCGGAGGGCGAGCGGACCGTCGGCCGGGCGCCGGTCCGCCGGGGCAGCGGCCCCTTTGATGAAAACGATTGTCATGATGCTAGGGTCGGTGCACCGTCCACCCTTCGCACCTCCCGTTGGGGCCCTCCCTTGCGCCTGCCCGAAAACCCCCGCATACCCCGTCGCCGCACCCTCTCGGCCCCCCTCGCCGCGGTCACCGCCGCCACCCTGCTGACCGGCTGTTTCGCCGCCTCCGGCACCTCCGCGGACGGCTCCGCCGACGGCCGGCTGCGGCTCGCGATGATGCAGCCGCCGCGCTCCGGCCTCTCGCCCCTGTCGGACGACGCCTTCAAGCTCTCGCGCTGGTCCGCCGCCGAGACGCTCGTCCGCCTGGACCGGGACGGGAACGCCGTCCCCGCCCTCGCCACCGCCTGGAAGCGGACCGACCGGACGTGGACGTTCACGCTCCGCCGGGGCGTCACCTTCCACGACGGCACGGCGCTCACCGCCGCGTCCGTGGTGACCTCGCTGACCGCCGCCGCCGGCGCCTCCCCCAAACCGCGCATCCTCGACGGCGTCGACCTCACCGTCCGCGCCACCGGCCCGCACACGGCCACCGTCACGACGGCCTCGGCGGATCCGCTCGTACCGCAGCGTCTCAGCTCGCCGCAGCTGGCGATTTTGGCCGCCAAGGCGTACCGGGGAAAGACCGTCAGCCCGGTCGGCGCCGGCACGGGACCCTTCGAGCTGGTCAAGGTCGACGGCACCGCCTCCGCGACGCTCGACCGCTACGACGGCTACTGGGGCGGGAAGGCCAAGGCCGCCGGGATCGACGTGAAGTTCGTCCCCGACGGCACCGCACGCGCCGCGGCCCTGCGCAGCGGCGAGGCCGACATCGTCGAGGCGGTCCCGGTCTCCCAGGCCGCGCTGCTCGACCGGAAGCTGATCACCGAGGTGCCGATGCCGCGCACCAACACCCTCTACCTCAACACCGCGTCGGGACCCTTCAAGGATGCCCGGCTGCGCGCGGCGGCCCGCGAGGCGATCGACGCCGGGAAGATCGTCGAGGGCGTGTACGAGGGCCGGGCCGACGTCGCCCGGGGGCTCCTCGGCCCGGCGCTTCCCTGGGCCGCGAAGCTGCGCGGGACCGTGCCCCGCGCCGCGGCGTCCGATCCCGAGGGCGCCCGGATCACCATCGGCACCTTCACCGACCGCGCCGAGCTGCCTGAGGTCGCCCAGGTCCTCCAGCAGCAGCTGCGGGCGGCCGGCTTCACCGTGACCCTCGACGTCCGCGAGTACGCCCACATCGAGGCGGACGCGCTGGCCGGGAAGTTCGACGCCTTCATCCTGTCCCGGGCGACCGTCCTCGACTCCGGAGACCCGGCCGCGTACCTGTTCAGCGACTTCGCGAGCAAGGGGTCCTTCAACCTCTCCCAGCTCTCCGACCCCGCGGTCGACCGGGCGCTGACCACCGCCTCGGGGACCGCGACGGGTGACGCCCGGCGCCGGGCCGTCATGAACGCGGAGGCCGCGGTCCTCGCCACCGACGCCGCCGTGCCCATGCTCCACGAGCGGGTCGTCCAGGGGGACGCGGCCAACGTCAGGGGCGCCGCGCACGACCCGCGCGAGCGCGAGCTCGTCACGCTCGACACCCACGTCGAGTGAGGGCCGCCCTCGCACGCACGGCCGGCCTGGCCGCCGTGCTGACCGTGACGGGACTGCTGCCCTGGCTGTCCGGCAAGGACCCCGCGCTCAGCCTGCTGCGCGCGCGGTCCGCCGAACAGGAACCGACGCCCGAGGCGCTGGCCGCCATCCGCGCCGACCTCGGCCTGGACACCGGACCGCTCGGACTGCTCGGCCGGTGGGCCACCGGTCTGTTCCGGGGCGATCTCGGAACCTCCTGGGTGTCGGGCACGGACGTCCTGCCGTCGGTGACCGCCGGGCTCCAGGTCTCGCTGACCCTCATGGGCACCGCCCTCGCCGTGGCGCTCGTCGTGGGCGGCGCGCTCGCCGCGCCCGTCCTCGTACGGGGCCGGGGCACCGCGGGGACCCTGGCGGCGGTCCTCGGCGCCGTGCCCGAGTTCCTGCTGTCGCTCGGGCTGTTGATCGTGGCGGGCGTGTGGCTCGGCTGGTTCCCCACCTCCGGGTGGGCGGGACCGTCGCACCTCGTCCTGCCTGCGCTCGCCCTCGGCGTCCCCGCCGGCGCGCTGCTCGGCCGGCTGGTCGCCGACGCCCTGCCGTCCGTGCTCGAGGAGCGCTGGGTGGAGCTGTGGCGCGGGGCGGGTGTCGGCAGGGCGTGGATCGCCACCGCCGCCGTCCGCCGTGCGCTCCCGCCGCTGGTGCCACAGTTCGGGATGGTCGCGGTCGGTCTGACCGGCGGCGCGGTCGCCGTCGAGACGGTCTTCGCGATCCCCGGCCTCGGTCGTACGGCTCTGGGGGCGGCCAAGTCCCAGGACCTGCCGCTGCTCCAGGGCACCGTCCTGGCCCTGCTCGCGCTCGGGCTCCTGTCGGGGGCCCTCGCGGCCGCCGTGCGCCGCAGGCTGCTCGGTCCCGCCCTGCGGGACGCGGGCCTCACCCTCCCCGCCGCCCGGCCGGCCATGGTCTCCCCGGCCGTTCCGCTGGTGCTCGGCGCGGTCCTCCTCGCCGTGATCGGCTGGGGGCTGCTGCGCGAGCCGTACGCGATCGACACCGCCGCCCGGCTCGCGGCGCCCTCGTCGGCGCACCCGCTCGGCACCGACGCCCTGGGCCGCGACGTCCTGGCCCGGCTCGGGCACGGCGCCGCCACGACGGTCGGCACGGCCGCCGGCGTATGCCTGCTGGGGTATCTGCTCGCACTCGCGCTCGGCTTCCTGCCGCACCTTGCCTCGGGGCTCGCCGACATCGCGAACGCCGTGCCGCCGGTCGTCGCGGGGATCCTCGTCGCCGCCGCGACGGGCCCGGGCACGGGCGCGGCGGCGCTCGCCGTCACGGTCGTCTCCTGGCCGCCGCTCGCGGCCCATGCCGCCGCCCTGACCCAGGAGATACGCGCCTCCGGCTTCCTCATGGCCCAGCGGGCGATGGGCGCGAGCCCGTTGTGGATCCTCGGCCGGCACGTCCTGCCGTCGGTGGCCGCCCCGGTCGCCCGGCACGCCGTCCTGCGGCTGCCCGGCATCGCGCTGGCCCTGGCCTCGCTCGGCTTCCTCGGGCTCGGCGCCCAGCCGCCGTCCCCCGAGTGGGGGCTGCTGCTCGACGAGTCCGCCGACTACGTCGAGCGGGCTCCGGTGGCCGCGCTGGCCCCGGCGGTCGCGCTCGCGCTCCTCGCCGCGCTCGCCGTCGCCCTGTCGGGGACGACCTGGCGCCGCACACGCGCCCGCGTCCTCACCCGTTCCGTACCACTGCGAAGGAAGGCCACCCGTGTCGCGGTCTGACACCCTGCTCTCCGTGCGCGGGCTGCGCGTCGGGTTCGACGGCGTGGAGGTCGTCCGCGGTGTCTCCTTCGAGGTCCGCGCGGGCGAGGTCCTGGCCCTGGTCGGCGAGTCGGGGGCGGGAAAGTCCCTGACCGCCCGCGCCCTGCTCGGCATGGTTCCGCGTGGGGCGACGGTCTCCGGCGACGTCCTGCTCGGAGGTTCCGCGGTCACCCCGGCCGACTGGGGCCGGCGCATCGCGCTCGTGCCGCAGGACGCCCTCTCCGCGCTCTCCCCCGTCCACCCGGTCGGCGACCAACTCGCGCTCGCCCTCAGGTCGGTGCGGGGCCTGTCGAGGAAGGACGCCCGGCGCCGGGCCGCCGCCGCGCTCGAGGAGGTCGGCATCCCGGGCGCCGCCTCCGGGGCCCATCCCCACGAGTTCTCGGGCGGGATGAGGCAACGCGCCGTGCTCGCCATGGCGTTGGTCAACGAACCGGAGGTGGTCGTCGCCGACGAACCGACCACCGCCCTCGACCCCGGGACGCAGGACAAGGTCCTCGGTCTGCTGCGCGAGCGCTGCGGTGCGCGGGGCGCCTCACTCGTCCTGGTCACCCACGCACTCGACGTCGTCCGGGAGCACGCCGACCGCATGGCGGTCATGTACGCGGGTTCCCTCGCCGAGTACGGGCCGGTGGACCGGGTGCTGGCCCGGCCCCTCGCGCCGTACACCGCCGGGCTGCTGGCCTCCCTCCCCACCGCCCACGGTGTTCCCCGGACGCGGCTGCCCGCCCTCCCCGGCCGGCCGCCGGCACCCGGCGAGCTGCCGCACGGCTGCGCCTTCACCCCCCGCTGCGCGCGGGCCACCGACCACTGCCGCACCGCCCGCCCCGAACCCCGCTCGCTCGACGGGCGCGAGGTCTCCTGCCACCACGCCTCCCCGGAGTCCGCATGAACCCGCTGCTCGACGTCCACGACCTGGTCGTGCGGTACGGGGCGGCCACCGCCGTCGACGGCGTCTCCTTCCACGTGGACGCCGGTGAGACGGTCGGGCTCGTCGGGCCGTCCGGCTGCGGAAAGTCCTCCACGGCGGCGGCCGTCCTGCGGCTGCGCCGGCCGCACAGCGGCACTGTCCGCTTCGACGGGATGGATCTCGCCACGCTCGGCGAGCGGCGGCTGCGCGCGGTGCGGCCACGCTTCCAGCCGGTGTTCCAGGACCCGTACGGCTCCCTCAGCCCCCGGCGGCGGATCCGCGAGCAGATCGCCGAGCCGCTGCGCGTCCAGGGACGCTGGTCGCGTCCCGCGGGACCGGAACGGGTCGCGGAACTCCTCGACATGGTGGGCCTGGACGCCGCCCTCGGGGACCGGCTCCCGCACGAGCTGTCCGGCGGACAGTGCCAGCGCGCGGGAATCGCCCGTGCGCTGGCGAGCTCGCCCGAACTGCTCGTCCTCGACGAACCGGTGTCGGCCCTGGACCCGTCCCTGCGAGCGGGCGTCCTCAATCTGCTGCTCGATCTCCAGGACCGCCTCGGCCTCGGATGTCTGTTCATCTCCCACGACATGGCGGCGGTCCGGCATCTGAGCGATCGCGTGCTCACCATGCGGCGCGGGAAGATCGTTCCGTGACCCCTCTGGCCCGGCTGCTGATCACCAGCCAGTTCGCCTTCAACGTGGGCTTCTTCGCCGTACTTCCCTATCTCGCCGACCATCTGGGCGGGGCCCTCGGGCTGGGTGGCTGGCTGGTCGGGCTGATCCTGGGGCTGCGCACCTTCAGTCAGCAGGGCCTCTTCGTCGTCGGTGGCGCGCTGACGGACCGTTATGGAGCGCGGCCGGTCGTCCTCACCGGCTGCGCCCTGCGGGTGGCGGGCTTCTGCTGGCTCGCCTTCGCCACGTCCACCTGGTCGGTGATGGGGGCCGTGGTCCTGGTCGGCTTCGCCGCGGCCCTGTTCTCGCCGGCCGTGGAGACGGAGATGGCGCGCGAGGCGGTGCGGATGGAGGACGAGGGCGGTCCGGCCCGCACGCGGGGGCTCGCCCTGTTCTCGGCGGGCGGGCAGGCGGGCGCGCTGCTCGGGCCGGTGCTGGGCGCGCTGGCGCTGTACGGGGCGGGGGACGGGGCGGGGGGCGGGCACTTCCGGGCCGCGTGCGCGGCGGGGGCCGTCGTCTTCGGCCTCGTCCTGGCCGGGCACTGGTTCCTGATGCCGGGGGCGGAGCCCACGCGGCGACGGGCCCGGACCGAGTGGCGCCCGCTGGTGCGCAACCGCCGTTTCCTCGGCCTCGCCCTCGCGTACGCGACCTACCTGCTCGCGTACAACCAGCTCTATCTCGCGCTGCCGGCCGAGCTGGACCGCGCCACCGGCTCGCAGCGGGCGCTCGGCTGGCTCTTCGCGCTCTCCTCCGCGCTGGTCGTCGTCGGTCAGCTGCCGCTGGAGCGGTGGGCGGCGGCACGACTGAGCGCGCCGGGCATGGTCCGCGCCGGCCTCGCCCTGATCGCGGGCGCGTTCGCGGCGACCGGCGCGCTGCTGCCGCTGGGCGGCCTGTGGCCCGCGCTCTGCTTCACGGTGCTGCTGACCCTCGGTCAGATGCTGGTGGTGCCGGCGACCCGGGCGTACGTTCCCGACCTCGTCGACGCCGAGCGGCTCGGTCTGTTCACCGGCGCGCTCTCGTCGGTCTCCGGTCTGGTCGTCCTCGCGGGCGCGGCCCCCGCCGGCGCCCTCCTGGAGCACCGGGGTCCGCTGCCCTGGCTGGTCCTGGGCGCGGTGCCGCTCCTCGGGCTGCTGCTCGTCCCGCGCGCGGGGTCCCCCGCCGCCTTCCCGTCGACAGCGCGCGGGTGACCCGCCGCCTTCCCTCGGAAGTGGGCGGGTGACCGCCGCCTGTCCGTCAGACATGCGGGTGGCTCCGCCTGTTTCTCGCGAGCGCGCAGGTGGGCGCCGGACCACCGGACCGGGCGCCGCGCCGTCACTCCACCGGCCCGTCCTCCTCCGCGAGGACCCGCTGGGCCACGGCGAAGGCGGCGTTGGCGGCCGGGACGCCGCAGTACACCGCGGTCTGGAGCAGGACGGCGCCGATCTCGTCGGGGCGCAGCCCGTTGCGGCGGGCCGCGCGCACGTGCAGGGCCAGCTCCTCGAGGTGGCCGTGGGCGACGAGCGCGGTGAGGGTGATCAGGCTCCGCTCGCGCCGCGACAGGGTGGGATCGGTCCAGATCTCGCCCCAGGCGTAGCGGGAGATGAGGTCCTGGAAGGGGGCCGTGAAGGGCGTCTGGCGCGCCTGGGCGCGGTCGACGTGCGCGTCGCCGAGGACCTGACGGCGGACTTCCATGCCCCGCCGCGCTCCACCGTCGGTGAAGTGGCCGCGCAGCGCGGCCAGCACGGCTTCGGGCTGCTCGGCCGGCGCGAGGTGGGAGGCGCCCGCGAGCTCGGTGAGCGTCGCGCCGGGCACCGCGTCCGCGATCTCCCGCAGATGGGCCGGCGGGGTCGCCGGGTCCTCGCGGCCCGCGACGAGCAGTGTGGGCGCGGTGATCGACGCCAGCCGGTCCCGCAGGTCGAAGGCGGCGAGGGCGTCGCAGCAGGCGGCGTACGCGTCCGGGTCGGCCTTCCGGTGGTCGTCGACCAGGGCGGGCACGGTGAAGCCGGGGGTGAACCAGCGGGCGTCGGCGGTTTCGGCGAGTGCGGCCAGTCCCTCGCGCCGGACGGTCGCGGCGCGCTCCTCCCACGGCGCGGAGCCGCCGAAGTGGGCGGAGGAGCACAGGGCCGCGAGGCGCTCCACCCGCTCGGGGTGGTGGGCGGCGAGGTGCAGGCCGACGGCGCCGCCGAGGGAGACGCCCGCGTACGAGAAGCGCTCGGCGCCGAGTGCGTCGGCGAGGGCGAGGACGAGGTCCGCGAGGTCGGCCACCGTCGCCCCGGGGCCGATGAGCGAGGCGGGCGAGCCGCCGTGGCCGGGCAGGTCCCATCGGACGACCCGGTGGGTGACGGACAGTTCGGGGGCGACCGCGTCCCACAGAGCGGTGGAGGTGCCCAGCGAGGGGCCGAGGATCAGCACCGGCGCGGAGGGCGGCCCCTCGACGCGGTGGTGCGGTACCTCGTACGGCGGCGGTGCGGCGGTGGTCACGATCGCTCCAGGGCGCGGTCGGTCAGGGCGCCGGCGGATCCGGTGCCCCGGGCGGGGTCGGTGAGATCGCCCAGGTCCACACCCCGCAACTCCGGCACCTGAGCGAGGAGTTCGGAGAGCGAGGAGCCTTCGGCGGGGACGCGCCGGGCGAGTTCCGTGAGGAGTTCCCTGGCGCGGTCCCGGCCGAGGAGGGGCGAGAGGGCGACGGAGAGCCGCTCGGCGGCGATCAACCCGCCGGTGAGGCCGAGGTGTTCCCGCATGACGTCGGCGTGCACGCGCAGCCCCTCCGCCAGCTCCGCAGTGCCCCGGGCGGCGCCTCCGACGAGGCGGAGCAGGTCGCGCAGGGACTCCCACTCGGCGTGCCAGGCGCCGGCCGGCCGTTCGTCCTCGGCGGCCATCGAGGCGTACAGGACGGCCGCCAGGTGCGGGGCGCGGCGCGCGGCCGAGGCGACGAGCGTCGCACGGACGGGGTTCGCCTTGTGCGGCATGGCGGAGGATCCGCCGCCCGCCCCCTCCGCCACTTCCCCGATCTCGGTGCGGGAAAGGGTGAGGACGTCGACGGCGGTCTTGCCGAGCGCCCCGGCCGTGAAGGCGAGGGCGCCGGCGAGGTCGGCGATCGGGGTGCGCAGGACGTGCCAGGGCAGCGCGGGCGCCGCGAGACCGGTCTCCTGCGCGTAGGCCGCGACGAGCCGTTCGGCGCCGTCGGCCGCCTGGTTCCCGTACGTCGCGAAGGCGGCCAGTGTCCCTGCCGCGCCGCCGAGTTGGGCAGGCAGGCCGTCACGTACGGTACGGAGCCGGTCCCGGGCGTCGAGGATCAGGGAGCGCCAGCCGGCCGCCTTCAGCCCGAAGGTGGTGGGTACGGCGTGCTGGGTGAGGGTCCGGCCGGGCATGGCCGTGTCCCGGTGGGCGGCGGCCTGGGCCGCCAGTGCCCGCTCCGTGCGGGCGAGGTCGTCGAGGACCAGGTTCAGCGTGCGGCGCGCGACGAGCATCGTCGCGGTGTCCAGGATGTCCTGGCTGGTCGCTCCGCGGTGGACGTACGCCCGCCACTCCCCCGGCACGGCCGCGGTGAGGTCGGCGACCAGCGGAATGACGGGGTTGCCGCCGGAGCGGGCGCGCAGGGCGAGGTCGCGGACGTCGAAGCGGGTGGCGTCGGCGGCGGCCGTGACCGCGCGGCCGGCCTCGGCCGGCGCCTGACCGGTGGCCGACTGGGCGCGGGCGAGGGCCGCCTCCGCGTCGAGCAGCGCCTGCAGGAACGCGGCGTCGGCGGTCGCGGCCTCGGCCGGGCCGCCGGCCCGTCCGGGGGCGAGCAGGCCGGCGTCGATGGGCTCGGGTGTCACATGAACTCCAGGAAGACCGTCTCGTCCTCGCCCTGCAGGCGGATGTCGAAGCGGTGGGTGCGGTGCGCGTCGTCGTCGGGCCGTGCCACCAGCGTGGCCCGGCGTGCGGCCGGCAGCGAGTCGAGCAGCGGGTCGGAGCCGTCGCGGAGGTACGCGCGGGTGAAGAGGTGGTGCAGGAGGCCACGGGCGAAGACGCAGACGCTGATGTACGGGAGTCCCGCGTTGCCGGGCGGGAGGGTGTGGAGCGCGTAATGGCCGTCGGCGTCCGTGGCGACCCGCCCGAAGCCGGTGAAGTCGGTGCCGTTGCGGCCGAGGTGGCCGCCGGTCACGGGGTCGCGGCGCATGGAGCCCGGGGCTCCGGTCAGCGAGCCGTCGGGGGCGGCCTGCCAGAACTCGAGGATCGCGTCGGGCACGGGGACGCCTCGGCCGTCGTACACATGACCGTGCAGGACGATCTGCTCCGGGTGTCCGTGCGGCGCTATCCGCTCGCCTTCGGGGAAGGGCAGGGCGAAGCCGTAGAACGGGCCGACGGTGTGGGACGGGGTGGGAAGCAGCGTCATCTCGGGTCAGCGTCCTTCTTCGATCCAGGTGGCGGAGGGGCCGTCGAGGACGATGTCCCAGGCGTAGCCGAGCGAGAAATCGGGCCGCGACAGCGCGTGGTCGTAGGTGGCGACGAGCCGCTCGCGGGCGGCGCGGTCGGTGACCGAACGCAGGATGGGGTCGTGGGCGAAGAGCGGGTCGCCGGGGAAGTACATCTGCGTCACGAGCCGCTGGGTGAACGCCGTGCCGAACACGGAGAAGTGGATGTGGGCGGGGCGCCACGCGTTGGTGTGGTTCCGCCAGGGGTACGCGCCCGGCTTGATCGTCGTGAAGGTGTAGCGGCCCTCGTCGTCGGTGAGGGTACGGCCGACGCCGGTGAAGTTGGGGTCGAGCGGGGCCGGGTGCTGGTCGCGCAGATGGGCGTACCGGCCGGAGGCGTTGGCCTGCCACAGCTCGATGAGCTGACCGCGTACGGGGCGGCCGGCCCGGTCGAGGAGGCGGCCGGAGACGGTGATCCGTTCGCCGAGCGGCTCGCCGGGGTGCTGCCGGGTGAGGTCGTTGTCGATCTCGGTGATGTCGGTCGGTCCGAAGACGGGGCCGGAGAGCTCCACCGTCTCGGGGTCGCCGCCGTTCACGGCCACCAGCGGCTGGTGGGGGTGGCGGAGCAGCGAGCTGCGGTACGGGGCGTAGTCGCGGGCCGGATGGCTGCGGGGCGCCGCGCCGGCGGCCAGCTCCTTGTCGTACGCGTCCTGGAGGTCGTCGATCTCGGTGTCGATGTCCGACTGGGTGAGGGCCATGGGGATTCCCGGGGTGTGTCAGCGGGTGGGGGCGCCGAGGACGTGGTGGACCGTGGCGGCCGTCCTGGCGAGGAGTTCGGCGGGGTCGACGCCGGGTGCCGTCTCGACGAGGACGAGTCCGTCGTCGGTGACGTCGAGGACCCCGAGGTCGGTGACGATCAGGTCGACACAGCCCCGGCCGGTCAGGGGGAGGGTGCACTCCTCCACGATCTTCGGGGTGCCGTCCTTGGCGGTGTGGGTCATCACGACGATGACCTTCCGGGCGCCGTGGACCAGGTCCATCGCCCCACCGATGCCGGTGATCAGCTTGCCGGGTACGGCCCAGTTGGCGAGGTCACCGCGCGCCGAGACCTGCATGGCGCCGAGTACGGCGACGTCGATGTGCCCGCCCCGGATCATCCCGAAGGAGAGCGCGGAGTCGAAGAAGGAGGCCCCGGGAAGGACGGTGACGGTCTCCTTGCCGGCGTTGATGAGATCGGGGTCGACCTGGTCCTCGGCCGGGTAGGGGCCGGTGCCCAGGATGCCGTTCTCCGACTCCAGGATCACCTCCACGCCCTCGGGGAGGTGGTTGGGGATCAGGGTGGGCAGTCCGATGCCCAGGTTGACGTATTGGCCGTCCTCCAGCTCGCGCGCGGCGCGGGCGGCCATCTGCTCACGGGTCCAGCTCATCGCGTGGTCCCTCCTTCCGACGGCGCGGAGACCGTACGCCGTTCGATGCGCTTCGCCCGCGCCTGTCCGGGGGTCAGGGCCACCACGCGCTGGACGAAGACACCGGGCAGATGCACCTCGTCGGGATCGAGCCCGCCCGGTTCGACGAGCTCCTCGACCTCGGCGACCGTCACCTTTCCGGCCATCGCGGCGAGGGGGTTGAAGTTCCGTGCCGACTTGTTGAAGACGAGGTTGCCGTGGCGGTCGCCGCGGGCGGCCCGGACGAGAGCGAAGTCCGTGCGGATGCCGTGCTCGAGGACGTACTCGGTCCCGTCGAAGGCCCGTACCTCCTTGGGCGGCGAGGCCAGCGCGACCCCTCCGGCGCCGTCGTAGCGCCAGGGCAGACCGCCCTCGGCGACCTGGGTGCCCACGCCGGCGGGGGTGTAGAAGGCGGGGATGCCGCAGCCGCCGGCGCGCAGCCGCTCCGCGAGCGTGCCCTGGGGGATCAGTTCGACCTCCAGCTCGCCGGCGAGGTACTGCCGCGCGAACTCCTTGTTCGAGCCGATGTACGAGCCCGTGACCCGGGCGATCCGGCCGGCGGCCAGGAGCACGGCGAGACCGGAGTCCATGGCCCCGCAGTTGTTCGAGACCACGCTCAGGCCACTGGTCCCCTGCCCGTACAGGGCCTCGATGAGTACGTTCGGCACTCCGCTGAGGCCGAAGCCGCCGACGGCGAGCGACGCTCCGTCCCCGATGTCGGCCACCGCCTCGGCGGCGGTGGCGACCACCTTGTCCATTCGAGAAGCCTCCGCGTCGTGAAAGAGTGCCGTCGACAATTAGTCAGTGCACTGAGTATTTGCTTCAACGCGGTCATGCTGGCATCGCGTTTCCCGGCCGTCAAGAGCCGCCCGGGGCGGTGAGCGGCGGGAGCGTATCGTTCCGTACACCGATGAAATCAACCGGAGGCAGACGATGGCCGCGGTGGATCTGACCACCCATCCCGGGCACCTGGCCCGGCGGCTCCAGCAGGCGCACCACCTGCTGTGGACGACGATGGTCTCGGAGGAGATCACCTCCCCGCAGTTCGGCGTCCTCAACGCCCTGAGGGCCGAGCCCGGCCTCGACCAGCGGACCGTGGGCGAGCGCGTGGGCCTGGACCGCTCGACCATCGCCGAGGTCGTCAGCCGGCTCACCCGCCGCGGGCTGCTCGACAAGGTGCGCGACCGGGAGGACGGCCGCCGGTTCCTGCTGCGGCTGACCGAGGACGGGGAGCGGACGCACCGCGGGCTGACCGTACGGACGGCTCGGATGAACCAGGTCTTCCTCGCCCCCCTCTCGCCCGAGGAACAAACGCAGTTCATGAGCCTGCTGCTACGGGTCTCCGACGCGGCGGAACAGCTCCGCGCCCCGGGGGAGCCGCTCGCCTCGGCGTGAGGTCGGCGAAGGCGGGGGCCAGGGGCGGGACCGGCGTGGGCTGGCCGGGGCGGGGCCGACTGGGCTGCACGGGGGCGGGTGCCGGGAAGACGGCCGGCCTCGGGCCCGCGCGGGATCGGACGTGCGGCACACGCACCGGGCCGGACGGGCGAGCCGGAGAGCCCGCTCGGCCGTCGGGCCCGCGCGGAATCAGACCTCCGGCACGTGGGCGAACCGCCCCGCCGTCCGCAGATCCTCCTCGACGCGGGCGACCGCGGCGCGCAGCTCCGGCAGGACGTCGTCGACGCACTCCTCGACGCTGCGACGGCTGCTGTGCATGGCCACGTTGACGGCGGCCACGACGGCGCCCGCCCGATCGCGCACCGGCACGGCGATCGACCGGAGCCCCTGCTCCAGCTCCTCGTCGACGAGGGCGTAACCCTGCTGCCGCACCCGCTCCAGGATCGCGGCGAGCTCAGCGCGGGAGGTGACCGTGTACGGGGTCAGGGCCTCAGGCTCGACGGACTCCAGCCACGCGGTGCGCTCCTCGGGCGGCAGGTCCGCGAGCATCACCCGGCCCAGGGAGGTGGCGTGGGCGGGGAAGCGGGTGCCGACGGTGATGTGGACGCTCATGACGCGACGGGTGGCGACCCGGCCCGTGTAGCGGACGTCGGCGCCGGCAAGCACCGCGAGGGAGGCGGAGTCGTGGACGCGGCGGGACAGTTCGGCGAGATGCGGCGCCGCGATCTGCGGGAGCGACAGCCGTGAGAGGTGGGGGAAGCCGAGCGCGAGCACCTGGGGCGTCAGCCGGAACAGCCGCCCCGCGGCACTGACGTACCCCAGGTGCTCGAGGGTGATCAGGGCCCGCCGGGCGGTGGCCCGGGCCAGCCCGGTCGCCTCGGCCACAGCGGTCAGCGGGAGCGCGGAACGGCCCTCGCCGAAGGCGGTGAGGACCGTGAGCCCGCGGGCCAGGGACTCGATGAAGCCGCGGCCGAGTTCCTGCTTCGAGGCATGGGTCCAGTCGGCGAGACCGGGGCCCGTGGGGGCGGCCGCGGAGTCCCGCGCCCCGCCCGTGCCGCCCGCCGGTGCGCGAGGTGCGACGTCCGCGGTCCCGCCGGAGTGGTCCCGCAGCAGCAGCTCCCAGGACGCCACGGCGGCGCGCAGCCGGGGCAGCATGGCCTCGCGGAGCGAGTCGGCGGTGTGGCGGCTGGTGTGGCTGACCACGCTGACCACACAGGCCACGACGCCCGCCGCGTCCCGTACGGGCAGGGACAGGGCGACCAGGCCGGGTTCGATGAGCTGGTCGTCCAGGGCCCAGCCCCGCTCCCCCGCCCGCGCCGCGCGGGCCGCGAACTCCCGCTCGTCCGGCCCGCCTCCGGGCGGTACGGCGGGGAAGCCGGCGCTCCGGGGGTCGGCCGCCCTGCGGTCGCGCCAGCGATCCCACTCCGTCCCGGTCCAGTCGGCGGCGAACAACGCCCCCGGGGCGGTACGTTCGGCGGGGAGCAGGTCGCCGATGCGGAAGCTGAGGGACATGGCACGCCGGCGGGTGGCCTGATGGACGAAGCGGATGCCGTCGCCGTCGGCGACCGCGAGGGAGACCGACTCGTCGAGCTCGTCCGCGAGCGCGTCGGCGCGGCCGCCCAGCAGGCGCGGAAGGCCGAGGGCGGCGAGATAGGCGTTGCCGAGTTCCATCAACCGGGGGGCGAGGAAGACGTCGCGGCCGTCGAGACGGACGTACCCCATGCGGGCGAGCGTGCCGGTCACGCGGTCCACGGTGGAGCGGGCCAGACCGGTGGTGCGCTCCAGCTCGCTGAGACTGAGCGCCCCGTCGGCGTCGGTGAGCCGGCGCAGGACGGTGAGGCCGCGCATCAGGGGGGCGACGGCCTCTTGCGGCACACCCCGCTCGTGCGGTGCGTGCGGAGCGGCCCGCTCGGGCTGCGGGTGCTGCGGCGCGTCCCGCTCGTGCGGTGCGTCCGGCGCCGGAGCGGTTTCGGTCGGTGGCATGGACTCTCCCTGACGGATCTCGGGGACACCGTAATGAATGGAGACGGAAGGGGCCCGGCGTGTCCGCGCCGGGGCGTTGACAGCCGCGTGTCACGGGGCGCAGACTCGGCCCGCTCTTGAGTGAAGTTTATTTCACCATACGAACATGGAGAGACGATGCACACCACCGTGGGGATCATCGGTGGCGGCCCCTCCGGGCTGCTGCTCGCCCGCCTGCTGCACAACGCCGGGGTCGACTGCGTGGTCCTGGAGTCCCGCGACCGCGCCTATGTGGAGCGCCGCCAACGCGCCGGGATCCTCGAACAGGCCACCGTCGACGCCCTGCGGGCGGCCGGGGCCGGGGCGCGGCTGGACGCCGAGGGCCTGCCCCACGACGGCATCGAGCTCCGCTTCGACGGACGCGCCCACCGGGTCCACTTCCCCTCGCTCACCGACGGCCGCCGGGTGTGGGTCTACGCGCAGACCGAGGTGGTCAAGGACCTGATCGCCCTGCAACTCGCCGACGGCGGACCGCTGCTGTTCGACGCGGAGGTGCGCGCGGTGGAGGGCGTCGACACCGACCGTCCGTCGATCCGCTACACCCACGAGGGCCGCGAGCAGACCCTGACCTGCGACTACGTCGTGGGCTGCGACGGATACCACGGCGTGGCGCGCACGGCGGTCCCGGAGGCGGAGCGCACGACGTACGAGCGGACGTATCCGTACTCCTGGCTCGGTATCCTCGCGGACGCCGCGCCCGTGTACGACGAGTTGATCTACGCGCACTCGGAGCGCGGGTTCGCGCTGGCCAGCATGCGGTCGCCGAGCGTGAGCCGGCTCTACCTCCAGGTGCCGAACGGCACGGACCCGGCCGACTGGTCCGACGAGCGCATATGGGACGAGCTGGACGCCCGCTTCTCGCTCGGCACGGAGCCCGGGTGGCGGCTCGAGCGCGGCCCGGTCACACAGAAGTCGGTGCTGCCGATGCGCAGTTCGGTGACGGAGCCGATGCGGTACGGGCGGCTGCTCCTCGCCGGGGACGCGGCGCACATCGTCCCGCCGACCGGCGCGAAGGGCCTCAATCTCGCCGCGGCCGACGTGATCGTCCTCGCCCGTGCGCTCGCCCGGTGGTCCACCACCGGCTCCACGGACCTGCTCGACGCGTACTCCGACACCTGCCTGCGCCGGGTCTGGCGCGCCGAGCACTTCTCGTACTTCATGACGACGACACTGCACACCGATCCCGGGCAGTCGGCCTTCGACACCCGGCTCCAGCTCTCCCAGCTCGACCGGATCGCGACCTCACCGCATGCGGCGGCCGAACTGGCGCAGAACTACGCGGGGTTGCCGCTCTGAGCGGAGGGTCCACCGGGTACATCCGACGGACCGCACATCGAGCGGCGCGCGTCATCGGCGGCCCGGTGCCTCGACGGCGATGGGGCATCGCGACGGCGGTGGGGCGGGTGTGAAACCCGCAGGGGCCGAGGCCGTCAGGAGCCCGGCCACGGGGGACAGCGGCCCGTTACGGTGGGCGGGTGACGAACCTCTGGAATCCGACGGACGCCGGTGTACTGGAGTTGCCCTCCGGGCGTGTGGTACGGGGGCGCGGGCTCCGGCACCCGCTGCCACCGGGACAGACCCCCGACTTCGCCGTCCATCTGCTCGGCAAGCGCCCGCCGGAGGTCTCCTGGGAGGCACGGTGGCTGCGCTGGCCGGACTTCCGCCTGCCGGCCGACCCCACGGAGACGCGGACCGTCCTGGCCGAGGCGTGGGCCCGGGCCGAGACGGAGCGGGTCGAGTTCGCCTGCGGGGGCGGCGTCGGCCGGACCGGTACGGCCCTGGCGTGTCTCGCCGTCCTCGACGGCGTACCGGCCGACCGTGCCGTGGAGTTCGTCCGCCGCGCGTACCATCCGCGCGCGGTCGAGACCCCGTGGCAGAAGCGCTACGTACGGCGGTTCGCCGCCTAGGCGGCGGCCCCGGTGGTGGACCGAGGTGGCCGGTGGTGGACCCCTCCGACGACGCCTCCGGGCGGCCCTCGGTCCCCGTCCCCCTCGCACGGGGCGCGTCGGTCACGACGGGTGGAGCGCCACCCCACACAGGCCGAGCCCGCTCTGCGCGGCCGCGCGCCAGACCCTCAGAGGCCCGTCCAGAGGCCCGTCCAGGACACTCTCCTCGCCCGGCGCGTACGGCAGCCAGTCCTGGGCGTCCGCGTCGGCGCGCTCCGCCGCGCCCAAGGACGGAGCAGCGGCCCGGCTGGTTCGACGTGCGCTGGAGCGGGCTCGATCCACCCCGCCTCAGCGGAACGCGTGGACCACCTCGATCTCGCCGACGATGTGGGCGTTGAAGTCGTCCAGCTCCTCGGCCGGAACCCAGAGCTCGAGGATCGTCCGCCCGCCCGCCTGCTGGACGGGATACCGGCTCAAGAACTCCGACTCGACCTCGAAGCGAGTGACGAAACCGGCGCCACTGTGCTTCACGTTCCAGTCCCGTGCGATCTTGATCGCGTAGTCCTCGTCGAGAACCGGGTAGAAGATCGGCTGCTCGGGCAGCCTGGGCGGCCACGCACGCCAATTCAGCTCCCGCACCAGATCCAGCTCCTCGGGGCCGGTGGGGCGCCACAGGGTCGTCGTCGCTCGTCGGCTGGTCATGTACGTCGCTCTCTGGACAGGGGCCGCAGGCCGCTTGGTACGGCAGGCCGGGAGAGCGGACGTTACCGGCACCGCGGACGCGGCAGCCACGCGATATCGATCGGTTGGTGCGGGCGTCAGGACGTGTCGCCGCGAGCGTTCACGGCATCGGGTCCCTGTTCGCGGCGGGTTGGACCCGCATACCCGGCCGGCGCCGGTGGACGGTCAGGTACGCCAGGCCGCGTGGGCCGGCGACGAGCCCGCGGGTGGAGCCGCGGGGCAGCCAGACGAGGCTGCCTCCTCCCAGGGAGCGCGGTCCTTCGGAGGTGGTCAACGTGCCGTCCCCGGCCACGACCAGCAGGAGGACGTCCAGGTCCGGCTCGGCATGGGGGTCGACACGTCGACCGGGCGGGACGCGTACGACATTGGCGTCGAGCTGGCGACCGGGTTCCGCAAGCCGCCACACGGCACCGGCCGTTTCCGGACCGAGCGTCTCCAGTGTTCCGGTGTCGAACAGAACCCGAGGCACCGGCGCCCCGTCCGCCGCGTCCGAAGAGTCGCCGTCCGCCACTGTCACCACCGCAACCCTCCGTTGTGCTTGTCCGTCCGCCCGCCACGCTTCGCGCCGGCGCTCCACCGCGGTAACGCCTCGAGCCGCCGATTCGTGACGCACTCCAGTGGCCGGAGCCGCCGCATGGAGCACTACCATCGCGCGTTCGCGGGCCTGCTGCTGGAGAACCCGACGCCCGCCCGCCCGCACTCCTGGCCCGGATCGCACACCAGCACGCCTCCACCCCTAAGCGGCCGCCGCAAGAGGTGCAGGGCGTTCGACCGGTCCATGGCGTCGCGTCGGGGCTTGCCTCTGTTCACCAGGACTCGCCCCGGCCGGAAGGGCCGGTACGCGCGGCCGCGGTCAGCGCCTGGCCGAGCACATGTCCGATCACGGCCACCTGGGGCGGTGGAGCTTCTAGGATCTGCGGCATGTCAACAAGGCTCGTACAGATCAACATGAAGGCTCAGGACGACTCCGTGCTCGGCCGGTTCTGGGCGGAGGCACTCGGTTGGGGTGTCGACAGCGAGGGACCCGGCGTGACCAACCTCGAACCCGTGGGCTTCAGCTACCCCGATCCTGGGGCCGTCTGCATCGACATCATCGCCCGCCCGGAACCCAAAACGGTCAAGAACCGGGTGCACCTCGATCTGGCCACCACCTCCACCGCCCATCAGGCGGAGTTGGTCGCGCGCCTGAAGGACCTCGGCGCGACGCCCGCCGACGTCGGTCAGGGCGACGTCCCCCGGACGGTCATGGCCGACCCGGAGGGCAACGAGTTCTGCGTCCTGGAGCCCCGTCCGCGCTACCAGGACACCGGGCCGATCGCCGCGGTGGTGGTCGACTGCACCGACCCGCGAAGGATGGCCCGGTTCTGGGGCCAGGCGATGGACTGGACCGTGCACGAGGTCACCGACGACCACGCGACCATGCGCTCCGCCAAAGACGTCGGCCCCTACCTGGAGTTCCTCCACACCCCCGACACCAAGAGCGGGTGGAACCGCGTCCACCTCGACGTCCGCCCCTACCCCGGTGACGACCTGGCCGCGGAGGCGGCCCGCCTGCGCGCCCTGGGCGCCACCGACCCCGATATCGATCAGTCCGCAATCTCCTGGACGGTTCTGGCCGACCCCGAAGGCAACGAGTTCTGCCTCCTCACCCCTCGCTGACCAGGCAACGACTCCGGCGGGGTCCGGGGCATGGGTGAAGACCGCGCGGCGTCAGCCCATGCCACCGGAGACGGGGAGGGCGTCACCTGTCAGCCGGCGTGCGTCAGAACGCCCTACGCGCGGGCCATGGTCGCCGGCGGTGCCCGTCCTGAGGCCGGACACGTCCCGGCATCGCGAGGTCGGCGACCGGGCCTGCTCGGTCGGCCCTGCTCGGCCGCCCCGCGCCGAGACCGCGCACCGGGTCAGGTCCGGTCCGCGGCGCGCAGGGCCCGCGCCAGCCATTCCAGCTCCTCCGTCGCGTCGGGCGACGAAGCCTGCCCGCGCACACGGGCGACGAGGCCCCGGTAGTGCTCCGCTCCTGCCTCGATCCCGGCCTCGAGGCTGCGCAGCACGGCGGCCCGATCGGCGTCACCGAACATCCCGGACAGCATCTCCGCCGCTTCCGGTCCCTCGGGAGCGACCCCGGCCTTTCTGACTTCCGCGACGGTCTGCACGATCTGCCTGGCCCACCAGATGGACGCCCCGGGGGGACGGCTCTGCCCGGGTACGGGCGTGTTGAGCTCCATCCATGAGCGCATCCGGGCACGGAAGCCAGGATTCCGCACCCATTCGGCCAGTTCGATCCAGGCGTCGACCTGCTCAGGTGTGGGATCGTCGGGCAATTCGACGCTGTAGGTGCGTATGCGGTCGCGCAGGCGCGGGTCGTCGAGGCCGCCGAACACCTCCTCCTTGAACTCCTCCATGATCTGCTTGCGCTCGGCGGCGGAAAGCCGCGCCAACCGGTTCATCAGTGTTGTCTCCTCAACGGTCGAACCCCGTTTCGCCACGGTGGACAGGACGGCCCGGCTCACCTTGAGGGAGCGGATCTGCGCGTCGAGAGCGGCCACATGCGTGTCGGCGACCTCGGCGACCGTGGTGCGGCCGCTCAGGACGCGGCACACGTCGTCGAGCCCGAGGCCCAGCTCGCGCAGGGTGCGGACCAGCTCGACACGGGCCACGGACTCGGCGCCGTACAACCGGTAGCCACCCGCGGAACGGCCCACAGGCGGCACCGCCCCCTCGTCCGACCAGAAGCGCAGAGTACGTACCGGCACTCCGGTGCGGCGCGCGAGCCGGCCAATGGTGAGCAGGTCGGGGTTTTCGTCGTCCATGAGGAAGATCCTGAACCCTCCTCCGGCTGGAGACTCAAGGGCCCGCTCGCCGGGCGGCGAGATGCAGCGCGGCCTGGCCCACGCCCGCTGACCGGATGTTGCAGATCCGCGTTGACCTCAACCTTGGTTCACGTTCTAGCGTGACGTTCCGTGCGACGCCGGTGGCGGCGGCCCTGGAGGGGCTGCGCCACTGCTACCCGAGAGAGAGCGGACCCGATGAACACTGCCTCAGCACGAAACGACGCCCTGCCGCCCGTGACCGTGATCGGTCTCGGCGAGATGGGCTCGGCCCTCGCCGGGGCCTTCCTGGACGCCGGGCACCCGACCACGGTGTGGAACCGTACGCCGGAGAAGGCCGACCCGCTCGTCACCAAGGGGGCCCTGGCGTCCGCGTCGGTGCGCGACGCCGTGGTCGCCAGTCCTCTGGTGGTCGTCAGCGTGAAGGGCAACGCGACGGCTCGCGACCTACTGGGATCCGCGGGTGACGCCCTGTCCGGCCGCTCCGTCCTCAATCTCACGGACGGGACATCCGAAGAGGCCAGGGCCGTGGCCGAATGGGTCAGGGGCCGAGGCGCGCAGTATCTCCATGGGCAGATCATGACGATCGCTCCGGGCATCGGAAGCGCGGAGACGGTGATTTTCTACGGCGGTTCCGACACCGTCTTCCACCGGTTCAAGCCCACACTTCAGCTCCTCGGCGGCCGGGGAACGCTGGTCTCGGCCGACGCCGGCCTCCCGGCCCTGTACGGAATGGCCGTTCACGGCACCATGTGGGGCGCGCTCAACGGATTCCTGCACGCGGCCGCGTTGTTGACCAGCGAGGGCGTCGAGGTGAAGCGGTTCCTGGACGACGCCGGCCCGTCGGTCGCCGCGTTACTGGGATCCTTCCCGATGATCGCCGACGAGGTCGACCGTGGTGAGTACGCGACGCGGTACGGGGCGCTCCAGCATCACCTGCCTTCGGTCGAGGACCTGATCCGCGAGAGCGCGGCACGGAACATCGACGTCGAATTGCCCGGTTACACCCTCGGCCTGGTGACCAAGGCCGTGGAGGAGGGCCATGCCGACGACAGCTACTCGCGCCTCATCGAGTACTTCCGGAAGGGGTGACGACGGGGTGCGAGGCCGTCTCCTGACCGAGGCGGCCGCCGGCCCCCGAGACGCCCGTGCCACTCAGGCGTCCCGGCATCGGTCCCTGGCCTCCGGGCGTAGCCGGAAGCCGGCCGACTCGTAGGTGGCGACGGCGCCGACGTCGGAGCTCGGGGTGCAGACGAGCGCGCTCGACGCGCCCAGTTCCTGGAGCGCGGCCGCCGCGGCGAGGGTGATCGCCTTGCCGTAGCCGTGCGGCGGTGGTCGCGGACGCCCATCGGTTCGAGCAATCCGGGCCGGCCGGGACCGGCCGACCACACGGTCACCGCCGCCGCCGCGTTGCCTTGGTCGTCGTACGCGACGAGGCTTCGCGCGTCGGCGTACGGCAACCCGGTCGACATCGCGTGCCGGCGCTCCTCCGTGAACCGCGACCCGTCGAACGCCGTGCGGAGCACGGCGGCGAACACGTGCGCCCGCTCCCGTCCGACCTCCTCGACGCGGACGCCGGGGTCGTTCACCGGCTCCGTGAGGTCGCGGCGCAGCGGAGTCCACGGCTCGTCGTCGTTCCAGCCGGTCGCGGACAACAGATCGTGCACCAGCGCACCCGTCGGCGCCTCGACGCTCGCCCTGCCTTCGGGCAGCACACCGTGGTCCGGCTCGGTCACGTCGCCGACCAACCGCTGGGCCAGCTCCTCGTCGATCTGAGCGTCCGGCGCGATCGTCAGCCTCAACAGTCCGGGTCCGTCCAGCAGTCCGACGGCGAGGATCCGCCCGTCACGGCTCCATGTCCTGACCGCCGCGGCGGTCGCCTCCGCACCCGAGCGCCAGAACCAGCCCAGGTCACCCGGATGCAGCTGCGTCGGGGCCCCCTCGTACTGCCCCTCCCGCAGCGCCCCCCAGCCTCGCTCAGCCCGTCGACTCCCGGCTTGCTCAACACGATCGCCATGGCCGATCACACACCACCGCAGCGAGGGTCCGCACCAGGTTTCCGACGGTACGGACTCAGAGCTCAGGGCGTGTCGAAAGAGGCGCGGAACGCGTGGTTCACCCCTCCTGAGACAGCGAGTTGAGCCAGCCGGCGTCCAGGAACTCGGCGGGTACCTCGTCCTCCCACGGATCGATCCCGCGACGTTCCAGCTCGTCGAACCACCGGTCCCGCTGTGAATCAGGGAGGCGCTGACCGCACCAGGGGCAGAAGTCGATCCCGATGCTCGATGTGCCGCCGTCATGGATGATCAGGCCGTACTCCTGGAACTTGGCGCTGAAGCCGACCAACACGTCCGGGCAGTCGAAGGGGTCATCGTGCTGGTCGCAGGGAGCGTTCACGCGGCTGCTCATGGCCTCGCAGCAGTGGGTGGTCATGACCTCGGCTTCTCGTCGGATCGGTATCAGGACGAGCAGTAGATCATGGACCTGTGATGATCACCGAGGGGCCGGTGCCGCAAGGTGCTCCGGAAGACACGGGCTAGGTGTATTGACCCGCAGGGTTGTTGACGCGGGTGATGGGTGGGTGTCCGTCGAGTGCGGTGTGGCAGCGGTGGTGGTTGTAGGTGTGGAG